>JBOHZL010000084.1:0-14239 GCA_050738495.1 Steroidobacteraceae bacterium | reverse complement strand
GGCCGGAATGCTGTCCCGATACCGGAGCGATTCCATGGCCTTCGATCCCAGGTCCCTCGACGAACTCGCGCGCAAGCTGGCGGAGGCCGTGCCGCCGGGTCTCGCCGCACTCAAGACCGACCTCGAGCGGAACTTCAAGGCGGTGCTGCAAAGCGGGCTGGCAAAACTCGACCTGGTGACACGCCAGGAATTCGACATCCAGGCCGGCGTCCTGCGCCGGAGCCGGGAGCGGCTCGAAGAATTCGAAAAGCGCATCGCCGCACTCGAGGACCCCGGGAAGAAGTGATCGTCCCGCGCGAGGCGGCGTGAGCCTCGCGACCGTCATGACCCGCGCCCAGTTCGGGCTTGACGCCCCGCCCGTGCGCGTCGAGGTTCATTGCGGCGCGGGGCTGCCGCAGTTTTCCATCGTCGGGCTCGCCGAAACCGCCGTGCGCGAAAGCCGGCAGCGCGTGCGCGCGGCCCTGGAACATTGCGAGTTCGAGTTTCCCGCCGGCCATGTGACCGTCAACCTGGCACCGGCCGACCTGCCGAAGGAAGGAGGGCGGTTCGACCTGGCAGTTGCGCTCGGGATCCTCGCCGCCTCGGGACAACTCGCGGCGGCATCGCTGGAAGGCATCGAGTTCTACGGCGAGCTGTCGCTCTCGGGCGAATTGCGCCCGGTTCGCGGCACGCTGCCTGCCGCGATGCACGCGGCGAGCGCCGGCCACCGGCTGGTCGTGCCGGCGGCGAATGCCGAGGAAGCGCGCGTTGCGCGAGGGGCCAGCGCCGCCGGCGCGGCCGCGCTTTCGAGCGTCTGCAATGCGCTGCGGGGCGGAGCCGGACTCGAGTTTGCCTGCGGCGGCCCGCTGCCGGAGTGCCGCGGTTCTTCACCGGACCTCGCCGACGTGTGCGGCCAGGCCGCGGCCAGGCGCGCGCTCGAGATCGCGGCTGCGGGCGGGCATAGCCTGCTCCTGATCGGTCCGCCGGGAGCCGGAAAGAGCATGCTTGCGCAGCGCCTGCCCGGACTCTTGCCGCCACTCGACGATGCCGAGGCACTCGAGAGCGCAATGCTGCACTCGCTGACGCGCGTATTGCCGCCGATCGCCGAATGGCGTCGCCGCCCCTTCCGCGCGCCCCATCACGGCGCCTCCGCCGCCGCCGTCATCGGCGGCGGCGGGCGGCTGCGGCCCGGAGAGATTTCCCTCGCGCATCATGGCGTGCTGTTCCTGGACGAGCTGCCCGAGTACCGGCGCGATCTTCTGGAGGCGCTGCGCGAGCCGCTCGAGACCGGTTCGGTGAGCGTCGCGCGGGCGGCGTGGCGTGGGCAGTTTCCGGCGCGGTTCCAGCTCATCGCTGCGATGAATCCCTGCCAGTGCGGTTACGCGGGCGATGCCAGCGGCCGTTGCAGCTGCACGCAGCCGATGATCAGGCGATATCTATCGAAGTTGTCGGGACCCTTGCTCGACCGGATCGACCTGCATGTCGAAGTGCCGCGGCAGGAATACGCCACACTCCGGCGCGGAGCGCAGACACCGGAGCCGAGCGCCGCCGTCGCCGCAAGGGTCGTGCTCGCGCGCGAGCGACAACAGGCAAGGGGAACGCTGAACGCAGTGCTGGAACCGAAGGCGCTTGGCCGGGCCTGCGGGCTCGGGCTGCGCGAGCATGCGTTGCTCGATGCCGCCTGCGCGCGGCTCGGCCTGTCGGCACGCGCCTGTCACCGGATCATGCGTGTCGGCCGGACCATCGCCGATCTCGGCAGCAACTCGTCGGTCGGGGTCGCGGAAATTTCCGAGGCGATCGGCTACCGGAAGCTCGACCGGGAGCCGCAGGCGGCCTAACCGCCTTGCGACGCCATGTAATCGGTCGCGGCCTTGACCGCTTCGTCGGACAGATCCGGGCGCCCGCCCTTCGCCGGCATGAAGCCCGCGGATCCCTGGAAGCCCTCGATGGCATGCTTGTGAAGCGTCGCTTCGCCCTGCGCGATGCGTGGCTCCCACGCTGCCCTGTCGCCGAACTTCGGCGCACCCGCCAAGCCGGCGCCATGACAGGTGACGCAAGCCGTTTCATAAACTGTCTTGCCGTCGGTCGGCCCTGCCTGCGCGGCTCCATCCGTCGCAGGCGCCGCACCCGGTGCCGGCGGCCCGGCAGGCGCCTCGATCGCGAGCGCGGTGTTGTCCTGTCCGGCGACGGCAACCTGACCGAACGGCTTGATGCGCTCGTGCGCTTCGGCCTGCATCAGCGGATCCTCGGTGTCCCGCGCGCCCTTGGGGCCGCTGTCCACCATGCGGGAAACGCCAACCAGCACGATCGAGATGGCGATCAGGATGCCGAGCACGGCGCTGAAAACATTGATGAAATGCCGGTCGGGCTTTGCCATGAGCGAATTATAGCGTCCCGTCGTCCGGACCACTAAACTCGCAGGTCCACAACGCGCCCGTAGCTCAGCTGGATAGAGTGACGGTCTCCGAAGCCGTAGGTCGTGGGTTCGACTCCCGCCGGGCGCGCCATTCTCCGCGTGGCGAATGACCATGTCAGATGATGTTCGTGGTTACCTGATCCGCCATCGCATGGCTGACCTGGCATCTCGGATTCTGGTGGTCCATGGTGCTCGATCACTCGTACCGCGGAGGCGTCCTCACGCGCGAGGCAGTGACCTGGCCCGGCAATGCCGACGATGTACGTCAATGGATCGGCCGGCTGCAGGAGCGCTGGCGCATCCTCCTGGAGGAGGCAGGCGAAGACGAACTGCACTCGACACGGCGGACGCGATGGCCATTCCGGGACCGCCCATTCGGCGACGTCGTCGCTTGGGTCAATGTCGAACTGACGAAGAATGCCGCAGAAATCGGCTACGCTCGATTTCTCCACGCGGTTTTCAGGACTTGAGGGTTCACCGATGAGCTTGAAATCATTAGCAGTCCTCATCGCAATTGCAGGCCTGCCGGTGGGCGCCGCGGGCGCGGCGGATGACGGTTCGGATGAAGCACGGATCCGCGCGGAACTGCAGGCATCGGAGGACGCCTGGAATCGGGGTGATCTGAAAGGCCACCTCGCCTCCTACGATCCCGCGGTGACTTTCATGACGAAGGACGGCCCGCGGCCCGGCGTCGCAGGAATCGAGAAAGCATTCGCCGACAAGTACTTCCGCGACGGCAAGCCGAAGCAGCAACTGCGGCTGGACCAGATCGAAGTGCGGGCGCTCGATGACGACGCCGCCCTCGCAACCGGCCGCTTCGTGCTGGCCGGGGGCGGAGAGCCGGAGCAGTCCGGCCGGTTCACGACCGTCAGGGTGCGGAAACCCGAAGGCTGGCGAACGGTCCACGATCACTCGAGTTGACGGACATCTCACGGAGAATGCGCATGAAGAGCGAGTCCGGCACGACTCGGGCGATCCTGCTGCCGATCGTGCTGATGCCCGCGGTCCTCGCGGGCGCGTGTTCGGAATCCGCGAACGCCCCCGCGCCCGGCTTGCGCATGGATGCGGCGCCGATTTCGAATCGCCCGTCAACCGTCCAGGACTATCTCGCGCAGGAGCACCATGTCACGATCGACGCCGCCGAAGACGAGATTGCGAAATCGTTTGAAGCCGTCATCCAGGCGTGCAAGCGCGACCGGGCCTCGGACTGCACGCTGCTCGACTCGTCGCTGAGCAGCGGCGATTACCCTTCGGCGCAGCTTGGCTTCCGCCTGAAGCCGGCCGGAATCGAGGCGCTCGTCGAGGTGGCCACCGGGTCGGGAACGATCACCGACCGGTCGAGTCGATCCGAGGACCTTGCGGGTCCGATCGTCGACGTCGAGCGAAAGAAAGCGATGCTGCAGGACTACCTCGCCGACCTCGAGCGCCTGCGGCAGCAATCACGCTCGAACATCGATTCGCTGATCAAGGTGACCGGCGAAATCGCGAAGACGGAGTCCGAGCTGGAAGCATTGTCCGGCGAGCACGCCCGCCTGCGTTTGCGCACCGATCTCGACATCCTCCGGATCAACTACGTATCGCAGGGAAGCCGCTCGTTCTGGACCCCGATCGGCATCGCATTCGGAGATTTCTCCGGCAATCTGTCGAGTGGCGTTGCCGGCGCCGTGACGGGGTTTGCCCACGTGCTGCCCTGGCTCCTGATACTGGTACCGATCGTGTGGCTGTTCCGGAGACTGTGGAAGCGATGGAAGTGACGCGGAGCGCGAGATCCGCCGAGCCGGCGGAAGTCGGTTGCCTGGCGCGGATCTGGTATGACGGCTGGCAGGATGCGCATGTGAAGATCGTGCCGGCGGAGCTCGGCCGACGCCGTACGCTCGCGAGCTTTCACGAGCGGCTCGAGGCGATGCTCGAGCACGTGCGCGTCGTCGGCGAACCCGGCGAGCCTGCCGGATTCAGCGCGCTCAAGGGCGATGAGCTCTATCAACTCTTTGTCGCTGCCGCGGCGCGCGGCTCGGGCGTCGCGGCACTGCTCCTGTCCGATGCCGAGCAGAGGCTCGCCGCGAGTGGCGTGACGCTCGCCTGGCTCACCTGTGCCATCGGCAACGAGCGTGCCGCGCGGTTCTACGAGAAATCCGGCTGGCGCCGCGCCGGCATCGTGGTCAGCCGGCTCGACACGCCGCAAGGCGAGTTCCTGCTGGAAGTCTGGCGCTACGAGAAAGACCTTTCATGATCACCAGGTCACGCCGATGAACTGGGAGCGCCGGTTGATGCTGGTGCTGCGCGTACAATGGACGCGCCAGCAGCCATTGAGCAGGCAAGCATGAAACTGGACTCCTTCGTGTTGATTGCACTCGCCATGGCGCTGCCGGTTGCTGGCAATGCGGAGACCTTCCGCTGCGGCCAGTGGATCGCCTCGCCGGACATGTCGGTCGATGAACTGCTGGATAAATGCGGCGCCCCGACGACCAGGTCGACGGAGGAGATCGACGTCTACGGACCGACGGTCGCCGGCGCCGGCCGCGTCAAGCGCGGCACTTCCACGGTCGAGACCTGGACCTACGACCGCGGCAACCAGTCCTTTCCCATGATCGTCACGATCGTGGATGGCGAGATCAAGAGCATGGAACGCGGCGAGTAGGGGCGCGGCCATGATCGTCCGCATGTGGCATGGCCGCGTACCGACATCCAGGGCGGACGCCTATCGCGAGTTCACCAACGGCCGCGCCATCCCGGATTACCGCTCCGTTCCCGGCAACCTGAGCGTGCACGTGCTGGAACGGCGTGAGGGCGACGTCACGCACTTCGTCGCCCTGACGTTCTGGGAAAGCCTCGACGCAATCCGGGCCTTCGCGGGCGACGACCTGGAGAAGGCCAGGTACTACCCGGAGGACGCCGAGTTCCTGCTCGAGTACGAGCCGCGCGTGGTGCATTACGAGGTCGTCGGCCATTCCTGAGCGCGCGCCTACCTGACCTCGAATCGATCGATCGCCACCGGCCGGCCGTGGCTCATGCACGCCACGGTGTACACGCCCTGCGGCCAGTTCCCGGTCTCGTCCCAGCCCATTGCGCCGGCGGAATAGCCCCCCGGCCATGCGGCCTGCGGCTCGTAGCGGAGCACCAGCGGCGGCGAGGTCTGGCCGTCCGGCCACAGGTAATAGCACTCGACCGGAATCTGCATGGCGCGGCCGAGCGGCGCGTGCGTGAATTCGAGCTCGACGCCGATGCGCCGGGTCGCGCCGGCGTCGAGTTCGAGCGTGTACTTGCGATCAGCCCGCGCCGGGAGCTCGCTGTCCACCGGGAACAGGCGCATCGACGCGACCCGGATCTCGGCTTGCGCAAAGTCGGCCGGATTCAGCTGCACCTCGAACGGCGTCTGGCCGATCTCCTTGTCGTCGACCAGACAGCGAACCTGGTAGCTGCCAGGCGCCCAGTCCTCCTCCGGTGCGACGCCCCAGAGCAGGTTCGCGCTGCTCGACTGCGTCGAACCGGCGAACAGCTGGAATGTCATCGGCCGGGGGGAGGCGGCTTCGCTGCCGTCCGGGCGCTTCATCGTGCAGCTGACCGGAACCTGCAGGGCCTCTTCCGGCGCCGCGTAGCCCGCGGCAATCTCGACACCGAGCATGCGCGTGCGCGTCGCGTCGAAATGCGTGGAATACAGCCGCCTGGCAAGCGGCAGCACCGCCGCGTCCGCCTGCTCGAACAGGCGGATCGTGACGTCGTGCAGGGGCGGCTGGTCGGCAGCCGCGGCCAGTGCCGGCGCGAGTGCAGCGGCGAGGAATGCGGCGAGTCTCGGGACGGGCATCGGAGTCCTTCCGGTCGGCCGAAGTTGCGCGCGTATCTTACTCCTGCGACTCTTCGGTTCGCGTGAACGCGCTGCGGCACGACTGGCGGAAGCTGCTGATCGGCGGATTGACCGTCGCCGCGCTGCTGGCGGCATTCCTCATCGACCCGATCGCGCAGGATCCGGACTACCACCGCTTTGCCGATCGCAGGCCGTATCTCGGCATCGCGAATTTCTGGAACGTGGCGACGAACCTGCCGTTCCTCGTCATCGGCATCGCGGGTCTGGCGCAGCTCCCCGCCGTGGCGCTCAAGCTGCACTACGCGGTGTTCTGCGTCGGCGTTTCGCTGGTTGCGGTGGGTTCCGCCCGGTATCACCTGGAGCCGTCCACCGCTGCGCTGGTGTTCGACCGGTTGCCGATGACGATCGCTTTCATGGCGCTCTTCGCCGCGGTCATTGCGGATCGCGTATCCATGCCGTTGGGTCGTGCGCTGTTGTGGCCGCTCGTCGCACTCGGCATCGCGAGCATCGGCTGGTGGCAATTGACCGAAGAAGCCGGTGCGGGCGACCTCCGCCCCTATGCGGTCGTGCAGTTCCTGCCGATGATCCTGATTCCGCTGATGCTGCTGCTGTTTCGCGGCGACCGGATTCGGGCCCGCTATCTCTGGGCCGGACTCGGGGCCTATGCCGGCGCCAAGCTCATGGAACAATTCGACGCCGGGCTATACGGCGCCGGCCAGTTGCTGGGTGGCCACAGCCTGAAGCACTTGCTGGCCGCGCTCGCCGCCTGGTGGATCATCCGCGCGTTTCAGAGATCGCCGGCGAGGGCCTTGTAGAGCGCGGCGAGCGCTGTCACACGGCGGGTCTCGGACTGCAAGTGCTGGTCTTCCAGGTCGAGTTGCGTGCGCTCGGCGTCGAGCACGGCGAGATAGTCGCCCGCGCCGACGTCATAGCGCATGCGCGCCAGCCGCGCCGCCTCGAACGCGGCGGCGGCGCCCGCGCGCAACTCGTCCTCGGAGCGGTTGGCGGTGCGGAATCCGGCGAGCGCATTCTCCGTTTCCTCGAGTGCCTGGAGCACGGTTTCCTGGTAGAGCGCGATCGCGCCGTCGCGACGCGCTTCGGCCGCCTTGACGTTCTGCCGCACGCGGCCGAAATTCAGGAAACTCCAGGAGATCGACGGACCATAGCTCCAGCGTTCCGCTCCTTCCTTGCCGATGTCGTCCCGGTCGCCGGCTGTCCAGCCGAAGCTGCCGAGCAACTCGATTTTCGGAAAGAACTCCGCGATCTCGTCACCGACGTCCGAATTCGCTGCGGCGAGCTGGCGTTCCGCCGCGCGGATGTCGGGACGCCGCTTCATCCATTCCTCGGGCGTGCCGGTCGCGACGAGCTGCGGAAGTTCCGGAATTCCGGTCGCAGGCGATATTTTCTCCCGCAGCGTCGCGATCGGCCAAGCAGTCAGCACCGCCAGGCGCTGTTCCTGGCGGACGACGTCCGCCTCGGCCTCCGGTATGGAGGCGGCCACGCTTCGCATCTGCGCCTCGGCCTGGGCGAGGTCCAGCGCGCTGGAGTTCCCTGCCTCCACGCGCGCCTCCAGAATCTCGACGCCGTCCTGCTGATTCGCGAGCTGCTGGCGGCGCAGCTCGAGCCGCTCGCGGGCGCCGATCAGCGCGAACCAGGTCTGCGCGGTCTCGGCGACGATCGAGAGTTGAGCGTCGCCGAGCAGGGCCGCATCGGCCTCCGCGCGCCGCTTGATGGCGCGATTCTCGTTGCGCAGGCCGCCGAACAGGTCGATTTCCCAGCTCGCGTCGAAGCCGGCCCGGTAGGTGTCGGTGAGGAGGCCACCCGGAGGCGCGAACGGCTCACCGCCGCTGATCTGGGCGCGCTCGCGGCCCGCCGCGGCAGTCACCGTCGGGAACCAGCTGTAGATCGCGAGGCCCGACAGGGCGCGCGTCTCGGCGAGCCGTGCCGCGGCCTGCGCGATCGTGGTATTGGCCTCGAGCGCGCGCGCGATCAGCTCATCGAGCTCGGTGCTCGCGAAACCGGACCACAGGCTGGAGACGACCGGCTCGGCGGTCGCTTCCGCCTGGGCCTGGTCGAAGCGCGCGGGCAGCGGGGTTTCCGGCACGCGGTGACGCGGCCCGACCGTGCAGGCAGCGAGCAGCACCAGTAGCAGCACCGGCAGCAGCGCCGCGATCAGCAGCCTACGCATGGCTGCCGCCCTCCGCCGCGAGCCGCTCGGCGCGGCGCTCCTCGCGGCGCACGACCATCTTGCGCAACACGACGTAGAACACCGGCGTGAAGAACAGGCCAAAGAAGGTGACTCCGAGCATGCCGGCGACGACCGTGATGCCCATGACGTAGCGCACTTCGGCGCCGGCGCCGGACGCGAACACCAGCGGCGTGACGCCTGCGATGAAGGCGAAGCTCGTCATCAGGATCGGCCGCAAGCGCAGGCGGCAGGCCTCGATCGCGGCATCGACGATGCCCTTGCCCTGTTCCTCGAGGTCGCGGGCGAATTCGACGATCAGGATCGCGTTCTTGCAGGCGAGTCCTATCAGCACGGCCAGCCCGATCTTGGTGAAGATGTTGTTGTCGAGGAATGTCGGCGCGAACTCCGATGGCGAGACCGCGAGCCACAATCCGTGGATGAAATTGATGAGCCAGGTGCCGCCGATCGCGGAGAGCAGGCACAGCGGGACGATCAGGATGATCGCGAGCGGCAGCGACCAGCTCTCGTACAGCGCGGCCAGGACCATGTACACAAGCAGCACGCAAAGCGGGAACACGAACATCGCCGTGTTGCCCTGGGTGACCTGCTGGTACGTCAGGCCGGTCCACTCGATCGCCATCCCGCGCGGCAACTGCTGCTCGGAAATCGCCCGCACCTTCGCGAGCGCCTCGGTGGACGACAGCACCGCGGGATTGAGGCCGGCCGACAGGTCGGCGGCGGCGTAGGCGTTGTAGCGTATGACCGGATCGGGGCCGAAGCTCGGCTTGATGTCGACGACGCTGCCGAGCGGCACCATCTCGTCGCGGTTGTTGCGGACCTTGAGATTCTCGATGTCCTGGACGGTCGCGCGGTAGGGCGCATCCGCCTGGGCATAGACCGAGTAGGTGCGGTTGAACAGGTTGAAGTCGTTGACGTAGGCGGAGCCCAGGTAAACCTGCAGCGTGTTGAACACGTCGGTCAGCGCGAGGCCGAGCTCCTTTACCTTGGTCCGGTCGACGCTGGCGTCGAGCTGGGGAACGTTCGACTGGTAGGAGGTGAAGGTCGCGTACGGATCGAAGCCCTTGGTCTGGCCGAGCGTGCCGACGAGGCCGGTCGTCTGGGCGTAAAGCTCCCCGTAGCCGATGTCCGCGCGATCCTGCACGTAGAACTCGACGCCATTTGCGTTGCCGAGGCCCAGTACCGGCGGCGGCATCAGCGCGAACGCCAGGCCTTCCTGGATCTGGCCGAAGCCCATGTTGACGCGCATGGCGATCTCGCCCGCCTCGAGCTCGCGATGGCCCGGTGCCTCGAGGCCGATGAACATGACACCGACATTCGGGGTCGCGACGAAGTGAATCGCGTTGAGCCCCGGAAACTGCACGACGTTCTCGACGCCGGGCACTTCCATCGCGATCTCACCCATCCGGCGCATTACCTTGTCGGTGCGGTCGATGGTTGCCGCCTCGGGCAATTGCAGCACCGCAAACAGGTACTGCTTGTCCTGGGTGGGGATATACCCGCCCTGGACGCTGCGAAAGCCGATGACGGCCACGACGATCAGCACCGCGTAGATGATGAGCATGCGCGGGGCGCGGCCGATGGTGCCGCCGATGCCGCCGGAATAGCGGTCGCCGAAGCGCTTGAAGACCCGGTTGAAGGCGCCGAACGGGCGGCCGAATACCCGCTCGATCCAGCGCCCGAGCGCGTCCTTCTTCGCGCCGTGCGGCTGCAGCAGCATGGCGGCGAGGGCGGGGGACAGGGTCAGGGAGTTGAAGCCGGAGATGATCACCGCGGCCGCGATCGTCACCGCGAACTGCTTGTAGAACTGGCCGGTCACGCCGCCCAGGAAGGCGAGCGGCACGAACACCGACGACAGCACCAGCGTGATCGCCACGATCGGCCCCGACACCTCGCTCATCGCCTGGTGCGCTGCCTGGCGCGGGGTCAGCCCGTTCTCGATGTGTCGCTCGACGTTCTCGACGACGACGATCGCATCGTCCACGACGATGCCGATCGCGAGCACGAGGCCGAAGAGCGTCAGCACATTGATCGAGAAACCGAGCAGCCAGAGCACGGCGAAGGAGCCGATGATCGATACCGGCACCGCGATCAGGGGAATCAGCGACGCGCGCCAGGTCTGCAGGAAGAGAACCACGACGAGCACCACCAGCGCGATCGCCTCGAGCAGCGTCTCGATGACCGAGGCGATCGACTCCCGGACGAACATCGTCGGGTCGTACACCACGGACCAGTGCAGGTCCTCCGGGAATGTCTGCTCGAGCTCCGCCATGCGGTCGCGGATCGCCTGCGACAGTTCGATGGTATTGGCGCCGGGCGCCTCGAAGATCGCGATCGCGGCCGCATCCTCGTTGTTGAGCAGCGACCGTATCGCATAGCTGTTGGCGCCGAGCTCGACGCGGGCGACGTCCTTGAGCCGCGTGAGCTGGTCGCCCTCGGCCTTCAGCACGATTTCGCCGAACGCCTCGGGCGAGTCCAGGCGCCCCTGGGCATTGACCGAGACCTGCAGCACGGAGCCTTCGGGCGTCGGCGGGCTGCCGATGCTTCCCGCGGAGACCTCGACATTCTGCTCGCGGATCGCATTGACGATTTCGCCGGCCGAGAGCCCGCGCGCGGCGACGCGCTCCGGGTCGAGCCAGATGCGCATCGCATAATTGCCGATGCCGAAGGCGATCGCCTGGCCGATTCCGGGCAGGCGTGCGAGCTCGTCGCGCACGCGCAGGTTGGCGAAGTTGGACAGGTACAGCGCGTCGTAGGTCTTGTTGGGCGAGTCCAGGTGCACGACCATCGTCAGGGTCGGCGATGCCTTCGCCGTGGTGACACCGAGCGCCCGCACCGCTTCAGGCAGCCTCGGCGTCGCCTGCGCGACGCGGTTCTGCACCTGTACCGCGGCAAGGTCGATGTCCGTCCCGCCCTTGAAGGTCACGGTCAGCGCCATCTGCCCGTCGGAGCTCGATGTCGACTTCATGTAGATCATGTTCTCGACGCCGTTGACCGCCTCCTCGAGCGGACCCGCGACGGTCTCGGCGATGGTGCGCGGGTTCGCGCCGGGGTAGGTCGCGGTCACCTGCACCGATGGCGGCACGACATCCGGGTACTCGCTGATCGGCAGGCTGGGCATCGCGATCAGGCCCGAGACCAGGATCAGCGCCGACAGCACCGTCGCCAGGATCGGGCGGTCGATGAAGATCCGCGAAAAATCGGTATGTGTCGCCATCGCGGATCAGCCTGCGGCGGGCGCTTGCGGCTGCGCGGGCGCAGGCGGCGGCAGGTTCGGCTGGTTCATCGGCACGTCGCGCGGCTTCACCGGCTGGCCGGGGAAGAAGATCTTGCGCATGCCGTTGACGATGACCTTGTCGCCGGGCTTGAGCCCCGATTCGACCACGACCAGCCCCTCGACGTGCGGGCCGAGCTCGACGTCGCGCCGCTCGGCCGAGCTGTCCTTGCCGGCAATGTAGACGTAGCGCCGGTCCTGGTCGGTCAACACCGCCTGCTCGTGGATCAGCAGCGCGTTCTGCTGCGATTCGCCCAGGAGGCGCACGCGCGCGAACAGTCCGGGCGTGAATGCGCCGTCCGGGTTCGGCAGCACCGCGCGGGCGCGGATGGTGCCGGTCGTCGGGTCGAGTGCGTTGTCGACGAAGTCGACATTGCCCTTGTGCGGGAATCCTTCTTCGTTGGCGAGTCCGACCAGCACGGGGGTCTCGGCGGTGCGCGGGCTCTCGCGGTTGCCGGTGCGAACCAGCTCCTGGTAGCGCAGGAATGCGCGCTCATCGCCGGTGAATGTCACGTAGACCGGGTCGATGGAGACGAGCGTCGTCAGCAGCGTCTCGTTCGGCGCGACCAGGTTGCCGGGCTTGACGAGCGCAGCGCCGGCGCGGCCGTCGAACGGCGCGGTCACGCGGGTGAAGCCCAGGTTGAGCTCGGCCTGGGCGACCCCGGCGCGCGCGGCAAGGACGTCCGCCTCGGCCTGCTGGGCCTCCATGCGCCGCGTGTCCAGCTCGCCTTGGGACACGGCACGCGCGCTGATGAGCTTCTCGCCGCGCTCGAGCTCTTCCTTCGCGAGCGAGAGGCGCGCCTCGGCGCGCGCCGCATCGGCGCGGGCGGCATCCGCGGCCGCGCGATATTCGCGGCTGTCGATCGTGAACAGGAGCTGCCCTTTCTTGACCAGGCCGCCCTCGTCGTAGTGCACGCGGCTCAGGTGTCCGGCGACGCGCGGGCGGATCTCGGCGGACTCGATCGCCTCGATGTGGCCGCTGTACTCGTCCCATTGGGTCACTGATTTCTGCACGACTGCGGCGACGCTGACGTCGGGCGGCGGAGGCTGCTGCTGGGCGTTTCCGCCGCAGGCCGCGAGCAGGGCAAGTACGGCGGCAACCGTGATTCGACGCATGACTCAGGCTTCCTTGGCGATTTTTCCGGGGTTCTGCCCGGTTCCCCATTGCCGCGCGAACTCTTCCATCAATGCGACCAGGCGCGCGCGGGCAGGGGCGGGCATCGAATACATCTGGAACAGCTCCTGCCACATCAGGCCCTCGGCGGCGAGGTGCACGAGGTGCAGGCGCAGGTCCCGTTCAGTCCATTGCTTGCGGCCAAGGCGCTCACGCAGCTCCTGGCGGCAGGGATCCATCAACGAGGGGTCGAGCGTCGCGGCGGAAAGCATGCCGCAGAGGAAGCGGCGATGCGAATCTTCCTGGGCCGTCAAGGTGCGGATGAAGCCGAGGAGGCGCGCGGTCTCGGGATCGCAATCGGCGGGCGTATGAGCCGCCTCGGCGATGTCCCATTGCTCGAAGTCGGATTCCAGCAGCCCGCGCAGCAGGTCTTCCTTGGTGGGGAAGTGATAGGTGATGCCGCCGCGCGTCACGCCGCTGACCTTGACCAGCTCGTCGAAAGTCAGGGCCCCGGCGCCGTCGGTCTCGACGATCCTCCGGGCGGCAGCGAGGATCTTGTCCTTGGCGAGAGGTGCACGGCCCATGGAATTACTATACAAAACGTTCTGTGCAGAAATCAACAAGCAAAATCCCGCCGGCAGCCAGTTCCGGATACGGGTAGATCGCCCAACCCCGGCCGAGTTTCAGAGCCAGCCGCGGCGGCGGAAGAAAATGTAGGGGAGCACCGCCGAAATGACGATCAGGAGAAGGCCCAGCGGATAGCCAAAGGGCCAGTCGAGCTCCGGCATGAAGTGGAAATTCATGCCGTAGATGCTGGCGATCAGGGTCGGCGGCAGGAACACGGCGGCTGCGACCGAGAAGATCTTGATGATGTTGTTCTGGTCGATGTTGATCAGGCCGAGCGTCGCCTGGAGCATGAAGCTCGACTTGTTCGCCAGGAAAGAGGCGTGGTCGGAGAGCGCCAGCACGTCGCGCGACATGCTGCGAAAGCGGGCGAGCTGCTCCTTGGGGATCTGCACCGACTGCGATTGCTGGAGGAACGTGAGCTGGCGACCGAGGGTCACGAGGCTCTCGCGCGCCTTCGACGTGAGGTCGCCATCCCGTCCGATGCGCTCCATCACGCCGCGGAGATCGCGCGCACGGGCCGCGCCTTTCTTGGCGGGCGCCGCAAATACCCCCGCGGAGAGGTCGTCGAGGCCGATGCCGACGCGCTCGAGCACGTCCGCGGTGCGCTCGATGACCGACTCGAGGAGACCCGCGAGGATTCCCGGCGCGTTCGTGGCTGCGGACGGATGGCGCTCCGAATAAGCGACGAAGCGGCGAAACGGCAGCGGGTCGACGTAGCGGTTGGTGATCAGCCGGTTATGCGACAGGATGAAGGTGATCGCGGCGGATTCCGGACGGTCGGTGTCGATCTTGGTGACGACGGTCGCCGTCATGTACAGCGT
>JBOHZL010000083.1:0-14414 GCA_050738495.1 Steroidobacteraceae bacterium | reverse complement strand
GTTCTGGAGCGTATCGGGGCGGAACTTGGGCCGGAAAAACGACTCAATGACCTCATAGAGCTCGCCCGCGAGCGGCGCCTGTCCGAGCAGGAACAGAAGGAATTTCAAGGACTTCTGGGCGCGAAGGGGCGGCAGACCCGGCGCTGAATCAGCGACTTGGCTTCGAATCGCCCCGGCTCCCCCTGTATAATGCTCGGCTGTTTTGCGGCCGCCCACCGCCCCCTGAGGAACACCCATTGAGCGAGAAAAAGCTCCCGGTCATTCCCGAAGACCGCCAGTCGCAATTGAAACTCTTGATTGCGCGCGGCAAGGAACAGGGCTACCTGACCTACGCCGAAGTCAACGATCACCTGCCGCCCGAGATCGTCGATCCGGAACAGATCGAAGACATCGTCAACACCATCAACGACATGGGCATCACGGTGTACGAGAAGGCACCGGATGCCGAGGCGATGCTGCTGACCGACGCGTCCGCGCCCGACGAGGAAGCCGTCGAGGAAGCCGCTGCTGCGCTCGCGATCGCGGACTCGGAATTCGGCCGCACCACCGATCCGGTGCGCATGTACATGCGCGAGATGGGCACGGTCGAGCTCCTGACGCGCGAAGGCGAGATCCGCATCGCCAAGCGCATCGAGGAAGGCCTCGACCAGGTGCGCACCGCACTCGCTTACTATCCGCCGACCTATGAATTCCTGCTCGCGGCCTACGAGCCGGTCAAGGCCGGACAGGGCCGGCTGACCGACATCATCGTCGGCTTCCTCGACCCCAACGCGCCCGACGAGATCGCGCAGCCGCACAATCCGAAGGCCGTGGTCCGCAAGGAAGAGCCGGAACTCGACGACGACGACAGCGAGGACAAGTCCGACGAGGAAGAGGAAGCGATCGACACCGGCCCGGACCCGGAGGAGACCGCAAGACGCTTCGCCGCGATCCAGCGGCTCTACAACCAGGTCTCGAAGGGCCTGCTGACCGCGCGCAGCGCCCGCGAGCCGAAAACCGTGCGGGCGCGCAAGCGGCTCGCCGAGCAGTTCATGGAGCTGAAGCTGGCGCCGAAGATGTTCGACGCGCTGGTGATCCACCTGCGCGGTCACGTCGACGAGGTCCGCCGCCTCGAGCGCGAGATCATGCTGGTCTGCGTGCGCCAGGCCGGCATGCCGCGCAAGGACTTCATCAGCACGTTCCCGAAGAACGAGACCAACGTGCGCTGGATCGACAAGCACATCCGCGCCAAGCGCAAGCACTCGGCCGCGCTCGGCAAGCTGCGCGAAGAAGTCGTGCGCCGCCAGCAGGAGCTGCGCGCGCTCGAAAAGCGCCTGACGCGGTCGATCCAGGAGCTGAAGGCCGTCAATCGCGACATCGCGACGGGCGAGGCCATGGCGCGGCGCGCGAAGAAGGAGATGGTCGAGGCCAACCTGCGGCTCGTGATCTCGATCGCGAAGAAATACACCAACCGCGGCCTGCAGTTCCTCGACCTGATCCAGGAGGGGAACATCGGCCTGATGAAGGCGGTCGACAAGTTCGAATACCGCCGCGGCTACAAGTTCTCCACTTATGCGACCTGGTGGATCCGCCAGGCGATCACGCGCTCGATCGCCGACCAGGCGCGCACCATCCGCATCCCGGTGCACATGATCGAGACCATCAACAAGCTGAACCGCATCTCGCGGCAGATGCTGCAGGAGATGGGTCGGGAGCCGACGCCGGACGAACTGGCGGGACGCATGGAGATGCCCGAGGACAAGGTGCGAAAGGTCCTCAAGATCGCCAAGGAGCCGATTTCGATGGAGACGCCGATCGGCGACGACGAGGATTCGCACCTCGGCGACTTCATCGAGGATGCGGCGGCCGAAAGCCCGCTCGACTCGGCCACCGTCGAGTCGCTGCGGGAGACCGTGCACGGCGTGCTGTCGCAACTGACGCCACGCGAGGCGAAGGTGCTGCGCATGCGCTTCGGCATCGACCTCTCGACCGACCACACGCTCGAGGAAGTCGGCAAGCAGTTCGACGTCACGCGCGAGCGCATCCGCCAGATCGAGGCCAAGGCGCTGCGGAAACTGCGGCATCCGAGCCGCAGCGAGCAGCTCCGGAGCTTCCTGATCGAGGACTGAGCCATGCGCATCGCCGCCCGCTGGCGCTGCATCCTGGTGGCCCTCGCGACCGTCATCGCCTTCGACGCGGCCGTCGCGGCGGAAGAACCCGAGCCGATCGCCTGGCGCATCCACTGCAACGGCGGCGCGGACAGCCACGGATGGGTGGTGCTCGCTTTCGTCGAAAGCGGCGAAGTGCTGGCCGAGATTTCCACGGCGATACCCAACGGCACTCCCGAGAACGACGTCGCCCGCCGTGTCCGCAAGAATCTCCGGCAGGCGCTGCCCAAGGACCGGTACCGCGTCGACGTGCAAGGCGGCGAGAGCGTGGTCGTGACGGCGGACGGCCATCGGCGGCCATTCGAGATCCGGCTGGTGCGGAATACCGCTGACGGTACCGAAGTCAGCGTCACCCGCGAATAGCGCGACGGACGGGTCAGAAGCGGTAGCCGAGCTCCGCGAACAGGGTCGTGTTGCGCCGGCCCTCGACGTCGCCGTGGGTCAGCGGCCTGGCGACTTCGAGGTATCCGGTCACGCGCTCGCCATGCAGCGCCAGGCCGGCGCCGAGTGTCGCCGCGGACTCGCGTCCCGGCAGGTCCTTCTTCCAGGCCGCGCCGACGTCGTAGAAGCCGTAGGCCGACGGCCTGCCGAGCGGCGATTCCATCGACTTCAGGTCCCGGCGAAGCTGCAGCTTGCCGCCGAGCCCGTGGTCGCCGGCGATCTCCACCACCTCGAATCCACGGCCGAGCCGCTCGCCGCCGATCTTGAAGCGCTCGCTGTCGGGCAGCACGTCCTGGCTGTGCTGGGCGAACGCGTCGACGCGCAGCGACCACGCTTCGTCGAAGCGCGTGAATGATGTCAGCTGCAGTTGCGCCATCAGGAAATCACTGCTGCGCGGATCGTCCGCGAGGTCCGACGCCCGCAGTCCGCCGCCCAGCGCATCGAGGCCCTTGCGCAACTCGACCACCGACGAAAACTGCGTCATGGCGCGCGCGCGCCAGCCGCTCCTGAGTCCGGCCTCCAGCACGCGCAGCCGGTCATCGCGGAACTCGATGCCGTCGCGGGCGATCGAGAGCTCGTCCATCTCGAAGGACCCCGTCACGGTGACGTTCGGGTTCAAGGGCTGTGTCACGCGCAGCATGTAGCGCTCGCGCAGGTAATCGTCGTCGCGATCGACCGGCGCCTCGTTCGGCGCGGAATCGGAGCGCGCGATCATCGCCATGCCACGCCGGCCGGTTTCGCCCAGCGGCCGGTCGAGGTACAACGCCCCGCTCATGTACTCGCTCGCGTCGCTCGCGGCGGCGAAGACGAGGCCGATCTCCTCGCCCCAGCCCAGCAGGTCGTTGGCCTCCACCTGGCCGATGACGAACAGGCGGCCAATCTCGTCGGTGCCGCGATTGTTCATGCGCGCGCTGCCCGAGAACTGCGAGTACTCGGCCTGGATGAGCAGTTCGTGGGCATTGAGCGCGCTGCCGTCGCGGCGGGTCGTGGCGGTCACGGTCAGTCCCGGCAGCTGCCGCATCTGCGCCATCGCCTGCGGAATCGTGTCGCGGCGCAGCGGCACGGAATCGCGCACCCGCCCGGCGATCGATTCGAGCTGGTCGCGGTAGCGGCCCGGCGTGCCTTCGATCGCGACTCGCGAGATCCGCGCCTCGAAGACGTTGATCTGCATGACACCCTCGCTCACCAGCGATTCGTCGAGCCTCAGCTCCGGGCGCGCATAGCCGTCCTGCTGGTATCGCTCCGCGATGGACGCGGCGACCGCACGCGCGAGATCGCGCGTGATCGGCTGTCCGAGCCGGTCCCGATAGGTCGGGAACAGCTCGGCGGGCGAGTAGACGCTCGAGCCCGCGATGGCTGCGGATCTGAGCGAGACGGCTTCAGTCGCGCGCGCCTGCGCGTGCGCGACGACCGTCAACACGAATATGACAAGTGCCGGAATGAGCCGCTTTACCGGCGAATTTGCGTCGTTTGCAGTCATCTTATGCAACATCGCCTGCGGCGGGCATCGATGGAGCGATTCTCCGGGATGGCTGTCATGGATGTTGGGACCGGCCTCACATCTGCGCCGCTGGCAGCGTCCTTAACATGGAATCCGGCCGATACAGGGGATCACGGGGATGCGCCATTTCACCGACCGCTTCGCGCCGCGGGCTGCCGCCGTCATCCGGTTGCTGCTCGCAGGTCTGCTTTCCGCGCTGCTGCCGCTGCAGGCCATCGCGTCGCCGGATGCGGACGACATCGTCGTCGTCACCGTCAAGGGCGAGGTGAAGGTCACCTCGGGAGGCGGCACCCAGGACGCGCGCGCCGGCTCGACGCTCGAACTCCCCGCTTCGCTTCGCACCGGCCGCGACGGGTCGAGCGACCTGCGCCAGGGCGAGACGACGATCGGCATCGGTCCCGACACGCGACTCGACTTTCCCGCACCGGCGGCGACTGCCGGCGCGCTCGAGCGCGTGCTGCAGCCGAGCGGCAATGCTTTCTACAACGTCGGACCCCAGGGCAATCGCCGACTGCGGGTCGAGACTCCGTTGTTGGTGGCCGTCATCAAGGGCACGCAGTTCAATGTGGTGGTCGCACCGGATCGCAGCACGATCACGCTGTTCGAGGGTCGCCTCCAGGTGCTCGCGACCGAGGACGGCATTGCGGCGGTCGAACTGAATGCCGGAGAAATCGCGGTCCGGCGTGCCGGCGAGAAGACCATCCAGGTACTGAAGCTTCGCAATGGCGGCGCGGAGCCGTCGGCGCCAGCCGGCTCCAGCGGCGATGACGGCACCGCGGGCCTCGTACCCTCCGATCCGGGCGGCCAGGGCTCCGGGCTGCCGGACGACGCCCTGCCACCCGACGACGGCGTTGACGATGCCTTCGGTCAGGACATACCCGGCCTGCCGACCAGTCCCACAGACGGCGGCATCGCCATCGACGTGGACGGCGGCACTGACGGTCTTGCCGGCCTGCCGATCGGCGTGGATGCCGGGCTTGGCACGGAAATCAATCTCGGCGCCGGTGAGCTCGGCGCTAACCTGAATACGGGCGTCGATGCGGGCATCGACCTCGGCGCCGGCACGATCGATGCCGGAATCGACGCGGGCGTCGATCTCGGCGCAGCCAGTGTCGATGCCGCCGTCGACGCGGGCGTGGACCTCGGCGCCGGCACCATCGATGCGGGCGTGGATGCCGGTGTCGATCTCGGCGCGGCCAGCGTCGACACCACGGTCGATGCGGGCGTCGACCTCGGTGCGGGCACGGTCAATGTCGGCGCGGATGCAGGCGCCGAACTTGGTGCGGGTGTCGCCGCGGACGTCGGCGCCGATGTCGGCGTCGATGCCGGGGCCGGGGCAATCGACGCGGGCATCGAGGCGGATGCCGCGGGCGCCGATGTCGGCGTGGACGTCGGCGTCGACCTCAGCGGCAGCGATGCCGGAATCGATGTCGACATCGGGCTGCTCGGCACCGAGATCGACCTGGGACTCGGCGGAGGCTCGCAGAGCGATAGCGCTCCCGACGCAGCGGATGCCGACGACTCCGGTGGCCTGCTCGGCCGGATCCTGCGCCGCGCGCGGCTCTGATTAATCGATGCGCTCCCTGCGGCGCCACGGTTGGTGGTTCACCGCCCTGGCCGTGTTCGGGATCGCCGCGCTGCTCCGCGCCGGCGGGTTTCTCCAGACGCTCGAATTCGCGGCGGCCGACGCGCGCGCGGGCCTGCTCGCACATGAAGTCGAGTCCGACATCGTCATCGTCGGCATCGACGCGCAAAGCCTCGCTGCCCTCGATCGCTGGCCCTGGCCGCGACGGCATCATGCCGGCCTGCTCGAGCAGCTCTCGCGGTCCGGGGCTGACAGCGTGTTTCTGGACATCGATTTCAGCTCGCACTCGAATGCGCTGGACGACGCCTTGCTGGAGTCGGCACTGGCCGGCTGGCGCGGCAAACCCGTCGTGCTGCCGGCCTTCTTCCAGGCACTGACCGGCGCCGACGGCAAGCCGGCCCTGACCCAACCGCTCGATCGCTTCCTGCCGCATGTGCAGGTCGCCGCCGTGAACCGGCGGCCCGGTACCGACGGACTCGAGCGCAGCTGGCGCAGCAGCTGGCACGTGGACGGCCACCACTATCAGTCCGTCATCGACCTGGATGGTCGCCTGCCGCAGGAAGCCGAGGTCCCGATCGATTATTCGATCTCACCCGCTTCCTTTGCCTACGTTTCCTATGTCGATCTGTTGAACGGCCGGGTGCCGGCCGCCGCGCTCCGCGGCAAGACGGTGTTCGTCGGTGCAACCGCGGTCGAGCTCGGCGACATGGTGCCGGTGCCGCTGTACCGCTCGCTGCCGGGCGTGGTCGTGCAGGCACTGGCGGTCGAGAGCGTCAGGGCTGGACCGCAGCGCAGCCTGTCAGGCTGGCTGTCGCTGCTCGCGCTCGCGGGCTGGTCGTTCCTGAGCGCGGGCCTGCTGCGCGCGCGCGCCTGGCGCCGCAATGCGGCGGTGCTCGGCGTCGCAATCGTGTCGATCGCCGCAGCATCCATCTATGCCGCCGCCGTGCACCGGCTGCTATTCGAACTGGTGCCGTTCGCGCTGGCGACGATCGGCATTTTCCTTGCCGTGACGCTCCATTCGCTCGACCGTCAGACCTGGCGCGCCATGACCTACGCGCTCGGCATGCGCCGGCGTGACGCGCTGCTGCGGAGCATCGTGCATTCGTCCAGCGACTGCATCGTCTGCGTCGACCAGCAAGGCCTGATCCAGACCGCCAACCCGGCGGCCGCGCGGCTGTTCGGCTGCAGCGCCGGCAATCTCGTCGGCGCCCCGATCCTGAGCTTCCTGCCGGGACTCGCCGCGACGGCGAAAACTGCCGCGGTCGATCCACTGGCCGCGCTCGACGGCAGCATCACCGAATGCGACGCACAGCCGGCGACCGGCGACGCTCTCCCGGTCGAGCTCGCCGTCGGCCGCGTCCGGCTGCACAGCGAGCGACTCTATACCGCGATCGTGCGCGACATCAGCGAGCGCAAGACGCAGCAGCGCAGGCTCGAGTACCAGGCGACACACGATTCGCTGACCGCGCTCCCCAATCGCGCGGCATTGATGCAGCGGCTCGAATCGGCGCTGTCGGCGACCGGCCCGCAGTCCGCGCTTGCGCTGCTGATGCTCGACCTGTGCCGCTTCAAGGAAGTGAACGACACGCTCGGTCATGACGTCGGCGACCAGGTGCTGCGGGAGGTCGCGCGACGGTTCCAGCTCGCGACCGGCGCGCAGGGCTTCATCGCCCGCGTCGGCGGCGACGAGTTCACTGCGCTGCTCGAGGGCCAGGCGACGCGGGCGGCGATCGCGATGGTCGCGCAGCGCCTCAACGACTGCCTGCGAAAGCCGATAGACGTCGCCGGGATCTCGATCGAGGTGGGTCTCAGCATCGGTGCCGCCTGCGGCCCGCAGGATTCGGCCGATCCGCAGACGCTGCTCAAGTATGCGGACGTCGCGATGTATGTCGCCAAGCGCCGCGGCTCGCCCTACGAATGCTACGACGCCGCCAGCGACGAGAACACGGTGCGCAGGCTGGCGCTCGGCGCCGAGCTTCGCGCCGCGATCAGGGACGGCGCGCTCGAGCTGCATTACCAGCCACAGGTCAATTACCGCAGCGGCCGCGTCGAAAGTGTCGAGGCGCTGCTGCGCTGGCGGCACCCAAGGCTCGGGCCGGTGAGCCCGGCCGAGTTCGTGGCGATCGCCGAAGCGACGGACATGATCCGGCCGCTGACCGAGTGGACGCTCGGCCAGGCACTCAGCGACAACCGCGAATGGCGCAGGCAGGGGCTGCCGGTCCGGGTCGCGGCCAATCTCTCCGCCCGCCTGTTGCAGGACCAGGCGTTCCCGGAGCAGCTGCGCGTGCTGCTCGCGTCGGCCCAGGCGAGCCCGGGCTCGCTCGAGCTCGAAATCACCGAGAGCGCGATGATGCTCGACCCGGCGCGGGCGCTGAGCATCATCCAGGAGATCCACGGCCTCGGCGTGATGATCGCGATCGACGACTTCGGCAGCGGATATTCTTCGCTCGGCTACCTGCGCGACTTGCCGGCCCACGTGCTGAAGCTCGACAAGTCGTTCGTGCAGGGCATGCGAACCAGCGCCGACGACCGGGTCATCGTCGAGTCGACGGCGCAGATGGCGCATGCGCTCAAGATGCAGGTCGTGGCGGAAGGCGTCGAGAGCGACTGGGACGCCAGGACGCTGGCCGCAGCCGGCTACGACTACGGGCAGGGCTATTACTACAGCGCAGCGATGCCGGCCGCGCAGTGCGCCGAGTGGATCGAGCGATACAACTCCGCCGTCGAGTCCGACGCAAACCGCCCAAAGCCGCGACTGGTGCGGGGCTGAGCGGGTGACGCTGCATGTCGCTCATCCCGGAAGCGCCGTTGCTTGCCAATTTCCGGGGATACATGCATCCTGACCGCGCACGACAGGGACGCACCGGTCCAGGGCATCGCAAGGGATCAGCAGGGAGTATGTCCTTCCAGTTGCAGCGGATCCTCTTGCTGCTTGTCGCGGCGGCGTTCGCTGCACCCGTCTGGGCCCAGCACGGGGCGCTCACCATTCCGCGGAATCTCGATCAGCTGACCGACCGGGCGTCGGTCATCGTGCACGGGAACATCGTCAGTACCCGATTCGAAAAGCATCCTGAATTGACCGGCCTCGACACGGTGGTCGTCACCCTGCGCGTCAAGGAGACGTTGAAGGGCGAGGCCGGAGGCAACTTCACATTCCGGCAGTATGTCTGGGACATTCGTGAGCGTTCGAAACACAGCGGCTATCAGAAAGGCCAGGAGCTGCTCCTGCTGATGATCGCCCCCAGTCGATACGGCCTTTCCAGCCCGGCCGGCATGAATCAGGGCTCGTTCCGCATCTATCGCGACCATGCCGGCAAGGACGTCGCGGTCAACGGCAATGGCAATGCCAGGCTGTTCGACGGTATCCCCGAGCAGGTGGTGAAAACCGGCGTGCCGCTGTCACCGAAGTCCGCCAGCCTCGTCGCAAAGCACCGCAAGGGCCCGATCGCCGCGAACGATCTGCTGGGATTGATCCGCGAACTCGTGCAAAGGAGCCAGTAGGGTGTCGCTCGCGCACGGCCGACGCAGGATACTCAGCGCCTGGCTGTTCGCCCTGCTGCTACCGGCAGGGGCCGCTGAAGCGGGCGGGCCGCTGATCCTGCGCAGCAATGGCCTGCCATTCGTCTGGAGCACCGCCGGTCCGGTTCAGTACCGCACCGATGATGGTCCGCTAAGTGCGAGCGTCAGTGAAGCACAGGCGCTCACCCGGGTCGACGCCATGTTCGACGTCTGGCAGAACGTCGCGTCGTCCAACATCAGCTACGACCAAATTGGATTGATCGCCCCTGCCGGCGCCTACGCCGGTGGCGACGTGGACTCGTTGGCCGAATTCGAGGCCGTACAGACCGATTGCCAGAATGGCGGCCAGAGCCCGATCGTCTACGATGGCAATGGTTCCATCATCCGCGACCTGGGTATGGATGAAGAATCCGTCATCGGGTTTGCCGGTCCTTGTGCACTGAATGCCACCCAGATCGTTTCCGGCCAGGCCGTCATGAACGGTTTGTTTCAGGACGGCGTGGACACTGCACCGAATCCCGAGTTGAGCGCAGATGAATTCGATGCCGCATTCATCCACGAATTCGGTCACTTCTCCGGACTCGATCACTCGCAGATCAACGTGAGCTGTCAGTCTGGTTGCGGCGCGGATGATCAGGCGGGGCTCCCAACGATGTTTCCGCTGCTAGTCGTCGACTCGCAGAATCAGTTGTCGATCGACGACGTCGCCTGGATCTCGAGGCTCTACCCGCAGGCGGGCGCCGGCGGCTTCGCCGCGACGCACGGAACCATCACCGGTGTCGTGTTCTTCTCCGACGGCGAATCGCACGCGCAGTTCGTCAACGTGATCGCGCGGCAGGTGAACACCGGCGGCAATCAGGATCGCCGCAGCGCCGCTTCGGCCGTCTCGGGCTACAAGTTCCGCATTTTTATCGGCAATCCGATCATCGGCGGCGGCGACACCTTCGGCAGCACAGCGCCGGGCGATATCGGCCGGTACGAGATCTCCGTGCCGCCGGGAAACTATACCGTCGGGGTCGAGACCATCGCTCAGGAGTTCACCGGTGGATCGAGCGTCGGCGGCCCGATCCGGATCCCGATGCCCGGCATGGCGCCGGCGCCGATCGGACCGATCAACGTCACCGCCGGCGCAACCTCGTCCGGCAACGACATCACGCTGATCGGCTCCGATCCGCGTTTTGACCAGTTCGAGGGCCCGTGACCCGCCGATTGCAGTCCGCCGGCATTGCGCTCGCAGCTTCCCTGCTGATCGCGATCGCCGCAGGCTGCGGCGGAGGCGGCGGCGGCAACGACCCGCCTCCTCCGCCCCCCCTCAACATATCGAGCTCGGTGCTCGCCGATGGCGTGATCGGCATCGCCTACAACCAGACGATTGCGGCGACCGGCGGCACGGGAGCGCGGACCTTCAGCATCAGCGCAGGGGCGCTGCCCGCGGGCCTCACGCTGAATGCAACAAACGGCGTCGTCTCGGGCACCCCTGCAGGACCCATCGGTGCGTTCGATTTCACCGCGAATGTCGCAGACTCCGGCACGCCGCAGCAGGACGACGCACAGACGCTCACCATCACGATCAACGCGACCGCGCAGGGGCGCAACAATTCGATTGCGACCGCAACGCCGCTCGGCAACGGGACCTTTGCGGCCTCCATCAGCCCGGGCGGCCATCCGAACACCGTGTTCGCGCCCGACGAGGACTTCTACGCGATCACCACGACCGCGAGCTCGATGGTGACCGTCGACATCGATGCGAACTTCCATGGCAGCCCGCTCGATCCGGTCATCGCGATCGTCGGCGCGAATGGCGACCCGCTCACGACCTGCGGGCCGGCTTTCGATGAAGACTGCGTACAGGACGACGAGGAACCCGGCATACTGCTGGATCCGCTGCTGACCGCCCAGGTGACCGGCGCCACCACCTTCTATGTGCATGTCGTCGACTTCCGCGGCGATGCGCGGCCGGACATGCTCTACGACATCGTCATCAGCGGCGTGAACTGACTCAGCCGAGCTCGCGGCCGCGCGTCTCCGGCAGCGCGATCAGGCCGACGATGGCGCAGGCCGCCGCGACGGCAACCGGATACCAGAGACCGGCAAAGATGTCGCCGGTGGCCGCGACGATGGCGAAGGCGACCGCGGGCAGCAATCCGCCGAACCAGCCATTGCCGAAGTTCTGCGGAAACGACAGCGCCGAATAGCGGATGCGCGTAGGGAACAGCTCGACCAGCATCGCGCCGTAAGGGCCGAGGCACATCGCCGCGATGGCCAGCAAAGCGACCAGGATCGCGACGACCCTGGGCCGGTCGATCGTGGCCGGATCGGCCGTGCCGCCGTAGCCCGCGCCAGCGAGCGCCTCCTGCGCCTGGGCCTGGAAGGCTTCGATTGCCGCGCGCCGCCCGGAGTCCGGGATGCCGGCCGGATCGGGCGCGACCAGCGATTGCGCACCGACCTGGAGCCGGGCCGGCCCCGGTGCTGCCAGGGGTCGCGTCTCGTGATCAACACCGGTGCGTGCGAGATAGGCTTTCACCACGTCGCAGCCGCTGGTGTCGAAGCGATTGCGGCCCAGCGGATCGAACTGCAGCGAGCAATCCGCCGGATCTGCATGCACCACGACCGGGGAAGCCTGCCGGGCCTGCGCGAGCGCCGGGTTCGCCGCGGTGAGCAGTGCCTCGAACAACGGGAAATACAGCGCCGCCCCGAGCACCAGGCTCCCGACCAGCAGCGGCTTGCGTCCGATCCGGTCGCTCAGCCAGCCGAAGCCGATGACGAACGGTGCGCCGAGCAGCAGGCCGCAGGCGAAGAGCACGGAAGCGTCGAACCCGTCCAGCATCGCCATGCGCTCGAGGAAGTAGAAGGCGTAGAAAGTGCTGGTGTAGAACAACACGGCCTGGCCGGCCACGTTGCCGAAGAGCGCGACCAGAACCTGCCGCAGGTTCTCCCAGCGCAGGAAGGACTCGGCCAGCGGAGCCTTCGACAGCGCGCCGGCCTGCTGCAGTTGCCTGAACATCGGGCTTTCCTGCAGCCGCAGGCGAATCCACAGCGAGATGCCGAGCAGCAGCACCGAAATCAGGAACGGGATGCGCCAGCCCCAGGCGCCGAATGCCTCGCTCGTCATCGCCGCCCGCGTCGCCGCGATGACGGCCATCGACATCAGCAGTCCCCAGATCGCAGTGGTGGGAATCCAGCTCACATGCCGGCCGCGCGCGGCGGCGGGCGCGTGCTCGGCCACGTAAATGATGGCGCCGCCGAATTCGCCGCCGATTGCGAGCCCCTGCACGATGCGCAGCGCGACCAGGATGACGGGCGCCGCGATGCCGATGGACTCGTATCCCGGCAGCACGCCGACCAGCACCGTGGAGACTCCCATGAGCGTCAAGGTCACCAGGAAGGTGTTCTTGCGGCCGACCATGTCGCCGATGCGCCCGAACACCAGGGCACCGAGCGGCCGCACGATGAAGCCGACAGCGAAGGCGGCCAGCGCCAGGATGAACCCGGTCGTCTCGTTGACACCGGAGAAGAAGTGCGTCGCGATGAATCCCGCGAGCGATCCGTAGAGGAAGAAGTCGTACCACTCGAACAGGGTGCCGAGCGCCGAGGCGCCAATCACCTGCGTTGGCTTCGCCATGCGCCATACAATACGCGGAATCGTGACCGGACCGCCCGCAGCCCTTCCCGCCCGATTGATCCGCGCCATCGCGGCAATCGCCATCGTACTTGGCGGCGGAATTGCCGCGCCCGCGCGGGCCGACGACCTGGCCGACCGCAACGTGATCCTGCTGACGCTCGACGGCGTGCGCATCCAGGAACTGTTCGGCGGCATGGACGAAAGCATTGCCGCGCGGGAGGCGGACTCCGGCATCGACGAGATCGACGTCACGCGCGCGCGTTACTGGCGCGACAGCGCCCGGCAACGCCGCGAGGCATTGATGCCCTACTTCTGGAAGACGCTCGTGCCCGCCGGGATGGTGCTCGGCAACCCGGCGCTCGGCAGCAAGGTCACGGTGCGGAACAAGCAGTGGTTCTCCTACCCGGGATACTCCGAGATCCTGACCGGCGAGCCGCAGCCGGACGTCACCAGCAACGACTTCGTTCGCTATCCGCACGAGACCGTGCTCGACTACGTCCATCGCCGGCTCGCGCTCAAGCCCACCGAAGTCGCGCAGATCGGCTCCTGGGACGGATTCAAGATGGCCGCGTCGAAGCACGACGGTCGGTTCTTCATGAACGGCGCCTACGAGGCGATCCCGCCTGCGCTCAGCACGCCGCACATGGATCTGCTCGCCGGCCTGCGCCAGCAGGTCATGGAACAATGGGAAGAAGGCAGCAACGACGTACTGACTTTCCGCATCGCCCTCGCCTATCTCGAGAAGCATCGGCCGCGCATGCTATGGATCGGGCTCGGCCAGTCCGACGACTGGTCGCACGCGCGCCGCTACGACCGCCTGCTCGATTATCTCCACCTGGCCGACCGGTTCATCGCGGAACTGTGGCAGAAGGTCCAGTCGATGGAGCAGTACCGCGATCGCACGACGCTCGTCATCACGACCGACCACGGCCGCGGCCGCACACCGCAGGACTGGGTGGAGCACGATGCAGGGATCGAGGGCAGCCAGGACATCTGGCTCGCGATCGTCGGCCCGGACACGCCGCCGCTGGGCGAAGTCCGCAATCATCCCGACGTCACGCAGAGCGATGTCGCGGCGACGATGCTGCAGTATCTCGGCCTCGACTACCGCGAGTTCAATCTCGACGCCGGACCGCCGGTGCCGGGCAGCTTCAAGCCCCGCTGAGCCGTTCGAAGGTTTCCTCTATACGTGCCGCCAGCGCGGCATCGTGCGGCGGCTTCCCGGGCCTGGCGAGCGACAGCGGGTCGATCGTGGAAACGTCCACGCTCACGCCCAGGACCTCGCGCCCGATCCGCTCGACGAAGGCCCGCGGGTCGGCCTGCACATCCTCGAAGCGCACGAGCAGAAAGCGCCCGGGGCCGAGCCGCTCGAGTTGCTGCCGCGCGAGCCATTCGCAATAGAGGATCTGCCGGCATACGCCTTCGACGGCTTCGCTTCCGGAGCTGCCATCGGGCGACTCCAGGCCATAGGCGATGCCGGCGCTGCCGTGGATTTCAAGCTGCGCCTTGAGCAGCGAGGCGGCGAGCGGCACGCGGGATCGCTGCAGGCAGATGAATACGGCCGTGGGCAGTGCCTCGGCCACGAAATGGGCGGAGGCA
>JBOHZL010000082.1:0-14799 GCA_050738495.1 Steroidobacteraceae bacterium | reverse complement strand
AAAAAAAAAGGGCCGATCGATATCGGCCCCTTGCAAGCTCGAACGGTATCGATCTTAGAACTTCAAACCGACCCGGGCGTAGAAGAATGCGCCGTTGTATCCGAATGGACCACCGGTACGCGGATACCGTTGGCCATCGACCAGCCCGCCGGTCAGCGGATCGACGCCGTCCAGGACATCGGGATATACATCGAAAATATTGCGACCGCCGATGCTGGCGGTGATCTGGTCCGTGACCTGGTATGAAATCTCTGCGTCGACGGTCGTGTTGTCAGAGAACAGTTGCCCTGGATAGTCCTGCTCGTTGCGGAAAGAGCCATAGTAGTTTGTGCGCAGCGCGACGCGAATCCGATCCCAGTCGTAGTCCAGACTCAGGTTCACGCGATCATTCGGGGCATAGTGCTCGATGTCGACGATCCGTGCCGGGGTGATGACCAACGGGTCGAAATTCGGCACCGTGCTCTTGTTGTAGTTGTACGCCAGCGTCGTCAGCAGGCGGCCCGCGCCAAGCCCGAACTCATAAGTGCCCACCAGGTCCACACCCTCGGTCTTGGTGTCAAAGCCATTGGTGAAGTACTGCACAGTACCGCCAACCCCGACGAAGGCCAGATCGGCGAGAAGATCAATGTCCGCCTGCGTTACCGTGAATTGCTGGGAAATGCCGATCCGGTCATCCACTTCAATGCGGTAGGCATCCAGCGTTACGACCAGGTTATCGATCGGTGTCAGCACGATACCGGCGCTGAGATTGGTGGCCTCCTCGGGGTCGAGCGTCGACGCACCGAAAAACTGCGCGATAGGATTTGTCACACGATAGGTGCCGATCTGCACCTGCGTCGTGGTTCCCGGTATGAACGTGGTGCTCACGGTCTCCACATTCGACTGTCCGGGGCTCGGCGCATGGAAGCCCGTACTGGCGGTGGCCCGCAGGGCGATGGAATCATTGATCTCGAAGCGCGCCTGAACCTTGCCCACGGTCGTCGAGCCGAAGGAGGAGTAATCCTCGACACGGCCTGCGATGCCAAGGGTTAGACGTGGCAAGACATCGGCTTCCAGATCCACATAGGCCGCGTAACTGCGCTGCGAGGCGTCTATTCCGGTGCTGATGCCGACAAAGCCGTTAGACCCCGGGGCATGCGCAACCGTTTCCGGCCTGCCATCCGGGCCTGGATTGTGCGGCGTGCAGGTCGTTGCGTCGCAATCGAAGAGCGGCTGGGAAGCAAATGGGCCCACTGCGAACGAGGACGTATCGCCGAGGATCTGTTGATAGTTCTCATGGCGCCATTCAAGGCCGGCCGCCACCGTAATCGGACTGGCGAACGCAGCAACCTCCCAGGGATAGGTGACATCGAAGTTGAGGTTAGCTTCCTGTTGTTGAAACTTGCCGATGTAGAAATTAGTGGGTGTATCCGGACCCAATGACGCATTGAGCGAGCTGCGCAAAGACATGTCCAGAAAGTTCTGAGCCAGGGTGGCCGACAAATCGTAAGTCATGCCCCGGCTGTCGGTACCCCTATACCCGAGCACGCCGAAGATCTCCTGAGTCGTGCCAAAAAAGCGCGGCGTGTAGCCGGACGGATAGAGATCAGTGGCGTAGTTGAACGTATTGTCGTCGAAGACAAACCCGCCCTCCGGACAGGTGGCAATTGTCGTCGGGCAGGGAGTCAGGAAAAAGTCTTCGAACACGGGATTCCTGCCGTAACTCGCACCACTTGCGCCGGTGAAGTTGACAGGCAGGCGATAGTTGAAGCTCTCGTCCATGTCGATTTGAGACAGGTTCGCAAAGAAATAGAACTCGCTTTCGTCATCGAGATTGACGGCGGAATTGATCACCGCCTTGACACTCTCGGAAGGGCCGGTTCCCCACTGCTGCACCGGGCCGGGAAAATGAGGCAGACCTTCCGCCAGGTCCGGAAAGGCTTCGGCGAATTCCAGCGTCGATGGCCGCGTCGGATTGCGAACTGTCTGCTTGTTGTTGGCAAGTTCCAGACTGAGGTTCACGAAGCCGTCTGCGCCCAGTGGCAAACCCACATTGGCCGACATCTGCCAATCGTCGCCGTCGTCCGGGAAGTCGCCCGTGTAGTAGCTGCCGTACCGTGCGCCCAATTCGACACCCGACGAATTCTCACGAAAGTGATAGTTGAGGACGCCGGCGATGGCGTCGGAGCCATACTGCGCGACCGCGCCGTCGCGCAGAATTTCCAGCGACGAGATGGCGATCGACGGGATCGAAGCGAGGTCGGGGCCTTGTGAACCGAAGGACAATGCGGTCTCGCCACCCTGGAAGACTTGCACGAGGGCTGACCGGTTGAAGCGCTTGCCATTGAGCATGGTCAGCATCTGGTCCCCTGGCAGGCCGCGCAAGGACGGGGCGCGCACGAAGCTGGAAGCATCGGAAATGGAATTCTGCCCGACGACAAAGGACGGCACGACGCTGGACAGGGCATCCAGCATGTTTCCGGAGGCCGGATTCGCGAGCTCGGCGCCGCTCAGCACGTCGATCGGCGCGGAAGATTCCACCGCCGTCCGGTCCCCGCGCCGTGTTCCAGTGACAATGACTTCCGTAAGGGAAGTCGAGCGATCGGCCTCTCTGTTCTCCGAGCTGTCGGGTTTTTCCTGGGCACCGGCCGCACCGCCAATCGCGAGTGCCACCGCTGCTGCCACCAGAGATACCGGACGCGGCCGAAGCATGTTCTTCATGTGCTCTCCCCTATCCTTCACCCGGCATTCCCGAGTGGTTGTAGTGTGCCACTCTCCGCTCAATACGATGTGCGCGCAAGTTTGCGCTGAAATCGCGACCAGGCAGCGCGCTAGTCAGCGCCACATGAAACGTCCGGTAGTAGCTTGGGGCAGTGCCGCTTAGCAAAACCAGCCGAACCGCATGCAGAGGCCCAGCGTGATGAGGTCGGCATCGACATCGCCTGTGACGTCCGCCGTGCCCACGTCGAAGTAGCGGTCCCAGGCCAGGTGGATCGCGAAGTGCCTGCTCAGGCTGAGCTCCGCGCCGACTCCCAACATCGGCCGAACAGGGAAAACCGCTCGCCGAGCAGGAGAATGCCGAGCGCCGACAGCACGGGACCCTGGGCCGAGCTCTCGAGTCCCACGTCGGCGTCGGCTACGTCAACGCCGTCCGTCACCGTGACAGTGGCCTGGATGTCCATCGAGCCCAGATCGACGTAGGCAAATTCCACGACGAAGTGATCGTTGAGCTGGTAGCCGCCGGCGAGGCCGAATCCTGTGTCGGAATCGTCGAGCGTCGAGGCGGTATCCACGACATCCAGGCCGCCCGACTCGAAGATCGCGGCGAGATTCTCGTTCGTTCGGCTTTGGCTGATCCCTGAGCCGCTCCACTCGCCGCCGAAGTCGACCACGTACCAGCCGGACTCCGCCGCTTGGGCGGAGGCGACAAACGCGAAGCCCAGGCAGAGGAGCAGCGCGCTCGATCGTATCCTCGGATTCATCGGGATCTCTCCGCGCAATCGTGAGATTGCCGCTTTTGGGGATACCACCTTGGCTGGGCCGGTCAATGAGTCAACCGCGGCCCATGGCAGGCGTGCGCCGGGTCACCGCCTGGGCGTGGGTGCCGGACGGCGCAGCCACTCACTACTCCGCGGTTCGGCGCGAGTGTATGCTTGGCCGCCCTGAATTGCCCCTTCCAGCGAAAGCAGGATTCATCGGCGCGCCGAGGCGCGCATGGAGCGAGCATTGTTGGTCGATCCGGAAAATTTCAACATGCGCTACAACTTCGCGTGCGCATTGAGCGTGTATCTGAAGGACAAGGAAGGCGCGCTCGAGATGCTCGGCCCGGTGTTCGAGACGATCACCCTGCTGGCGGCGGCCGAGGTGCGACTTGCCGCGGAGCCTGGAAAGCAGGCGATCGGCGCGAACTGAAAAAAGACGCACCCAATGCACGTTGGGCACGACTTTGGTCCATGAACTGACAACCATTTGGCGGCGACGGCGTCGACCTCTTCGACCTGCGACTTGCTGGCAATAATTGGCATCGCAGGGATACACGTTCTCGAGGGTACGTAGACCGACCTTCCTCCGCGAGCACTGCAAACAGTAGCTCGCACGGACGGTGACCACATCCCAGTCAGAATGGTTTGATCGCCATACCTGAGCTTGGGCCACATTTCTTGATATGGTGGGCAGAACGAACGCCCCGCAGGAGGCGACGGTGGGTGCATTCAAGGAAGCGCACGGTGGCGTACTGAAGCAGTTGTACTTGACGGAAAGCGCCGCCGAGGAAGAAAAGCTACGCGCGCGCGACTACCGCTCATGGAACCTGACGGCTCGACAGCTATGCGACATAGAGCTGATCCTGAATGGCGCGTTCTCGCCGCTCGAAGGGTTCCTCACAGAGGCGGAATACAAGCGAGTTGCGCGCGACATGCGCCTGCCCTCCGGCTTGCTGTGGCCGATGCCGGTGACGCTGGATGTTTCCGTCGAGTTCGCACGCGACACCTCCAAAGGCGAGCACATGGCGCTGCGCGATCCGGAGGGCGTGTTGATCGCGACCCTGGAGGTATCGGACATCTGGGAGCCGGACAAGGCCGAAGAATCAAGCGGCGTATTCGGGACGCAAGACGAGCAGCATCCGGGCGTGTACTACCTGATGCATCGCGCCGGCAAGATGTATCTGGGCGGGAAGCTGCGAGGCGTCGAGCCACCGACGTGCTACGACTTCAAGCTGCTGCGCGACTCGCCGGCGGAGCTGCGGGGGCGTTTCCGCAAGCTAGGATGGCGTAAGGTCGTGGCGTTCCAGACTCGCAACCCGATGCATCGTGCGCACCACGAGATGACGCTGCGCGCGGCGCGCGAGGCGGAAGCGAATCTGCTCATTCATCCGGTGATCGGGATGACGCGTCCCGGCGACGTGGATCACTACACCCGCGTGCGCTGCTACGAGCACATGCTGAAGCACTATCCGGAGCAGACGACGGCGCTTAGCCTGTTGAATCTCGCAATGCGAATGGCGGGGCCGCGCGAGGCGCTTTGGCACGCGATTATCCGCAAGAACTATGGCTGCACGCACTTCATTGTGGGCCGCGACCATGCCGGGCCGGGCAGCAACTCCGGCGGCAAGCAGTTCTACGAGCCTTATGCCGCGCAGGCGCTGCTGAAGGAATACGAGCACGAGATCGACGTTACGATAGTGCCATTCAACGAGATGGTGTATGTGGAGGACAAGGCGCAGTTCGTGCCCGTCGACGCGGTAGAGCCCGGCATGCAGGCGCTCAGGATCTCGGGCACGGAGCTACGGCGCCGCCTGCGGGAAGGACTCGAAATTCCGGAGTGGTTTTCGTACCCGGAGATCATCGAAGAGCTGCGCAAGACTCATCCGCCCCGGCATAAGCAGGGGTTCACGGTGTTTTTCACCGGCCTATCCGGTTCGGGGAAGTCGACGATCGCGAATGCGCTGTTCGCCAAGCTTCTCGAGCTCGGCGGACGTCGCGTGACGTTGCTTGACGGCGATCTCGTCCGCAAGCATCTCTCGAGCGAGCTCGGGTTTTCGCGCGAGCATCGCGATATCAACATCCTGCGCATCGGCTACGTCGCCTCGGAGATCACGCGCCACGGCGGTGTCGCGATCTGCGCGCCGATCGCGCCGTACGCAGCGACCCGTCGACGCGTGCGCGAGATGATTGAAGAAGCCGGAGCCTTCATCGAGATTTTCGTCGCCACGCCGCTCGAAGTCTGCGAGCAGCGCGACCGCAAGGGACTCTACGCCAAGGCACGCGCGGGAATCATCAAGGAGTTCACCGGGATAAGCGATCCGTACGAAGTACCGGAAAGTCCGGAAATGCTCATCGACACGCGCACGCTCTCGCCGGATCTCGCGGCGCATCGCATCCTGGTAAAGCTCGAAAGCCTCGGCTACATCCGCTAGCAATGCTGAGGTGGCGCGCCCGCCAGGAGTTGGTCCTGGTGCTGCTCTACCCGCGACGCCAGAGGGCTTGAAATCGAGTGACGCGCACGAAGAACCCGGCGTTGGAGCCCGTGGTAGTCATCCTGATAGCCGCGTTCAGCGTGCAGGGTGGCGCCGCGATTGCGAAAGGCATCTTTCCGCTCATCGGCGTGGCCGGGACCGCGGCAATCCGGATTGTCCTGTCCGCGATCATCCTGCTTGCCGTCTTCCGCCCTCCGGTCCACCGATTGACGGCAGCACAGTGGCGCGCGGTCCTTCCCTACGGCATCACGATCGGCGTCATGAACCTGTTGTTCTACCAGGCGCTCGCCCGCATCCCTCTGGGCCTGGCGGTGGCGCTCGAGTTCGTCGGCCCCCTGGCGGTCGCCATTGCCGGATCACGGCGCGCTCTCGACGTGGTCTGGGTCGCGCTGGCTGTGGCCGGGATCGCCCTCATTGCGCCGTTCCAGGCCGATGCCGCCATCGATCCGGTCGGGGTCATATTTGCCCTGCTGACGGGCGCCTGCTGGGCTGCTTACATCGTTCTCGGCGGCCGTGTATCACGGCGTCTGGATACCGGCGCCGCGGTCACCATCGGCATGATGATTGCAGCACTGACGATCACGCCATATGCCATTGCGGTCGGTGGATTCGAAAAATTCTCCCTCCACCTCCTGGTTCCGTGCGTCGCGATGGCGGTGCTTTCGAGCGCACTGCCGTACGCGCTCGAGATGAAAGCCCTCCGGCTGCTGCCGGGACGGACATTTAGCATCCTCATGAGCCTGGAGCCGGCGATCGCCGCGCTCTGCGGTCTCGCGCTGCTCGGCGAGCATTTGACTCGGGCGCAATGGGCCGCTGTCGCGCTGGTAGTTGTTGCCAGCGCGGGTGCGGCTTCCACGGTCGCGAGTCGCGCCGACCGTTCGGCGGCTACGGGGCCCAGTTCAGGTCATCGCTCTTGAACGGCGTCGACCGAATGCGCTTGCCGGTCGCGAAGTTGATGGCTCTATCGGCCTTTATCAGCCGGTTGCTGCGGCGGTGAAAACCGCCAACTGGGCGTCGAAAGCACGCTTGTAGGCGGGCCGCGCTTCGCCCCGGGCGACATAGGCGGAGAGGTTCGGATATTCGTTCAGAATGCCCGATGATTTCAGCCTGAGCAGCACCGACACCATCATCAGGTCGCCCGCGCTGAACGTACCATCGAGCCAGTCGGCATCGCCCAGGCGAGCGGAAAGTTGCTTCAGCCGGTCGCGGACGCGATCCTCGACCAGAGGCAGGCGCTCCTTACTCCAGAGCTTATCGCCCTCCAGAAGCCTGGCGGTTGCGAGCTCGAGGATCGGCGGCTCCACCGTGTTGAGCGCGGCAAACATCCATGTGATCGCGCGCGCCCGGGCATTCGCGTTGTCCGGTAGCAGGCCCGCATGGTGCTCCGCGATATGGAACACGATCGCCCCCGACTCGAACAAAGCGAGATCGCCGTCTTCATAGGTCGGAATCTTCCCGAAAGGATGGAGCGCAAGATGCGCGGATTCCTTCATCTCACTGAACGAAACAAGACGTACGTCATAAGGCTGGCCCACTTCTTCAAGCGCCCAGCGCACGCGCATGTCACGCGCCAGTCCCCTGCCGCGATCGGGAGACCGTTCGAAGGCGGTAACGATGGGGGTCATCGGAAAGCTCCGGGTAACTGCATGACGCCGTCGACACGGCTAATAGACGGAGTGGAGCGAGCCGCCAGGCAGCTCGCTCCCGTCGAGGCCTTCCTTTATGCGTCCAGGATCGGTTGGAAGCCGCCCCAGAACATGCGCTGCCCGTCGAACGGCATCTTGTCGCTGGGCTGCATGCGCTTGTCTTCCATGATCTTCGGCCAGGCGGCGTCGCGTGTCGCCTTGTCGGGCCATTCGACGAACGAAAACACCACGTTTTCGCCTTCCTTGGCCTTCACGGCGCGCCTGAAGTCGGTGACCTTGCCGTCGGGCACGTCATCGCCCCAGGCTTCGACGACGCGGGTCGCGCCATATTCCTTGAACACGTCTGCCGCCTTGGCGGCCATCTCCTGATAGGCCTGCTTGTTGCTCTTGGGGACAGGCAACACGTAACCGTCGGCATAGCCCGCAGCGCCCCGGCCGGCTTCGTCAACGATCGAATCGAAGCCGCCAAAGATCATGCGCTTGCCATCGAACGGCATGTTCGAGAACATCTCCTTCATGCGCGGGTCGTCCATCATCTTCTTGTTGGCCGCTTCGTAAGTCGCCTTGTCGGGATACTCCATCCAGGAGAACACGACGGTCTCGTCATCCTTGGCCTGAACCGCACCCTGGAAATCGGTCACTTTACCCTTGGGCACATCGTCGCCCCAGCCTTCGACCATCCGCTTGACGCCGAACTGCTTGAACAGCTGCACGGCGTCCGCAGCTTGTTGGCGGTACTTTTCCTTGTTCGCGGTCGGCACCGGTGTCACGAATCCTTGGACGTAGTTCATCGATAATCTCCTCGGTTGGCGTTTAACGGTTGATTGCGCACCCGGATTGCGCGGTCTCGTGCAAACGAAGGTTCGCGTTGTCACGGACCGTAATGACCACTAAGCATGCGGTCTAGCGGACACCGGGGTATGCCGGTGAGTTTCCCAATTTTTTGTAAGACGACTTGCCAACCAAGGGTGTCGAGAATGCGGAATCGAACAGTCCGCCTCGAGCGCCGTCGGATGGCGCGTTTAGAAGAAAAGCTAGTCAGTCGTGCGACTTGCTGAGAGAACTGGACGCAAGTCGCAGTGTGCTTAGCGACAGATAGTTAGCACCTTATTCCGGGAACAAGGTTTACACATCAGGTATTTGGGAGCGCCCAGATGCCTTGGAAGGAGTGTAAACCGATGGACGAGAGACTCCGGTTCGTCGCCCGCCTGCTCGAGGGCGAGACGATGGCCCCGCTGTGCCGGGAGTTCGGCATCTCCCGGGTTACCGGCCACAAGCTCTATAGCCGGTTTCGCGAGTGCGGCCTCGAGGCGTTCCAGGACCGCTCGCGCCGGCCCTACCGGCATGCCAACAAGCTCCCCTACCAGGTCGAGCGCACGATCATCGGCCTCAAGCAGGACCACCCCTCCTGGGGCGCGCCCAAGATCCGCGACAAGCTGATCCGGGCTTTTCCCATGATCAAGGCCCCAGCCACCAGCACCGTCCACGCCGTGCTCGACCGCCATGGCCTGGTCAAGCGCCGCAAACGCCGGCGCTACAAGGCCCAGGGAACCGAGCTCACCGCCGCTCACGACGTCAACGGACTGTGGTGCGCCGACTTCAAGGGCGAGTTCATGCTCGGCAACAAGCAGTACTGCTATCCGCTCACGATCACCGATTATCGATCGCGCTACCTGCTCGCCTGCGAGGGACTGGCCTCAACCCGCTCCGAGTTCGCCTTCGCCGTGTTCGAGCGGGCTTTTAAAGACTTCGGCTTGCCCGGCGCGATCCGCACCGACAACGGCGCGCCCTTCGCCTCCGGCAATGCCCTGTTCGGGCTCTCCAAGCTCGCCGTCTGGTGGCTCAGGCTCGGCATCAAAATCCAGCGCATCAAGCCCGGCAACCCGCAGCAGAACGGCCGTCACGAGCGCATGCACCTCACGCTCAAGCGCGAAGCCACCAAGCCCGCCTCGTTCAACTTCCTCCAGCAGCAGGAGCGCTTCGACCGCTTCGTTGAGGTTTACAACTCGCAGCGCCCGCACCAGGCGCTCAACGGCGCCTACCCCGCCGATCTCTTTACACCTTCAGCACGCGCCTACCAGCCGCCGCCAGAGCCCGAGTACCCCTATCACGATAAATCCGTGCGCGTGACCCACTGCGGGCGCATCTGCTTCGGCAGCCGCAAAATAAATCTCAGCAAGGTCTTCGCCGGCCAGATCGTCGGCATCCGCGAGATCGATGACCAGATCTGGCTGGTCAGCTTCCTCGACTATGATCTAGGCTTCTTTGATCGGGATGAAGTCCGGGTCGAACCCGCTCCTAATCCCTTCGCTCCGGTGCAGGTGTAAACCATGTCTCCGGAATAATCTGTAAACCATGTGCCCGGAATAGACCCAGAAAGAACTGGCGCGCCCGGAGAGATTCGAACTCCCGACCCCCTGGTTCGTAGCCAGGTACTCTATCCAACTGAGCTACGGGCGCGTGCGGGCGCGCATCCTATCACAGGAAGCGGCGTTCGTTGCCCCCGGGACACCCTGAAAAGTCCTGCCTTTTCCTGACCTTGGCCGCGCGCGACAATGCGGCCATGAAGACCAGGCTGACGGTCCGCGACCTCAGTCCGGCGCTCTGGCCGGCGCTCGAGAAACTCTTCGGCCCGCGCGGTGCCTGCGGCGGCTGCTGGTGCATGTACTGGCGCCTCGAGAAGGGTGAGCGCTGGGACGAGCTGAAGGGCGCGAAGGCAAAACTGCGTTTCAAGAAACTGGTGCTTGCCGGCAAGGCGCACGGGGCGCTGGCGTTCGCGGGCGACGAGCCCGTCGGCTGGTGCGCCTACGATCGCCGTCTCGACTACCCGAAGCTCGCTCGCGCGCGCACGCTGGCCTGCGTGGATGCCGACAGGGTCTGGTCGGTCTCCTGTTTTTTCATCAAGCCGGGCTGGCGGGACCGAGGCGTCGCGACGGCTCTCCTCCGCCACGCGGTGAAATCGCTGAAGCGCCGTCGTGCTGAGATTGCCGAGGGTTACCCGGTCCGCCTCGCCAAGGGCCAACGTTTCCCGAATGCCTTCGCCTGGACTGGCACACGCACGCTGTTCGAGTCGGCGGGATTCACGGTTGCGGGCACGACGGAGTTCTCAAAGCTGCGGATGCGTCGCCGCCCCTGACGCGCGCCTAGCTGCGCGCCGGTTCGGACGCCGGCGTGAACTCCATGGTCCAGTTGACGGCCCAGCTCTGGCCGCCGTCATCCGAATAAGCCTGTTCCCAGCGCGGCGACTCGCCGGATGTGCCGGACCACCAGATGAAGCGCACCTTGATCGGTTTCCCGTCGAGCGTGCTGTCGGAATGGAACGTGCCAACGCCGTTCTCGAAGCGGCCTTTCATGGGCGGATCCATCGCGCCGTGCGGCACGCGGCTGTCGATCCACCAGATGACCCACTCCGCCGTCTTCGGGTCGTAGGAGCGGATCGCGATGCCGTAGGTCGTGCCGGTCGGCCGCTCGAAGCGGTGCTCCTCGACGTTTCCGCGCCCGCCCATGAGCGGGCGCGTGCTGCAATGCCCGTCGAATTCGGACCACTCGCCATTCGGAATCGGCCGCCTGATGCGGTGGCGGACGCGCCATTCGCCGAACTCGAAGTCGAAGTCGTGAACGCCCGGCAGGTCGCCCGACGCCTCAGCCGGCGACAAAGATCGTTCCTCGGCCTTCACCGTCGGGACGCCGCCGACGGAGATCGTGAGCCCAACAGCGGCCAGCGCGAGCATCACGTATTTCATGACGTGGCAGCCTGCGCCGCGCGTCGGCCGATGCCTTTCGCGATGCAGGCCACGAGGTCGGGCGCATGCTTCGCGCCCGGATCGCGGTCAGGGTCGTAGATCGCGAAATTAGCGCCGACGACACGGCCGGAGGCTACGAGCCGGCCGACCAGCTCCGCGAGCTCTGCGTAGTCGAATCCGGGGCTGCCCGGCGAATCGACCGCGGGCATGACCGCCTGGTCGAGCACGTCGAGATCGACGTGCAGCCACACGCGCTCCAGCCCGCGAGTCTCGAGCCGTGCGAGCGCCTTGCCAGCGCCGGCCGCGATGCCGCCGGTATGCATGTCCTGGACGGTGAGCTGGGTGATCTCGGATTTGACGATGTCGCCGTAGAACTGGAGGAAGCTCGGCGTGTCGCGGTCACGCTCGCCGATCTGGACGATGTCGGCATCTTCGGCGAGCGGCGTCCCGATATCGGGCCAGGTCGTCAGCATGGGCTCCCCGCGCCCGCTCGCGAGTGCGAGATCCATGCCGGCCGCCGCGCCGAGCGTGCTCGGCGTGGCATGGTTCTTCGCCTGGGCAAAATCGCTATGACCGTCCACGTGCAACAGCCCTCGCCCGCCTGCGACCCGCGCGCCGAGCAGGCAGCCAAGCAGGATGCTGCAGTCGCCGCCGATCACGACCGGGAAACGCCCGGCGCGCAGGATGTCCTGCACCTTCTGCGACAGTGCGAGCGAGAAGGCGCGGATGGTCTGGCCGTTCCGGATCCGGGTGTGGTGCTGGGCCTCGAACTCGTAGACCGGACGCTCGAGGCGCAGGACCTCGTGCGCGGCAAGCGACTCGCGGAGCCCCGCCTCCATCAGGACGCGCGGTGCCTGCCAGGTGCCGGGCTGCTCGCCGTTTTCCGGGCGGAGGCCGAGATTGCTGGGTGCGAGCACGAGGCTCACCGGCCGGGGCTCCGCCCGGGCAGCTCGCGCGCCGCTGGCGGCGAGCAGAATTGCGCTTGCGACCATGCCGAACTCCCGCCGGGACATGCCCATGGCTTGCTTCCATGAACCAACCTATAATCATGATTACATCGGTTATAGGATCTGTCAACCTGTGAATCGCATTTCACCAGTTATAGAGGCGCACCGGTTCGAGCCGCGGGATTTCGTCGGCGGTGACCCGGCGCTCGACTTCATCAATACGGTGACCGGGCGCGACGTCGAGCCGCGCGACTGGCTGGACAGCTACGCGCGCCTGCTGGAATGGGCAGAAGGCGCCGAATTGCTGCCGGCAAAGATGCTGCGCAGGCTGGCGCGGAAGGCAGAGGCCGAGCCGGCCGCCGCCGAGGCCGCCCTCGCCCGCGCCCGGGCGCTGCGGGAAGCTCTGTTCGTGCTGGTGGCGGCGATCGCGGATGACCGGGCCCCGCCGAAGCAGTCGCTCGCGCTGTTGCGCCAGGGCTGGGTCGCCGGCGTCGAGGCGCATGAGCTCCGCTACGACGACGGACGCATCGCCGCCGCGCTCGACGACCATGCGGCCGACCTCGACCTGATCGCGGCGATGGTGGCATGGCGGCTGGTCGAGTTTGTGCTGCCGCTGCCGGCGGAACGGCTGCGGATCTGCGCAGGGCCGAATTGCTCCTGGCTGTTCGCCGACCGCTCGAAAGCCGGACGCCGGCGCTGGTGTGACATGGCGGTGTGCGGCAACGCGGCAAAGTCGCGGCGCTTCCACGAACGCAGCCGCCGCCGCTGACGACCCTCATGGCGGGACGCATCGAGGACTACGGACTGATCGGGGATTGCGAGACGGCGGCGCTGGTCGGTCGGGACGGCTCCATCGACTGGCTCTGCTGGCCGCGATTTGATTCGGACGCCCTGTTCGCCGCGCTCCTCGGCACCCCGCGGCACGGTCGGTGGCTGCTCGCTCCGGTGGACGCGGCGGCGCGCGTCACGCGGCGCTACCGCCGCGACACCCTGATCCTCGAGACGCGGTTCGAGACGGCCGAAGGCGCGGTCACGCTGATCGATTTCATGCCGATCCGCGGCGACACCTCGGAAATCGTGCGGCTGGTCGTCGGCGAGCGCGGCAGCGTACCCATGCGGATGGAACTCGTCATCCGCTTCGGCTACGGCGCGACCATCCCGTGGGTCAGCCGCATGGAGGACGGGGCGCTCCGCGCCGTCGCCGGGCCCGACATGGTGTTGCTCCGGTCGCCGGTCGAGACGCAGGGTGAGGACATGAAGACGGTAGCGCGCTTTACCGTGGCGGCGGGCGAGATCGTGCCGTTCGTGCTGAGCCATGGCCCATCGCACCTCGCGCCGCCCCCAACGCTCGACGCGGATGCCGCGCTCGAAGCCACGGAAGCGTGGTGGCGCGGCTGGGCGCAGCGCTGCAGCGTGCACGGTGAGCATGAAGACGCCGTCATGCGATCGCTGATCACGCTGAAGGCGCTCACCTTTGCGCCGACCGGCGGCATCGTCGCGGCGCCGACGACCTCCCTGCCCGAGCAGCTTGGCGGCGTGCGCAACTGGGACTACCGCTTCTGCTGGCTGCGCGACGCGACGCTGACGCTGCTCGCGCTGATGAACGCCGGCTACATCGAGGAAGCGCAGTCCTGGCGCGACTGGCTGCTGCGCGCCGTCGCCGGCAGCCCCGGCGACATGCAGATCATGTACGGCATCGCGGGGGAGCGACGGCTCACCGAGTGGCAGGTGCCGTGGCTGCCGGGCTACGAGAACTCGAAGCCGGTGCGCATCGGCAATGCCGCCTACGGCCAGCTCCAGCTCGACGTCTACGGCGAGCTCATGGATGCGCTGCATCATGCCCGGCGCGCCGGCCTGGCGCGCAGCGAGTCCGGCTGGGCGCTGCAATGCGCGCTGATCGGGCATCTCGAGACGGTCTGGGACCAGCCCGACGAGGGCATCTGGGAGGCGCGCGGCCCGCCGCAGCACTTCACCTACTCCAAGGTCATGGCCTGGGTCGCGGTCGACCGCGCGATCAAGGCCGTGGAATCTTTCAGCCTGAAGGCACCGGCGGAGCGCAGGCGCCAGCTCGCTGCGCGCATCCATGCGGACGTCTGCCGGCAGGGCATCGACGCCGCGCGCGGCTGCTTCGTGCGCAGCTACGGCTCGCGCGAGCTGGACGCGAGCCTGCTGCTCATCCCGCAGGTCGGCTTCCTGTCGCCTGGGGATCCGCGCGTGGATGCGACGGTGCGGGCGGTCGAGCAGGACCTGCTGCGCGACGGTTTCCTGCTGCGCTACGACACGCAGGCGGGCGAGGATGGTCTGCCTCCCGGCGAGGGCGCATTCCTCGCCTGCAGCTTCTGGCTCGCCGATGCCTACGAGTTGTGCGGGCGGCACCAGGAAGCGCGCGCGCTGTTCAAGCGCCTGCTCGCGATACGCAATGACCTGGGACTCCTGGCCGAGGAGTACGACATCGCGAACGGCCGTCAGATCGGCAATTTCCCGCAGGCGTTCTCGCACGTCGCGCTCGT
>JBOHZL010000081.1:0-14879 GCA_050738495.1 Steroidobacteraceae bacterium | reverse complement strand
GTCCGCGACGGCGACGCCGCGATACGCCTCCGGGACGAAGCGCTCGCGCGGCACCGCGGCGAATGCCTCGAGCACGCGCGCATCGAGCACGTCCCAAGCCTTGATCTGCTGGTCGATCATCTGCCGGCGGGCGGCTTCCAGACTGGTGTTCATCACTATTATGGTGAATCGCAGCGGGCCTCAGTACAAGCGTGGGATATGCTGCCCAAGGCCGCGAAATGAAACCAATATTGGCCGGTCCCGCGGCCCATCCGCGGGACCGAAGGGGATGACAGGCCGCATGACGGTCCAGGTGATCGCCACCCTGGCGTTTGCGATCCTTGCTGCCTTGCTTGCCGTTGCCGTGGTGGTATTGCGGCGCAAGTTGCGGCGGCTCGTGGACGACGACGAATCCGCGCGCCAGGAGCCGCGCGGCGACGACAGCGCACGCACGCTGATCGCGGCCATGCGCGAGCCGGCGCTGCTGCACGGCGAGCACATCGAAGCGGCCAACGCCGCCTTCACCGCGATGGCGGGAATCCCGGTGGAGCAGCTCACCGGGCGCCGGCTCGCCGAGCTGGTTTCCCCGGAATACGCGGAGCTCGCCGCGCTTGCGGTCACGCGCGCGCTCAACGGCCACAGTGGACCGATCTTGACCGAGCTCGAACTGGCGGACCCGCACGGCCAGGTGACGCGGCTCGAGCTTTCCGGCTCGGGGTTCGATGCGGGCGGGCGGCGGCTCGCGATGTTCACGGCGCAGGAAATGCTGCCGCACCGGGCCCAGCCCGCGCCCGCGCCCTCGGGCCGCTCGCAGATGGCGCTCGACTCCCTCGGCGAAGGACTGCTGACCACCGACGCGCACGGGCTGGTCGACTACATGAACCGCGCCGCGGAACACCTGACCGGCATCCGCCGCGAGGACGCAGTCGGCCAGGCGTTCGGCGCGATGATCGGGTTCGTCGACGAGCACGACCGCCGGCCGCTGCCCGATCCGGTGCAGCAGTGCCTCGGTTCAGGCGCGCGCGTGAACCTCGGCCGCCGCGCCATCCTGATCGCGCGCGCCTCGGGCAATGAACTCGGCGTGGAGGCGACGGCGTCACCGATCCGTGGCACTGAGGGCGAGATCGCCGGCGCCGCGGTGATGCTGCACGACGTGAGCGAGCTCCGCGGCCTGACCCAGCAGATGTCCTACCAGGCGAGCCACGACGCATTGACCGGTCTCGTGAACCGGCGCGAGTTCGAGCGACGGCTCGGCGAGGCGCTCGAGATCGCGCGCGCCGGACGGCAGGGACACGTGATGTGCTATCTCGACCTGGACCGCTTCAAGGCCGTCAACGACACCAGCGGCCACCTGGCTGGCGACAACATGTTGCGCGAGGTCGCGGCGCTGATCCGGGAGGCGGTGCGCGACTCCGACACGGTCGCGCGCCTCGGCGGCGACGAGTTCGGCGTGCTCCTGATCGGCTGCCCGCTGGAAAAGGCGCGGCAGATCGCCGACGACGTCTGGCGCGCGATCAGCGAGTACCGATTCGTCTGGAAGGACCGCATCTTCAGCGTCGGCGTCAGCATCGGCCTCGTCGAGCTGACCGCCGAGAGCAACTCGCTCGAAGAGATCATGAACGCGGCCGACTCGGCCTGCTATGTCGCCAAGAAGCAGAACGAGAGCCACGTGCACGTCTATTCCTCGCACGACGAGGCGGTCGCGCGCAGCCGCGGCGAGATTCACTGGCTGCAGCGGCTGCAGGCCGCGCTGCGCGACGGCTTTTTCGAGCTTTACATCCAGCCGATCGAACCGACCCGGCCAGGCCCGTCCAACGGGCCGGCGATGGAAGTCTTCATCCGCCTCCACGACGAGGGTCAGGCGATCGGGCCCGCCGAGTTCTTTCCGGCCGCCGAACGCTACCGGCTGATGTCGATGATCGACCGCTGGGTTCTCGGTTCCGCCCTCGCGGCGCTGGCGGCCGGCGCGATCCGGATCCCGCCCGGGCGCAGCCTGTCGATCAACATCTCCGGGCAGACACTCGCCGACCCCTCGTTCCTCGAGTTCGTGGTCGACGAGCTGGACCGCAGCGGCGTGCAGCCGCAGCAGATCTGCTTCGAGGTTTCCGAGACCATCGTGATCGGCAATCTCGAGCAGGCGCGGCGCTTCATCGACGTGCTGCACGGCATGGGCTGCCGGTTCGCGCTCGACGATTTCGGCGCCGACCTCGGCGGCTTCGCCAATCTGAAGCAGCTGCCGATGGACTACCTGAAGATCGGCGGCGAGTTCATGCGTGACCTCGGCCGCGACTCGGTCAACCAGGCGATGATCAGCGCGGTCGTCGGCATGGCGCGCACGCTCAACTTCCGCCTGGTCGCCGAGCAGATCGAGGACCTCACGGCGCTCGAGGCGGCCCGCGCCATGGGCATCGACTTCGTGCAGGGCCATGCAATCGGCCGGCCGCGGCCGCTGGCGCCGGCGGCGTGACGGTGCCAGAATCCGCCGGACTCGCTGACCGGCGGGTCGTCTCACACGGGAGCGGGCGAGATGAATCAGGTTCCGGACAACACGCCCAATACCGCACCGGCCACGGCCACGGCGCCGGACATGTCGCTGGTCAAGCCGGCATGGATCGTGCTGGTCGTCGGATGGGCGATCATGCTGGTTCCCTTCCTGGGCACCGGCTGGATCGGCGGCATGGTCGCCGGCGTCGGGGGATGCGTGCTCGCGATCATCAACCTGACGCGCGGCGTGGTCGGCATCGGCATCGCGCAGCTGCTGTGCGCGCTGTTCGTGACGCCGGTCGTCTACTGGATCGGAATCCTGATATTCGCCAGTGCCGTGGTGTCCACCGCCTACTGACCGTCCCCGGCACGCGTGATCGCCGGCGGCTCGGTGAAGCGCCGCACGCCGAAGGCCTCGTAGATGTCGGCCGGCGAATAGCCGACGCCGGCTTTCAGGACGTAGGCAATGCGCCGGATATCGGCGATGTTCTTCGTCGGATCGCCGTCCACCAGGATCAGGTCGGCGCGCTTGCCGCGCTCGATGCTGCCGGTCTCGTGCGCCAGACCGGTGTAGCGCGCGCCGTTCTCGGTCGCGATGCGGATCGCCTCGCCGGGCTTCACGCCGGCCTCGACATACAGTTCGAGTTCCCGGTGCAGCATGAATCCGGGGGTCGAGTCGGTCCCCGCCACGAGCGGCACGCCGGCCGCGTGCATTCGGCCGAGGAATTCCATCATGCGCTGCCAGGACGCGCGATAGTCGTCGATGTTGTCCTTGTTCACTTCCATCGTGTTGGTGTGCCAGCCGCGCTGGACGGCAAATGGCACATGATCGGCGATCGCCGCGACCGAGGGGTCCATCTCGCCCTGGAGCTGGGTGTAGGAACCCTCGAAAGTCGCCATGGTGGCGTCCACCACCGTGCCGCGCCGCGCCAGGCGCTCGATGAAGTCGCGAACCGGACCGGAATCGAGGTCGAGCGAATGTGACTTCTCGCCCACCAGGATGAAACGCGCCAGGGTGCGCGAATCCGTATCGGGCTCCGAGACGAAATTCAGCATGAGCTGGTTGATGTGCTGCAGCTCGTCGTAGCCTTCGGCGACCACGCGCTCGGCGCGCGAGAACGCGGGGACGTGACCGCTCACGCGCAGGCCGCGCTCGTGCGCATAGGTGACGATCGGCGCCGCCCACTCCGGCTTGATCGAGTTGTAGAGCTTGACCTGGCGGAAGCCGCGCTGCGCGTACCAGTCGACCGCCTCCCGCGCCTCCTCGATGCTGTTGACGACGAACCCGCCGCGCGACGAATGCGGGCTCTCGCCCTCGATGTAACCGGCCGGCACGATCTGCGGGCCGATCAGCTCGCCGCGGCTGATCCCGTCCATCAGGCCGGCCAGGTAGGCATTGTCGTTCCCCATGTCGCGCGAGGTCGTGACGCCGCCGGCGATCTGCAGCACCGAGTTCCAGGCATCCTCGTGGGCATGCATGTCGAAGAGACCGGGCAGCAGCGCGCGACCGGCGCCATCGATGACGGTCGCGGCATTCCGTGGAGCGCTGCCGGCGGGATAGATCGCCGCGATGCGGCCGTCGTGGACATAGACGTCGGCAGGCGCGCCGAGCGCCGCGCTCTTGCTGTCATAGACGCGCACGCCCTTGATCAGGATCGGTCCGGGGAGGCGTTGTGAATGCTTGCCGGCGATGGCGCGCAGGTAGTCGTTTTCCGCCTGCTGCTGGAGCTTCTCGAGCTCGGGCGAATGGCGCTCGAAACCGGCCGCGATGACATGCCTGCCGCCCGCATTGATGCTGGCAAACAGGCGCATGTCGGCGTCGGCGTCCACCCAGACGTAGGCCGGCTGCAGGCCGAGTCCGAAGATCGCGTACAACGCGACCGGTCGCCACTGCCCATCGGGGCCGACCTGTGCCTCCGTCAGTTTCTCGCTGCGCAATTCACCGCCGGGCAGCGCGGCGATCCGGCCCCCGGCCCGCTGCGCCGCGCGCACGATCATCGCTTCGGTCGCCGGGCTTCCGTATCCCGGCACATACATCGCCGGGCGGGTCACCCTGACCGAGCCGCGCTCCGACGGCGAGCGCCAGCTCGCGCGCCCGCGCGCGGCCGAAAATCGCTCGTCGAGCTTCGCGCCGTAGGTAGTCTTGCCCCGCAGCCGGTAGCTCGTCATCGTGCCGTCCGCGGCGAGCGTGACCTGCTCGTCGAGATCCGGCCCGCGGCCGTTGTCCCGGTACGAGTAGGTGATGTGCATGCGCCCGTCGCGGCCGGTCACCGTCGCGAGCGCGCCGCTCTGCTTGCCGGTGTACAGCACCGAATGGCGCAGCGTCGTGTCGGCCTGCGCCGCGCAGGCGAGGACGAGCGCGAGAAGGCAGGGAATTTTTCTCATCGATCTTCCATTCCGGTGAGCTGCCAGCGGATCAGCGGGACCGGGATCATGCCGGCGCCGTTCACCTCGTCGAAGTAGCGCCGCATCGAAAATTCCGCGCCGAGCTGGTGCGCGCGCTCGCGGATCAGGTCCTCCAGCAGATGCTTGCCGGTGACATAGCTCGTGCCATAGCCGGGCTGCCGCAGGTAGAGCTGCTGCTCGAAGCCGAGCAGGTCGAGGTCCGGCCGCATCCAGCCGCGCGGCGTCCATTCGACCTGAAAAGCCTTGGCCTGCTTCAGGTCGAACTGGTTGTCGTGCGCGAGCAGCGAGGCGAGTCCGCGCGCGGCGCGCTGCGCCAGCATGACCCAGACGATTTCCCGCGCGCGCGGTTGCTCGTCAAAGAGCCCCGCGTTCATCATCAACTCCTCCATCGCGGTGGCCATGCCCTCGGCGCGGCTGTCCCAGATGTTGTACAGGAGCGGGCCGCGCCGGATCGGGCTCGGATGCGGCTCGTCGCGCATGCGTGCCAGGTCCCACCAGTGGTAGAAGTGCGTATAGAGCGTGAGCGGCTCGTAATGGGTCGCGATCGCGAAGAAGTTGCGCGTTTCGAGCGGCTCGAAGCTGCCGAGCTTCGCGCGCAGCGCAGCATCCATGTTGTCGCGCATCGGATAGAGATCGCGATCCTTCAGGAAAGCGAGATAGCGCGTGACGGCCGCGTTGGCGCGGCGCTCGAATTCCTCCGCCGACTGGATCACCGGCAGCTCCGGCAGCCCGCGATTGCGCGCCTCCTCGAGCTTGAGCCCGGCGTGGCTGCGCGCCAGTTCGCGCTTCAGGAGCCCGACTTCCTGCTCCCAGGTCATCGGCACGAGGTGGACGTTCTGCAGACTCCAGGTGTAATTCTCGCGCCCGATCCCGGACGGGCCGGTTTTCGACGGTGCCTGGGCGTCGAGCCAGGCGACGAAGCGTTCGGTCGCAGCGCGCGCCTCGGCGACGGATTTCCTGAGCGCGGCGCCATTGCCGGAAATTTTCCGGGCGAGCGCATCCAGCGATTTGACCTGGCCGCGCATGGTGCCGGCGCCGGTGATCCAGAGGTCGCGCGCATTGCCGGTCAGGTTGTGCTCGGCCTGCGCGAGCAGGGGCGGGATCACGGCGAGCGCTGTTGCAAGCCTGGCTTCGGCCGCTCCCGACAACGGAAATTCGTAGGTCCACAGGTCCACGATGCCATGGTGCTCGGTGCCCTCGTGGGCCGGCGTATCGCTCTGGTCGTCCCAGACTGACTGATAGAACGCAGGATCGCGTGCCCAGGGCTTGAGCACGCGCACGTAGAAATCGAATCCGTTCATCTCGGCGCGCACCAGTGCGTGGTCGACCCGCTGTGCGACCGGCCAGCCCGCCGTGTCGATCGCATCGAGCCGCTGCCGATAAGCCGCCAGTTCCTGGTGCCGCCGCGCGAAGGTTTCCGCCGTGTAGTCGGGTGCGCCATCGCGCGACGGCGGCCGCTCGAATGCGCGCCAATCCTCGAACAATCTGAGCAATGCGTAGCCGTCCGGCACCGGTTCCGTTCCTGCGCGCACCGTCACGGCCAGCAGCGTAGCTGCGACGAGCGCGACGGCAAAGCCGCGGATTGCCGGGGGGTATTGACTCATGGGACGGGCCTTCGGGTGGAGCCGGATTCTAGTGTCGCATTTTGCGCCGCGTCCAGCGCGGCACGGCCGCCCCGATTGAATTTCGGGCCGAATCGGAGTATTCCAGTGCCCTTCGCAAATGGTCCCGGGGAGGACCACATGAACCGTAACCTCATGCTGGCGCTCGTCGTCATCGTCGTGGCCGCCGCGGGCTTCTATCTTTACGGGCGCATGAAGGCGGAGCCGCCGCCGCCGGATCTGGCTCCAGTCGGCGCCACGCTGATCGAAGGTCTGGGCGACTACAGCATGCCGGTGACGGTTGCTAGCGCCGAGGCCCAGCGCTGGTTCGACCAGGGCCTCGCGATGACCTACGGCTTCAACCACGATGCCGCGGAGCGCTCGTTCCTGAAAGCCGCCGAGCTCGACCCGGATTGCGCGATGTGCTGGTGGGGCTCGTCGCTGGTGCTGGGGCCGCACGTGAATGCGGCGATGGATCCGAACTACAGCGCCAAAGCCTGGGACCGGTTGCGGCGCGCACAGGACGCTGCCGACAAGGCGACCACCAGGGAACAGGCTTACATCGAAGCCCTGTCCGCGCGCTATGCCGCCGAGCCCCCCGAGGATCGCCGGCCGCTGGATGAAGCCTATGCGGCGGCGATGGCGAAACTCGCGGCGGAGTACCCGGACGACCTCGATGCGGCCACGCTGCATGCCGAGGCGATGATGGACCTGCAGCCGTGGGATTATTACGATGCCTCGGGCCAGCCCAAGGGCCACACGGCGGAAGTGGTTTCGCGGCTCGAGTCGGTGATGGCGCGCGATTCCGAGCACGCGGGCGCCCTGCACCTGTACGTGCACGCGGTCGAGGCCTCGCCGGACCCGCAGCGCGGCGTGGCCGCGGCCGATACGCTGCGCGAGTTGCTGCCGGGCTCAGGCCACTTGGTGCACATGCCGGCGCACATCTACGCGCGGGTCGGGCGGTATCACGACGCGGTGCTCGCGAACCAGAAGGCGATCGGCGCGGACGACGCCTATCTCGCCATCTGCAAACCGGGACCGGGCGTCTATCCGCTCGGCTACGTGCCGCACAACCATCACTTCCTGTGGTTCGCGGCCACCATGGAGGGCGCGAGTGCCATCGCGCTCGGTGCGGCGGCCGACACGGGCAAGCGCACCAGCGATCCGAAGCTGATGCGCACGCCCGGCTTCGAAGTCATGCAGAATTTCGCGCAGACGCCGCTGCTCGCCGATGTCCGCTTCGGTCGCTGGCAGCAGGTCGTCGAAGCGCCGAAGCCCGCCGACGACTTGCCGTACATGCAGGCCATGTGGAATTACGCCCAGGGCATGGCGGCGGCGCGCCAAGGCCGCATCGACGCTGCGAAGGCCCATCACGCGGCGCTCCTGAAGGCGACCACCGACCCGGTGATCGAGAAGATGATGGCCTGGGACCGCTATTCGCTCGCCGGCGGCGTGCGCATCGCCGAGCGTTTCGTGACGGCGGAGCTTGCGCGCGCGGCGAAGGATCACGACGCGGCGATCGCTGCGCTCAAGGAAGCGGTCGTGATCGAGGACACGCTGCCTTACGACGAACCGCCAGCCTGGCACTGGCCGACCCGGCAGGCGCTCGGCGCCGTGCTGCTGGAGGCCAGCAAGCCGGCGGAAGCCGAGGCGGCCTACCGCGAAGAACTGCAGCGCAATCCCGAGAACGGCTGGTCGCTCTACGGCCTGTCACAGGCGCTGAAGGCCCAGGGCAAGAAGGCCGAAGCGAAGGAGGCGGCGGACCGCCACGACAAAGCCTGGGCCAACGCGGACTTCGATCTCAGCAAGTCCTGAATTCAGTCTTCCGGCAGCGACTCGAGTTCCGAGAAGTTCACGACGGTCTCGGGCGTCAATACGGAAACCGTCTGCCGTGTGGAAACCCGAAATGTCGGCGTCATGCCCGTCAGGTATCGCACGACATCGTCGAAAGCCTCGAGATTCAGCGTGGCATCGCCGATCGAGCGGCGAATCGTCCCGACTGCTTCATCGTCATCGGTCCAGATCAACAGCGGCGTTCGAAATTCCTCCTTGAACCCGGGCAGGAATCCCGACCCGAACCGGGTGTTGGAGACGAGTTGACCGTGGTCGGACGCGTAGATGAACAGGAGCGAACCGCCGGAGAACCTGCGGTACAGGTCGGAAAGTACCTGGTCCGTGTACAGGATCGTATTGTCGTAATGCGAGATCGTGTCCGCTGGCGGTTGAAACCCGAACCCGGCCGGGACGCGCTCCTGGTACCTCGTGTGGGACCCGATCAAGTGGACGATCGTCGCCTGACCCTTCCGCCGGTAGGTCCCGCGCGTTTCGAGTTCCTGCACGATCCGGCCGTCGAGCTGCACGCTTTTCCAGGACCAGTCGTTGAGGAACACCTGTTCGTCGGCTTCGCGCGCAATGGACGTGCTGAAGCTGTCGGATTGTCCCCGCTGCCCCTGGTTCGAGATCCAGAGCGTGTGGAGGCCGCAGTTTCGCAGCTCGCCGACCACGCTGTGCGAGCGATAGAAGCTGTCGAACGAGCCCGGTGCAGCCCTGGTCAGCATCATGCCCAGCGAGTATCTCGTCTGGTTCGACGGCGACAGGGTGTCGAAGGCGTGCGCTCCGGAGCGCTGCGCGAACGGCGTGGTCGCCTTCGGATAGCCGAATACGCTCATGTGGTCCGAGGATGCGGATTCGCCGAGAACGATGACTACCTTGTCGTAGCGAAGCCTGCAATTCGTGCGAGGTAGCGGGTTCTCGCGCAAAAAATCGTTGCGCGAGGAAAGTTGCGTGTGGCGATGCTGCGCCTTCGCTGGCTGCGCCAGCACTTCATAAGGCGGGAACCGGTCGAGACGGCGGTCGAGGCGGAGCCCGGCGAACACAACGAGCCCCGCGATGACCAGGGCAGCCGCGAGTCGCCTCATCGGCGGGGAAGCAAAGCCATTGCGTATCGTCCAGCGAAACAGGGTCACGACGTAGCCGATTGCGCCGAGGATCATGGCAATGTCCAGCGCGTCGACGTGACTCTGCAGATATTCGCGGATCTCCCCGGGCGGGGACTCGAAGAACGCCTCGATCCTGGCATCGAGTTGACCGTCGCCCCAGTGGCGGCTCACGTGCTGGTGGATCAGGGCGGACGGGATCAGCAGCAGGCAGGCCAGCAGGAAAGCGGTTCTGCTTGCCAGCGCGAGAACGCACAGGGCGACCGCGAAAACGACGTAGGCGCCCCTCAGGGCGGCTACATTGCCCTCGGAATTCCAGATCAAGAACGGGCCCAGGACCAGGGCGCTCAGCAGCAGGTAGCCTGCGATGGCCCGCCGGTGGCCGACGATTTCGGCGATCGTCGCGCTGACGAGCGACCGTGCCTTGCCGCCTCCCTTGGTTTGCATCGCTGGGAGCCGCGCTAGTCCCGGCGTTCGGTCGGGCGAATGATGAGTTGCGGAGAAGTCCGGCGCGCCAGGTTTTCCTGCAGAACCTTGTTGCACTCGCTGACGCCGATCGGGCTGCCCGCGAGCGAGCCGTCCGCCTGCTGAATGGCAGTCAGCGCATTCTCGATGGCGGGTTGCGCGGCGAAGAGACAGGGTGTGCTGTAGATCGCAATCCGGATGCCCGCCTGCCTGAGTTGCGTCAATGTGCAAACGGGCGACTTTCCCCCGGCGATCTGATTGAAGCAGAACGGCTGCGGAATCCTCTTGCTCAGCTCGCTCACCGCATCGAGGCTCTTCAAGCCGTCAACGAGCACGGCATCCGCGCCCGCGTCTGCAAAGGCCACCACGCGATGGGCGATGTCCGCCGGATCGGAGCTGTCGGTGCGGGCGACGACGAACAAGTCGCGCCGGGTCTCGAGTACGGCGTTCAGTTTCACGAGATATCCGTCAAGGTCCATGATCCGCTTGCCGTCGAAATGTCCGCAGCGGCGCGGGCGTTCCTGGTCTTCCAGCACCACCCCGGAGGCGCCGGACGTTTCCAGGATCGAGACGACGTGGCAGGCGACTTCGACGTCGCAGTAGCCGTCGTCGATGTCCACCAGGATGTGGTGATCCGGCAGGACGGTGCGGATCCGCTGCACGTAGTAGACCATCTCCGACCACGTGATGAAGCCGACATCCGGCAGGCCATAATGACTCGCGGCGAATCCAAAGCCGCTCAGGAACAGGGCGTCGAACTGCCGCGCGGCCAGCGAGGCCGAGAACACATCGTAGACGCCGATGAACGGCATGATTTCCCGTTCATCGACAGCCGCACGCATGCGATTGCCGGGCGACTGGCGGACGATCCTGTTGGATTTCATTTCTGCTCCAGTTCGATGAGCCTGAGAATGCCGCCGATCGACCCGAGCTCCTCCGGCGACACTCCGCGACCCGAAAAATCCAGGCCATACGTGACTTCGAGATAGCCGACGATCTGCAGGATGGCCAGGGAATCGATCAATCCGGATTCCACCAGGCGAGCGTCATCCGCCAGGCTTTCGACCGGCAGGCCCGCCTTCTGGATGCTCCGCAGGAACTGCAGCAGTCCCTGCCGGCGCTGCTGCGGGGCGTCGGTCATGTGCGGGATGGCCCGGCGAGAATGGACGGCAGGTCCAGCGCCGCCCGGTTTTCGCAGTCGGCCTTGACTGCGTCCCGGTTGATCTTGCCCCGGGAAGTGCGCGGAATGGCGTCGACCGCCCACCAGCGAGACGGCATCTTGTGCTCGGCCAGACGGGATTTCATCCAGTCATACAGGCCGCGAATCGTCTCTTCCCTCGTGTCGCTCAGGACGACAGCCATGCCCGCGGCCTGTCCGTAGATCGGATCATCGAGCGCGAAGGTGCACACGTCGCTGGCCGCAGCGTAACGCTCGACCACGGCGTCGATGTCGGACGGATAGATCTTCATGCCGCCCTTGTTGATCTCGTCACGTTCGCGGCCACGCAGGTAGAGTCGGCCATCGGAATCCATGGCTCCGACATCGCCGGTCATGAACCAGCCGTCCACGACCGCCTTGTCCGTCAGATCGTCCCTTCGGAAATAACCCTTCATCAGCGCGGGCGTGTTGAGCCAGACGTAGCCGGACTCGCCGGTATCGCATTCCATTTCCGCCGCCAGCGGTTGCTGCGTGTCGTTGATCGTCAGTATCCTGACGACCGCGCCCCAGCCGGTTCCGATCAGGCCGTCTTCGGCCGGTGCATCGGCGTCATCGAGTCCGGCGACCCAGCTTCCCGTTTCGGTGATGCCGTAGGCGTTGCAAACCTGGCGGGTTCCGGTCCAGCGGCGAATGTCGTCCCAGGTCTGCGCGGAAAGCGGCGCCGAGCCGACATGCACGCGCCGCAGGCTGCCATTCTGCGGCGGCTTGGCAAGCTTCAGCGCGAATTTCCAGATCGGCGGCACGGACGACATGAACGTGATGCCATGCTCGTCGATGATGCTGCCCAGGCGCGTGACCAGGTCCGGCCGGAACGAGGGGGTAATGAAGAGATCGTTTCCGGACAGCCACGGAAACAGGCAGTTGCAGATCAATCCGTGGCCAAAGTGCGTCGGCAGCATGCAAAGTGAACGGGCGAACGCCATCGCTGGCAGGTGATCGCGCAGGCTCGACCAGCGTGCGCTCAACGAGCGATGGGTGTGCAGGACGCCCTTTGGATCGCCGGTCGAGCCCGAAGTGAACAGGATCAGCGCGTCGCGATCCGGCCGGATTTCGCTCGCGGCACCCGCCGCCGTCCCGATCTCGGTGGTCAGGACCGTTGTCGAACCGGACTTCCCGAGCGCCGCGACGACATCGGCCGGCGCCGCATCGTCGACGATCGCGAGCCTGGCAGCAGCCGCGTCGGCAAGCGTGCTGACTTCAAAGGCGGAAAGCCGGGAGTCGATGGGGATCGCGCAAGCCCCGAGCTTCCAGATGGCCAGCAGCTCGGCGAAAAATTCGAGACAATTTCCAAAGGTCACGAACACCCGGTCGCCGGCAGCGAGCCCCAGGCCCTTGAACCGTCCGATACGCAGGGCAATCTGCCGACGCATCTCGATGCGGTCCCAGCGGCGACCGCTGAATGGCTCGACGAGATTCCCGAACTCAAGTTCAATTCGCATGGTGTGCCGCCGGATTCAAGTCCAGCCGGTCCCGAACAATCCCAGCAGAAAATCGAGGCGCATCTGAAACGTCGGATCTCCGTGGTGAAACAGCCGGATGAACGCAAAGAACGTCCACACCCCGAAGATCGCCAGTAGCCGGCGGGGCCAGGGTCGTACGGCCCGCATGCCGGTCTGGCGCTGTTCGCGCCGCATCGACACGTAGATCCCGCAGGCCAGCAGGAAGCAATAGTTCGCGCGTGGAATCATCGTTCGGCTCAGTTGCTCCCAGTCGCCGCGCACCAACGACTCGTCCTGGATGACATGGTAATAGAGGTTGCCTAGGCACGCCGAGGCGAACACGGCTGCCAAGAGCCGCATGCGCGGATGCTGCTTGAAGCAGCGGACGAAAGTCGGGAAGAAAAAGAAGCTGACCAGCAGTTCCTTGAAGTAGTAGAAGTACCGGTTCCAGAACTCGATGATGGTTTCGGCCAGCAGCGGTTTATAGGTGTTCCGGAAAACATTGAAGCCGCCCAGTCGCAGATAGCCGATGACCAGGTGGCCGTAGGCGCCGAGCTTGAGAACCTGCAGGACGAGGTCGACGTAGACGGCGACCCATCCGACCCAGGCGGCGTGGGTGCCGGGCTGCGCCACCAGCAGCGCGTCCACCGTGGGCAGGCCGAGGGTGATGTCTCCCAATGCGCGCCGGTAGGCGTTGTCGGCGCCGAATACCAGCCCGTTGATCAGCTTGACGGCGGCGCGGAAGACGAAGGCGAGCAGGATCAGCTTGAGACCGGCAAGCTGGGAGCGTGCCAGCGATTCCTCGTCGCGGGCCTCGGTCGACTTCAGGTAGTCGATGCCCTTGCCGTATGGCGTATTGGACCCGCCCCAGAGAGGCCAGACGTAAAGCGCGTGATCCCAGGGGGTGGTACCGGCCATCCTGCCGCGTTGCGCGGTCTGCAGTAGATAGCTCAGCCGCCACATCAGGAAGGGCATCACGATGGCGCATCCGGTCATCACGGAGTAGAGCGTCGTGTGCGCGGGCCCGATGGTCCAGACGACAGCCAGCAGTGCCCAGAACGCGCCATGCAGGAACATCAACGGACGACGCCGCACGTGGATCGGCAATGAGCCGAAGCGAAGCGCCACGAGGTAGCAGCAGGCCGCGTAGGCGAACATGAGCGCGACGACCAGCAGCATCGTTGACTGATCGGCGGCGATGCCGGCGTCCTCGCCGTCTCTCTGTATCATCTCGACCGGACGGCGCACCGCCACGACCACTGCGCCGAGGCCGAGGAGCAAGCGCCGCCGAACTGGTGTCGCCCAGCGCAACAGCGACCCGAACCACGATCGCCACTGCGATATGACCCGGGGATCCTGGTGGAAATGACGGAACTGTTCCCAGGTCAAGGACGCCCCCGCATCCGCACGAATCCACCCCGAACGGCGTGGCACGACATTAGAACGTCAATCGGCTGCTGCAATCCTGCCGGGCGGCCTGAAATGAGCGTTCCGTCGCAGCAGAAAAGCCTATCCGCCGCGTGGCAGCGCCGCGAGATCGGCCGCGAGCGCGTCGCGAAGCTGCGGGGCCTGGAAATAGCCGGCCACCCGCGCCTCGGGGTCCACCAGCACGAGCGCGGTCGAGTGATCCACCGTGTAGTCGTCGCCGATCCCGGGGTTCCTGACCTGTGCGAGGCCGAGCGCCGCGGTGAAACGTTCCATTTCGGCGCGGCTGCCCGTCGCGCCGACCAGCGCAGGATCGAAATGCGCGAGATAGCGCGCGACGACCTCGGGCGTGTCGCGCTCCGGATCGACGCTCACGAACATGAACTGCAGGTCGTCGCGGGAGATGCGGCGGCGGAGCTCCGCCATGAGCGCGAGCGTCGTCGGGCAGACATCAGGGCAATGCGTGAAGCCCGTGAATACCAGGCTCCAGCGGCCCTCGAGGTTGTCGCGGTGAAAGGGGCGCCCGTCCTGATCCACGAATGCAAAATCGGCGATCGGCCGCGGCTCGGAAAGCGCCGTGCCGGAGCGTAGCGTGAGCGGTTCGCTGGACCACTCGTGGAGGGCGATGCCGACGCCGAGCGCGATCGCGCAGAGGATCGCGGCGTAGACCGGAAAGCGGCCGGCCACACGTCGGCCGTCTGCGGACTCAGGCCCGGGAGCCGCCATTCCAGCCTAGCAGGTTCAGGAACTCACGCCGTGTCTTCGGCCCGCGCGTCAGGTAATGCGGCTCGGGGCGCTCGCGATAGGCCAGGCGCTCGGCGGCTATCGCATCGCGGCGCGCGCGGAGCTTCATCTCCTGGGGCGCGATCCGGTACGGCCGCATCGCGTTCAGTCCGAAGATTTTCGCGCGCAGGCCGGGCGTGAT
>JBOHZL010000080.1:0-15185 GCA_050738495.1 Steroidobacteraceae bacterium | reverse complement strand
CGCTCGGGAGGTTCCCGCCGCCCGGGGCGAACGAAGTTTCGTGAAACCGCAAGCCCCCAGTATCGAGAAACTCGCCATCAACGGTCCGGCCGGGCCGATCGAGGCGATGATCGAACGGCCGCCGGACGCGCGCGACGACACGATCGCGGTGTGCTGCCACCCGCATCCGCTGTATGGCGGGGCGATGCAGAACAAGGTGGTGCACACGCTCGCGCGGTCCGCGCAGGATCAGGGCGTCACGACGCTGCGTTTCAATTTTCGCGGTGTGGGCGCGAGCGCCGGGTCGTTCGACGACGGTGTCGGCGAGAGCGACGACGTTGCGGCCCTGGCTGACTGGTGTCGCAGCAACCTGGGCGCGACGAAACTGTGGTCCATGGGATTCTCTTTCGGCGCCTTCGTTGCGTTCCGCCTGGCAACTTTGCGCGACGCGAAACTCCTCGTCACCGTCGCGCCGCCGGTGCGTCGCTTCGATTTCACCAGGCTTCCGGTGCCGCGGTGCCCGTGGCTCGTGGCGCAAGGCGATGCCGACGAGCTCGTCGATCACGAGGCGGTGAGGCGATGGACGTCGAGCCTGGACCCGGCGCCCGAGGTCAGGATCCTGCCGGGAGCCGAGCATTTCTTTCACGGCCGCCTGACCGAGCTGCGCGCGCTGGTCGGCGGCTGGCTCGCGGAAAAACTGGCTGAAAACCCCTGAAAAACGAACGGGGCGGACCGGCCGCCCCGTCGGCTTCCCCTGCTTCGAAACGCGATGCTGGCGTCAGGCCACCATCTCGTTGAGGTTCTTGAGGGCGCGGATCCGCACCTTCTTGGAGGCCGGCTTGGCCTTGATCATCATCTTCTCGCCCGTGAACGGGTTGACACCCTCGCGCGCCTTGGTGGCGGCTTTCTTCACGACACGCATCTTGCAGACGCCGGGCAGCGTGAACACGCCGGGGCCCTTCAGCGCCTTCTTCATCTGCGTTCCGAGTGCCTCGAGCACTGCGCCAACCTGTTTCTTGCTCAGGTCGGTCTGGCCCGCGACCGCCGATACGACCTGCGACTTCGTCGGAGCCGCATTTTTTTTCGCCATTGAGTAGTCTCCTGTGGTTCCGTCTGCGGCGGGGCGATCCCGCCTGAATGAATGCCGGCGCGCACCATATCACGGAAAAACCCGCTGCATAAGAGGGTCGACGACGATTCAGAGCGGATTTTTACGGCATGGCGCGCGACTGCGCGCTGCTACTCGAAATGAAATTCCCGCGTCAAGCGCGCGACGATTTCGGGACTCGCGGCCGTCGCGCGCGCGCGAATCTCGATCGTGACCGGCACGCGATGCCGCACCTTGACCGTTGCCAGCCAGGTCGGGCCGCCGGCCTCGTCGTGGCGCATGAGCGGGAGCTGCGCGCGCTCGCCGGTCAGCCCGACCGACATCGCCTCGAGCCGTGCGGGAGCGAGACGCGTGCCGCCGGGCGCCGAGCGCCGCGCCAGCGTGATCGTGAGCAGAGCTAGATTGCGTCTCGGCACTATGCCGTAACTGCCCGCAATGCCTGACGGGAGGTCGCGGCTCATCACCAGCGCGTAATGCAGCTCGTGGTCACCGGCGGCGGCGAAGCCGGGGTCGGTGAAGGGCCGCGCAGGCGGAATCGCATGCTCGCCGCTGCCGCAGGCACTGAGGAGCGCGAGCGACAGAATCGCGGCGAGCCGCGACCCCCGGACTTTCAGGAATCCAGGCCGGCGGGGCCGGCCAGCGCGACCGGGAGCTGTTGCAGCCTGTCCACTGCCCAGAATTACGATATCGGCGGCGTGGGTGCCGTCGGCGCTGGCGTGCGGCATGTCAATGAATCAGCAGGCGCAGCGCCTGCAGCGCGACGATCGCGACCAGCGGCGAGAAATCGAGCCCGCCGACGACCGGCAATACCCGGCGCAGCGGCATGAGCAAGGGCTCGCAGAGCACGCCCAGCAGGCTGGTGGCCGGGCTTCGGACCCCCGGAGCCACGAAGGACAATAGCGCATAGATGAAAATGAGGATCGTGTAGAGCAGCAGAATCGAGTGCACGAGCTTGCGGAGCGCCGCGATGGCGAGCGGCACGAAAGGGATCAGCACGCCGGTCTGCAGCCGGAACAGGATCAAGGCGGCGACCAGTTGCACCGCCAGCAGCGCCACGATCGAGGCAGTGTCCACGCGCCCGATCGGCGGCAGGACGCGCCGCAGGGGCAGCACCAGCCAGTTGGTCAGCGTGAGGACGGCCTGGGCCAGCGGATTGCGGAAGTCGGCCCGCGCAAGCTGCAGCAGCACGCGCAGCAGGAACGCGTAAACCGCGAACGTCAGGATCGAGTCGACGACGAAGATCAGGGCGGCCATGCCGGGATTCTAGTGTGCGGACCCGGGCAGTGTCAGGCGCGCTCGCCAAACAGCGCCGTGCCGATGCGAAGCTGCGTCGCCCCTTCGGCGATCGCGGCCTCGTAATCGCCGCTCATCCCCATCGACAGCGTGTCGAGCCGGTGGCCGGCGTGATTCAGGCACTCGAGCAGCCGCCGCAGTTCGCCGAACCAGTGCCGCTGGCCCGCGGTCGTCGATTCCTCTGGCGGCAGGCACATCAGGCCGCGCAGCGAGAGCCCGGGCAGCTGCTCGATGCCCGCGGCGAGAGGCGCGAGCTGTTCCGGCGCCACGCCCGACTTGGTTCGCTCGTCGCCGAGCCGCACCTGGATGCAAACCGCGAGCGGCGGCAGCGTTGCCGGTCGTTGTGCCGACAGGCGTTCCGCGATCCGCAGGCGATCGACGGTGTGCACCCAGTCGAATTGCTCCGCGACCGGCCGGGTCTTGTTGGACTGCAGCGCCCCGATGAAGTGACGGCGCGGGGATCGGCCCGCGAGCGCGTCGAAGTGCGCACGCGCCTCCTGCAGGTAGTTCTCGCCGAGGTCGGCGAGCCCTGCATCGAGCGCCGCGACGACGCGTGCCAATGGCTGCGATTTCGCCACGCCGATCAGGGCGATCGACGCCGGGTCCCGGCCTGCGGCGCGGGCCGCGGACGCGACGTTTTCCCGCACCAGTGCCAGCCTTTCAGCGGGATTCTGCGGAGCAGTTAACATATTGGTAAGCGAGGGTCAGGGCTATACTGCCGCCGACCCCGACGAGCCGAACGCAGGCGCGCGGGGTTCTTGTTCCGTGCACCGAGCCAGGGAGTCCTGATGGCCGTCGACATCGCACAACTCTTGGCCTTCGCAGTCAAGAACAACGCGTCCGACCTGCACCTTTCCGCAGGCGTGCCGCCCATGATCCGCGTGGACGGCGACGTCAAGCGCGTCAATATGCCACCGCTGACGCACAAGGAAGTGCACAGCATGGTGTACGACATCATGAACGACAAGCAGCGCAAGGTTTACGAGGAATTCTTCGAGACCGACTTTTCGTTCGAGATCCCGAACCTGGCGCGCTTCCGCGTCAACGCCTTCAATCAGAACCGCGGCGCCGGCGCCGTGTTCCGCAACATTCCGTCGCTGATCAAGACGCTCGATGACCTGAGCGCGCCGAAGGTGTTCAAGGACCTTTGCATGCTGCCGCGCGGCCTCGTGCTGGTGACCGGGCCGACCGGCTCGGGCAAGTCCACGACGCTCGCGGGCATGATCGACTACGTCAACGTCAACCGTCCCGACCACATCATCACGATCGAGGACCCGATCGAGTTCGTGCACGAGTCCAAGCGCTGCCTGATCAACCAGCGCGAGGTCCACCGCGACACGCTGGGCTTCAGCGAGGCGCTGCGCTCGGCGCTGCGCGAGGATCCCGACGTCGTGCTGGTCGGCGAAATGCGCGACCTCGAGACGATCCGCTTGGCGCTGACCGCGGCCGAGACCGGGCACCTCGTGTTCGGCACGCTGCACACCAGCTCGGCGGCGAAGACCGTCGACCGCATCGTCGACGTGTTCCCTGGCGAGGAAAAGGACATGGTGCGCTCGATGCTCTCCGAGTCGCTGCGCGCGGTGATCTCGCAGACGCTGCTGAAGCGTCTCGGCGGCGGCCGCATCGCCGCGCACGAAATCATGATCGCGACGCCCGCGATCCGGAACCTGATCCGTGAGAACAAGATCGCGCAGATGTATTCTTCGATCCAGACCGGCCAGGCGCAGGGCATGCAGACGCTCGACCAGTGCCTCACGGAAATGCTTTCCAAGGGCCTGGTGGCGAAGGAAGAGGCGCGCTACAAGGCGCAGAACAAGGACACGGTGTAAGCGGCCCGGCGCCGCCCTGGAGAACGACGAATGGATCGCGAACAGGCAATCAGGCTGATGCAGGACCTGCTGCGGCGCATGGTCGACCGCAAGGGATCCGACCTGTTCATCACCTCGAACTTTCCGCCGGCGATCAAGATTGACGGCGAGGTGCGGCCGCAGACCGACAAGGTGCTGACGCCCGAACAGAGCTCGGTGCTGGTGCGGTCGATCATGAACGACCGCCAGACTCGCGAGTTCGACGCCAGCAAGGAGGCGAACTTCGCGATCGCCCCGCCCGGCATCGGGCGCTTCCGCGTCAGCGCGTTCGTGCAGCAGGGCAACACCGGCTGCGTGATCCGCCAGATCAACTCGACGATCCCGACGATCGAAGAGCTCGAGCTGCCGCCGATCCTGAAGGACATCGTGATGTCCAAGCGCGGTCTCGTGATCGTGGTCGGCGCGACCGGCTCCGGCAAGTCGACCACGCTCGCGGCGATGGTCGGCTACCGCAACGAGAAGACCCGCGGGCACATCGTCACGATCGAGGATCCGGTCGAGTACGTTCACCAGCACCGCGGCTGCGTCGTGACGCATCGCGAGGTGGGCGTCGACACGGACAGCTGGCACACCGCGCTCAAGAACACGCTGCGCCAGGCGCCCGACGTCATCATGATCGGCGAGATCCGCGACCGCGAGACGATGGAGTACGGCATCCAGTTCGCCGAGACGGGCCACCTGGTGCTCGCGACGCTGCACGCCAACAGCTCCAACCAGGCACTCGACCGCATCATCAACTTCTTCCCGGAGGAGAAGCGCGAGCAGCTCCTGATGGACCTTTCGCTCAACATCCGCTCGATGGTGTCGCAGCGCCTAGTGCCGCGCGAGAAGGCCGAGGGCCGCATTGCGGCGATGGAGATCCTGATCGGCACGCCGCTGGTCGCCGACCTGATCTTCCGCGGCGAGGTCTCCAAGATCAAGGAAGTGATGGGGCGTTCGAACCGCCTCGGCATGAAGACCTTCGACCAGGCGCTGTTCGACCTTTACGAGGCGGGTGTCATATCCTACGAGGAAGGCCTGCGCAACGCCGACTCGAAGAACGAGTTGCGCCTGCGCATCAAGCTCGAGAGCAAGCGCGAGGACCGGCTGCAGGCCGAGGCATCCAGCACGCTGAGGATTGTCGATGAGTCCAACGACGGCAAAGTCTACTAAGCCGGCGACCGACCAGACGATCGCGGCTGAAGCGGAGGACGGGCGCTTCAGCATCAAGCCATTGCTGAAACTGATGTCCGAGAAGAAGGCCTCGGACCTGTTCTTCACCTCGAACTCGCCGGTCAAGATCAAGATCGAGGGGCTGATCTACCCGATCAACAAGCAGGTGCTGAACGCGGAGACCGTGCGCGACATCGCCTACGGCCTGATGAGCGCCGAGCAGCTCGAGCATTTCCAGAACGAGCTGGAGATCGATTTCGCGATTTCCGAGCCCGGCGTCGGCCGCTTCCGGGCGGCGCTGTTCTACCAGCGCGGCTATCCGGCGCTGGTGCTGCGCTACATCAGCGTGGACACGCCGAAGCTCGACCAGCTCGGGCTGCCGGACGCGCTCCGTGAACTCGCGATGCTGAAGCGCGGCCTGGTGCTGATGGTCGGCGCGACGGGCTCCGGCAAGTCGACGACGCTGGCGGCGATGATCAACCACCGCAACGAGAACTGTTCGGACCACATCCTGACGATCGAGGACCCGATCGAATACCTGCACCAGAACCGCAAGGCGATCGTCAACCAGCGCGAAGTCGGCCTTGACACGCGCTCGTTCGGCCGGGCGCTGCGGGCGGCGATGCGCGCGGCGCCGGACGTGATCCTGATAGGCGAGATCCGCGACCGCGAGACGATGGAGTCGGCCATCGCGCTCGCCGGGACCGGGCATCTCTGCATCGCGACGCTGCACGCGAACAACAGCGCCGAGACGCTCGACCGCATCATCAACCTGTTCCCGCGCGACCAGCACAACCAGATTTACCTGGACCTTTCGCAGTACCTGCGCGCGATCGTTTCGCAGCGCCTGGTGCGCGGCCGCAACAACAAGCGAGTCGCGGCGGTCGAAGTCATGCTGAACACGCCGCACATCCAGGACCTGATCAAGAAGGGCGATGTCATCGGCGTCAAGGAAGCGATGCTGTCGTCGAACGAGCGCGGCATCCAGAACTACGACTCGGCATTGCTGCACCTCTACAAGGAAGGGCGGATCGATATCGAGGAGGCGCTCAGCAACGCCGACTCGCGCACCAACCTGGAAGCCCGCATCAACTTCGGGTAGTGGCGGGTGACGCTGAGCGCGGGAGAAGCTTCCTCGCTCGCTCAGCCGGAACTTTATTCGCTCGCTCGGGACTTCCCCCGCGCTCAGCGTCGCCCGCCTGACGCTATCGGGCGCGCACGCTCTGGCGGGCGGGACCCGGCGAGCGAATGTCCGTTCTTCTGAGCGCGCGAGCCGTTGTCCCGACCGCCCCGTGCGCGCCAGGTTGCAGCTTCGATGGACGTTTCGCTCAGCCGGTGAAGACGGTCGCGGCATCGAATACAGGGCCGTCGACGCAGACGCGCTTCATCGCCGGTCCCTCGGGCGTCTGCACGAGCACGGTGCAGCCGGCGCAACCACCGACCGCACAGGCCATGTTCTCCTCGAGCGAGACCTGCAAGGGCAGGCCGTATCGACGCGCCAGCGCGGCGACCGCGACCAGCATCGCATGCGGCCCGCAGCTGAAGACCTGGACCTGCTCGCGCTCCGCTGCCGGGAGCGAGCCGAGCCAGCCATCCGCAAGCTCGGTGACGTAGCCGCGATGACAGCCGGGGAAGCCGGATAGGCTCGCGAGCCGGCTCGGCACGCCATCCCGTTCGAGCAGGGCCATGGCGAGCGTCGCCGCCGCGGGAATCCCGGGCGTCGCGATCCGCGATTCCGACAGCTCGAACGGAAACGGCAGTTCCGATCCCATCAGCAGCAGCGGCTGGATGCCGCTGCGCGTTGCGGCGAGCGTCTCGGCGAAGAACACCAGCGGCGGAATACCGACGCCCCCACCGACCAGCAGCGCGCGCGGCCGCCCGGGGTCGGCCGTGAACCCGCGCCCGATCGGCCCGAGGCATGAGAGCCGCTCGCCGATCCTGCGTTCGGTCAGCTCGGCAAGCCCGTGGCCGACGATCTTGTAGAGCACCTCGATCCAGCCCTCGGCGGGATTCGCGCGCATGATCGACAACGGCCGGCGCATCGGCAGATCCGGGCCGCAGGTCAGGTGGACGAAGCTGCCGGGTGTCGCCGCCCGAGCGCAGCGCGGCGCGGCCAGGCGCAACACGTGCTGGCCGGCGTCGAAGACGGCATGGCCGGTCACGGCGGCGTCCTCGAGGAAGATCGTGCCGCGGTGGCCGGCAGCGGCGCTCACGCCGCGCGCTGCCGGCGTGCGTCGGCAATGTGCGCCAGCACCGCCATGCGGACTGCGACGCCGTTCGCCACCTGCCGGCGGATCACGGACTGCGGCCCGTCGGCCACATCGGAGGCGATCTCGACGCCGCGGTTCATCGGGCCCGGATGCATGACGATCGCCTGCCGCCGCGCACGCGCCAGGCGCGCCGCGGTCAGGCCGTATCGCTGGTGGTAACCGGCGTCATCCGCGGGCCCGGCGCCGGCGATCCGCTCGCGCTGGATGCGCAGCATCATGACGACGTCGGCACCGGCGATGCCGGCATCCATGGAATCGAACCGGCTTGCCCCGGCGAACTCGACGTCATCGGGCATGAACTCCGCGGGCGCCACCAGCCGGAGCTCACCGACGCCGAGCGTGGTCAGGGCGCGATGCGCGGAGCGCGCCACGCGCGAATGGCGGATGTCGCCTGCGATGGTGACGACCAGACCGTCGAAGCGACCCTTGCACTGCAGGATGGTCAGCGCATCGAGCAGGCCCTGGGTCGGATGCGAGACGCAGGCCTCGCCACCGGACACGATGCTGGCCTCGGGCCCGACCTGGCGCGCAACGCGCTCCGGCAACCCGGCCTCGGCGTCGCGGATCACGAACACGTCGACCTGCATCGACTCGAGCGTGGCGACCGTGTCGGCGATCGACTCGCCCTTGGCGCGCGACGATCGCGCGACATCGAGATTGAGGACGTCGGCGCCGAGCCTGGTCGCGGCGAGCTCGAATGAAGCGCGGGTGCGGGTGGAGGGCTCGCCGAACAGGTTGGCGACGGTCCAGCCGTGCAGCTCCCTGCCGCGCGGCCGCGCTTCGCCGGGCCCGCCCAGGTAGCGGCCAGCGCGCTCGAGCAGCCCGCCCAGCAGTTCGCGGTCGAGGCCGTCGAGGGTGATCAGGTGGCGCAGCCGGCCGTTGCCGTCGAGCTGCGGGAGGCCACCGCTCATCGGGCCGTCAGGCTCGTCTGCGCGCGCAGCCATTGCAGCAGCAGCAGCCGTGCCGCCTCGCGGTCGACCTCGCCGCGGCGGACCCGGCGTGTCCTGGAGCCGCTGCGACGCCGCTCGCGCAGGTCGTCCTCCGCCTCGCGCGACGAAAGTCTTTCGTCCACCCGGTGAACCTCGAGTCCGTATCGTCCGCCGACCGCGTCGGCGAAGCCGAGCGCTGCCGTGGTGATCGTGGCATCGCGCCCGGCCATATTATAGGGAACGCCGATAACGAACGCGGCCGGCCGCCACTCGGCGACGCAGCGGTCGATCGCGGCCCAGTCCGGCTCGCCGGCGCGGGCGTCGACGGTCGCGAGCGCCTCGGCGGTTCCGGTCAGCGTATTGCCGACCGCGACGCCGATGCGCCGGAGGCCGTAATCGAAGGAGAGCACCGTCCTCGCGGCCGGCGCAGGCATTCGTCAGGCTCGTCCTGCCTGCGTGCTGATGCGCGAGAGTTCCACGCCGAGCAGTCGCGCCGCCGCGTGCCAGCGCTGCTCGTACGGCAGCTCGAAGATCAGCGCGTCATCGCAGGGCACGGTGAGCCAGGCGTTTTGCAGCACTTCTTCGTCGAGCTGGCCGGCCTCCCAGCCGGCATAGCCGAGCGCGATGACCGCCTGCTTCGGGCCTTCGCCGCGCGCCATCGCCGCGAGCACGTCGCGCGAGGTCGTGACATGCAGCGTGTCCGAGACCGGCATCGTCGATTCCCAGGTCTCGGGACCGGGCCGGTGCAGCACGAATCCGCGGTCGCGCTGGACCGGCCCGCCGGCGAGTACCGGCATGTCGCGCAGGCGCGGGTTTTCGGTTGCGAGCGAGAGCTGGTCAAGCACTTCCGACATCTTCATCTCGAGCGGTCGATTGACCACGATGCCGAGTGCGCCGCGCTCGTTGTGCTCGCAGACGAGCGTCACGCTGTGCGAGAAATTGGGATCGGCGAGCGAGGGCATCGCGACCAGCAACTGGTTGTTCAGGTATGCGCCGGCGGCCATGGCACTAGTATCGGCCGCGGCAACAGCTGGGTCAAAGCGGATGCGGCGGCAGTTTGCCGCCTGCCGCGAGCTGACTTAATCCGGCATCAGGGCGAGGGCGCCGGCAGCTCCACCGTGGATCCGGCCAGCCGGCCGCCGACGAATTGCCACTCGTATGCGAAGCGCACGACGTCGTGCCGGGCCGCCAGTTCGGCTGGAAAGGCTTCGAACGGAGTCGCGAGCTTCAGGATGTCCATCGCCGCGCGATCGAGTTCGCCGTGGCCGCTGGTGCGCCGCACCACGGCGCGCACCAGGCCGCCGTTCGAGGCCAGCACCACCTCGATCACCGGGTTGCCGGACAGCCGGCGGCGGCGCGCTTCATTCGGGAAGTTGAGCGTGCCGACCTGCTCGATGCGGCGCTTCCAGGCGTCGAGGTAGACGGCGACGTCGGAAGTGCGAGTGCTCGGCGTCACCAGCAGTTCAGGTCGCTCGCTGCCTTTCAGTTCGAGTTCGGCCGCATCCTGGTCGCCCGCGAATGGACTCGGCTGGCCCGCCAGGGATTGCCGGCGCGCCACCGGCGAGGCGTTCGCATCCGCCTCGCGGGCGATGAACCGTGGCCTGCCGTCCCTGCCGGCCAGTATTTCGCCTTCACCGCCCGCGGCGCCGGCCGGCAGGGACTGCACGGGCCTGCCCTCGGCTTCGCCGGTTGCATCCTCCGGCGCATTGCCGGAACCGGGTTGCCGCGTGCGGTCCGACGTCGAGTTGCCGCTGCCCTGCTGGGTGCGCTCCGCGAGGTAGCTCGCCTCGTCGTTCCGGGCCGATTCCGGCAGCGCGTTGTTGACCAGCAGGACCTCGAGCGTCGGCACCACCGAGCGGTCGGCGGCCGGTGCCGCAAATGTCACGCCGAGGATCACGATCAGGTGGAACGCGCCTGCCAGGAACAGCGTGATCGTCAGCCGGTCGCTCGATTGCGCCATGCGGAACCCGGCCGCTCAGTCCGGCGGCAGCCGCGACAGCACGGCATCGACCAGCTGGCCGGCGATGTCGAGGCCATGGGCGGCCTCGAGTTCGCGAACACCGGTCGGGCTCGTGACATTGATTTCCGTGACGAAGCCGCCGATGACGTCGAGCCCGACGAACAGCATGCCGCGTTCGCGCATGACCGGGCCGATGCGCGAGCATAGCCAGCGGTCGCGATCCGACAGTGGCCGGCCGACTCCCCTGGCGCCCGCGGCCAGGTTGCCGCGATGATCGCCGGGCCCCGGCATCCGCGCCAGGACATGCGAGGCGGGCTCGCCGTCGACCAGCAGGATGCGGGCGTCGCCGGTCTCGGTGATCTCGGACAGGTAGCGCTGCGCCATCGCAAAGCGGCGTCCGTGGTCGGTCAGGGTCTCGAATATCACCGGCGCATTCGGATCGCCGCCGGCGATCACGAAAATCGAGCGGCCGCCCATGCCGTCCAGCGGCTTGCAGACGATGCGACCGTGCTCGGCCAGGAAGGACTGCATCGCGCCGAGGTCGCGCGTGATCAGGGTCGCCGGGCAGCAATCCGGGAACCAGGCGGTGTACGCCTTCTCGTTCATGTCCCGGAGCCCCTGCGGGCGATTCACGACCAGCGCGCCCTCGGCCTCGGCGCGCTCGAGCAGGTAGGTCGTGTAGACGTACTCCATGTCGAATGGCGGATCCTTGCGCATCATCACCACGTCGACATCGCCGAGCGGGCGCGCCACGGGCTCGCCCTTGCGGTACCAGTCGCGGTCCTTGCCGATGACCTCGACCGGGGACAGGCGGGCGGACGCACGGCCGTCTCGAACCGAGAGATCGCCCTGTTCGAAGCACCAGGTCTGCAGGCCGCGCCGGTTCGCGGCCGCGAGGATCGCGACGGTCGAGTCCTTGGCCGGCTTGATGGTGTCGAGGGGATCCATCAGCACCGCAAGGCTCGGTCGAACTGGCATCAGTGGGTCTCCGGCCGATTGGCTGGAATGTGACGCGGATACTGCACGTGAGGGGGGCTTGTCATAGTACACCTGTCATTCGTTCCGACCCCTTCCGGCCGGCGCCGTCGGCATGGCAGGGGGTGGACCGATATGTTAAAAGGAGGCCGCTCCGGCGTCGAAACCGTGGGCGCCTCCAGACGAGCTTTGCAAACGCCCGGCCGGAGCAGCGCCGGGGCCGGAGGTACCCGATGGACAGTGCAGCGGCCGTTAATGACGGGCACCGCCTGAGCGGCCTGAAAGTGCTCGTCATCGACGACAGCAAGACGATCCGCCGCACGGCGGAAACGCTGCTGGCCAAGGAGGGCTGCGAGGTCTTCACGGCCGTGGACGGATTCGACGCCCTGTCCAAGATCGCCGATCACCAGCCCGACATCGTGTTCGTGGACATCATGATGCCGCGCCTGGACGGCTACCAGACCTGCTCGCTGATCAAGCACAACAAGGTGTTCCGCTCGATCCCCGTGATCATGCTGTCCAGCAAGGACGGCCTGTTCGACCGGGCGCGCGGACGTATCGTCGGCTCCGAGCATTACCTGACGAAACCGTTCACGCGCGACGAGCTGCTGTCGGCGATCGAGCGGCACGTCAACCGGGAATGACGAAGCGGACGGAGACAGTGCCATGGCGCTCATCCTGATCGTCGACGACTCGCCCACCGAAGTGTTCCAGATGCGGCGCATGCTGGAGAGCCACGGTTTCAGGACCGAAGGCGCGGCAGACGGCGCCGAGGGCATCCGCAAGGCGCGCGAGATCCACCCCGACCTGATCCTGATGGACATCGTGATGCCGGGCGTGGACGGATTCCGCGCCACGCGCACGCTCGCCAACGATCCGGCGACCCGCGCGATACCGGTGATCATGGTGTCGAGCAAGAGCCAGGAGACGGACCGCATCTGGGGCATGCGCCAGGGTGCGGTCGATTACCTGGTGAAACCGGTGACGCCGGCGCAACTCGTGGAGAAAGCGCAGGCTGCGCTGCTCGCGGGCTGACCGGATGCAGCCTGAGCCGACCCTGAGGGCCCTGCGCGACCGGCCGTTCGAGCTGTTGCTGGCGCTCGAGCAGCGGGCGCGCGACGTCGCCGCCGGTGCGCGTGACGGCGCCGGCGCCCAGGAGTGGATCGGTGTCGCGTTCCGCATGGGAGGAGAGACCTTCCTGGTCGAGCGCGACGAGGCGCGCGAGGTCATGGGCGTGCCATCGCCGATCACGCGCGTGCCTGGCGCGCGTCCCTGGATCCTGGGACTCGCGAACGTGCGCGGCCAGTTGCTGCCGGTGATCGACCTGAAACAGTATTTTGGCAGCGGCGAGCTGGTGTCGGGCCGCAATACGCGCGTGATCGTGGTCAATCACCGCGAGATACCGGCGGGACTGATGGTCGACGAAGTACTCGGGTTCAGGCGCTTCGCGGACCGCGAGTTCAAGTCCGAGGCGCCGCCGACGATGGTTCGTTGCGAGCACTATCTGGCCGGATCGTTCCGGCGCGGGAGCGAGGCATGGCCGGTACTGAGCCTCAGGATGCTGGTCGAAAGCCCGGCGTTCCTGCACGGGTCGACCTGAGCCTGGGCACGGGGAAGAGGCAAGAGCATGGTCAATTCGGCTGACAAGTTCAGGGCGGCCAAGTGGATGCCGGTGATGCTGGCGGCCGGCCTCGTCGCGACCCTCGTCGCGGCCGTGCTCCTCATGCTGTCGGGCCGTACCGAAGCAGGCAATCGCGCCTGGCGCGAGCATCATTCCGCGCTGACCGTGCTGTCCGGCGGCATGCCGGCACAGGCGGCGGCGGCCGCGCATGGCGACCCGGTCGCATTCGACCGGCTGGCGGCGTCGCGCATCGAACTGGCTCGCGTGCTCGCCGGGATCGAGGACGCAGAAGGCGCCCTCGACGCACGGTCCGTGCCGGCAGCGCGACGCCTGGGCGACGAGCCCGAGTGGGCGGTGCTGCTGGAGAATTCGAAACAGGTGCTGGCGGCGCGCGAGACTTCCGCTGAATTGAAGGCGAGCGCCGGCGAATCGCGTGCCACGCTCGGGCGCGTGCTGGCGGCAACCGGCAATGCGGTTTCCGCGCCCGGCGGGCTGGTGGCATTGCGGGTCCTGCCGCGCTTCGAAACCGTTGCCCAGCGCACCGGCGACGACCTCGAGCAGCTTGCGACCGGCACGAGTGACTCGGCCGAGGTGACCCGGCGGATCTCCGAGAACACGGCGCTGCTTGCCCAGTTCCTGGCCGGGCTCGCGGGCCTCGACCGGACCGCTGGCGTGCCGGCGGTGAGCGGCGAAGCTGCCGCGCGGCTCGCCGAGGTGCGCGAGGCCTTCGCCTCGTATGAGAAGGAGTTGCAGGGAACGCTCGAGCGCGCCGGGTCGCTTGCGACCGCGCAGCGCGCGGCAGCCGAGCTCGCGACGGCGGCCGACAAGCTCTCCGCCGCCCTCGAGACGAAATCCGGCGGCGAAGGGAGCCGGTTCGCCGGCACGACGCCCGCGCTGATCGCGATCGCGATCGCCGCGCTCGCCCTCGGCGGCGCGCTGCTCGCCTGGGTCGCAGCGGCTGGCATGCGCCGCGTGGCGAGCCTCGAATCCGAGCGCAACCGGCGCAATCAGGATGCGATCCTGCGCCTGCTCGACGAGATGTCGAGCCTCGCCGACGGCGATCTGACGGTACAGGCGACCGTGACCGATGACATCACGGGCGCAATCGCGGACTCGATCAACTATGCGATCGAGGCGCTCCGGGAACTGGTCGCGACCATCAACGAGACCGCCTTGCAGCTCGACGCCGCGGCGCGCCAGACCCAGGCCGCGGCCGGGCACCTGGCCAAGGCCAGCGTCGCCCAATCACGCCAGGTCGCGGCCGCGACCGACGCGGTCGGGGCGATGGCCGCATCGATCGAGGAAGTGTCCGGGAACGCCGAGCGCTCGGCCGACGTCGCGCGCCACGCGGTCGACGTTGCGCACAAGGGCGGCGATGCGGTGCGCCGCACGATCGACGGCATGAACACGATCCGCGAGAATATCCAGGATACGTCGAAGCGCATCAAGCGGCTCGGCGAGAGCTCGCAGGAGATCGGCAACATCGTCGAGCTGATCAACGACATCGCCGAGCAGACCAACATCCTCGCGCTGAACGCCTCGATCCAGGCGTCGATGGCGGGCGAGTCCGGCCGCGGCTTCGCGGTCGTCGCCGACGAGGTGCAGCGCCTCGCCGAGCGCGCCGGCCACGCGACCCGCCAGATCGAGGTGCTGGTCCGCACCATCCAGACCGACACCAACGAGGCGGTCGTCTCGATGGAGCGCACCACCACCGACGTGGTGGGCGGCGCGCTGCTCGCGGAGAACGCGGGCGCGGCGCTCGGCGAGATCGAAGACGTCTCGAACCAGATCGCGCAACTGGTGCAGAACATATCCGCGAGCGCGCGCCAGCAGGCGGCGACCTCGGCGCACATCTCGCGCACCATGCAGGTGCTTCGCGAGATCAGCCAGCAGACGGCCGACAACACCAGTGCGACCTCGACCGCGATCGGCAGGCTGGCGGACATGTCGGCGCAACTGCGCAAGTCCGCTGCCGGCTTCCGGTTGCCGCCGCAGCTGCCGGTCGCCGGCAAGCGCACCAAGCCGGCACC
>JBOHZL010000079.1:0-15394 GCA_050738495.1 Steroidobacteraceae bacterium | reverse complement strand
CGAGTTCGAATTGAAACAGCTCGACGAACTGAGAATCGAGATCGACAGCGAGTTCAAGCAACGCACGGCAGCGGTCGTGTCATCCGCATCCCGTCCGAGAATTTACAGCAAAGAAAAGACTTGACCTTCGTTCGGCATGGCTATCTGCTGAACAACGGGCGTTTCCACCAGATCGACTATCCCGGAGCGAGCAGCATGGTGGTCGAGGACATCAACAACGCTGGCGACATCACCGGCCTATGGTTCGACGCCCGCGAGAATGCGAGCGGCTTCGTTCGCAAGCAGGGAAAAGGGAGGCATCGTGATTAAGGCGCCCCTTCTATTGTTACTTCTGCTCCCATTTGCATTCGCGTTGGCAGATCAACCGGGAGAACCCGCAGTCCTGCCGAGAGCACCGCAATTCATAATGATCGACAAGCGAGACATTCCGGTCGAGGATCTCGCGCATAGCTTCTTCTTCCACAATGCAGATTCGGAAATTCTCAAGGGCATTATCAGCGAGGAGGGCATCAATCGCCTTGAACCAGAACTTGCTGAACATCGCCGCCCCATGACCGACCTACGGAGGATCGCGCCGAAGCTTCGGCGCATGTGCAATGACTTGCAGAATGCCAAGAGTGGCCAGGAATTCTCAGCAGTATTCATCGCAGCTGACGCAGAGGAGCAAAGCGAAAGACAGGCGAGTGCAAGGCATATCTTGTCGAAGCTAGATGCCCGTGACAGAGAAGGTCTGGAACGCTATCTGGACACGCGCTACAGACAAGGCGTGGGTCGTGGCAGGATTGATTCCGAGGCGATGTTCGCGTCCGGCCCGTTTCCTTCTACTGAAAGCAGTTTGACCATGCAAAGCACCTGTGATTCGGCCATGCAGATGGAATCGAGGATCGCACCGTGAAAGCATCAGGCACAATTTTCCCTATTGGCGTTTGCTGTCGGAAACACCAGCGTCGGTCACGCGTTCGACTTCGACTCAATGGTTCAGTTTTGTCCCTTCCATAACCAGACCTACACTTGTGGAAAGGCTTATACGTCAATAAGTTTTTCGGAAGTCGGGCTGTATTTTGCAATTGACGTAGTTGCGTATCATGCCGGTCCCACCGGTTACCAGCAGCGCTCAGCATATGGCCAGATTGTCAGTTGGAATCCATCTACGTGGACGGTCAGGGCTGACCAGAATCCGAATTGTTGCGCGTTTTCCGGCACGCACTCAGTTGAGGGAGTCCATCAGTTGCACGTCGTACCTGGGGCGAATCCTGCGGGTCCGCTTGACTCCTCTGCCCAGCACGAGACGGCCGTGGCTTTTCTCCGCAGCGGATGACACCGTCGTGGGTTGAGGTCGCCGCGCATTCGTATTCCGCCGGACTCACGCAGCCGATCGTCGAGTACTTCGCGGATAGTACGGATAATGGGTTTTCGGGTGACACCGAGAGTCGCGCCGCCGCGCTAGGCAATCGCCGCCCGCTGCACCCGCTGCGGCTGCGAAACGCCGTAGCCCTGCGCGTAGTCGACGCCGAGACCGCGCAGCACCTCGATGATCTCGGCATTCTCCGCCCATTCGGCAATCGTCTGCTTGCCGGTCAGGTGGCCGATCTCGTTGATCGAGCGCACCATCTCGCGGTCGATCGGGTCGTGCAGCACGCCCTTGACGAAGCTGCCGTCGATCTTCAGGAAGTCCACCGGGAAATGCTTCAGGTAGCCGAATGACGACAGGCCGGTGCCGAAGTCGTCGAGCGCGAAGCGGCAGCCGAGCTCCTTGAGCGCCTGGATGAAGCGGCTGGCCTGGGAAAAGTTCGCGATCGCCGCGGTCTCGGTGATCTCGAAGCAGATCTTGCTGCCGTCGATGCCGCTGCGGTGGAACTGCTCGATCACGAACGGCAGGAACTTGTCGTCGCCGAGGCTCTGGCCCGACAGGTTGATCGAGCACATCGTCAGGCGACGGCGCTCGTCGGCCTCCGAAACCAGCCAGCGGAACGCGCTGTCGATCACCCAGCGGTCGATCGAGGGCGTGATCCCGTAGCGCTCCGCGGCCGCGATGAACTGGTCCGGCGCGACGATCTTGCCGCTCTCGTCCCGCATCCGCAGCAGCAGCTCGAAATGCTCGCCGGCATCCTCGACCTGCAGCGGCTGGATGGTCATCCGGAACAGCTCGAAGCGGGATTCCTCGAGGGCGTTGTTGATGCGCGCAGCCCACTGCATCTCGCGCCGGCGGCGCATCAGGTCGATGTCGTTTTCCTCGAAGCAGTGCACGCGGTTGCGGCCCGATTCCTTGGCGGCGCCGCAGGCGGAGTCCGCCGCCGACAGCACCGAGGCCACGTCCTCGTTCTCGGCCGTGATCGGCACGACGCCGATCGAGCAGCCGAGTCGGAAGGTGCGGTCCTCCCAGGTGTAGCGGAAGTTGCGGATCGCCTCGCGCAGCGACTCCGCCGTGCGCAGCGCCTCCTCGAGCGAGCAGCTCTCCAGCAGCACGCCGAATTCGTCGCCGCCGAGCCGCGCGAGCGTGTCGCGCCAGCGCACCTTGGACTTCAGCAGCGCGCCGACCTGGCCCAGCAGCGCATCGCCCGCGCTGTGTCCGCAGGTGTCGTTGACGATCTTGAACTGGTCGAGGTCGATGTAGCAGAGCGCGTACGAGGTCTCGCGCGCCTTGGCACTCTTGAGCGCCCGTTCCAGCCTGGTCTCGAACTCGCGGCGGTTGACCAGGCCCGTCAGCACGTCATGGCTCGCGTGATAGGACAGGCGGCGATTCAGCTCGCGCGATTCGGAGACGTCGTGGAACACCAGCACGCCGCCGGTGACCGTGCCGCTGCCATCCCGGATCGGCGAAGCCGTGCTCTCGATGTAGAGCTCATTGCCGTCCTTGCGGATCAGCAGCATCGGCCGCACCGACTTGATGGAGCGGATGCGGCGGACCGCGACCGCGAGCGGGTTCTCGAGCGGCTCGCAGGTCTCCTCGTGGAAGGCACGGAAGATCTCGTCGATCGTCCTGCCGAGGCTGTCCTCGAGCCGCCAGCCGGTCAGCTCCTCGGCCACCGGGTTCAGGTACTCGACGCGGCCGTGCGCGTCGCAGGTGATCACGCCGTCGCCGATCGACTGCAGCGTGATCTGGGCGCTCTCCTTCTCGCGGAACAGCGCCTCCTCGTAGAGCTTGCGCTCGGTGATGTCGAGCTCGACGCCGATCAGCCGGCGCAGCCTTCCCTGCTCATCGACGCGCGCGCAGGCGCGGCCGATCACCCACCGCCATTCCCCGTCGGTGTGCTTTAGCCGGTGCACGCTCTCGAACATCGGCGTCTTGCCGGCGATGTGGTCGCGCATCGCGGCGGAAACCCGGGCGAGATCCTCCGGATGCACCATACGGTGCCAGTCCGGCGAAGTGATCACGTCGTTCTCGGCGAAGCCGAGCATTCCCTTCCAGCGCGGCGAGAACCAGGTGTGGTTGCTCTGCGCGTCGTAATCCCAGAGGCCGTCGTTGGCGCAGGGCAGCGCCATTTCCTGGCGTTCCTGCATGTCGGCGAGCCGGTCCGCCAGCGAGACTTTCTCCAGCCCGCACGCGAGGCTCGTTCCGACCAGCTTCAGCAGCAGATGGAGGTTCACGTCCCAGCCGTCGCGCGGCGTGGAGGTCGCGAATGCGAGGAAGCCGCGCACCGTGCCCTGGATCGCAAACGCGATCAGAAGCAGCGAGCGGATGTCGAGATCCGCGAGGCGCCGTGCATCGCTGCCCTGTTCCTGACGGGTCTTCACGGTGTCGCGGATCTCGAGGATGCGCACGTGCTCGAGCCGCGACTTGATCCAGGGCAGGGACTCGAGCGGCTCGCCCTTCAGGATTTCCGGCCGGCACTGAGCGAACGGTCCCTTCGCGGTAGCGATCGAGTCGATGCGCTCGCCGTGGCCGTCGAGCAGTGCGAGGAAAACCGCATCGATCTCGATCGCCTCGCGCAGGATCTCGAGGCTCTGGCGGATCACCGAGTCGGCGTTGCCGGCGGTGATGTTCTGGAAGTCGACCGCGACCTTCGTGCACGCGAGATCGATGCCGAGCGGTGGCCGCTCCGACCTCGGCTGCCACAGCTTCGAGGACAGGATGTCCGAAGCCGTGAACTCAGCAAGCTTTTCGCCCTGCACCGTCGGCACCCCGATGGGATCCCCCTGGTTTCGACGCAGTCTGCAGCCGAGCACTCGCCGGCCGTAGGAACCAGTTAACGAATCCTGTCTTCCGGCCGTATTAGTGTTTGCGGCGCATTGTGTCAGAAACTCTCAGGAATGCAAGGTAAGCACATGTATTTGCTATAATCCTGCTCTCACGGCGGCCGCTCGATCAGACCGGACTTCACGATCCGCGGATTGCCGTCGGCATCGCGCTGGACTTTCCAGCGCCGGTAATTCCACAGCCAGTCGGGCGGGCTTTCGCGGGTCAGGGTTTCCACCGCGGCGGCATAGCGTTCGATCAGCGCGCCCGGCGCGAGCTCCTCGCCCGCCGCGGCCAGCGGCACGAAGCGGACGCGGTAGTGGCCGCGGCGTACCCGCCGCATCGACAGGTACCACACCGGCAGGCGCGCGCCGCGCGCGATCACCTCGGGGCCGATGAAGAACGCGGTGTCGAGCCCCATGAACTGCGTGAAGTAACGCACCGCCGACGAGGTCGGGGCCTGGTCGGCGACGATCGCCACGATGCGCGCCGGGCCGCGGTGGCGCAGCACCCGCATCAGGAGCCGCTTGGCCGTGATCATCTGCGCGCCGAAGCGCGAGCGGATGGTCAGCATCAGGCGGTCGCCGAAGCGCCCTTTCAGCGGCTTGTAAGCCGCATGGACCGGGTGCCCCATGTCGAACGACAGCTTGAGCAGGGTCCATTCCCAGTTGCAGTTGTGCGAGGTCACGACGATGATCGACTGGCCCGCAGCGAGCGCGGCGCGCGCGGCGTCCGAATCCTCGAATGTCACGCGCCGGCCGATCTCGGCGGCCGGCATCGTCGCCGCCTTGACGATCTCCACCGTGACGTCGGCAAAGCTCCGGAAGAAGTCCCGCCGCGTGGCTGCGATCCATCCCGGGTCGCGGTCGGGAAAGCAGGCTCTGAGCTGCATGTCGATGATCGCGTGGCGCTGCCGGACGACATCTTCGAGCAGCCACGCCAGGAAGCTCGAGACCGCGTACCAGGCCGGCAGCGGCAGCGACGACAGGACGCGCAGCCACCAGGGAATCCGCTCGAACGGCTGGCGATCGTCGAAATCGGCAGCCCGGCGCCGGAACCGCTGGTTCCGGGCCTTGTGCATCTGGGCCGGTAAGCGCATTTCGCGCCAAAGCTTACCGGAACGGGCGCGCGCGCGGCAGCGCGGCGCGATGGAGTCCGCGCGACCCGCGGCCGCTAGAACGTGCCGCGGAAGGTCAGGATGTAGACGGGGTCGGATTCCTCGGCGGCACGTAGCGACGACACCGGCGTATTCGCGACGAGCTGGTCGACCGACTCGTAGACCCGCTGCAGCTCGTCCTTGCTGGCGTCGAGCAGGTTCTGCGCGGCAAGCCGCACGACATAGCGCTCCGCGATCGTCTTCTCGACGAAGAACTCGAGGCTGCCGTCGAACTCGACTTCGGTCACTTCCTTCGCCTCGGCGCTCAGGTTGACCCACTCCTCCGCAGGTCCCTGCTTCTGGTAGCTCGCGCCCCAGGTGAAGCCGATGGCCTCGATCAGGTGATCGAAGCCGACATTGTAGATGTAGTCCGGCTGCAGCGAAAAGCGGCGGTCTACGGGGAAGTTGACATTGGCGTCCTGGATCTCGGAATCGATCCAGGTGTAGTTCGCGAACACGTGGAAATTCGGGTCGATGAATGGCAGCGGCGAGCTGAAGTCGAGCTCGACGCCCCAGATCTTGCCCTCGTTCGGGTTGTTCACCCAGACCGTCGCCTCGATGTCCTCGTCGACGAACTCCTGGAAGATCTCGTTGACGCCGTCGGGCACGCCGTCCAGTTCGATCTTGTCGCTGATGATCCGGTAGAAGCCGTTGATGCCGAAGATCGCCTGGTTCCCGTCCAGCTCGACGTCGAACCCGGCATCGAAGCCGATCGCCGTCTCCTGGTCCAGGCCCGGGTTGCCGAGGATGCTCTCCTCGTCGTCGATGATGAGCGTCGGGTTGAGCTGGTCGAAGTTCGGCCGGCGGATCGTGCGTGCCGCGGAGAGGCGCAACTGCGTGCGATCGGTGACGTCCCAGCGCAAATGGGCGCTCGGATTGAACTCGAAGAAGTCCTCCGTGGACTCGATCTGGTTGCCGTCGATCAGGATGCCGATCGCCGCCAGCTGCGGCGCCGCCTCGGCAAGGGCCTCGGATACCGTCGAGTCGAGGTCGAGGCTGGTGAACTCGCCGCGGCCGCCGAGCTCGAGGTTCATCCCGTTGCCGAGATCCGTGTTCCACTTGACGTAGCCGTTGGCGCGCTGGTCCTTCGCGTCGAACAGCGACAGCCCAGCATCGTCCTCCTCGAGCACCCCGTCCTCGTTCTCGAATGCGCGGAAAGAGAAATCGCGCTGCTTGTCGATCAGCTCGAGGCCGATCTTGAGCTTCGAGCCCGAGAGCTGGTATTCGACCGAGCTCCTGATCTTGAACTCGGAGTCGTCCGCATCCGTGTTCTCGCGCGAGGCGAGCAGCTCGGGATCGCGCAGGTTGATCGCGTCGTTCGGCACGACCGCGAAGAAGTCGATGATGTCCTGGTCCGACTGGTCGAGGAACGCGAGGATGCCGTCGGCATCCGTCATGCCCGCGGCATCGAAGTCGAAGTCGAGATCGTCCTCCCAGTTGGTCTCGACCGACTCGAACTCGGTCTGATCGTATCCGATCTCCGCCTGCCAGGTATGGCCGCTGCCGAATGCGGTCTCGAAGCCGGTGAACAGACCGTAGTTGGTCTCGTTGAACGCGTCGAGCTGGTTGAACTGGCCGGCTTCGGCTTCGACTTCGCCGTCTTCTTCCTCCGCCGCGAATTCGCGTCCGACTTCCGTCTCGGCGCGGTCGGTATCCATGTAGAAGGCGCCCGCGAACCATTCACGCTCTTCAGCGAGCTGCACCCGCACGTCGCCGGTCCAGGCGATGTCGGTGCTTTCGCGCTCGTCCGGGTCCTCCACGACCGCGGAGAAGGCCGGCTCGACGCCGCCTTCCCCATCGAGCGCCCGCTCCATCTCGCTTGCGGTCTTGCGGTTGAACCTCTCCTGGAAGTTGAACGACGTGCCCCACTCGACGTTGTCGTGGGTGTCGCCGAGCGACAGGAAGGCACTCGGGTTGGTCTCGCCGTCGTTGTAGTACGCGCCGAGGCGATAGATCCCGCCCGACAACTCGGCGCCCTCCTTCAGGATGATGTTGAGCGTGCCGCCGACGCCCTGGCTGTCGATGTCGCTGCTGGGACTGCGGATGATTTCGACGCGCTCGACGAGCTCCGCCGGGATGCGGTCGACCACCACCGTGTTGTCATTGGTGCCGCCGGTGACGCGCCGGCCATTGACCAGGATCTGCGTGTATTCGCTGCCGATGCCGCGCAGCGACGGCTCCGCGTATTCGCCGATGTCGCTCTGGAAGCTGACGCCCGGCACGCGCTTCATCATGTCCCCGACCGACAGCGGCTCGAAGCGCTGGAAATACTCCTCGTCGTAAGACAGCGTCGGCGCCGCGGTGTCGACGCGGTTTCGCGCATTGACACGCTTCGCGAGCACTTCGATCTCGGAAAGTTCGGGCGCCGCTGCCGCCTGCGCGAGGCCCACGCCGGGCAGTGCCGCCAGACCCAGGATGACCGCGATCCGCGGAAGTACCGCAAGCTTGCTCATCGACCTGACCCCCTCGCTCGCCTGCCGGCGTCCCGGCGGTTGCCCGGATGGCATTGCATTCTGCAGGCCGTCTGCGACGGTCCCGAGACAGTATAGAACGAAATTTTTGTTATCTTCAACCACTGAAAATTTTGTTCTATACTGCCCGGAAACACGCAAACCCCGCCGCCAGACCGGAATTCCGGCGGCCCGCCAGGCGACAGTGGAATGTCTGTTCGAAACTTGAAACGATCGGGATCCCTGCCCATGACCGAGGCCCTGTCGCAGCCCGTCGATGCCGCCATGAGAAACCGGCAGAATCTCGAGGCGCTCCGCGCGCGCATCGTGCAGCGTTACGAGGCGCTGAGCCCGCGCCTCAAACAGGTCGCGGCCTACGCGCTCGAGCATCCCAACGACATCGGGCTCGAGACGCTCGCCGTGATCGCGAAGCGCTGCAAGGTGCAGCCCTCCACCATCGTCCGCTTCGCCAAGACCTTCGGCTACGACGGCGCGAGCGAGATGCAGAAGCTGTTCCGCGACGAGTTGCTGAGCCTCGCGCCCAGCCCCAGCTACGGCGAGCGCATCCGCCAGTTCAACGAGCGCGCCGGCGACACCGCCTCCCAGTCACCGTCGGAGCTGCTCCGCGAGTTCACGCAGGGCAACATCGCGGCGCTCCAGCACCTGAACGAGTCCACTCGCAAATCCGACCTCGAACTCGGCGTACGCATGATCGAGGAGGCCGAGGCGGTCTACCTCGTAGGCTTGCGCCGTTCGTTCCCGGTCGCGGCCTACCTCGCGTACGCGCTCCGTCACGCCGACAAGCGCGCCTACCTGGTGGACGGCCTCGCCGGCATGATCGTCGAGCAGAGCACGATGCTCGGGCCCGGCGATCTCCTCATCGCCACGAGCTTCCGGCCCTACGCTCAGCCGACCGCGGACATCGTCAACGAGGCGCGCGAACGCAGGGCGCGCGTCATCGCCATCAGCGACAGCCGGCTGAGCCCGATCGCCCGCAACGCCGACCTTTGCTTCGAGGTCAAGGATGCCGAGTTCCGCAAGTTTCGTTCGCTGACCGCCTCGCTCTGTCTTGCACAGACGCTGGTCATCAGCTATGCGTTCCAGTTGACGGCCGCCAGGGACGACGGCGGGTCGCAGTCATGAAGACCTTTGCCCTGTTCGGCGCCGGCCGCATCGGCCGGATCCACGCGGGAAATCTCCGCGCGCATCCCGGCGCGACACTCAAGTACGTCGTGGACGTGGATCAGTCCGCCGCCGGGCGTATCGGCCAGGAGACGGGCGCACGCGCCGCCGACACCGCGACGGCGCTCGGCGACCGCGCGGTGGACGCGCTCCTGATCGCGAGCCCGACCGACACCCACGCCGCATTGATCGAGGCCGGCGCTGCCGCCGGCAAGGCGATGCTCTGCGAAAAGCCGGTGGACCTCGACGTCGCGCGCGCGCGGGACTGCGTCGCCGCCGCGGCGCGTGCCGGCACCATGCTCGCGATCGGCTTCAACCGCCGCTATGACCCCTCGTTTCGCAGGATCCGCCAGGGCATCGATGACGGCGAGATCGGCGCCGTGGAGTCGGTGCTGATCGTCAGCCGGGACGCCAGGCCGCCGCCGCCCGGGTACGTGCAGCGATCCGGCGGCATGTTTCGCGACATGACGATCCACGACTTCGACATGGCGCGCTGGCTGCTCGGTCAGGAGCCGGTCGAGGTCACCGCCCACGGCAGCTGCCTGGTGGACCCGGCGATCGGCGCGGCAGGCGACATCGACACCGCGGCAGTCACGCTGCAGACGGCCGCCGGCCAGCTCTGCCAGATCGTCAATTCGCGCCGCTCGGGGTTCGGCTACGACCAGCGCATCGAAGTCTGCGGCGCGCGCGGCCTGCTGCGCGCCGACAATCGCCGCCCGACCAGCTTCGAGCAGGAGTCGGCAACGGCCACCCGCCGCGATCCGCCGCTGCCGTACTTCCTCGAGCGTTACGCGGACGCATACCGGCTGGAGCTCGACGCCTTCGTGCGGCGTCTGAATGGCGAGCCTGCCGACATCGTTTCGGGCGAGGACGGAATCCGCGCGCTCGAGATCGCCGATGCCGCCGACCGGTCGCTCCGCATGCACGCGACCGTCGCGCTGGAAACGCGGTGAGCACGCCGCTCCGATTCGGATTGATCGGCAGCGGCTTCATCGGCCGCGCGCACGCGATCGCGCTTGCCGGCGTCGGCACCGTGTTCCCGGAGGTCACCCCGCCCGTTTGCGAGATCCTCGCCGACCGCGACGACGAGCAGGCGCGGGCCGCGGCGAAGTCACTGGGCTTCCGCCGGGCGACTGGCGACTGGCGCGAGCTGGTCGCGGACCCTGCGGTCGACGTGGTCGACATCTGCGCACCGAATCACCTGCACCGCGAAATGGCGCTGGCCGCGATCGCCGCCGGCAAGCATGTCTGGTGCGAGAAGCCGCTGGCGCTCGATGCGGCCGAGGCCGGCGAAGTCGCCGACGCCGCCCGGCGCTCCGGAGTGAATCACCTGATCGGCTTCAACTACGCCTGCAACCCGCTGCTGCGCCTGGCGCAGGAAATCGTCGCCGGCGGCGAGCTCGGCACGATCACCGGCTTCAGCGGGCGCTATTTCGAGGACTACATGGCCGATCCGGCCGTCCCGCATAGCTGGCGATGCGAGCGCCGGCTGGCGGGTGCGGGCGCCCTCGCCGACCTGGGCTCGCACCTGGTCGACGCGAGCCAGCGGCTCCTCGGCCCGGTTGAGTCGGTCTCGGCGCGGCTCGAAACCATCCACCGGTCGCGCCGCGTGCCGTCGACCGGGGCGATGCTCCCGGTCGAGAACGAGGACATCGCACTCGCAATGATCCGCTTCGCCAGCGGCGTCACGGGCAGTTTCGAGATCAGCCGCGTCGCCACTGGATTCAAGTGCGGCCTTTCCTTCACCGTCTTCGGAACCGCAGGCAGCCTGTCGTTCGACCAGGAACGCATGAACGAGTTGCGGCTGTATGCGTCGTCGGATGCGGCCGGCCGGCGTGGATTCCGCACCATCCTCGCGGGCCCGGAGCACCCGGACTATCGCTTCTTCTGCGTTGCGCCCGGCCACGGCCTCGGCATCAACGACCTCAAGGTCATCGAGGCGCGGAACCTGATCCGCGCCATCGCGGACGGCGTACCGGCGCGGCCGGGGTTCGACGTCGGCTTGCAGGTTCAACAGGTCATGGAAGCCATGGAACGTTCGCACTCGAGCGGCGCCTGGACGAAGGTTTGAGGCAGGGACGCACCGGGGAGCGCGCATGAACACCGTCATCACCCGCCATCGATCGGGATTTGCGCCCGGTTTCACCGCGATCACGACCGCCGGCGAGCCGGATGCCGACACCGGCATCTCGATGGGCGTGTTGCGGCTCGCGGCCGGCGAGCGGCACGCGGCGACGCTTGCTGGCGAGTCGGCGCTGCTCCTGATGAGCGGCCGCGTCATCGGCCAGCTCGGCGGGCTCGGCTTCGAGCTCGCGCGAAATTCGCTGTTCGACGATGCGCCGGCCTGCCTGCATGCGCCGGCCGGCACGCCGCTCGAAATCCGCGCCGCGACCGAGGCGGAATTCACCGTGTACGCCTGCGACAACCAGTCGACCTTCGTGCCGCGCGTGTTCCGGCCCGGCGACGTCGCCGACGAGCGCCGCGGTGAAGGCCAGGTCGGAGGCCGCTGCCTGCGCCTGGTCCGCACCATATTCGATCGCAGGAATTCGCCGCCTGAGGCGCACCTGGTGCTGGGCGAGGTCGTGACCCTGCCGGGCGGCTGGTCCAGCTATCCGCCGCATCATCATCCGCAGCCGGAGATCTATCACTACCGGTTCACGCACCCGCAGGGATTCGGCCATGCCGAGCTCGGCGAGCAGGTCTTCAAGGTCAGGCAGTTCGACACGGTCAAGATCCTGGCCGGCAACGACCACGCGCAATGCGCCGCACCGGGCTACGGCATGTATTACTCGTGGGTCATCCGTCACCTGCCGGATGCGCCGTACACCGTGCCCGAGTTCACGCCCGAGCATGCGTGGACCATGCAGCCGGATGCGCGCATCTGGGAACCGCGGCCGCGGGACGCGCCGGCCCGCAAGCCGCCGGCGAAATCCGGATGACCGCAGGATTCGACGTCATCTGTCTCGGCCGCGCCGCCGTCGATCTCTACGGCCTCGAGCGCGGAGCGCGTCTCGAGGACACGCAGACATTCGCCAAGTACCTCGGCGGCTCGTCGGCGAACCTCGCCGTCGGGCTTTCGCGGCTCGGGCTGCGGGTCGCGATGCTCACGCGGGTCGGCGACGAGCACATGGGACGCTTCGTGCGCGAGACGCTCGCCGCGGAAGGCGTCGATGTCGGCGCCGTCAGCACGGATCCGCGGCGGCTGACCGGTCTCGTGCTGCTCGGCATCGAGGACGCCGCGCATTTCCCGCACATCTTCTATCGCGAGAACTGCGCCGACATGGCGCTCGAAGCCGCCGATGTCGATGCATCGCCGATCGCCTCGTCGCGGACGCTCGCGATCACTGGCACGCATCTGTCGACCGGGGCGGTGCGCAAGGTCGCGCGCCACGCAATCGCGCTCGCGAAACGCCATGGCGGGCGCATCGTGCTCGACATCGATTACCGACCCGTGCTCTGGGGCCTGGTCGGCCCCGGCGGCGGCGCCGAGCGCTCGCGGGCGGCCGCCGAAGTCACGCGGCACTATCAGGACTTCCTGGCCGATTGCGACCTCGTGGTCGGCACGGAAGAGGAAATCCGGGTCGCCGGCGGCAGCGAGGTCACGGAGGATGCCCTCGCCGCAATCCGCCGCCGGTCCGCCGCGACCATCGTCATGAAGCGCGGCGTCGCCGGATGCGTGGTGTTCCAGGGACCGATCCCGCCCGCCATCGCGCAGGGCATCGTGGTGGCCGGCATGCCGGTCGAGGTCTCGAATCTGCTCGGTGCCGGTGACGCCTTTCTCGCGGGCTACCTGAGCGGCTGGATCGCGGGACTGCCGCCGGCGCATTGTGCCCGGCGCGGCAACGCGGCGGGTGCGATCGTCGTCTCGCGCCACGGCTGCACGCCCGCGATGCCGACGCACGAAGAACTGGACGAATTCCTGTCGCGCGCCCCAGCGCCGCCGCGGCCGGACGATGACGAGCGGATCACGACGCTGCACCGGAAGACGACGGTGTTCCGGGTGACCGGCGATCTCTGCATCCTCGCCTTCGACCATCGCCGCCAGTTCGAGCAGATGGCGGCTGCCGCGGGCGCCCCGGTCGGGCGCATCGGCGCATTCAAGGAACTGGCGGCCCAGGCCGTACTGGCGGTCGTCGCCCAGCATGGTCGCGGTGCACGGCTCGGTGCGATCGTGGACGATCGCCACGGCGAGGCGGCGCTCGCGCAGCTCAATCGCAGCGCCTGCTGGATCGGCCGGCCGGTCGAGGTGCCCGGTTCGCGTCCGCTCGAGTTCGAGGCGCGCGGCGACATCGGCCTGGTCTTGCAGACCTGGCCGCGGCGTCACGTGGTCAAGTGCCTGGTCAACTTTCATCCAGCCGACCCGATCGAGCTTCGTCTCGAGCAGGAAGCGCGCCTGGCTGCGCTCGACCAGGCGGCGCGCGCGCTCGGGCGCGAGCTCCTGGTCGAGATCATCAGCTCGGCGCCGGGCCGCGCGCTCGATTCCGGCACGACCGCGAACGTGCTGCGCCGCTTCTATCATCTCGGGATGCGGCCGGCCTGGTGGAAGCTGGAGGCGCAGTCGGCCGAGGGCTGGCGCGAGATCGCGGCGGTCATCGCCGAGCATGATCCCGTCTGCCGCGGCGTCCTGCTGCTCGGCCTCGATGCCAACGAGGAACAGGTCGCGCAATCGTTCGAACTCGCCGCGCGCGAACCCGCCTGTCGTGGCTTTGCAATCGGCCGCACGATCTTCGGGCAGGTCGCGCGTGACTGGCTCGCCGGTTCGATCGACGATGCGACTGCCGTCGCCCGCGTCGCAGCCGGCTATGCGCGCGTGATCGAATCCTGGCGCAGGCTCAGGCCCGCCGCGGCTGCGGCCTGAGCGCCGGATGAAGACCCTGCGACTGACGATGGCGCAGGCCCTGGTCCGCTATCTGTCGGCCCAGCAGGTCCGAAGCGCGGACCGGAACGTTCCCTTGTTTCACGGCGTGTTCGCGATCTTCGGCCACGGCAATGTCGCGGGACTCGGCGAAGCCCTCGCCGCCGCGGGCCCGGGCCTGCCGACATTCCGCGCCCACAACGAACAGGCCATGGCGCACGCCGCGATCGCGTTTGCAAAAGCGAACGGGCGCCGGCGCATGATGGCCTGCACGACTTCCATCGGTCCAGGCGCGACCAATCTCGTCACCGCGGCCGCCGTCGCGCACGCGAACCGGCTGCCGGTGCTCCTGCTGCCCGGCGACATCTTCGCCAGCCGGCAGCCGGACCCGGTGTTGCAGCAACTCGAGCACTTCGGCGATCCCATGGTCTCGGCCAATGACTGCCTGCGGCCGGTGTCGCGTTACTGGGACCGCATCCTGAGGCCCGAACAACTGCTGGACTCGCTGCCGCGCGCCTTGTCGGTGCTGCTCGACCCGGCCGACTGCGGGCCCGCGACGCTCGCGCTCCCGCAGGACGTGCAGGCGGAAGCCTGGGACTACCCCGCGGAATTCTTCGAGCCGCACGTGCATCGACCGGAACGCCCGCGAGCGGATCGGGAATACTTCGCCGAGGCTACCCGGCGTCTGCGCGCCGCGCGCCGCCCATTGATCGTGGCAGGCGGCGGCGTGCACTACTCGGATGCCTGTGAGCTGCTCGCGCGATTCGCGATGGAACATGGCATCCCGGTTGCCGAGACGCAGGCCGGCAAGGGCGCGCTGGCCTGGGACCACGCCTGTAATGCCGGCGCGATCGGCGTCACCGGCGCGGGCGCCGCCAACCGCCTGCTGGCGGAAGCCGACCTCGTCCTTGCGATCGGCACCCGGCTCGCCGATTTCACGACCGGCTCCGGCCGATTGATTCCGCGATCCGATTCGAGGCTCATCGCCATCAATGTCTGCCGCCACGACGCGATCAAGCGTGGCGCCCTGCCCCTGCGTTCGGACGCGCGGGCAGCGCTCGAGGAACTGTCGCCGGCGCTCGCGGGCTGGCGTGCTGCGGAAGAATGGCGCAAGCGATTCACCACGCTCGTCGCTGAATGGAACGGGCTGGTCGACGCGGCGACGCGGCCGGCGGCCGGCCTGCCGACCGACGCGCAGGTGCTGGGCGCAGTCAATCGCGCGCTCGATCTTGCGGCCACGGTCGTCTGCGCCGCCGGCGGACTGCCGGGCGAGTTACACAAGCTCTGGCGTTGCAAGGCATCCGGCGGCTATCACCTCGAATACGGCTACTCCTGCATGGGCTACGAGATCGCGGGCGGGCTTGGCGTGAAAATGGCGCAGCCCGAGCGGGACGTGGCCGTGCTGGTCGGCGACGGCTCCTACCTGATGATGAACTCGGAGATCGCGACCTCGGTTGCAGGCGGTTTCCCGCTGATCGTGGTGCTCGCCGACAACCGCGGTTACGGTTGCATCCACCGGCTGCAGCGCGCGACCGCGGGCAAGACGCACAACAACCTGTTGCAGGACTCCTTCC
>JBOHZL010000078.1:0-15557 GCA_050738495.1 Steroidobacteraceae bacterium | reverse complement strand
GTGTTCAGCACCGGGTCCTGCAGGTGGCCGAGCGTCGAATAGGCGACCGAGGGGCCGACATACACATCGAAACCGCGCCGCGCGACGCGGCTGGCTGCGCGCCGCGCGCGCCGCTCGTCGAAGTAACCGCGGTAGTTCACGCAACCCGCCACGGGAAAGCACCAGCGCCGTGGCTCGATCGAGAATTCCGGCGCCGCGAACAGGTTCCAGGTCGCATAGCGCCGGCCGAGATCCGCATAGCTGCGATAGCTGCCGTTGTCCGGCAGGCTGAGCTCGGAGAATGCGAAATCGCGCGCTGCGGCTGCCTGCTCGAGCCGCGCTCGGAGCGCCGCATCGACGTCCTCGCGCGCGATGACCTCGGCGATCGGCACGCGACGGCGATTCATCTCGAGCTGGCCGTCGGCGAGATGCAGGTAATAGCAACCCGAGGTCGTCATGCAGGCCGCCGCCAGCGCCAGGCGCGGAATCAGGCGCCGCAGGGAATCGCGTACCATGATGCGATGAAAGTCTATCTGGTCGGCGGCGCGGTTCGCGACGAGCTGCTCGGCCGGCCGGTCGGCGAGCGCGACTGGGTCGTGGTCGGCGCGACGCCCGAGCAGATGGTGGACGCGGGGTTTCGCCAGGTCGGGCGCGACTTTCCGGTATTCCTGCATCCGGAGACCGGGGAAGAGCATGCGCTGGCACGCACCGAGCGCAAGACCGGCCCGGGCTACCGTGGATTCGAACTGCGTTTTTCGCCGGACGTGACGCTCGAGGAGGATCTTCGGCGGCGCGACCTGACTCTCAATGCGATGGCGCGCGACGCGGACGGCAAGCTGATCGATCCCTGCGGCGGCAGGAAGGACCTCGACGCGCGTCTATTGCGCCACGTTTCCGAGGCATTCAGCGAAGACCCGGTGCGGATTCTGCGCGCCGCCCGGTTCCTCGCCCGTTTCCAGCCGCTCGGTTTCTCCATCGCCCCGGAAACGCTCGCGCGGATGAGCGCCATGGTTGCCGCTGGCGAGGCCGACGCGCTCGTGCCCGAGCGCGTCTGGCAGGAAACGGATCGCGCACTCGGCGAAGCGGCGCCCGCGGCCTGGCTCAGGACATTGCGCGACTGCGGGGCGCTCGCGCGCATATACCCCGAGCTCGACGCGCTCTACGGCGTGCCGCAGCCCGAGAAATGGCACCCGGAGATCGACACCGGGCTGCACATGGAGCTCGTCATGACGGTCGCGGGGGAGCTCACGCAGGAGCCGCGGGTGCGGTTCGCGGCGCTGATGCACGACCTCGGCAAGGGACGCACGCCGCGATCGGGCTGGCCCAGCCATGTCGGGCACGAAGAACGCGGCGTGGCGCTGGTGCGGGAAGTTGCGGCGCGGCTGCGCGTCCCGGTCGACTACCGCGAACTCGCCGAGCTTGCGTCGCGCTGGCACGGGCTGGCGCATCGCGCGCAGGAGCTCCGCCCCCGCACCGTGCTCAAGCTGCTCGAGGATTGCGATGCATTCCGGCGCCCGGAACGATTCCGCGAGCTGCTGCTGGCTTTCGAGGCGGACTATCGTGGCCGCGGCGGCCTCCGCCAGCGGCCCTACCCCCAGGCGGACCTGCTGCGCAAGGCGCAGGACTGCGCTTCGGCCACCAGTCTGTCGCCGGCGGACCGCGAGGGGCTCTCGGGCGAGGCGATCGGCACGCTGCTCAGGCGTCGCCGACTCGCGGCGCTTCGCAAGGACGCCTGATCAGGCGAAAACGAGCACGATCAGCGCGGCCAGCGCGAATCGATAGAGCGCGAATGGCGCGAGGCCGATGCGTCCGATGAATTTCAGCAGCCAGTGGATGCACAGGTAGCCGGTGATCGCGGATACCACGATACCGAGACTCATCATCGGCCAGTTCACGCCGCCAGCGGGCGCCTGGATCAGTTGCAAGAGCTCGTACGCGCCCGCCATCGCGATTCCGGGCACCGCGAGCAGGAACGAGAAACGCGCCGCGGCTTCGCGTGTCAGCCCAAGTATGCGCGCCATGGTCATCGTCACGCCGGAGCGGGACGTGCCCGGCATCAGCGCCAGTGCCTGGGCGCAGCCGATCAGGAGCGCGTCGCGCCAGCCGACCGAGTATTCATCGCGCTCGCGGCGCCCCAGGCGGTCGGCCACCCACATCAGCAACCCGAAAATGGACAGGGTGCCGGCGACGAACAGGGGGTTTCGCAGCATCGCCTCAATCAGCCCGCCGAACAGCAGCCCGACGATGCCGACCGGTATCGTGCCAACCACGATGCACCAGGCGAGTCGCGCATCAGGCGTCATGCCGCGCCCGGTCAGCGACCTGAACCAGGCCACCAGCATCCGCAGCAGTTGTGCCCGGAAATAGCCGACCACCGCGAACAGCGTGCCCACATGCACCGCGACATCGAATGCGAGTCCCTGGTCGTCCCAGCCGAGAAAGTGTGGCACCAGGATCAGGTGACCTGAGCTCGATATCGGCAGGAACTCGGACAGGCCCTGGACGATCGCCAGGACGATTGCATGAAGGGGCGTCATCGCGGCCGCAGTTTACAGGCTGGCGGAAAGATCCCGGAACGAAAAACCGGCAAGCGGCCCCGCGATGCCTTTCGCTAATGCCATCCACTTGAAGCGCTCGCCCATTTCGCCCGGCAGCAGCAGGGTCTGCGCCGATTGCGCCAGGCGGTAGCGCTCCTGCTCGCCGGCGCCCCGCTGCAGCGCAGACAGCTCGCGATCGATGCCGAGCGCCGCGAGCGCATGCGCCTGCGTCGCGAAACCGGCGATGGTGAAGCCGGACCCGATGGCGGCATCGGCCAGCGCCGAGAAATCGACCCAGGCGGTGATGTCCTGAAGACCGGCGCGGGCCAGCACGTTCTCGGCGCGGCGGTGACGGTAGTAGCCGCAGAGCGTGCCGCCGTCGCGCGAGGGGTGATAATAATGTGCACGCGGCAGTCCGTAGTCGGCGACCAGGAACACCCCCTGCTCGAGCGTGGCAGCCGCTGCCGCGAGCCAGGCAGGCAGCGACGGGCAGCATTCCGAGACAAAACCGTCGGGAAGCCGGTGAGTCAGCCGCCTGCGCAGCCGGCTCACCGCGGCGGCGAGCGCGTCATCGGCCGGCCGCGGCTCGAAGCGAAAGGCCTGGCCCGCGACCACGACTCCCAGGGCCTCGCAGCCCTCGCCCGCAATGCGAAATCGCTCGACCGGCAATGCGTCCACGACTTCGTTCGCGACGGCGATTCCGCGCCAGGCCTCCGGGGGCGGGGTGTCCAGCCACTCGACCTCTGCCGCGAGCGCGGGAAAGCTGGCCAGGAGCGCCTGCTGACGCGAGCGCAGCGGCGCGCTCACCTCGACGATGCAGTAGCGGCGCGGCCTGACTCCCAGCCTGCCGAGGGCCGTGAGCAGGTCGACCGCCAATCGACCGCTGCCGGCGCCGAATTCGACGATGTCGCCGCCACCGACCGACTCGAGGATCTCGGCCACCTGGCGTGCCAGGCAGTGCGCATAGAGCGGCGACAGCTCGGGCGCGGTGACGAAATCCCCTGCCGGCCCGAACTGCACCCGGCCGGTGGCGTAGTAGCCAAGTGCCGGCGCATACAGCGCTTCCTGCATGAAGCGGGAAAACGGCAGCCAGCCGCCCGCCGCGTCGATGAGTTCGCGCAGCTGCGCCGCGACCTTTTCGCCGTGCGTCGCCTCCTCGACCGTCAGCGGATTCGCGCCGGCGCGGTTCATCGCGACCCCGGCGGGCCGTGATATCGTCGCCACCCGCGATGGTCGCCGCTTCCCAATCGCCGCTCGCAGGCAAGGTCGTGCTCATCACCGGCAGCGCGCGGCGCATCGGTGCAGCCATGGCGCAGGCGTTTCACGCCGCCGGCGCGAGCCTCGCCGTGCATTACCGCAACTCCGCCGGGGATGCCGATGCGCTGGTCGCCGGAATGAATGCCTTGCGGGCCGGATCGGCAGGCGCATTCCGTGCGGATCTCGCCGCTGCCGCGGCACTCGAAGCCTTGCCGGCCGCGGTGATCGAAGCCTTCGGGCGGCTCGACGTGCTGGTCAACAATGCCTCGAGCTTCTATCCGACGCCGGTCGGCGAGATCACGCAGGCGCAATTCGACGACCTGGTCGGCAGCAACCTGCGCGCGCCGCTGTTCCTCGCGCAGGCGGCCGCTGCCGAGCTGCGCAGGCGCTCGGGCCTCATCCTGAATATCGCCGACATCCACGCGCTGCGGCCGCTCAGCCGGCACAGCGTGTACAGCGCCGCCAAGGCCGGCCTGGTGATGCTGACGCGCTCGCTGGCGCGCGAACTGGGCCCCGAAATCCGGGTCAACGCCATCGCGCCAGGCCCGGTCCTGTGGCCGAAAAACGGCGTCCGCGAGGAACTCCGGCGCCGCATCATCGCGCGCACGGCGCTGAAGCGCATGGGCACGCCGGAAGACGTGGCGAAAGCGGCGCTGTTCTTCGCCATCGATGCGCCCTACGTGACCGGCGAAGTGCTCGCTGTCGATGGCGGGCGGCTGGTCGGCGGCGAGGATCGCTGAGACCGTCACCGGTCCGGCCCATCGAGCGAGACCGCGCTCAGCGGGTGTGCGCGCTGATCGAAGTGGCGCCACAAGTCGCCGACGCTTCGTCCGAGCACCGGATGCGGCAGATCCGCCGCCAGCTCCGCGAGCGGCCCGAGCACCCAGGCCCGGGTGGCAATGTCCGGGTGCGGCAGCGTCGCGCCGGCATGGCGGCCCACCAGGTCGCCGTACAACAGCAAGTCGAGGTCCAGCGTGCGCGGCCCCCACTTGGCCGCACCGGGCTCGCGCCCGCCGTCACGCTCGACCGCCTTGAGCCGATCCAGCAGTTGCGCGATCGGCAGCTCGGACGAAAAACGCAGCACCAGGTTGATGAAGTCGTCGCCCGCGAAGCCGGCCGCCGGGTTCGCATAGGCGCGCGATGCGGAAACGTCCGGAAACTCCGCGGCAAGGGTCGCAAGCGCCCGGCGCAGGCTGGCGCGCGGCCGGAGGTTGCTGCCGGCCGCGACGAAAGCCTCAGGCATCGCGACTGCGCTCGACGATCACGCCGACATCGCGGGCGTGCCGCACCGCGCCCGGTTTGTGCACGGTGACGCGCACCCGCGCGAGCGGATATTCCGCGAGCAGCACCCGCGCGATCTCGCCGGCGAGCGCCTCGACCAGGCGGAACCGGCTCTGCTGCACGAAGGCCAGCACGCGCTTGGCGACCGACTTGTAGTTCAGGGTGTCCTCGATCGCGTCGCTCTTCGCGGCGGCAGCAAGGTCGAACCACATCTCGAGGTCGATCTCGACCCGCTGGCGCACCTCGCGCTCCCAGTCGTAGATGCCGATGATCGCGTCGGCGGCCAGTGCCGATATGAAAATACGATCCATCACTTCTCCGGAGGGGACGCACCCCTTCAGCATCACGCCTACGTCAACCCTACCGCTACGGTTCGCTGAAGGGGTGCGTCCCCTTCGATCCGGGCGGCAGCAGCTCGTCGAGCGGCCAGCGTGCGCGGGCACGCACGGGCAGGCCTTCGCGCTCACCCGCCGCCAGCCGATGATGACCCGCGACCGCGATCATTGCCGCATTGTCGGTGCAGAATTCCGGCCGCGGAAAATGCACCCGAAACCCGGCCTCTCCGGTCGCGCGGCCCAGTTCCTCGCGCAGCCGGCGGTTGGCGGCAACGCCGCCCGCCACGACCAGGGTCCGGATACCGGTCTGGCGGAGCGCGCGCAGCGACTTCGCGACCAGCGTCTCGATCATCGCGGTCTCGAAACCGCGCGCGACGTCCGCGCGCGCCTGCCGGTCGAGCGTTCGCCCGCGGATCGCGACCACGACCGCGGTCTTGAGCCCGCTGAAACTCAGGTCGAGGCCGGGCCGGTCCAGCATCGGCCGCGGAAATTCGAATACACCGTCCCTGCCCTGCTCCGCGAGGGCAGCGAGCGCGGGCCCGCCCGGATAGTCGAGTCCGAGCAGCTTCGCAGTCTTGTCGAAGGCCTCGCCGGCCGCATCGTCCAGCGTCTCGCCGAGGATCCGGTAACGCCCGATGCCTGCCACTTCGACCAGCATCGTGTGACCGCCCGATACCTGCAGGGCGACGAATGGGTAGTCCGGCGCATCCGGGTCCAGCGCCGGCGCCAGCAGGTGGCCTTCCAGATGGTGGACGCCGACCACCGGCAGGCCCCGGGCATAGCCCAGCGAGCGCGCGAGCGTCGCTCCGACCAGCAAGGCGCCGATCAGGCCGGGACCGGCGGTATAGGCAATGCCCTCAATAGCTTGCGGATCGATTGCCGCTTCCGCCAGGGTGTCGTCGATCATCGGCAGGAGCCGGGCGATGTGATCCCGCGAAGCGAGCTCCGGCACGACGCCGCCATGCGGACGATGCAGCCCCACCTGGCTGAAAACCCGGTTCGCGAGCAGGCCCCGGCCGCCGTCGTAGACGGCGACCGCGGTCTCGTCGCAGGAAGTTTCGATGCCAAGCACCATCATGGAGCTAGTCTTTTGATTTTCCGGGGGCAGATCACTACAATTCCGGGCCCTTTCCCCGGGCTGAACCCGGGGGCCGCAGGCGCATAGCGAGGTTTGAATGCCGAGTGTCCGTATCCGCGAGAACGAGTATTTCGACGCGGCCCTGCGTCGTTTCAAGCGCGCCTGCGAAAAGGCCGGCGTCCTGACCGAGTTGCGCCGCCGGGAATTCTACGAGAAGCCCACCCAGGAACGGAAACGCAAGAAGGCGGCCGCGATCAAGCGCCACCTGAAGCGCGCCTCCCGCGACGGCGGCCGCAGCGCCACGCGCTGATCCGGGCATGAGCCTGAAGGCCCGCATCACGGACGACATGAAAGCGGCGATGCGATCGGGCGAGAAAGACCGCCTGTCCTGCATCCGCATGCTCCAGGCCGGCATCCAGCAGCGCGAAGTGGACGAGCGCATCACGCTCGACGATGCCCAGGTGCTCGCCGTCGTCGACAAGATGATCAAGCAGCGGCGCGAGTCCGTTGCCCAGTTCCAGGCCGGCAACCGCGCCGACCTCGTAGCCAGGGAAAGCGCCGAGATCGAATTGCTGTCCGGCTACCTGCCGGCCCAGATCGGAGCGGCCGAACTGGAGCTCCTCATCCAGGATGCGATCGCGAAGACCGGCGCCACCTCCATGAAAGAGATGGGCAAAGTCATGGGCGTGCTGAAGCCGAAGATCCAGGGCCGCACCGACTTAGGCGCCTTGTCGGCGCGCATCAAGGCCGCGCTAGGCGGCTGAGGTTTCCGTCATGAGCCCGAGCAGGGTCCCCGAAGGCGAAACGCGCGGCCACATCGTGCCGATCGGCGGCGCCGAGAACAAGGAGAACGACCCGCGCATCCTCGAGCGCTTCGTGCGCGTCTCGGGTGGCGAGATGGCCGACATCGTCGTGATCCCGACCGCGAGCCGCGCCAACGAAACCGGCCAGCGCTACGAGAAACTGTTTCGCGAACTCGGCGCGCGCCGGGTCGACGTGATGGATTTCGACACGCGCCGCGACAGCCAGGAAGCGGGCCGGCTTGCGCGCATCCAGGAAGCGACCGGCATCTTCTTCACCGGCGGCAACCAGCTCAGGCTGACGACGCTCCTGGGCGGCACGCCGGTCGCCAAGCTGATCCGTGCACAGAATGCGCGCGGCGTCACGGTCGGCGGCACCAGCGCCGGCGCCAGCATCCTGTCCGAGCACATGATCGCCTTCGGCGACGACGGCGCGGCCGCCATCGCAGGGAGCGTCAGGCTCGCGCCCGGTCTCGGTCTGACCAACCGCTTCATCATCGACCAGCATTTCCGCGAGCGCGACCGGCTCGGGCGGCTGGTCACGGCCCTCGCCTACAACCCGTTTGCGGTCGGCATCGGCCTGGACGAGGACACGGCCGCCTTCATCGGCCCCGACGAGACGCTCGAGGTCGAGGGCACCGGCGGCGTGACGGTCGTCGACGCCTCGAAGGTCTCGTTCTCGTCGGTGGACAGTGCGGTCGAAGGGCAGCCGATCTGCATCCTCGGCCTGGTCGTGCACATCCTGACCGCGGGTGCGAGCTTCAACCTGCACACGCGGCAGGCTTCGTCCGCCGGCCTGGTCCGGCCCCGGGAGTAGGCCACCCGCAGGTCAAAAGCCGCGCCGCCGCAGGGCTTCCGAAACCCGCGCCCGCACCGGCACGACCTTCATCGGAAACGAGCGGAAAAAATCCTCGCGCGTGAGCGCGGGATTGCGCTCGCGCACATTCGCCGCCCAGGCGACCGAGTCCTCGTCGTTGCCGGCGAGCGCCTGCGCGGCACAGGCGATCATGGCGATCAGCACGTGCGCTCCGGGCGAGCGCGCCGCGCGTTCCGCCCAGGCCGCCGCCGGGACTTCTTCGCCCAGCATCAGGTGCGTGAATGCGCGCGTGCCGAGCATCCCATAGTAGAGCGGGTCGAGCGGCGAGAGGCGCATCGCGAGGTCTACGTGGACCCGGCCCTCCGGGGCGCGTCCAGCGAGCGTTTCGGTCCAGGCACGGGCATAGATGCCCTGTGCATAGCTCGGGCTGAGGGCGGTCGCGCGTTCGAGCCAGGGCAGGCCGCCGTCCAGGTCGCCGACCAGCCAGTACGTGCGACCCATCGCGAAGTTCACGAAAGGATCCAGTGCATCCAGCTCGTACGCGCGCGCGGCGAAGCGGCGTGCCAGGTCCACCTCCGCTGCCAGATCGTCGGTGTGGCGCATGAACGCGGACTGAAAATGCACGAAGGACAGCCCGGCGTGCGCGCGCGCGAATCGGGGGTCGCGCGCCACGGCGCGCTGGAACAGCGCGGTCGCGGCGGCGTTGTCCTGCCGGTTGAACCGGTACATGTGCTGCAGGCCCAGATGATATGCGGACCATGCATCGAGGTCCTCGGTCACGCCAAGGCGTGCGAGAGCAGCCTCGTGCAGCGGGATCTGGATCTCGAGCGCGGCAAGCACGCTCGACCGGATCTCCTCACGGACGCGGTGCACGTCGTCGAGCGAGCCACCGAAACGCTCTGCCCAGACGACGCCCGCGTCGCGGGTGTCCACGAGCTCGACCGTGACGGCAAGCCGTCCGCCCGCGAGCTCGACCGTGCCCGCCAGGCAGTAATGCACGCCCAACAGGCGGCCGATCTCGCCCATGTCGGCGTCCGCGGCGCGCAGGCGAAATGACGAACCGCGCGCGGTGACGAACAGCCAGTGCAGGCGAGCGAGATCGACGATGAGTTCGTCGGGCAGCGCTTCCGCTACGGCCGCGTAGGGACCGGCATCGCCGATCAGGCGAAACGGCAACACCGCAATCGAGGGCTTGGCCGCATCCATGCGTCCCGCCTCCGGCGGGGCAGCCTCGTGCGACCCTTCCGCCGCGATGGCGCCGCCGGAGTGGACCGCCTTCACGAGCGCAACGAAGCGAAAGCCGCGCCCGTGGGCCGTACGGATGTAGCGCTGGGCCGTGCCATCGTCGCCGAGCGCCTGGCGCGCGGACTTGATCCGGCTCGCGATGGCCGCATCCGAGACGAGCCGCCCATCCCACACCTTTTCCAGCAGCTCGTCCCGGGTCACGAGCCGGTCGCGGTTCTCGACCAGATGGGTCAGGAGTGCAAAGACTTGGGGCTCCAGCGGGCGGACGGCGCCGCCTGCGCGCAGCTCGGCCCTTGCCAGGTCCAGCTCGAACTCGTCGAACCGGTAGATCACGGCCTGCAGCATAAATCACCGGCCGGGCGGGTCGCAGGAATCCTCCATGCGATCTCCACAAGATCTGCAAGCTTCGCAGTCCGCCACCTGCGACGCTATGGGTCAGGTCAGGGTCCGGGCCGGACGCCGCAAGCCGCAACTCGCGCCCAAAGGAGTCATCGCCGTGAAGTCCGCAGTGACGCTCCGCAGGTTCTTTCCGGCCGCTGCCTGCGGCCTGCTCGCCGTCGCCCTTTTGCCACTCGCATCGGCACAGAACGCGCAGGCGCCAATCGAGGAACCGGCGCTTGCCAGGTCCGCCGACGACGCGAGTCTGCAATGGGGTCCCTGCCCGGCGTTCCTGCCCGAAGGGTGCGGCATCGCGGTGCTGCACGGCGACCCGTCGAAGCCGAATGTCGACATCCTGTTCAGGGTGCCCGGCAAGTCGGAGATCCCGCTGCATACGCACACGTCCGCCGAGCGGATGATCCTGGTCGCCGGCGAGCTTCACGTCACTTACCAGGACCAGGAAACCGCACGGCTGACTGCCGGCATGTATGCCTATGGGCCACCGACGCGCCCGCACAGCGCCGCCTGCATCAGCGACGTTCCCTGCGTCCTCTTCATCGCCTTCGAGGCCCCGTTGGACGCGATTCCATCCGGGACCGCAAAGCCTTGATCCGATCGACAACCCCATCACGCCAGGAGACAACGAATGCCGCTGGTAACCATCGACATCATCAAGGACGTTTTCAGCCCCACGCAGAAGCAGGAGCTCATCGCCAAGGTCACTGCGGCGATGATCGAGGTCGAAGGCGAATCCATGCGCGGCGTCACCTGGGTGCGCGTGCAGGAGTTCGAGCAAGGCGATTGGGCCATCGGCGGCAAAGCGCTCCGGGCCTCCGACGTGCGCGCCCTGGCCAAGGGAAAGGCCGCCTGAACCCGCGCTCCGGCCGCGAAACGGGGGCGGCACCAGTTGCCGCCCCGGCCAGGGCGGCGGGCCGCGCGGCCGCGGCTGCGTATGCGATCATGCCAGGTCCGATCCATCGCCCAGGACCCGGCCGCCCGACATGCGCATCCTCGACCGTTCCGTCTACGTCGGGCCCTCGCACTACGCGCGCTTCCCGGTCATCCGGCTCGAACTCGACCTCGGCGAGCTCGAGAACTGGCCGACCGGCAAGCTCGGCAAGGGCTTCGTCGACGGCCTGATCGCGGCGCTGCCGGGGCTCGCCGAGCACGGCTGCTCCTACCAGGAACCGGGCGGCCTCATCCGCCGCATGAGCGAGGACGAGGGCACCTGGCTCGGCCACGTGCTCGAGCACGTCGCGCTCGAATTGCAGAATGTCGCCGGCGAAGACGTCACATTCGGCAAGACGCGCAGCCTCGACGCTCCCGGTCTCTATTCGGTCGTCTATGAGTATGCGGAACGCGAGGAAGGCATCGCGGCAGGCGAGCTGGCCTTGCGCCTCTTGTGCTCGCTGCTGCCCGAACGGCTGAGGCCGTCCGGCTCGGTGCCCGAAGGCTGGGACTTCGCCACCGCACGCGACCAGTACATCAAGTTCGCGCAACGGCGCGCACTCGGCCCGTCGACCGCCTCGCTGGTGCACGCCGCCGAGAAGCGCGGCATCCCGTGGCTGCGGCTCAACGACCAGTCGCTGATCCAGCTCGGCCACGGCAAGTTCCAGCAGCGGGTGCAGGCCACCGTCACCGGCCGCACGCCGCACATCTCGGTCGAACTCGCGAGCGACAAGGAGGAGACCAACCGGATCCTCGGCGCGCTCGGCCTGCCGGTGCCGCGCCAGGAGCTGGTTCAGACGGAGCGCGAGGCGATCGACGCCGCGCGCCGGCTCGGCTTTCCGGTCGTCACCAAGCCCTACAACGGCAATCACGGCCGCGGCATCTCGATCCGCCTGACGACCGACGAGGAAGTGGCGCGCGGATTCGTCGCCGCACGCGAGCATTCGCGCTCGGTCATCGTCGAGACCTATCTCGAGGGCGACGACCACCGGCTGCTCGTCGTCAATGGCGAGCTGATCGCTGCCACGCGCCGCACGCCGGGCCACGTGGTGGGCGACGGCGTGCATACGGTGTCGCAGCTGGTCGAGATCGTGAACCAGGATCCGCGGCGCGGCGTCGGGCACGAGAAGGTGCTGACGCGGCTCGAGATCGACCCGCAGGCGCTCAGGATGCTCGCGCGCGCCGAGCTGACGCCGGAGTCGGTGCCGGAAGCCGGCCGTGTCGTGTTCCTGCGTTCGACCGCGAACCTCTCGACCGGCGGCACCGCGACCGACGTGACGGACGTGATCCACCCGGACAACCGCGACATGGCGGTCCGTGCAGTCAAGGCGATCGGGCTCGACGTCGGCGGCGTCGACTTTCTGTCGAAGGACATCGCCCTCTCCTATCGCGAGATCGGCGGCGGCATCTGCGAGATCAACGCCGCCCCGGGTTTCCGCATGCACGTCGCGCCGTCCGAGGGCACGGCGCGGGACGCGGCGGGCCCGGTCATCGACATGCTGTTCCCGCCCGGCACGCCGGCACGGGTGCCGATCGCGGCGATCACCGGCACCAACGGCAAGACCACCACCGCACGCATGCTCGCGCACGTGCTGAAGATGGCGGGCTATACGCCGGGGCTCACGACCACCGACGGCGTCTACATCGACGGGCAGCGCACGGTCGCCGGCGACATGACCGGGCCGGTGTCGGCGCGCATGGTGCTCGCCGACCCGCACATCGACGCCGCGGTGCTGGAGACCGCGCGCGGCGGCCTGCTGCGCGCCGGCATGGGCGTGTCCGCCGTCGACGTCGGCGCGGTGCTGAATGTGCAGGCCGATCACCTCGGCCTCAAGGGCATCGACACGCTCGAGCAGCTCGCCGACGTCAAGCGCGTCGTGGTCGAGGTCGCGACCGCCTGCGCAGTGCTGAATGCGGACGACCCGCTGGTACTCAGGATGTCGGCGCACACCGATGCGGAACACATCTGCTACGTGACCATGAATCCCCAGCACACGCTGGTGCGCGAGCACATCCGCGCCGGCGGGCGCGCCTGCGCGCTCGAGGCCGGCGTCAATGGCCAGATGATCGCGCTGTACGACAAGGGCGGACACATCCCGCTGCTCTGGACCCATCTGATCCCGGCGACGCTCGAGGGCCGGGCCACGCACAACGTGCAGAACGCCATGTTCGCCGCCTCGATCGCGTTCTCGCTCGGCGTCAAGCTCGATGCGATCCGCCAGGGGCTGCGCACCTTCGATTCGACCTTCTTCCAGGCCCCGGGTCGCATGAACATCTTCAACGAGCACCCGTTCAAGGTGCTGTTCGACTACGGCCACAATGCGCACGCGGTCTCGATGCTGTCGGAACTCGCCGGCCGGCTCGACGTCACGGGCCGGCGCATCGTCGTGCTCGCCGGTCCCGGCGACCGGCGAAATGAGGATTTGCGGGCAATCGCAGAGGCCGCCGCCGGTCGCTTCGACCATTACGTCTGCCGGCGCGACGACAACCTGCGCGACCGTCTGCCTGACGAGGTGCCGCGGATCATGGCGGCGACGCTGCTCGCGGCCGGCGTGCCGCAGTCGGCGATCTCGGTGATCCCGGACGAGCAGGAGGCGATCGACGCGGCGCTGCGCATGGGTCAGCCGGGCGACCTGGTGCTGATCTTCTCGGACGCCCTGGTCCGTTCGTGGAAGCAGATCATCCGCTTCCGTCCCGAAGGTGCGCCCGCGCCGGTCGCGCGCGCGCCCGAACCGGTGGCCGCGACGCCGGTCACCGAGACGCTGCTCGAGAGCGCCGCGCCGATGTCCCTCGACGGCCTGATCCGCGACGAGCGCGGCATCCGCTACGCGCCCGAGGCGGCCGACTGAGTGAGCCTGCCGCAGCGCCCTTCGGCGATTCGCGCCGGCTGACCGGCCACAACCGGTTCTTCGACGGTCCCGGCGCCGTGCTCGAGGCGACCGGTACCGATGCGGCGATCCTCGGCGACTGGGAGCGCCGCGTGCAGCTCGCCCGCGGCGAGCTGCACTGGCCGCAGGCAGCCATCGCCGCAATCGCGCACGCGAGCAGTGCCTCGCTCGCATTCGGTGCGCCGCCGGACCAGCTCTTCACCGCGACCGAGGTCAACGAGTGGGCGCTTTGCGCCACGCTTGCGGCGCGTGATCCGGCCCTCACGCCCGGACTGATCGCAGCACTTGCCGCGGAACAGCCGGAGGAACCCGAGCCGCCGGTGCTCGATGCGGCCGGCGCGATGCTGCGATTGCGCCGGCGCGCGGCGCGCGAGGCCAATCCGCGCCTGCGCGAGCTCCTTGCGGCGGCCACGGCGCGCGGACTGCCCTGGCTCTGCGACGACGAACTCCTGACTCTCGGCGCGGGCGCGGGCGGCCGCGGCTGGCTGCTGCACCAGCTCCCGGACCCGGATGAGATCCCATGGGACGGGTTGCACGGCATCCCCACGGCGCTCGTGACCGGGACCAACGGCAAGACCACGGTCGTGCGTCTCATCGCGGCCTGCGCTGCGGCCGCCGGGCGCAAGACCGGCTACTGCTGCACCGATGGCGTGTTCGTGGGCAGCCACGCCATCGGCACCGGTGACTACGCGGGACCGGCCGGCGCGCGCCGCGTACTGCACGACACGCGCGTCGAGGCGGCCGTGCTCGAGACCGCGCGCGGCGGGATCCTGCGCCGCGGTCTGGCGGTCGGCCGTGCCGACGCCGCCGTGGTGACCAGCATCGCTGCGGATCATTTCGGCGAGTACGGCATTCACGACCTCGAGGCCCTCGCCGGCGTCAAGCTGGCGGTGGCACGCGCGGTCGGGCGGGACGGCGTGCTGGTGGTGAATGCCGACGACGCGATCCTGTCGCGCCTCGCCCCCATGACCGGAAAGACGCTGGCCTGGTTCGCGCGCGATGCGGCGCATCCGCTGCTGGCCGCGCATCGCCGGCAGGGCGGCAGGACCTGCGGCGTGTCGAGCGGGCGATTGACGCTCGCTGAATGCGGCCGCGAACACGACCTGGGCGCCATTGCCGCCATGCCGCTCGCGGCCGGCGGGCACTCGCAGTTCAACATCTCGAATCTCGCCGCGGCGGCGCTGGCAGCCGCCGGCATCGGCAGCGAGCCTGGGACCATCGCCGTCACGTTCGCGCGCTTCGGCGCGGACCCGAAGGACAACGCCGGACGCCTGATGCGCTACGAGCTGGGCGGCCTCAATCTGATCGTGGATTTCGCGCACAACCCGGCGGCGCTCGCGGGACTCGTGGACTTCGCACAGCGATTGCGCGGAAATGGCCGGCTCGCGCTGCTGCTCGGCCAGGCGGGCAATCGCGAGGACGCGGACATCGACCGGCTCGCGTCGGTCGCGGCGGGGGCACTCCCCGATCTCGTCGTCGTCAAGGAGCTCGGCGGCTACCTGCGCGGGCGGGAAGCCGGCGAAGTGCCCGCGATCCTGCGCCGGGCGCTCGCTGCGACCGGTATCGATCCGGCGTCGGTCGTCGACGCGAGGGACGAGGACGCGGCCGTGCGCCAGGCGCTCGCCTGGGCCCGGCCGGGCGACGTACTGGTGTTGCCGCTGCATTCGCGCGAAGGCAGGAGCGCCGCGCTCGGCCTGATCGAGCGCCTGCGCGCGCAGGCGTGGACCGCCGGCGCGCCGCTTCCAGCCGCAAACGCCTGAGGTATCGTGTCAAGGAGCCTCTGATCGACTCTCGCATGGGCCCGACCGGGACAATTGTGGTCGCTGGCAAGGCGCGAGGAGAGATGTGTATCGTGATAGATGAGCGACGAGCAACACAGCCAGCGACCACAATTACCCGGTCCCTCCGGGTTACGGGCGCGCCTTGGCGGGACATCGTTGCTCGCCTTGCCCATAGTCCCGGCTATGGGGCTTCGGCTCGCGCCTTGTCCCGCCAAGGCGCGCGCGTAACGCGC
>JBOHZL010000077.1:0-15577 GCA_050738495.1 Steroidobacteraceae bacterium | reverse complement strand
CCCCGCTCCCGTCCGCCACCGCCAGCTCGAACACGTTCTTCGCCAGATCAATCGCAATCGTCGCACTCATTGCAGGTCTCCTTCGCTTCGGAGGGTTGGAACCCTCAGCTTCTGCCCGGATGGCGCTTCACCGCCATCCGCACGCCTTCACCTGCAAAATGCCCATCCCAACAAATCGCTCCAGATTCCGTCGAAACCTCACCCCTTTTCGCTCAATGCGAAGGCTGGCTCAATCCGGGCGATCTCACTCGCCGGAAGTCGCGCCGCCTTCGCGCGCTTTCTCCAACTGCGCGTCACGATGAGTAGCTCCGCGAGAATGCGTTGTGCATCGCGGGCGCTCGATCGGTAGTACTCAGCCGTGCTCATGACGGTATCAGTATCGGGCTCATCGCTTGCCTCATTGAGCCGCAAGGCGTGATGGTGCTTCGAAGGATTGGGGTTCAGGTCAAACGCCGGTGCGAGGCGCCAGCCGGTCGTCTCCCGCAGAAAGCCGTGGTTGCGCAGGTGATCGTCGGTGTTTCCGACCAGCACGTTGAACAGGACGCGCCGCAGGAGTTGCTCCAGATCGGCCTCGACCGCTCCCCGCGCGCCGTGGTTCTGGATGAAGTCGGCCATCTCGAGATAGCTCGCGGCCTCCCCGTCGCGCCGCTCGAGCAGCGTCATGGCGGACACGAAGAAGCGGCGGCCGCGCGGCGCGCGGTCAAACCGCCTGGAGCAGAACGTGCGGTACCTATGATCGAACTGTGCCAGCCGACAGGTTGGGACTTCGATCCGGGCGGCGACGGCCAGTTCATGCAGCAGGTATTCCCATGCGCCCACGTCGTGGCGATCATCGGCGCTTGGAAACTTGGCGATCCAAAGCGACTCGTCGCGGTCGCGGAAATTGGCTTTCGGCCGTGAGCCTCCAAGCGACGTGCCGGGTGCCAGGAGTGTCGCGATCCATTGCCGATACGCGGGCAGCTCTTCGGCGCCCTCCTTCTGCAGCGCGAGACTCACGGCTTCGAGCTCCGGCAGCGAGGTGATCGGCGGTGCGGCCAGGGCCTGATGATCCAGAAATGGGGAGGTATCATCGTGCCGAAACCTCAAAGCCCCGAGGCGGGACTCGTCATGTACGCCCAGCAGATAGTCCCAGTCGGTGAGCAGACGAGTGGCACGCCGCTCATCGCGGGCGGCGAGTGCCTCGCGCCGATCGAGCAGGACGCGGCCCCAGCGATCGGGCGCTGAATCAAGAAAGGTGCCGAAAGTCGTTGCGCCGTCGGCGGCATATTGCTCGCCGGCGTAGAGCTCGAGGCGCGGATCGAGCAGGAAGGCGTCGCGACTCGCGAGCCATTCGGGCGAATAGGCGAACGAGAGCGCGCTTTGCGAGCGGGAGCGACGGTGAAACAGCCGGCCGACCTTCCTGAGAGGCCCGAGCTCGAGCGCGTCCAGATAGACATCGACGGCATCCACGGTGTCTTTTGCCTTGCGCGCCATGGTCAGCTTCCGCGCCGCACAGCCGGATCGAGTGCCAGGTCCTGGAGCCTGCGGCCGAGCCGATCCTGACCCGCGAGAAGTTCGAGGTCGCCGTCGAGCCCGAGGACACGCAGGACCCGCAGATACGTGCCGAGGCTGACCGCGGGATCGCCCTTTTCGACCCGATTGAGAGTATCGCGGGAAATGCCCGCGCGTTCGGCCATGAGCACCGTCGAAATCTTCCGGCGCTTGCGGGCCAGACGGAGCCGTTCGCCGAAAGCAGCGAGCTGGCGACGGCTGGCGGGAAAGGGTTGTCGGACGACTCGTGGCATAGTGTCCGATATCATCGTCAGAAATTTCTATTCTGTCAATACTATCGGACAGTGCGTCTCCAGATGGCCTTGGGCCAGGCCGCGAAGCAATAGAGCACTCTCTCAGTGTCGAAACGGCGAGGCCGCGTAATGCGCCGCGAGGAGCTCGCGGGCCACATCCGCCGGAATGCCGAGACGGGACTTCGATCCGACCGCCGACATCGGCGTGTCGCTCAGCTCCCGCGCGAGTTCCAAGGCGTCGCCGGTCCGGTCCAGATACGCGCCGATCTGCTTGGCAAAATCGTTCATCGAGCCGAGCACCCGTCGGTTCACGGCGTTGGCATATGCGGTCGGCTGCATCGCGGCAATTTCGCGGCTCACGGTGTCTGGTGGAATCCCAAGTGCAGTGAGCAGGTCCTGTACCGCCCGCCGAAGATTCGGGACCAGGCTCTGGCGTAATTCACGCGCTGGCAGCAGCACCGTCAGCAGTGAGCGCTCGCTGGTCGCCATGATGACCTGCTGCCGGCCGAATCGCACCAGGTTCACGTACCAGTCCCCGAGCGCTGTGGTCGGCGGCAACGGGTCCAGCAGTCTCGCCGCCAACCTCAGACGCTTGCGGACCTTCTGGGTGCAGCGAAGTGTTATCACGTTTCCATGCTATTCGGATACGCAGGAATGTCCCGCAATTCTTGCCCTCGCGAATCGCTCCTGAAATCGCCATCGTCGCAGCTGCAATGACGCAGGACGCCCCAACGACCTTTCGATATCTAACGAAACGTGAAGCCGCCGCCTACATCCGCTGCAGCCTCCGCTTCTTCGACTCCATGGATCTGCCCTTCATCCGCAAGGGCCGCTGCAAGCTCTACGACCGCATTGATCTCGACGCGCGCATGCAACAGGATAAGTGCCGAGGGCGGGCCTGGAAGGAGATTCTATGGCCCGTGAACGTGGACTCTACCGCCGCAAGGATTCGCGGTTTTGGTGGATCAACCTCGTACTCGCAGACGGACGCCGCGTATGCCAAAGCACTGGGTGTGTCGATCGCACCGCCGCCGAGGCTTTCGCAGTCCGCCTGAAGAGCGAGGCGCTTGAAGCCCGGCAGCAGGGGCTCCTCGGCATCGTCGTATGGCAGCAAGCCGTCATGCGATATCTCGAGGAGTTCGGAGACAAGAAGAGCCTCCCGGATGACAAGGATCATCTGAAGAAGCTCGATCCATATCTCCGGTCCCGGCGGCTGGATGCGGTCGACATGACGGTTCTGCAGCCGTTCATCCGCGATCGCAGGTCGAAGGATGGTGTCTCGAACGCGACCGTCAATCGCGCACTCGAGGTGGTTCGGCGGATATTGAACGTCGCGCATCAGGACTGGCGCTGGCTTCGTGGGGCTCCGAGGATTCGCATGCTGAAAGAACCCCGGCGGCGCGTGCGCTTCCTGAGACGCGAGGAGGCTGACCGATTGATCGATGCCTTGCCCGAGCATATGAAACCCATCGTGAAGTTCGCGCTCGCGACGGGTTGCCGTGCGGGGGAGATGCTTGGGCTCGAATGGAGCCGCGTCAATCTCGTGCGCAAGGTCGCATGGCTTGATCACGGCACAACGAAATCGGGCGAGGGTCGCTGTCAACGGTCATTCATTTTTACCCAGTTGTGGTCATTGAAAAACCCCCACCTGGTGTGGATCAGTTAATGGCGGTGGCCGGTTCTTCGGCGCGGACCGGGCCGGCTTTGAGCTTGTCCTTGAGCCGGTAGGAATTGCCGCGGATGTTCATGGTGATGGCATGGTGCAGCACGCGATCGAGGATGGCGGTGGCGATGACCCGATCGCCGAACACCTCGCCCCAGGCGCCGAAGGACTGGTTGCTGGTGAGGATCATCGGGCCTTTCTCGTAGCGCCGGGAGATCAGCTGGAAGAACAGGTTGGCGCCGGTGCGCTCGATCGGCAGGTAGCCGATCTCATCGACGATCAGCAGCCGCGGCACGGTGTAGGTCTTGAGCTTGTCTTCGAGGCGGTTCTCGGTGAGGGCCCGGGTCAGGGTGGCGATCATGTTGGCGGCGGTGGTGAACAGGACCCGGTAGCCGTGCTCGATCGCCTTCAGACCCAGGCCCACGGCCAGATGCGTTTTGCCGACGCCCGGCGGTCCCAGGATCACGACGTTCTCGCCGTGTTCGATGAAGTGGCAGGCGCCGAGCTGCACGATCTGCTTCTTGTCGAGCGAGGGCTGGTAGCTGAAATCGAAGGCCTCGAGCCCCTTGACGAACGGGAAGCGTGCGAGGTTGGTGCGCATGGCGATGTTCTTCTGGGTCTTGGAGCTGACTTCCTCGGACAGCAACTGATCGAGGAAGTCGGCGTAGCTGAGCTCCCGGGTCGAGGCCTCCTGCAGCAGCGCTTCGAGCCGCTCGCGGCTCTTGACCAAGCGCAGCCGCGCCAGACTCTCCTGCAGCCGTTCCAGCTGCACGGCGTTCATGGCGCCACCGCCGCTGTCATCGGCGGGTGCGCCAGATGCTCGTAGAGCGCGAGGTCGCGGATCTCGACCTCGTCCATGACGCTACCGGCAACGCCGCCCTGCGGTGGAGCGAAGCGCCGTCGGGCATTGCGCGCCACCGCGCCCGGCCCGTGCGCGGGCTGCTGTACCAGCGGGTGCTTGCCGGCCGGGATCACGTGATGCGCGACCGCACGATCGCGATGGAAGATCACCAGGTGCCCGCCCTGGCGTTCGACCTCGACGGTCTGCCCGATCAGCGTAAAGGGCACGGAATAGCGGTGGGTCTCGAAGCTCACCAGATAGTCGGAGGCGACGATCCGACTGCGCCGCCCGGCCAGCGCAAAGGACGGCTGGCCGCGGGTCGGGATCAGCGCGCCGCGCTCCTGCTCGAAGCGCAGAATCGGCGGCTCATGGGTGGTGCCGTGCACGCGCTGATCGGCGATCTCGGCGTTCCACTGGTCGAGCTGACGCTGCAGGTCGACGATGTCCTGGAACACCCGGCCGCGCAGGAAGTTGCGCTTCAGGTACTTGACCCCGGACTCGACCTTGCCCTTGGTGCGGGCCCGATACGGGCGGCACAATCGCGGCTCAAACCCCCAGTAGTCGGCGAACGCCTTGAAGGTCGGGTTCCACACGATCCGGCCCTCGCCATCGGGATAGCACACGGTGCGGGCGCGGTCGTACAGGTGCTCACGGGTATGGCCGCCGAAATGCTCGAACGCGCGCTCATGCGCATCGAGCAGCTGGCCGAGCCGCTCATCGGCGCAGGCGTAGTAGAAACCGCGGCGCGAGAAGCCCAGCGTCATCACGAAAAAGTGCACCACGCGCCGGCCCGCGTGAAAGTTGACCTTGGCCTCGCCCCAGTCGATCTGGCTTTGCACGCCGGCGGCAGTCTCGAAGCGCAGCTGCGTCCCCTCCAGCGCGCTGTCGAGCTCGCGCAGCGGTGCCACGAAACGCTTCACGGTCTCGTAGCTGCCCTGGAAACCACACTCCCGGCGCAACTCCTGGTGCAGGATCCGCGCCGAGTAACCGACCTGCGGCGCACGCGCGCGCAGGAACCCCTGATGCGGGCCGAGCAGCGTCACCCCGCGCGGCTCCCGGCGATAACCCCGCCGCACGTGCTCACGCACGCAACGGCGCACCGTCTTGCGATCCAGATCCAGCATCCGGGCAATCCCGGAGATCCCAAACCGCTGCTCAAAATGCAACCGGCGGATCTCTTCCCAGCGCTCCCGTCCAATCATGCTCTGCTCCGCGGCGTGCCCATCGCCAGCGGAGATACTCGCCGTCCTGCTCGTCTCGTCCAACATCGTCGTACCCTCCGTTATCGAGGGTGGGGAAATTTGCCTGACCACAACCGGGGATTATTGGGTGACCGCTGACAGTCGCGGCGTTCCGCTCAATGCGGATGCCATGGCCGCGCTCGAATCGACGCTCGGTCAGCATCCGCGCTGGTGCTTTACCTTCGCCGGTCAACGCATCCGCCAAAGCACGACGGCATGGGACAAGGCGAAGCAGCGCGCCGGCATCGAAGACTTCCGCTTCCACGACCTGAGGCACACCTGGGCCTCCTGGCACGTGCAGAGCGGCACTTCGCTGCCGGAGCTGATGGAACTGGGAGGCTGGAAGTCGTACGAGATGGTGCTGCGCTATGCGCACCTGGCGCCGGAGAAGCTGAGCTCCGTCGCCGGACGCATCGAGCGGCAACCCGCTCAGGCGCTCACGGTCGCGCCATCGGCCGAAAACGTAGCAGCGAACGCTACGTTTTCACTACGGACGTTGCATTGATGATCTGCAAGTGCTTGAAGAATTGGCGCGCCCGGAGAGATTCGAACTCCCGACCCCCTGGTTCGTAGTCGCGACGATGATTTGAGAAGATTTGAGAGGTTCTTGTTTTTCAACCACTTAGCAGGCCCGCCCTCACTCGAAACTGGCACCGCAGCGCACGAAATGGCACCAAACGCTACGTTTTCGCTACGGTACGAACTGAGCCAGCCCGTAGAGGTGGTCACCGTTCAACGCCGCTCCGCTCCCGACCGTACAAACAGCAGCAACCAGAAATCACCGCGTTTCGACTTGCAACGTTCACCAGCCCGCACGAAACCGCGTTTGGTCAGGAAGGGATGAAAGACTTCATTCGTTTCGCGGGTCGTGGCAAACACTCCATCCGATTCAGCAAGTTGTAATGTTCGATCTACGAGAGTCGTTCCATAGCCTTGATCTCGTCTATCTTCTTCGACGTAGAGATAGCCAAACTCTAGCGGGTAATCCTGGCAATGAAGATTGCACTTCGCTTCAGCGAACACTCGTTCCCGATAGCTCGAGCGCGGAATCTTTAGCGCAGAAACGCCAGTTAGTCCTCTTGCATCATTCGTCCACAGCAGAAAGCGTGCTCTGTCAAAGCCGCTCTCTAAATCCGGGCGCCTAACCTCGGCGCTTCTTTCAGCGAGAGCAATGAAGGCGACGCGCTCCTCTTCGGAACAATGCTCCGGAGTTCGGATAACCACGTCGTGATGCATGCTGCGCTCCATCGGGCCGCTTTCAAGGGCCTGACAGTGAGGACGCCGACTCCGCCAAATATTGCCCACGCTTGCGGCGCTGTTCTTCCACCCGTCCTTTCACTTTCGTGAGTTGCTCGGCCGGGTTCCAGTCGCCAAGCTCTTGAGAGGGAATCCCGTATTTCTTTCTAATCTCCTCAGCAAGCGCGAATGCCGTCAATCCAAGCTTTGCGTACTGATACTGCCTCTCCTCAAAAACCTCTTCGTAGTCCGGTGGATCGGCATGTTCAGAGGCTCCGGCGATCATGCGATTTGCCGCCTCGGCTTCACTCGGCAGCGATAGGAGCCGGTACATCAATTCGTGATCGATGCTCTTCCAGTCCAAGTCTTCAGAAAAGGCAGGTGACGACGGAGGCGAAACCTGCGGTTCAAGGCAACCTTCCTCATTTCGTCGCCCTTCGCACAGGCCGTCGTCCAAAGCGACGTCAGCGCAATTCTCCACGTACTTGTCGAGGACACATACAACGCGGATCGCAAGATAACGGGCGTGGCGTTCGCGAGTTCTACTGTCTGACCAAGCTTCTTGAATCCATGTTAGAGACGCTCCAACAAGAACGCCGATTAGACCGAATACAGCTTCCATCATGTGGCCTCCAGAATGCGCTTGTACGATTGTCTTGGCGGCTGTTCTTGTCATCTACGGTTGAAAGATGTTCTCTAATATGGTTGCTATCATTTCTCATACCGTATATACCTTCACTGAAACCGTCAACGGACCATATAATTAGTGAGTTGAACCATGTCAGACAGCCTGGATGAAGCAGACGACCAGCCAGCTTGGAGCGTCATGGTCGGCGCTGCTACGCGGGCGCTGAAGGAAAGCGGGTTCGATCTGAAACGGGTGCCGGGCCGAGGCCGCGCGAACGTCTGGGAAATCGCGCAAGGCGGTAAGAGCAAGCGGGCCTCCATTCGCACCAGCAAGGATCGGTGGTTCGCCTTTCCCCCGCTAAAGCGCGGAACGAAATGGAAGACGCTCGACACGGTAGATGTGGTGATCGTCGCCGTAGTTGATGACCCGCAAGACCCGCGGAGCATCGAGGTGTACTTGTTCGATGCGCCGGATGTACAAAAGCGCTTCGATGCATCCTACGCGGCCCGCATCAAGGCGGGAATGACCGTCCGGGACAATTTCGGTATGTGGGTGGGTCTCGACGAGGATTCACGCGGCCTGCCAGCGAGTGTCGGCTCCGGGCTGGCAGCCAAGCATAAGCCCCTCGGCGTCTACCGAATCGAGGACCTTACAGCCAGGATCGCAGCTAAAGACTCCATGCAGCCGGAACTGCCCCGCGCGGAAGCGACATTCCAGCAGGGGACCATAGCCGAAGTCTTAGACTGGGCGCGCAAGCGCATCGCGTCCCTCTCCGGCGTGGCCGCGCAGTCCGTCAAGCTCGATCTCAAGATCGAGTATTGACGAACAGGCTGTAGTGCCTCATGGACGTGAACTTCGCATCGCAGCAGCTCCTATTTAATACGGTGCTCTTGGAGGTTCACGATGCTGATGGCCAGGCAATCAGTACCGCAACCAGCTTCATCATGTCCTTTCGGCAAGATGAAGGTGCCGAGGAGCTGTTCCTGGTCACGAACAAGCATGTTCTTGAAGGTGGATTCTTCGCGTATTTCTATATGACCGAGATCAAGGACGGGAAGCCGATCATCGGAAAGCCGTTCGTCATCAAAACGGACTTCATACAATCACGGTTTCACGGCCACCCCGATCCTGCCATCGATATCACTGTCTATCCGCTGTCTTGGCAGCTCGCCCTAATAGGAAAGTCCGGCGTGAAGGGATACTTCATGAAGGTCTCAACGGAAGTTCTGGCCTCAGCGGAAGAGATTGAAGAGATGGATGCCGTAAAGGAGATCATTTTCGTCGGGTATCCAAACGGTCTGTACGACACCAAAAACTACACGCCCATCATTCGGTCTGGGACCACGGCAACTCCTGTGCAGCTCGATTTCTGCGGTCGCCCGGCGTTCCTGATCGATGCGTCGGTGTTTCCCGGCTCCAGCGGTAGCCCGGTCTTTTCTTTTGAGAGAAGCTTTGACGGCGATATTGTCGATGTGCGTCTCCTCGGGATCGTTGCGGAAGTATTTACCCAGGAAGATCAAGGCTCATTCCGGGTTGTTCCAGCGCCCACACAAGTTACACCCATCGTCGAATATCGGCACATGATCGACCTCGGGATCGTTCTAAAGGCGCATCTCATCACCGAAACGATGAGCAACTGGTGGGAAAAACATAAACAGGCGCAGCGATGACGGAGAAGCCGCCGCAAGAAAGGGATGTGAGCACACTTCGGAACGATCTGCTGAAAGGCTATGCAGACGGCGATTTTCTTGAAACGGTCTATACCTGCTCATTGGCGAATCACGACGACCGCGATGATCTCGCCTTAGAGATCGCAGCCCTGCATAACGAAGGACTGGTAGACGTTGTTACAGCCTTCGAGAATCTAAAAAGCAAATCGGTGAACGGGCCGGATTTCTTTCTGACCCGGCATGTCTTTGAGAAAGCCCTCCCACACATAGACGCTGAAGTCTCTTCCGTCATGCGTTGCGTGCTCCGGCTATATCGGAATGCCGGGCAAGACATGGCGGCGGGCATGATTTTCGACAGCTTTATCGGGTTTTGCGCGAAGGATTCGTCCCGGCCGCGTGAGACATTGGCAGTCGTCGAAGCACGCCCAGATGAGTTTGCAGACTTGCGCGCTGGCTTTGCCTATTCCTCGCATGGCCTGTACCCCTGCACGGTCAGCCGATATAGCGATCTCCTGGAGCATCCCAGGAAGGGCGATGACGACTATCGAAAGAACGTCACCGGCGCCAGCATTCTCTATCCGATGATCTCACTGTACGCTGCCCTCTATGATCTGGATGAGCTGTATCAAGCCGTCGCGGACTTCAAGACAGAACACCTTGAGCACTGCAATTTTCAGCTCTGGTATCCGGATGAAACCTCTGAGGCGCTGATCTACAAGAACACCGACCTGCATGGAGCGGTTGCGTCAAATGTGGGCGTGGACAGGACCAAAGAAGAGTTGATCAAGGAAGTTTTTGATGAGTGCGAGCAATCGCCGCACTTCAAAAAGCTGTCAGCCGTCGAACATGGCCTGTGGCCAATCGTGATAGTGGCTTGCAGACATTACCGGCTGCCTGTGCCGCTGCATTTGCTGGAAGGTTTGAGTAAGACCCGCTCGCACCCGCTCACTGAAACGGGTAACGGCAAGCCCGCTCAGAGTGCGGAATGAGCGAACCCGCACCCGCGTTCAGGTGCCGCACGTCATGCGCCTTTTAGAACAAGCCAAGCGGCTTATCGGATTTTAGAATGCCCCTCCACAGCTCGGGCGATGCTTTCTGATTGCTTGCGCCGGCGCGAATGTACAAGTGCCGATCCCCATGAATGGCGATAGGCTTCTGTGTCGCCTCAGGGACTTCGATGACGATGACCGTTCCGCCATTAAGCTCCGCATGTGACAACCGTAGCGTGACTTCCCCGTAGACGAGTTCTTTAATCTTGCTTTTGAGCACGCCAAGATATCGGCTGATGTTGGATTCATTGAGCGTTCCCTTGGCCCACGTTCTCAACTCCACGTCTACGCCCGATACGGTGCAATCATCTTCAACTCCAAGATAGATGTGCCCGCCACCGGTGTTGGCGAATGCCGCGACGGTGATGATGGTTTCCAGGAGCTTCGTCTTACGGTCATTCGCCTTGAGCTTCTGACTGGGATCGATGAACGGCTTGAACTCAACGTGGCGTCCCTCGCCCTCCCGGCAGGCTTTTCTGATCTGATCGGCGAGAGTGTCTTCTACAGCGCCGATTGTCCGGCGGCCCTGTTGGAGCTGAGAGAAACGATCTTCGCGGTGAAAGTCATAAACGGCCGCCGCGCCGTCGATTAGATAGTATTCAAAACTATCAGCGTCGCGCGGCATGGCGATTTCGGCCTTCGAATTGATGATCGGCGCATCGATGTGCCGCATTGCCTTTCCTTCCCAATACGCACCTTTGATGAGCAGCGGCAGAGCGCCGACTCCTGTTCCTGCGACTCTGATGTCGAGTGTTCCCTTATCCGAGAATGTGGCGCTGGCGATGTACGCTCGCGTTTCCGGCAGAAGGAAGATTACATGGTCGTTTCGCGTGTCGCTGTGGCCGTGATACACGCGAAGGGAAAGCCAGTCGCGCGTTGCCTCGTCGCCGTCCGGATAGTAGGGCTGATCGGTCGCCAGCAATGTGCGGACCGATGCTCTACTCCCGCCCTGCCCAAACTGCAAGGCAATCACGTATCCGGCGCGCTCCATAAAGTCATTGTTCACGGGCAAAAGCTCAACGCTCCAATGTGCGTTCTGGCTGCGCTGGAGATCAATGCCGTCGAAGCTCGCATGCCCCTCTTGCAGACGACGCGCAAACTCCAGGCATTCCTGAGTGGTGAGGTAGTCTTCATAGAGGGTTGCTTGCTGATACCGGCGAGGGGGCATGCACTCGGGGACTCTCTCGCCCGGTAAAAAGGCTTCAACGATGCAGCAGACCAGCTCCCACCGGGTGTTTCCTTTCGTCAGGACCGCCCTTCGCCGAAACCTGCCCGCGCTGCCGAGCGCATCAATCCGCTGGATGAGCTTGTCGGGCACGCGATCTGTAATGTATTCGCGATCCATGATTTCAGCGCTTCCCGGATGACGGTGACACAATGGTGTCCCAACGCTCGGCATCGAGCGTTCCATCCGCTCTGATGAAGTAAGCGCGGCGCGCGCGGATGATTTCCAGCCCAGCAATTGACAGGTCCGGATCGGGTGACGTACTCGGACCTTCGTAGATCACGCCGGCGAGTGCCCAGGAACGCAGCAATCCTCTGTATTCGATCACGGAGAGCATTGGTCCTCCGCTTATGCCCCTGAAATCGAAATTCTCTGGGGGTAGGCCGCCACCCAGTACTGGGATGATGTGCTCGCGCTCGATGAGGCTCGACACGTCGAGGTCGCTGACGCTACTTGTCACACCGCCGCCTGGCACGATACCGAATGAGATTTCATCTTGCGAGAGCCATTGCTTCTCGATGCCGGGCAAGCCCGCGTAGTAGACACCCCGGTGCTGTTGGGGTGGTCGAGGCGGCCATTGGCTTTGGCTGCCGGTCAGTACCGACTTGCCGATGACACGAACCTCAGCAGCCGTAATCCGGAAGGTAGCAATGTCGATCTCCCCGTGCGTGGCGATGACGCGATGCCGTCCGTCGGGTTCAAACGGAATGTCGCCAAGCTGGAGCGCAACCACCTCCTTCGTCCGCCGGTCGCTACGCCATTCTTCCAAGACATGGTTTGCCGTTACGGCAAAGAGCCCTTCTCCTGCATCGAGGAAGAATGCAGAGCCGTTGCGGGCGCGGTACTTCCTATCGTCTTCGCGGATCACCCACCAGAGCTGCGCGGTCAGCGAGGCAACAAACTCGCCTTCGGCCTTGCCGAGTACGGCCATCAGGGCTCGCGCCTGAGCTTCACTGGTTATGGCCGGGGTCCGGGGTTCATGAGAATTCTCTTACGCACTGGCTGGCCACCACGGTCAGCTTGTCGTTCTCCATCGCCGCCATTGATGGTGTTGGCCGCCGTGCTGCCGGTCAGTACTTCTTCGAAGGCCGATCTGGTCAAAAATCCGTGCAAGTTGCCGGCTCAAATGGCAGATCAGCGCATGCCCACGTCTATTTAAAAACAGTGTACTTTCAATCGGTTGTATTCAGGCTGGGATGCGCACAAAGCACAATAAGCTAATTTTAGTTAGACACAATAAGCTAATTTTGGTACAACAGAATAAGCTAAAAATAGTACGGCACAATAAGCTAATTTTGATCCGACGAGGCAGATACGAAAGCAGGGCAAACATGGCAACTCCACAGGAAAAACTGGCCGAATCCCTCGAGGCCCTAGAGGCCCTACAGAAACGCGAGGTCGTCGCCGTGCGTTCTTCGGACTTGAGCCGGACGCACCGCGAGCGGCTGCTCCGCGGTGGCTTCCTACAGGAAGTCATGAAGGGCTGGTACATCCCCTCCCGCCCGGACGAGGCTCGGGGCGAAAGCACGGCATGGTACGCCTCGTTCTGGGATTTTTGCGCAGCCTATCTGACCGAGCGCTTTGGCGAGGAATGGTCGCTGTCGCCGGAGCAATCGTTGTTCATCCATACGGGAAACCGGACGGTGCCCAGGCAGTTGCTCGTGCGCTCGCCGAAAGCGCGCAACAAGGTAACCGCTCTCGCCCACGACACCTCGCTGTTCGAAAACCGCGCCACGGTGCCACCACGTCCCCAGGCACAGATTGTTGACCGCCTGCGACTGTTCACGCTTCCAGCAGCGCTCATCGCGACCGGCCCCGGCCTGTTCACGCAAAACCCGACCGATGCTCGCACCGCGCTCGCGATGGTTCGCGACGCCTCGGACGTGCTCGCGATCTTGCTTGAGGGGGGTCACACAATTGTCGCGGGGCGCCTTGCAGGCGCGTTGCGGAACATTGGCCGCGGCAACATCGCTGACGACATCGTTCAGGCCATGCGCAGCGCCGGTTACGACGCGCGCGAAAGCGATCCGTTCGAAGAGCGGGCTCCCTTGCCGCTCCCACCGCGCCCGCTTTCTCCCTACGTCACCCGCATGCGGCTGTCATGGCAGGAGATGCGTGACATTGCGGACAAGGCCTTCCCGCGAGCGCCTGGCCTGCCGAAGGACAAAGCTGCATATCTGAAAACGGTCGATGAAATCTATGTCGAGGATGCGTATCACTCGCTGTCGATTGAAGGCTACCGCGTAAGCCGCGAGCTGATCGAACGCGTGCGCAGCGGCGCCTGGAATCCCGATGGCAATGCTGGTGACCGCCAGCAGCGAGATGCGATGGCGGCAAAGGGATACCACGAAGCGTTCCAGATGGTGAGGGACAGCGTCAGTCGCGTGCTGGATGGGGATAACCCCGGCGCCGTGGTCGAACGGGATCACGGCGCCTGGTACCGGGCCCTGTTCGCGCCAAGCGTCAGCGCCGGCATCGTCGGTGCCGCCGATCTTGCCGGTTACAGGGGCGGGCAGGTCTACATCCGCCGCTCAAAGCACGTGCCGCCAAAGCACGAGGCGGTGCGCGACCTAATGCCCACGCTGTTCGAGCTCCTCGCCGAGGAGAGCTTTCCCGGCGCGCGCACCGCCCTCGGGCACTTCATGTTCGTGTACATCCATCCGTACATGGACGGCAACGGCCGCGTGGGGCGCTTCCTGATGAACGTGATGCTCGCCTCGGCCGGCTACCCGTGGACGATCATCCCGGTCGAGCGCCGCGATGAATACATGGCGGCGCTCGAGGCCGCGAGCGTGGGTCGCGACATCAGACCATTCGCTGATTTCGTCGGAGACTTGGTTCGAGTTGCGTTAAAGCGCTAGCGCCCCGCCGTATTTATTTGGCACACAAAAAATCTATTTGGCACATAACATCCCAACCGACTGTATCTAAAGGGGGAAATAGGCCCGGTTTGTGCCACGCCTGACCGACCCGCCTGAGGCCATGTCGAAGAAAACCGATTCCTTCGACATTGCGAGGCCGGAATGTCCATAGCGTCGACATTGCGCCTGTACGAGACTACCTCCCGAACTCGAGCTGTAACGGCACTCGCTCGGAAGGCACACGCGCGGCGGCCGACAAGGTCCGGTCTTCTCTCGTCTTGGGAATCCGGAGCGACTGCCGGAATCGCTCAACTTCAGCGGCAAGCCCGCGAAGGCCCTGTGCCTCGAGTGATGAACTCGTCATCGACCAGTCGTGGTGGACGGTCTCGACGGTCTGAAAGATTCGCCCAAGGCTCATCGATAGCTTAGACATGTCGACCTTCACGGCCGCGATTGCTCGACGCTCACGTTCCGATTCGACGCGTGATTCGCCGCGCCGAGCGGCGCGGAAGATTCCATCCTTCTGGAAGTCCGAGAGGCGTCCTCGTATCTGTGCCGGCGTGGCGTTGGCCTCGATTCCATGCTGGCGCATATGACGAGCGAACTGCTCCCGCCATCGCCGAAGGTCGGCTTTCCGGATGTTGGGCCGCGTCGCCTCCCGGTTGTACGCACTGGCGACCAGGTGCACGTGCGGATGGGCCTGATCGGTGTGCAGCACCATCGCGTAACGATGCTTGAGCGCGAACTCCTCCCGCGCGAAGTCGCGGCTCGCCGCCAGCAACCGTTCCGGAGACGTCCCAGACGACATCGACAGAATGATGTTGTGCACGAGCTTGGCCTGTCGGCGACCGCCCCGATCCATTGCCCTCCAGCGGTTGAGCGCGACATCAATGTCGAGATCCCAGTCCTCAACCAGCTTGGCCGCGACATCCTTTCCCTGGAGTCGCTCGCCATCATCCGTTTCGACTTCGAGCTCGCCTTGTCGGCTGATGTACTGGAAATGAGCTACGGCGCCACGCATCGTCTTGGCGCCGCCTGAGACTTTCACCATGACTTCCGGGACGCGGCGCACTGTCCGCGCGATCTGTTCGACCTGCTCGCGCGTGAAGCGCGTAGGCCGACTCGGTCCACGCCGGCCGTAGCTCACGATATCGAACGCCGCTTCGCGTTCCCGGTTCAGTCGAAACACATGCCGTGTCATCGATGCGCTCCGCACCTGGGTGCTCGTTGTGGTACCCAATGTGTCCCAACAGCAGCTGCGAAGCTATCCTACATAGATGGGAATTTTGCACCGATACCTCACAACTCTCCGTCATCCGCTGTCCATCCACAACCGCAGGGCGCTCCGTTGCAGGTCGTCGTGAAGGGGCCTGTCCGTC
>JBOHZL010000076.1:0-15718 GCA_050738495.1 Steroidobacteraceae bacterium | reverse complement strand
GGATGAAGGGAAGCGTCCCCTCTACTTCTGCAACTCGTCGCGCAGCGTGCGGCGCAGGATCTTGCCGACATTCGTCTTCGGCAGCTCCTCCCGGAAGTACACGGCCTTCGGCACCTTGTAGCCGGTCATCTCGCGCTTGCAGAAGTCGATCACCTGCTCGGCAGTCAGGGCCGGATCCTTGCGCACGATGAAGAGCGCGACGACCTCGCCGGACTTCTCGTTCGGCTGCGCGACGGCGGCCACTTCGCAGACGCCCGGCATCTGTGCGACCACGCCCTCGACTTCGTTCGGATAGACGTTGAATCCCGAGACCAGGATCATGTCCTTCTTGCGATCCTCGATGAAGGTGCGTCCGCGCTCGTCCATGCGGCCGACGTCGCCGGTACGCAGCCACCCGCCCGGCAGCATCACCTGCGCAGTTTCTTCCGGGCGGTTCCAGTAGCCGCGCATCACCTGCGGCCCGCGCAGGCAGATCTCGCCCACCGAGCCGACCGGCAAGGCCCGGCCCTCGTCGTCGCGGATCGAGATTTCCGTCGACGGCAGCGGATAGCCGATCGAGCCCGTGAATTCGAGCGTGCCCGGCAGGTTCGCCGTGCCCACCGGCGAAGTCTCGGTGAGGCCCCAGCCCTGGCAGATGTGGCGGCCGGTCACCTTGCGCCAGCGCTCCGACACGGCCGCCTGCACCGCCATGCCGCCGCCGAGCGCGACCTTCAGTGAGCTGAAGTTGAGCTCGCTGAAGCCCGGCGTGTTCAGCAGCGCGTTGAACAGCGTGTTGACGCCGGTGATGAAGGTGAAGCGCACGCGCGACAGTTCCTTGACGAAGCCCGGCAGATCGCGCGGATTGGTGATCAGCACGTTCTGGCCGCCGACCTTGGTGAACACCAGCAGGTTCGTGGTCAGGGCGAACACGTGATAGAGCGGCAGCGCCGTGATCACGGCGGAGTTCTCGATCTGGCCCAGCTCCGGCATGAAGGTCACGACCTGCAGCGTATTCGCGACCATGTTGCGATGGGTCAGGACCGCGCCCTTGGAAACGCCAGTCGTGCCGCCGGTGTATTGCAGGAACGCAATATCCTCGCCGCTCACGTCGACCGGGTCGAGCGTGAGCCGCGCGCCCTTCGCCAGTACCGCGTTGAAGCGAACCGATCCCGGCAGCTTCCAGGGCGGGACCAGCTTCTTGACGCGCCGGATCACGAAGTTCGTGATCGCGTCCTTCGGGAAGCCGAGCAGGTCGCCGATGCCGGTGACGACGACTTTCCTGAGCGGCGTGCCAGCGAGCACCTGCTCGAGCGTCGCGCAGGCGTTCTCGAAAATCACGATCGCCTTCGCGCCCGAATCCCTGAGCTGATGCTCGAGCTCGCGCGCCGTGTAGAGCGGATTGACGTTGACCACGGTCATGCCAGCACGCAGCGTGCCGATGAGCGCGATCGGGTACTGCAGGATGTTCGGCATCATCAGGGCGACTCGATCGCCCTTGGCGAGGCCCGCTTCCTGCTGCAGCCACGCGCCGAAATCGCGCGAGCGCCGCTCGATGTCCGCATAGCTCAGCACGCGTCCCATGTTCGAAAAGGCGGGCCGCGGCGCGTACTCGCGGCAGGCCGCCTCGAACATCTCCTTCAGGGAGCGGATCGAATCCGGGTCGATTTCCGCGGGCATATCGGCGGGATAGTCGCGCAGCTAGAACTTGTCGGAAGGAATGGCCGTCAAGGCACTCATTGCTGCAACGCAAAATGGCGCCGGCACGGTGCGCGGCGGTCGTCCGGATTTGACGCGGGTTTGGCTAGGGGCGCAAGAGCGGCGAGAGCCGGCCCCAGACATTGTCCAGCAGGAGCGGCTGCGCCTGGGCATTCGGGTGGATGCCGTCCGGCTGGAAATAGGCGAGGTTGAGCGCCACCTCGTTGTCGACCAGTGCGGCGACGCCGATGCGATAGCGGGTCGCGAGATCCTGGTAGATCTGCTGGAAGGAATTCGCGTAGCGCGGGCCGTAATTGGTCGGGACGCGGATGGCGAGCAGCAGCACCTCGGCCCCCGCGGCCCGGCTCCTCGTGATCAGGAGTTCCAGGTTGGAGCGCACCCGCGAGACCGGCAGGCCGCGCAGGCCGTCATTGCCACCGAGCTCGATGATCACGATCCCGGGCTTGTGCCGGTCGAGGGCACGCGTGAGCCGCTGCACCCCGCCGTCGGTCGTTTCGCCGCTGACGCTGGCATTGACGACACGGTGCTCGTAACCTTCTTTTTTCAGCCGCTGCTGCATCAATGCCACCCAGCCCTGCCCGGGCGCGAGCCCGTAACCGGCCGACAGCGAATCGCCGACCACCAGGATCACCGGCGGTTCCGCGGCGTGTGCCGGAATCATCGCGGCTGCGATCAGGGACAGGGTGAGGGTCAGGACGAGGCGCATGGACACAAGGACCGTTCTCGAGGCCAAAAGTTTGCGCAAGGAGGTTACCAGCCCCGAGGGAAAGCTGACCATCCTCGATGACGTGAGCCTGGCGGTGCAGGCCGGCGAGTCGATCGCCGTGGTCGGCGCGTCGGGCGCAGGAAAGTCCACGCTGCTCGCGCTGCTGGCAGGCCTCGACGAACCGACCGCCGGCGAGGTCTGGCTGGAGGGAACAGAACTGTCGGCCCTGGATGAAGACGGCCGCGCTGCGGCGCGCGCCCGGTATGTCGGATTCGTGTTCCAGTCCTTCCACCTGATCCCCTCGCTGACTGCGCTCGAGAACGTGATGCTGCCGCTCGAGCTCGCCGGTCACGCGGAAGCCCGCGCCACGGCGCGCGACGTGCTGAAACAGGTGGGGCTGGGAAGCCGTCTCGGGCACTACCGGCGGCAGCTTTCCGGCGGCGAGCAGCAACGCGTTGCGATCGCGAGGGCGTTCGTCACCAGACCTTCCGTGCTGTTTGCGGACGAGCCGACCGGCAACCTCGACAGCACGACCGGCGCGCGCATCATCAAGCTCCTGTTCGAGCTCAATTCCGTGACCGGCACGACGCTCGTGCTGGTGACGCACGACCGCGCGATCGCGGAACGCTGCAACCGCGTGATCGAGATGGACGCCGGCCGACTGGTGAACTGATGCGGGCGCTGCGCATCGCTTTCCTGGCGATCATGCGCGATTGGCGCTCGGGCGAGCTGACGGTGCTGCTCGCGGCGCTGCTGGTGGCGGTTACGGCGCTGACCGGCGTCGGCTTCTTCACCGACCGCATCGGCCAGGCCGTCGCGCTACGTGCGGCGGAAGTGATCGCCGCGGACCTCCGGCTGCGTGCCGCCAAGCCGCCGGAGGCGTCGTACGAGAGGCTCGCCGCGGCGCGCGGCATCGTGACCGCGCGCACGGTGTCGTTCCCGAGCGTCGTGTTCTTCGGCGCCGATTCGTCGCTCGCGGCGGTGCGCGCAGCGGGCCCGGGCTATCCGCTGCGCGGCCGCGTCAAGATCTCGGACGCGCCGTTCCAGCCGGCGCGCGAGACGGACACGCTCCCGGGACGCGGCGAGGTCTGGCTCGATTCGCGCCTGTTCGCGCGGCTCGGCGCGGACATCGGTGACCGCGTCAATATCGGCGCCGCGGACTTCTTCGTGACCCGCGTGCTCGATTACCGCCCGGACCAGGGTTCGGCATTCATCGACCTGGCGCCGTCGCTGCTGATTCCGCTCGAGGACCTGGCGTCGACCGAACTGCTGGGACTGGGGAGCCGCGCGACCTACTCGCTGCTGTTCGCAGGAAAGGCCGCGGACATCGAAGAGTTCAAGACGCTGCTGGCGGAGCGCAAGAAGGAGGGCGAGCGGCTCGTCGACGTGTCCGAGGAGAGCCCGCAGATCCAGGACTCGACCGAGCGCGCAGGCCGGTTCCTCAACCTGTCGGCGATGATCACGGTGCTGCTCGCGGCGGTCGCGGTGGCGATGGCCGCGCGCCGTTACACGCGGCGTCACCTCGACAACGTCGCGCTGATGAAGTGCATGGGCGCACCCCAGCGGCTCGTGCTCCAGGTCACGGTCATCCAGCTCGCACTGCTCGCGCTGATCTCGGCGGCGGTCGGCAGCGGCTTCGGCTACCTGGCTCAGGAGGTGCTCGCCCGGCTTCTCGGCGACCTGGTGAGCACCGACCTGCCGCCGCCGACCGCGTCGCCGGTCGTCGTCGGGACGGTGACCGCGATCGCGATCCTGGTCGGCTTCGCGCTGCCGCCGATGCTGCAACTGAAGCGGGTGCCGCCGGCCCGCGTGCTGCGCAGGAACCTCGAGCCGCCGCCGTTGCGCTACACGGTCTCGTACGGGCTGGCGGCCGCCGCGCTCTTGGGCGTCTTGTTCTGGCTGGTGCGGGATACGCGCCTCGTCGCCTTCGTCGCGATCGGCATCGCGGCGATGCTCGCGATCCTCTACGGTGCGGGCTTCATCCTGGTGAAGCTCGCGGGCCGGATTCGCGGCGGGGTGGGCATCGCCTGGCGCTACGGACTTGCGAACCTGGCGCGGCGCGGGCGCGACAGCGTCGTGCAGGTGGTCGCATTCGGCATCGGGCTGATGGTGCTGCTGCTGCTCGCGGTGGTGCGAAACGACCTGCTCGAGGACTGGCGCGCGAGCCTGCCCGAGCAGACGCCCAATTTCTTCATGATCAACATCCCCACGTCGGAAACCGCGGCGTTCGTGCGCTTCATCGAGGACCGCGGCCTGCCGACGCCCGAGCTCTTCCCGATGATCCGCGCGCGCATGACCGCGATCAACGGGCGCTCGGTCAGCCGCTACCGGCCGGCGAGCGACCGCGGCCGCGGCTTTGCCGAGCGCGAGCAGAACCTCTCCTGGGCGGAAGATCCGCAGCTCGACAACGAGATCGTCTCGGGCCGCTGGTGGACCGAAGCCAATCGCGGCAAGGCGCTGGTATCGGTCGCGACCGACTACGAGGAGGCGCTCGGGCTCAAGCTCGGCGACAAGCTCCGCTTCGACGTCGCGGGCGAGACCATCGAGGCGGAAGTCGCGAATTTCCGCAAGGTGGAATGGGACAGCTTCCGCCCGAATTTCTTCCTGGTGTTCTCGCCCGGAACGCTCGACGGGCTGGCGGGCACCTGGCTCACCAGCATGCGGCTCGACCTGCAGCAGCGGAAGATGCTGGTGAGCCTGGTGCAGCGCTTCCCGTCGGTCTCGGTGTTCGACATCGAGGCGATACTGACGCAGGTGCGGGACATGATCGATCGCGCCTCGCTGGCGGTGCAGTACGTGTTCCTGTTCACGCTCGCGGCGGGCATCACCGTCCTGCTCGCGGCGATCCAGTCAACCCGCGACGAGCGCCGCTACGAGAGCGCGATGCTCCGCACGCTCGGCGCGAGAAGGCGCGTCGTGCTCGCGGGCGTCGCCTCCGAGTTCACCGCGCTCGGCATGCTGTCGGGCATGCTCGCCGCGGTCGGCGCGACGGTCGCCGGCTGGCTGCTCGCGGTCAGGGTGTTCGACCTTCAGTACGCGATCGACCCGATGGTCTGGGCGATCGGCCTGGTCGCGGGCGCGGTCATCGTCGGCGGGGCGGGGACTTTCGCGGCGCGCGGCGTCGTCAATCACCCGCCGATCAGCATCCTGCGGGAGTGATGCGGACGAAACGCGCGCCGATTACGGCAGCGCGTATGCGACCAGGCTGTCGCCTTCCGCGAAGCCGTCGCCGCCACCCGCGGCGATCACGACATACTGCTTCCCGCCCGCGCGATAGGTGATCGGCGTCGCGCGGGCGCCGCCCGGCAGTTCCGCGCGCCACAGCAACTCGCCGGTCTGCACGTCGAAGGCGCGCAATGCCGGCTCGATGGTCGCGCCGATGAAGACGAGTCCGCTGGCGGTCGCGATCGGGCCGCCGAGATTCGGCGAGCCCGGCACCCTGCCGTCCAGGTGCGAGCCGAGGGGAACCTCCCAGGCTTTTTCCCCGTTGGCGAGGTCGACGCCGACCAGCAGGCCCCAGGGCGGGGGCGTGCAGAATGCGCCGGAGGGCGCGCGCAGGAAGCGGCGGCGCATCACGTAGCCGGTGCCCTGCATGTGCGTGTATTCGTAGCCGAGCCGCTGGCGGTCCGAGTCTTTCTCGGCTTCATCTTCGTCGAGGCCCTCCGCCGGCATGAGCTGCACCATCGCGGCGATCGTATTGACCGGCACGACGGCGATCTGCCGGGCCGCGTCGACGGCGACGCCGCCCCAGTGCGCGCCGCCGATGTTGGAAGGTCGCACCAGCGTGCCGCCGAGGCTCGGCGGCGTGAAGATCCCGTCGTTGCGAAGCCCCTCGAGTGCGGCGCTGCACACTCCACGATCGGCAGCGTCCAGGTGCCCGAGTTGTCCGGCGGCGAGACCGTGCGGGCTGAGGGAGATCGCGCTGAATGGCTGGGTCGGCGAGGCCTTTTCCCCGGGCGCGTCGCTGGCCGGCACCGGTCGCTCGGTGACCGGCACCAAGGGCTCGCCGGTCTCGCGATGCAGCACGAACAGCATGCCGGTCTTGGTTGCCTGCAGAACCGCCGGAATCTCCTTGCCGTTCCGCACGAGCGTCGCGAGCGCCGGCGGCGCAGCGTTGTCGTAGTCCCAGAGATCGTGGTGCACGGTCTGGAAATGCCAGGCGACTTTGCCGGTCGCCGCCGCGAGCGCTACGACCGAGTTCGCATAGCGGTTGTCGCCGGGACGCTTGCCGCCGAAGTAATCGGGTGCGGGGCTCGAGGTCGGGGCGAAGATCAGGCCGCGCTCGGGATCCGCGACCATCACCGACCAGACGTTCGCAGCCCCGGTCGGCCCGGCGCTGCCGCCCTGCCAGGATGCGTAGGCCGGGTCAGCAGCGTCCTGCGGAATCGGGTCCCAGCGCCAGCGCAGCGCGCCACTACGCGCATCGAAGGCGCGCACTTCGCCGCTGGCCGGCGCGATCCAGGCATTGTCCGCGATCGCGGAGCCGGTCACCACCAGGTCGCCGATGACGAGCGGCGGCGATGTGACCTGGTAGGCAGGGAACTCGGCAGGCGCATGGCGCAGGCCCTTGCGCAGGTCGATCAGGCCTTTCGCTCCGAAGTCGCGGCAGGCCTTGCCGGTGGCGCCGTCCACCGCGAATAGCCGCGCATCGATGGTCGCGAGGAAGATGCGGCGCCGGCAAGGCGAGCCGGCCGCCGCGCTCGAGTCGAGCCAGGTGCTGACGCCGCGATTGGCGAAGTCGCCGTAATGCGCCTTGCGGCGCGACTCCGGGTCGAAGCGCCAACGCTCTTGTCCCGTCTCCGGATCGAGCGCGATCAATTCCCCGAGCGGCGTCGTGAGATACAAGGAGCCGTCGACTACGATGGGCGTGGTCTCGAAGCGCGGATCGCTGCCGGTCTCGATGCCGAGATGCCCGGTGTGGAAGGTCCAGGTGAGCTCCAGCGTCTTGACGTTCGTCCTGTCGATGTCGGCGAGCGGCGAGTACCGCGCGCCGCCCGGGTCGCGGCCATAGGCGGGCCAGTCGTCGGCGGTCGCTTGGGGGATCGCCGCGGACGGGATGGCTGCGCTGAACAGCAGCGCCGACATCAGACCCATACGAAGATCGAGGTGTGCGAGCAGCAAGGCACTCATTTCGGAGTCAGGCTTGCGGTTGGAGGAATGGGTTGGTTAATCGAACTGCGAATATTGACAGAACTTTGCCGAGGATGCAGCTTTGAACGCACGACCGACTAAAGGTTGTGCTCCGACTAGCATTCGATTGAGTGAAATGATGAAGCGCAGTCTGGAGAGTAAGCTGCACCATCGTGCGCTGAGTATTCTGGACAGAGTATTTTTGGTGCTGTTTAGCCGAAGCCGCCGAAAAATGGGAGACTCCAACGTTGACGCAGCATGGCACAGCGCCAGCTTCCGCGTGTCGGCATATTTGGCATTGCCTATAGCTGCAGTTGTAATCGTAACGGTCGCCGCGATCAACGCGCTTACCGATATCAATCTCACAATAGAACACAAGTTTGGCTGGCAGATATTTGGTGGCTTACTTTGCGTTTTATCGGATTGCGTCTTGACCGGCGATTTGAGAAGTACTCGTCGACACTTCCGACTTTGACTCCCAAGGAGTCGCGAGAAGAAAAATCCCTGGTGCGATGGTATCGGACATTTACGATTGGAACGTTTGCTCTGGTATGTCTTGGGGTATACCTGATGCGACCTGACACCTTTTTTAGTCCCGTGTCGGGTTAGGGTCGGAAGTTGGAGATATCGCGTTCTCTGCTCGATCCAGAATCTGAATTGACCGGGGTTGTGTAGACACCTCCGAGTCGTGACTTTGGACCAGGACGGACAGTGCGATGAGCGCTACTTCCCCACCACCTGCATGCGCGCCTCCGCGAATCCCTCGAGATTCCCGCGGCGCGTGTAACCTTCGATCAGGATCATGTACATGCCGCCCGGCAGGATCGAGGTGTTGAAGGATATCCTGAGGTCGTTGTTGGAATCCCGCGCCATGCGGTCCGCGTGCAGGATCAGCGTGCCGTCGTGGCGCACCAGCGTCAGGCGGAAGCGCCCGTAGCGGTCGGTCCTGGCCGAGATCAAGAGGTCGATCCGCTGCGGGAACTTGCCCGCGTCGATCCGCACCAGTTGTCCGGCACGCGGGTCCACGCGCACGGTGCGGGTCGAGGACGGCGCCTGGAGGAAGCCCTCGGCCGCCTTCTTTTCCATCATCGCGAGCCGGTCCTGGGCGATGTCCCAGCGGTACCAGGTCCAGGCGAATGCGACCGCCAGGACGAGGATCGTCAGGCTGGTCGCGAGCAGGACCTTATGTTGCTTCAGCTTCTCGACCCAGGGCGATATTTCGGTTTCCATCGACCCGACTCCAGGGGCTGCTCCGTTTATTCTATGCATTCACAGCCCAAGGAGGGCCCTGCATGAATTCTCCGTTCGTCCGTTCCGGCCTGCTGGCAGCCGGCGTCCTGCTCGCACTCAACGCCGCCGCCGCGGAACCGCAGGTCTCGCTGACCGTCTACAGCTCCGCGCAGCCGGGCGGAATTCCCGCCGAATGGTATCGGCCGCTGCCCGGCATGGGCACGCCGATGGCCAACCAGTTGCCGGGATTCGCGCTGGTGCGGCTGGAACGGGACCTCGAGCTGGAACGCGGCCGCGGGCTGGTCAAGTTCACCGATGTCGCGGCGCTCATCGACCCGACCACGGTGCAGTTCCTGTCGCTGACCGATCCGGCCGGCACGCGGGTGCTGGAGCAGAACTTCCAGTTCGACCTGGTGAGCCAGGACAAGCTGCTGTCGCGCTATGTCGATCGCGAGGTGAGCGTCGAGCAGGAGCAGGGCGACGGCGTCAAGGTCGTGGACGGCACGCTGCTCTCGTCCAACGACGGCTTGGTGCTCCGGGGCGCCGACGGCCAGATCCATGCGCTCCGCCAGTGGAGCAACATGCGCTTCGGCGAGCTGCCGGGCGGGCTGATCACGCGCCCGACGCTGGAATGGGAGGTGCAGGCGGCGAAGGCCGGCACGCATCGCTCGCGCGTCTCCTACCAGACCGGCGGCATCACCTGGTGGGCGGATTACAACCTGATCTTCACGCCGGGCGCCGACGCGAACTCCGGTTTCATTGACGTCGGTGCCTGGGTCAGCCTGCTGAACCAGTCAGGCGCGCGCTACCAGGACGCGAAGCTCAAGCTAATCGCGGGCGACGTGAACCGGATCGAAGCGGCGCAGAAGTTCGCGCTCGAGAGCCGCGCCTATGCGGCGGCGCCCGACGTCGCTGCCGGCTTCGAGGAGAAGGCCTTCTTCGAGTATCACCTGTACACGCTCGGGCGGCCGGCGACGATCCCGAACAACTCGACCAAGCAGATCGAGCTGTTCGAAGCGGCTGCACGCGTGCCCGCGAAGAAGGAGCTCGTCTACTACGGCGTCAGCTTCGATGGCATTTTCGGCGCGCCGCTGCTGGATCGGGATTTCGCGCCGGCGTCGAACAGCAAGGTGGACGTCTGGCTCGAATTTGATAACAAAAAAGCCTCCGGCATGGGCATGCCGTTGCCGGCCGGGCGCATCCGCGTGTCGCAGCAGGACAAGGCGGACGGCAGCCTCGAGTTCATCGGCGAGGACAAGATCGACCACACGCCGAAAGACGAAAACGTGCGCGTCAAGCTCGGCACCGCCTTCGACGTGGTCGGCGAGCGCCGCCAGACCGACTTCAAGCTGAACACCGCCGGCAAGGTCATGGAAGAGGCCTTCGAGATCAAGGTCCGCAACCACAAGGACGAGCCGGTCGAGGTGGTCGTGCGCGAGAGCCTGTACCGCTGGAGCCAGTGGTCGCTGGTCGAGCAGTCCACGCCCTCCGACAAGAAGGACGCGCGCATCGTGGAGTTTCCGGTGAAGATCGCCGCCGCCGGCGAAGCGGTCGTGACCTATCGCGTGCGCTATACCTGGTAGGGCTCGATCGAGAGTTCCGCGCCGACCGCGAGACGCTTGCCGACGCCTGCAACCACCGTGCAGTTCTGGCCGAAGGCGAGGCCCTTGAGCGTGTAGTCGTGGCGATACTTGCCGAGCGTGCGCAGCGGCTCCTGCCGCGGGTCGAGCGCACCGGTGCGCTGGTCCGTGGTCGTCACGGCGCAGCGCGTGCAGAGCTTGACGCCGCGCAGCACGACCGGGCCGAAGCGGAATCCCGTCATCGCGTCCTCCGCGTGCGCGCGCACGCCCTCGATGACGAGATTCGGCCGGAACCGCGCCATCGGGATCGGCGCCGGCAGGCGGCGGTTCAGCTCGGCGAGCGATTCGCTGGAGATCATCAGCACCGGATAGCCGTCGGCGAATGTGAGCGGCTGAGGCGTCGGACCCGCGTACTTCGGATTGGCAAGCCGGGGCTTCTCCAGGTCGATGCGCACCAGGCGGAGCGTCTCTCCCAGCACGCGCGACAACCAGCCGGCCGCCTGGTCGCCGGCGTCGATGCTCTGGCAGCGGTCGTCCCAGATGCGTACCGGCCGGGATTCGCCGCCGTGCGCCGTGTCGACCGACAAGGGCGCATGGCCCTCCGCGGACATTCGGAGCTCGCCATCGGCGACGGCGACCGTGATGGTCGCGAGCTTCGGGTGCGAGCGCTGGGTGATGAACTGGTCCGGCGGAATCACGACCATCCAGCGGCGGTCCCATTCGAGCCCGGTCGGGACGATCCGGGCCGAGTCCACGTCGATGCCGCGGCAGGACTTGACCGGATACACGTGCAGGCTCGCGATGCGTGCCATGCGCGCCGCCTCAGGCCTTCGACATCTTCAGCGCGAAGTCGAAGCTGCCGTAATGCAGGTAGTTGGCCCAGTCGGCTGAGGGCAGCTCGCGCACCGCGCCGCGGGCGGCATTGAGGGCGGCGCCGATCGAGTCGCCCTTGGCGAGGTCCCGGTAGAACGTGGTCGCGAAGGCCGTCGCCGCGCCGTCGCCGACCGGCCACCAGGTGCCGACGAAGTTCGCCACGCCGCCGCGCAGGAACGCTTCGGCGAAACCGACGCTGCGATCGAGCTGGCGCAGCGGATTGACCGTTGCGCGCAGGCGGCCGGATTCGCAGGCATTGAAGAAGACCAGCGCCGGCACCGAATCCATGGCCGCGAGATCGGAGCCGGACAGCACGCGCCCGCCGGCACAGAGGATGCCGCTGGAGGCGGGCGCGGTGGCGTCGAAATACGCATGCCCGGCGAAGTGGATCGCGTCGTAGTCGCCGGAGCGGAATTCCGCCAGCAGGCGCGCGCGGGTCGCGTCGGCGCCGCGGATCGCGGTGATGCCGGCGCCATCGAGCTGGGCCAGCATCGCGGCGACCCGTTCGCCTTCCTCGACCGCGCCCGGCAGGTCGCCGGTCGGGTTGATCACCAGCAGCACGTTGAGCTCGCGCGCGTGGCGGCGCTGCTCGCGCCACTTCGCGACCGACATGCCCTCCGCGGCATAGCGCCGGCTCAGTCCCCGGGCGGCGGCCGGCGCCCAGCCCTTGATGCTGAGCGCTTCCCACGGCCAGTGGGCGCTCGCCGTGTCGTGCACGATGACGAGCGGCACTGCCTTGACCGACGGCAGGGCGTCGGCAATCTCCGGCAGCAGCAGCAGCTCGCTCAGGCGCTCGCCGAATTCCGCGAGCTCCGCGCCGCCGATGCCGGGCACCAGGCGCGAGTTCTCGCGCTCGAGCGTGCGCAGGTCGAGCCGCCGCGTGGCGACCAGCGCCGTCGCCTTCGGGGCAGGGCCGAGCAGCGCGATCCGCATCTGCGCCGCCGACTCCTGGACGAACAGCCAGGCGAGCGGCGTCGCGGTCGGCTTGACGACGCGCGGAGCCTGGCGGGCGGGCTTGCGTTGCGCTGCCAGCTTAAGGAGCGGCGTCGCCCCATGCAGTCGCAGCAGGTCTTCCGCGACGCGGCGCGCCTCGGCGATGCGTTCCGCGCTGCGCGACACGATGGTGATGCGCCTGAGGCGCAGGTCGGGCGCAAGATCGGTCAGCGCCGTCAGTACGCCCTCGAGCTGTGCCCGCGCCGCGTCGGCGGCCAGGGCGCCGGAAGCCGTGCCCCAGAGCACCATGGAGAAATTCTCGACGCCCGCAAGCGCCAGCGTGCGCGTGACATTCGCCGCGGCGAGGCGCTGCACGTCCGGGCCGTAACGGCCGAAATGGCCGAGACCGGCGAACACGACGAGACTCGCGCTGAGCCCGCGCCTGGCGACCGGCAGCACGAATACTTCGCCGGCCGCCGAGCCGATCGCGCGCCGGCGAGCCAGGTCGCTGATCGCGCCGTGCAGGATCCGGTCGATCGCCTGTGCGGCGCCCGCGGGCTCGACGTTTGCGAACGCGCCGAGCACGATCGCGGCGGCGCCGCTCTGGGTGATGCTGCCCTCCATGAAGGACAACTCGACCGGCTTGGCGACCGCTTCCCGTTCCTGCCTGGCGGCGGGTTTCGCGGAGGGTTGCGTGACGCCGACGAACTCGTGCAGGAACTCGCGCTGCTCGCGCTCGGACAGATCGTTCCACGCCACTTTCGGTGCCGGGGCTGCACGCACGTCGTCCTGCCACAAGGTCGGCACGCCGCCGCGGCGCGGCAGGACATTCGGCAAGGCAGAGGTTTCGTCGCCGAGCGCGAGATCGGTGACCGCGCGGCCGACCTCGGCATTGCCCGGCAAGGAGCCGTGGCTTTCCTCGACGTACCAGGTCCTGAGATTCGGCCATTGCGCGAGCGCCAGCGGCACGGTGCCATCGCCCGCGGGGCCGCGGCCGAACTCGAGCTTGCGGTCATGGCGGCGCAGGCCAAGGACGGTGTCCTGGCCGAAGCCCGCGATCAGGGCGAAGCGCTCATCCGGCGGCGGCAGCGATTCGATGCCCTTGCGCGCTTCCTGGAGCAGGCTCGCTGCGGGCTTCGGTCCCTCGGGCCATTGCGCCGGATCGAAGGGATCGAAGTCCTTGCACAGACTGGCCGCGGGCAGAAGACCGCAGAGGCCCGGGAAGGTGACCAGCATCTTGCGCGCCAGGTCTTCCGCACTGTGCTTCAGGTCCAGCATCGAGACGCGGCGCACCAGCGGATAGCTCCCGCGCAGCGCCTGCACCGCGACGAATACGCCGCGGTTCGGCGTGCCGAGCTCGATCACGCGGCGGATGCGTTCGCCGCCCTTGTGGGCGAGCGCGGCGCGCGCGACCAGGCCGCCGGCGCTGTGACAGACCAGGACCACGTCCTGGCGGCGCTCGCGGATCAGCCGGTCGGCCAGCTCGCGGCCATTCCAGAGCGTGTCGCGGCGCCAGTCGTATGGGTGGAACGCGGCGTCGAAGCCCGCGATGCGCAGCACGAGCCGCAGTCGCTCGTAGGCAAAGCGCAGCACCCCGACTGCCCAGTAGCGGTTGCCGCCCGGCAGCGCGAGCCGGGTGAGCTGTCCCTGCGCGATCTCGACCGGGTCGAACCAGGTGACGTCCTCGCGGCCGTCCTTGCGCAGCCGCCCGATGCTCGAGCCCATGATGCCGGGCAGGATCAGGAGACGCGGCCCGCCGCGCATCCCCGCTGCTTTTCTCGCCAGCCGTGCCAGCTCTTGTTCTGTTTCTAGATACGCCGCCACGGAGCGATTCTAGCGGTGCCGGGTCGTACATTCGAACATATCGGCGCGCCGCAATATGTTCGAATGTATGACCCGGCGCCACTAAGATACTGCCGTGGATACGTTTGCGAAGGACCGATTGCCGCCGCGGGAACAATGGCCACGGCTGCACTTCGACCTGCCGGAATTGCGTTATCCCGAACGACTGAATTGCGCAACGGCGCTGCTCGACGAGGCGATCGCCGAAGGCCATGGGGACCAGCCGGCGTTCCTGACCGATGGCGGGCCCGTCAGCTATCGCGAATTGCTCGCGCGCGCGAATCGCATGGCGAACGTGCTGGTGGCAATGGGCGTCGCGCCCGGCAACCGCGTATTGCTTCGCGGCTACAACGGCCCTGAGCTTTACGCGGCCTGGCTCGCAGTGATGAAGGCCGGCGCGATCGCGGTCACGACCATGCCGATGCTGCGCGCGCCGGAGCTGGCCGCGATCATCGGCAAGGCAAAACCGGCATTCGCGCTCTGCGACCATCGCCTGCAGGCCGAGCTTCGCGCCGCCGCCGGGGAGCCCGGCGGCCCCGACACGATCGTCTGCTGGGGCGACGGCGATCTCGAGGCGCGCATCGCGAAGGCTTCGCATCAATTCGCGAACGTGGACACTGCATCGGATGACGTCTGCCTGCTGGCCTTCACTTCGGGCACGACCGGCCAGCCCAAAGCCTGCATGCATTTCCATCGCGACGTGCTGGCGATGGCGGACGTGGTCGGGCGTCACCTGTTGCAGACCGCGCCCGGCGACATCTACGCCGGCAGTCCACCGCTCGGATTCACCTTCGGGCTCGGCGCGCTCTTGGTATTCCCGCTGCGCTTTCGCGCGGCCACCGTGCCGATCGAGGCGCCGTCTCCGGCGACGGTGCTCGCGGCCATCGAGCGGCATCGCGTCACCTGCCTGTTCACTGCGCCATTCGCCTATCGGGCGCTCGCCGGCGAACTCGCGGGGCAGGACATCTCGTCCTTGCGGCGCTGCGTGTCGGCCGGCGAGTTCCTGCCGCAGTCGGTCTCGGACGCCTGGCAGGAGAAGACCGGCATCCGCATCATCGACGGCATCGGCGCGACCGAGATGATCCACATCTTCATTTCCGCCGAGGGCGACGCGATCCGCCCGGGCGCGACCGGAAAGCCGCTGCCCGGCTACAACGCCTGCGTCGTGGACGACAACGGAAGCCCGCTGCCGCCCGGCAGCACCGGCCGGCTCGCGGTGACCGGCCCGACCGGCTGCCGCTACCTCGACGATGAGCGCCAGCGCGACTATGTGCAGCACGGCTGGAACATCACCGGCGACCTCTACCGGATGGACGACGAGGGCTATTTCTGGTTCGTCGCGCGCGCCGACGACATGATCATCTCGGCCGGCTACAACATCGCCGGACCCGAGGTCGAATGGGCGCTGCTGGCACACCCGGCGGTGCGGGAATGCGCCGTGATCGGCGCGCCGGACCCCGGGCGCGGCACGGTCGTCAAGGCCTGCATCGTGCTCGCACCCGGCCGGGCGGGGGATGACGCGCTGACTCGCGAGCTGCAGGACTTCGTCAAGCAGCGCATCGCGCCCTACAAGTACCCGCGCGTGATCGAATACCTCGAGGCCCTGCCGAAGACGGCGACCGGCAAGCTCCAGCGCAAGGCGCTGCGGCAATAGTGGTGCCGGGTCGAACATTCGAAACATTTGCGTTCTGCGACGGACTTCAAATGTTCCGAATGTTCGACCCGGCAC
>JBOHZL010000075.1:0-15958 GCA_050738495.1 Steroidobacteraceae bacterium | reverse complement strand
CATCTGGGGCGCCTCATCCGCCAGTGCGCCCCCAGCGGCTCGCCCCATCTGGAGTACTTGCCCGCCTACGCACCCGAGCTCAACCCGGTCGAATACCTCTGGGCCTATCTCAAGACCAATCCACTCGCCAACGATCCGGCCTTCGATCTGAGCAGCCTCGCCGCACGCGCCCGCGGTGCCGCCCGCTCGGTGCAGCATCAGCCTGCGCTCCTGCTCGGCTTTCTGCGCCATGCCGGACTTTCTTTGCGACTGAGATAGGACATTGCTTAGGCAATGGTCAATAGTTTCGATAATAGACATGCGGACGAAACCGACGCGCCGCGGCCGACCTCCCACGGGAGTGGCCATGAACGCCGCAGAGCGCATGCGACTGTTGCGCGAGCGACGTCGCGCGGCCGGGTTCAAGGCTGTGATCACCTGGGTTCCACAGGCGAATCGCCCGACAACGATCGCTTCCTCGCACAGACTCATCGAGTCGCGCAGTCTTGCCATGCATGCGCTCATCGTGCGAAAGATCGAGCGCAATCCGGAACTGCTCGAAGTCGCGCACCGCAATATCGCACGCTGGGCGACGCGTTACGCGGAACCCGCGCCGGCTTGGCTGGACGAATGGCGAGAGATCCTCTTGCGACCCTGGCCCGAGATCGCTTTCCTGCTCACCGAGCAAAGCGAGAATGCGGCACGGCTGCGCCAGTCCACGCCATTCGCCGGCGTGCTGACGCCGCGTGAACGCAGGCGCATTCATGAAGCGCTCCGAGCTTGAACACGTGATTCGCGCCGCCGGCGCGATCGCGGACGATCGCGAGGTGGTCGTGATCGGCAGCCAGGCCGTTCTTGGACAGTTCCCGAATGCCCCGGCCGCCCTGCTCGCCTCAGCCGAGGCCGATGTGTTTCCTCTCAATCGACCCGAGCTCGCCGACCTGATTGAAGGCAGCATCGGCGAAGGATCCGCGTTTCATGAACTGTACGGCTATTGCGCCCAGGGCGTCGACGAACGCACGGCTACCCTGCCATGTGGGTGGCGCCAGCGGCTCGTCAAGGTCATGAACGCAAACACGAACGGAATCGCGGGGATGTGCTTCGAAGTGAACGACCTCGCGATTTCCAAGTATGTCGCCGGACGCCCGAAGGATCTCGACTTCACGCGAGAACTGGCCAGGCATCGGGTGACGCCCAGATTCGCAAGATTGTGGATGCCCGCATATCGAGAGACTTTCCCGGCGCCCGCTTGCCCCGGAAAGGCAATGACTACATCCGCAAGCTGCGGCCGCGCTCGCGCCGCAAGTGACTTGTCCCTCAATGAGGCGGGTGCATGAGAAGTATCTGGGCAATCATGAAATTCAATTGAGCCAGTTGGTCATGCGAAGGAACGTATCGGTCGGGCTTCTCGGCATCGTGATGCAGGACGGGCCCGGCATCGGGCGACGTGCGCAAGTTATCGCTCGCGCAAGCGGCGGAAGGCGACCTCCTGTTCTTTCAGGACCAGGCAAAACTCTCGCACGTCGGCATCTACCTGGGCGACGGCCGGTTCGTGCATGCGCCGTCGTGATCGGCTGATGAGGCCGCAGGTCGAGACTGCCTTCGACGAGCCGTTCCGCTCTTACGTCGCCGACGAATTCAGGCGGAATCTGGGCTAACGACGGCTCGCTGACGGCTCCCCTGGCGGCTCCGGCTGCGGATTGAACCCGAAGATTTCGCTCGGGTGCGAAAAGACCTGAGTGCGGCCGGTGACGGGCTCGTAAACCTCGAGCGTGGGGACGACCGCACCGCAGGCTTCCGGTGCACCGTCGTCAGGCGGCGGGCCGTGACTGAGAATCGCGGTCGGGCGAAGCGCCATTCGAAGGCTACGGCTGCCGCGAAAGGCGTCGGACGAACGCAGTTCGAGCGCAATGGACTCGCCAGGCCGCAGGTCCTGCTCGAGGATGATCGGCAACCCGGAGGCGTCGACGAACGGCTCGCCGTCCGGATGCAGGATACCGATGGCGACGTGGCATGGATCCGGCGGCAATACGGGATCGGGCGGAGCGACCGGATCCGGGGGGAAAAAGGGATTCGCCGGCGCCAGGTTGACGATGCTGACGCGCACCGATTGCAGGCGCGCCATGTTCACCAGCCCGAAACGGGCTTCGTGCGTGCATGGCGCTATTCCCTGCCCGACCGGGGCGGTGACGGGAACGAGCGTCAAGGCGCCGGCGAGCGTCAGCGCGCCGATGCGGTCGTTTGCATTCTTCATGGTGATCTCCTGGTCCGTCTGGCTCGTCGCGCGCCGGCATGTCTCATCCACTACCTGCGTCAGGCGGAGCGGAAAGTGGCCATCGGCAAGCGAGAATGATCGGACCGGGCGGCCGGGCCGGCGCCTGAGGTGGCGCTACGGCCGGTCTGCGGCAGCTCGTGCGTAGCTGGAGGCTTCGGTCGGCTTGCCCCACGCCTGGTACATCGCGGCCGTGCGTGAGAGCGCCATCCGAGTGTCTTCGTGGATGGGCCCTTCTTCCGCCTGCAGGATCCGCACGCCTTCGAGCAGGAGCGGCTCGGCTTCCGCCATGCGGCCGGTCGCCGCGAGGCACGAACCGAGCGCCGAGCTCGCCCTGCCGATGCGCGAATGATCCGGGCGCGACAGCCTTCGACCGAGCTCGAGCGCCCGCCGGAGAACGGGCTCGGCACCCCGGCAGTCGCCCATCAGCACGAGGAGCCCGCCCTTGAACTCGAGGCTCTGCGCAATCAGCACGTGCTCGGAGCCGAACGCTTTCAGGCGAATTTCAAGCGCACGGTCGTACAGCGCGAGCGCGCGATCGTGCTCGCCGATTGCACGCTCAACGTGCCCCAGATTCTCGGTCGCAAATGCGCCGTACGGGTGATCGGGACCCAGCGCGCGTCGGTACATCCCGATGGCGCGCTCGAACAGGCGGCGCGCGTCATCGTAGCGCTTCAGATCGGCATAGACACTGCCAAGCGTGTTCGACCAATCCGCGGTATTGCGATGATCCGGTCCGAGCGCAACCTCGCCGATGGCGAGCGCGCGTTCGAGTGGCGGCAACGCGCTCGCAAGATCGCCCGACTGTCGCAGTGCCTCGCCGAGATTGCTCAGCGTGCCGGCCACCAATGGATGATCGGGTCCGCGATTCCTCTCGTGGATCGCGAGCGCGCGCTCGAAGCTCCGGCGCGCCAGCTGCAGGTCGCCCAGCGACTGGTAGACGAGTCCGAGGTTGTTCAGGTCGATGGCCGTCTGTTCGTCCCACGGGCCCAGCGTCTGCTCCCGTATCGCGAGCGCCCGTTCCAGCAGCGTTCTTGCCTCGGCAGGCTGACCGAGCCGGCGTTCCAGAGCCCGAGCGCGTTGAGCGTTGCGCCCACGTCTGCATGCACCGGCCCGAGCGTGGCCTCGCGGATGCGAAGCGCCTCGTCGAGCAGCGGACGCGCTTCATCATAGTGCCCCAGGAAGTAATGCACCTGACCCAGCTTGTGCAGGCTCTCGGCCAGTTCGGGATGATCGGCTCCGAGGCGCGCGCGGCGAATCTCGACAGCCCGCTCGAGCAGCGGACGCGCCTTGGCTTCGAGACTGAGACCGTGATAGGCGCCTCCGATCAGCGTCATCAGCCGCGCCTGAATTTCGGGCTCCTCGGGAAGCTCCACGGCGATGCGCTCCGCTCCAAGATCGAGCAGCTCCTGGACGGTCGCCTCCCGCTCCCGCGGTCCATACGGATCCGCGGCGCGGAACAGCTCCGACACGAACTCGACGACGCGCTCTGCGGTCGCCGCCTCCCGCTCTGCGGCATCGCGCTCGCGAGCGAGGCGCGTGCTGTGGACGACCGTCAGCGCGGATACGAACAGGATCACCGCGGCCGTCGTGACCACCCCGATCCTGTGACGCCGCACGAATCGGCCGGCCCGGTATGCAACGCCCGCCGGCCTTGCGCTGATGGGATGCCCCTCGAGATATCTGCGAATGTCCGCCGCCAGCGACTCGGCGGAGCCATAGCGCCGCTCCGGTTCTTCGTGCAGCGCCTTCGACACGATGACGTCCAGGTCTCCGCGCAGGCGGCCGGCCCGGCTTCCACGCGCGAGGTCAACGGCTCCCGCGTCGCGGGGCCGCCGCCCGACGATCAGCTCGTGCAGGAGAACCCCGAGAGAGTAGACATCCGTCGCAGTCGTGATCGGCGCGCCTCGACGCTGCTCAGGCGCCGCATAGCCCGGCGTCAGCGGCAGATGACTCGCCTGGGTCAACGCGGCCGCTTCCGGGTCTTCTCCCGCAAGAAGCTTGGCGATGCCGAAGTCGAGGAGCTTCACCTCGCCGCTCGCGGTGACGAGGATGTTGGAGGGCTTCAGGTCGCGGTGGACGACCAGCTGACGATGGGCGTACTGCACCGCCTCGCAAATGCGGACAAATAGGCGCAATCGCTCGTTGACGCCGAGTCGCCGCTCGTCGCACCAGGTTGTGACGGGTTCGCCTTCCACGTGCTCGAGCACGAAGTACGGCTCGCCCTCGTCGGCCAGGCCGCCGTCGAGCAGCCGCGCGATGCCGGGATGCTCCAGGCGCGCGAGGATCTGGCGCTCGCGCAGGAAGCGTTGCACCTGGGCGCCCGAGCGCAGCCAGATGGGAACGAGCTTCAGCGCCACCTGCTGCTGGTAGGCGCCGTCCGCGCGCTCGGCGAGGTAGACGACGCCCATGCCGCCGTGTCCCAGCTCGCGGATGACTCGATAAGGACCGATGCGCCGCCCGACCTCCGTCACAGCGGCCGATTCGTCGGCGAGGATCGCCGCCGCCTGCTCCGGATTGATCTGCTCGGGTCGCGCGATCGCCTGCTCGTGCGCCGCCAGCAGGGAAACCACCTCGCGCCGTACGGCGTCATCTCTGGCCGCCGCCGCCAGGAATTCCTGCCGCTCCGCGGGCGGGCGCTCGAGCGCATCGCCGAAGAGCCCGATGACCTGGCCCGTGTCCAGTCGCTCAGGCACGCGCCAGCTCCCGTTCCAGCCAGGCTCGGGCGAATTCCCAGTCACGCCTTACCGTGCGGGGCGAGATCTCCAGAGCCTCGGCCGTCTCATCGATGCTCAGACCGCCGAAGAAACGGCACTCCATGACCTGCGCCGGACGGGGGTATTCGTGCGCGAGCCCCTGCAACGCTTCGTGCAGCTCGACCAGCTCAGCCGCGTATTCGTCGACTTCGATGCAGGCATCGTCGAGTGGCAGCGGGGGCTCGCCACCTCCCCGTTTCTGCCGCTGGCGACGCCGCCCGGCGTCGATCAGGATCTGCCGCATCGCGCGAGCGGCGGCGCCGAAGAAATACCGGCGATTGGGTATCGGCACGGCCGTCTCGTCGACGAGCTTCAAATAGGCCTCGTGCACGAGACCCGTCGTGTCGAGCGTGCGTGGCCCGATCTCGCGCGCAAGCTGCCGGTGCGCCATGCGCTTGAGCTCGCCGTAGACCAGTGCCACCAGCTGGTCGCGCAATGCCGCCGCGTCTGCACCCGGCTGCTGCAGGAAGGCGGTGATGGAAGAGGTAGCCATCGCACAGTACCTCTGACCGAAGACATTCTAGCCGCGCGCGGAACGGCGAGTGGTCCACCGTGGGCGGCAAAGCCGCCGCTGCCGGCACGATCGAGCGGAGCCGTGCGAAGATGCCGCCATGAGCCAGGACGCCCTCTCCGGCTTCCACCCGGCCGTCGCGGGGTGGTTCAAGAGCCGCTTTTCTGAGCCCACGGAAGCGCAGCGCCGCGCCTGGGTCGTCGCTGCCCAGCACCGTAACGCGCTGATCGCGGCCCCGACCGGGTCGGGCAAGACGCTGGCCGCATTTCTTTCGGCAATCAATGACTTGGTAGTCGAGGGACTGTCGAAGGGTCTCTCCGACGAGGTGCATGTCCTTTACGTCTCGCCGCTGAAGGCGCTCTCGAACGACATTCAGAAGAACCTGCAGGAGCCGCTCGCCGGCATCCGCGATCAGCTCCTCGAGCTCGGGCTGGACGACGTGCCGATCCGGGACGCGGTGCGCACCGGCGACACCTCGGCGTTCGAGCGCAACCGCATGCGGAAGTCCCCGCCGCACATCCTGGTCACGACGCCAGAGTCGCTGTTCATCCTGCTGACCTCGGAATCCGGCCGCGCGATGCTGAAGAGCGTCAGGAGCGTGATCGTCGATGAATTGCACTCGGTCGCGGGCAGCAAGCGCGGCTCGCACCTGATGCTCTCGCTCGAGCGCCTCGCCGCCCTCTGCGCCCGGCCGCCGGTGCGCGTCGGCCTCTCCGCCACGGTCAAGCCGCTAGCGGACATGGCGCGATTCCTGATTGGCGCCGGCTCGGAAGACGTCGAGATCGTGGACACCGGCCACGTGCGCGAGCGCGATCTCGCGCTGGAGCTGCCGCGCTCGCCGCTCGAGGCCGTGATGGCCAACGAGGTCTGGGACGAGCTGTACGACCGGCTCGCGGAGCTGATCCAGGCGCACCGCACCACGCTCATCTTCGTCAACAACCGGCGCCTCGCCGAGCGCGCGACGCGCTTCCTTGCCGAGCGGGTCGGCGCGGAGCATGTCGCGACCCATCACGGCAGCCTCTCGAAGGAACACCGCCTCGCTGCGGAGCAGCGGCTGAAAGCGGGCGAGCTGAAGGCGCTTATCGCGACCTCCTCGCTCGAGCTCGGCATCGACATCGGCGACATCGACCTCGTCTGCCAGATGGGCTCGCCGCGGCTGATCTCGGCGCTGCTCCAGCGCGTCGGCCGCGCGGGGCACGCGATCGGCGCCATCCCGAAGGGCCGGCTGTTCCCGCTGTCGCTCGACGATCTGGTCGAATGCACCGCACTCCTCGACAGCGTCCGGCGCGGCGGCCTCGATCGCATCCGCGTGCCGGCCAAGCCGCTCGACGTGTTGTCGCAGCAGATCGTGGCGGAAGTCGCCTGCCGCGAATGGGGCGTGGAGGAATTGCTGGCCACGTTCCGGCGCGCCCAGCCCTTTGCTGCGCTCACCGCCGAGGAGTTCGAGCAGATCCTCCAGATGCTCGCCGAGGGCTATTCGACGCGGCGTGGCCGTCGCTCGGCCTACCTGCATTACGACACCGTCAACCGGCGCCTCCGCGCGCGGCGCGGCGCAAGGCTGACCGCCGTCACCAACGCCGGTGTGATCCCGGACCAGTTCGACTACGACGTCGTGCTGAACCCGGAGGGCCTGCGCATCGGTTCGATCGGCGAGGACTTCGCCTTCGAGAGCATGCCCGGCGACATCTTCCAGCTCGGCAACAGCTCGTATCGCGTGCAGAAGGTCGAGATCAGCAAGGTGTTGGTCGAGGATGCGAAGGGCGCGCCGCCGACGCTGCCGTTCTGGGTCGGCGATGCGCCGGCGCGGAGCGATGAGCTGTCCGCCTCCGTCTCGCGGCTGCGCGAACAGGCGCTGGCGCGGCTGGCCGAAGGACCGGAAGCCTGCGAGCGCTGGCTGCGCGAGGGGATGGGCCTCGGCGAGACCGCCGCGTCGCAGCTCGCACTGTACTTTGCGGCGGGCCTGGCCGCTCTCGGGACGCTCCCGACGCTGGACACCGTCGTGTTCGAGCGCTTCTTCGACGAGGTCGGCGACACGCATCTCGTCATCCACTCGACCTTCGGCTCGCGCGTCAACCGCGCCTGGGGACTGGCGCTCCGCAAGCGCTTCTGCCGCCAGTTCAACTTCGAGCTCCAGGCCTCTGCGCTCGAGGACAGCATCGTGTTGTCGCTCGGGCCCACGCACAGCTTCCCGCTCGAAGACGTGAAAGGCTTCCTGAAGTCGTCGAGTGCGCGCGAGGTGCTGGTGCAGGCGCTGCTGGATGCGCCGATGTTCGGCACCCGCTGGCGCTGGGATGCCTCCATCGCGCTCGCGCTCAAGCGCATGCGAAACGGCAAGCGGCTGCCGGCCCCGTTCCAGCGCGCGGACTCCGAGGACCTGCTCGCCGTCGTGTTCCCCGACCAGCTCGCCTGCGCGGAGAACCTGACCGGCGCGCGCGAGATTCCCGATCACCCGCTGGTCCAGCAGACGATCGACGACTGCCTGCACGAGACCATGGACGTGGACGGGTTCCTGCGGCTGCTCGGCCGGATCGAGGACGGCACGGTCGAAGTGCACTGCCGCGACCTGACCGGCCCCTCGCCGCTTTCGCATGCCGTGCTCGGCGCGCGGCCCTATGCCTTCCTCGACGACGGCGACGCGGAGGGCCGCCGCACGCGCTCGATCTCGGCGCAGCGCCTGCTCGAACCCAAGGACGCCGTCGATCTCGGCCGACTCGACCCGGACGCGATCGAGCGCGTGAAGGCGGAGGCCTGGCCGGAGGTCGGCAACCATGACGAGCTGCACGATGCGCTGTTCGTCCACGGCTTCCTGACCGTGCCCGAGATAGAGCCCTGGAAGGCGCAGCTCGCGCAGCTGCAAGAAGAACGGAGGGTCGTATTCCACGAGGGGCTGTGGGTCGCGGCCGAGCGGTCCGAGGAGTTCGAGTGTGCCAAGGCAGGATCGCTTGAGGCATTGGTGGAGATCCTGCGCAGCCGTCTCGAGCTGGTCGGGCCGGTCACGGAAGGCGCGCTGAGCGTCGTGTTCGACATGCCAGCCGAACAGATCCGCGCCGGGCTTCTGGCGCTCGAAGCGCAAGGCTCGGTCATGCGTGGGCGATTCCAGGGCAATGTCGAGCAGTGGTGCGACCGGCGATTATTGCTCCGCATCCACCGCTACACCCGCGACCGCAAGCGCAACGAGATCCAGGCCGTACCGCCAGCGCAGTTCATGCGCTTCCTGTTCCGCTGGCAGCGGGTGGCGATGGAAGGCCGCGACGACCGTCGCGAGGGTGAAGCAGGATTGCTCGCGGTATTACGGGAACTGGAAGGCTTCGCAGTGCCCGCCGGCGCCTGGGAGCGGGACATCCTGCCGCTGCGCGTCAAGAACTACCTGCCGCACGACCTCGACAAGCTCTGCGCCGCCGGGCGCATCGTCTGGTACCGCCCGGTCGAAACGACCGGCAGCGAGCTGGCGCCCGCGGCCCAGCCGGTGCGTAGCACCCCCATCACACTGGTCGAGCGCGAATCGTTGGCGCATTGGCAGAAGCGCCAGACGACGTCGGATTCTGTCGATGGATTGTCGGCCCGGGCGCTCAAGATCCTCGAGAGCCTCCGCGAGCACGGTGCCTCGTTCTTCGACGATCTCGTACACGACACCGGGCTCCTGCGTACCGACATCGAACAAGGGCTGGGCGAGCTCGTCAGCCGCGGACGGGTAAGCTCGGATTCGTTCGCGGGTGTGCGCGCGCTCATCACATCGAAGCGGCGGCGCGAGAAGCAGCGCCACCATCGCCGGCCGCTGGTCAGCATGGACGACGCCGGGCGCTGGAGCCTGCCGCGGCGGCTAGCCGTGCCGGCTGACGCCTCTGCGTTGAGCGATCCCGCAGTCGATCACGTCGCCCGCGTGCTGCTCCGGCGCTACGGCGTCGTATTCCGGAAACTCCTGGAACGCGAAAACGGACTGCCGCCGTGGCGCGAACTGTTCTACGTTTACCGGCGCATGGAGGCACGCGGAGATATCCGCGGCGGACGCTTTGTCAGCGGTTTCGCGGGCGAACAGTTCGCGCTGCCGGAGGCGGCGGACTTGTTGCGAGGCCGCGCGCGCGACGCCGCGGTGGATCGCGTTTCTTTCTCCGCGGCGGAGCCGCTGAATCTGGTGGGTATCGTCACGCCCGGCGAGCGGGTGCCGGCGCTGTCCGGCAATCGGGTGCTGTTCGAGCAGGGTATTCCGATGGCGGTGCAGGCTGGCAATGGGGTGCGTTTCCTGAAAGAGGTGCCGGAAAGGAGGCGGTGGGAAATCCGCAATCTGTTGATACGGCGGCAGGGGAAGGGAGCCTACGTGCCAGGATCGGCGGCATCGCACTGACGGCGGCGGCATCTCAAGTTACAGGCTCTTTCGTCCACGCGACATCCCTCAACTTCGAACTGCGGCCGGTGGTCCTGCGATATCGGCATGATGAAATCGTATATAGGAATCACCGATTCCGCCTGGTTTGCATAGTTGCGCCAACAGCCTCAACCGGACGAAGTGAACTTCTGGCAACCGGGAGGCACCCGTCGGTTCAGGGCCCTCTCACCCGGCGATTTGTTCCTTTTCAAGCTTCACAGCCCTCGCGACTACATCGTAGGCGGCGGAGTCTTCGCACATGCGAGCCTGATGCCGATCAGCCTCGCCTGGTCGGCATTCGGTCGAAGCAATGGCGTCTCCTCGCTGGCGGAGATGCGCGAGCGCACGCTGCACTACCGGCGTACGACGACTGATCAGCGTGAGGATTTTACGATCGGCTGCATCCTGCTGACGCAGCCATTCTTCCTTCCCGACGAGCGGTGGATTCCGGTCCCGGATAACTGGAAGCCAAACATCGTACAAGGACGAGGATATGATCTCTCGGTCGAGCCTGGCCTCACGCTGTTTCAGCAGCTATCGGCCGCCATGCGCGAACTGGGCATTCTGGAAGCCGCGGCACCAAGGTACGGAGAAGGCATCCTGGTGCGCCCACGACTGGGACAAGGCACATTTCGCGTGCTGGTCACCGATGCCTATCAGCGTCGTTGCGCCATCACCGGGGAGCGCGTGTTGCCGGTACTGGAGGCTGCCCATGTTCGGCCCTATTCGGAGGGCGGCATGCACCGCATCGACAATGGCTTGCTGCTGCGAAGCGACCTTCACACGCTGTTTGACGCAGGTTATCTGACGATCACGCCGGATCTGCACGTTGTCGTGAGCAAGCGGCTCAAGGAGGAATTCGAAAACGGACGCGACTATTATGCGTTGAGCGGGCAATCGGTACGCTCGCCTGCCGACGTTCACTCCGGGGTTTCGCAGGAGAATATTCGCTGGCACAACCAGATGCGGTACTTTGGAGCCTAGCTTTTGAGACCTCCCTCAATCAAGTGAATTCCGAGCTTCGCAAATTCCCGCTGAACGAACGCCTCCGCCTGGTCGAAGACCTTTGGGACAGCATCGCGGCTGATCAAAATGCTCTGCCTCTCACTGCTGAACAGCAGTCAGAGCTGGATCGCAGGCTTGATGCCTATGAAGCGGACAAGGATGACGGTCGGCCGGCGGAAGACGTCATTGCGGAGATTCGAAGAAAGCTGTGACCTGCGAAGTCCGGCTCAGAGATGAGGCGGACCGAGACCTGACCGCGGCAGCACTCTGGTATGAACTGCACCACCCCGGGCTCGGCCACGAATTTCTTGACGAGGCTACCCGCGTGCTGCGTTCGATCGCAGTACACCCAACCATGTACCCAACGGCACGGTCCAGGTCCAATCATCCAGGTCTTTGATTCGTCAGTTTGGGTTTGTGCTCACTGCTGGTGTTGCCAGCAGTCTCAGCCTGGCGAGGGACGCCGGACCGTCTTTTTGCGTCCTCCGTCGTCTTGCAAGTCGCTGAAATGGCTCAAAACAAGGCTGTTGCTGTCTGTCGCCGTTGCACGTAGTGTTTCCGTACGGTTCCGTACCGGGTGTTTCAGCCTTGGCCGACCTGTCACGCAAGCGCGACCGCGATCGACTTGCACCGCGTCGCGAGCCGTACTGGCAACGACTCGCGGCCGGCGCTTACCTGGGCTTCCGTCGCGGTCCTGACACTTGGGTCGCACGATACCGGGGTCGCGACTGGAAGCAATATTACCAATCGCTCGGCGAGGCGCTCGATTACGACGAGGCCAAGCGTGCGGGCGAAGCGTGGCTGTCGCAACTCGTCGCCTCGCCAGTCAAAGCGATGCAGCGCGGAACCGTCAGGGTGGCTCTGGAAGCGTATCTGGCCCACCTTCGGCAACAGGGCAGGGGCAACACTGCCGCTGAAGTTGATGGCCGCTACCAGGCCGTCGTTTGGCCAGACGAGATGGCAGGGACGCCACTCGAAAGCCTGACGTATGACGACTTCGTAGCGTGGCGCGAGAGACTGCGTGCGGGCCGGCTGAATCGTTCGGTGAATCGGCAGGTTCGGGCAGTGGTTGCCGGACTCAATCGGGCGCACCGTCTCGGTCATGTCGGCAGCCCGACCGCCTGGCGCATTGAGCCGCTGACCGATGACGTGGATGATGGCGGCGAAACGGCTGTCATGCTGACGCCGGATCAGCGGGCGGCACTGATCGCCGCTGCAGACTCATTCGCGGCAGACTTCCTGCGCGGGCTGGAGTTCACGGGCGCGCGACCCGGCGAGCTGGCCGCAGCGACCGTTGCGGACTTCGATAGTGCGAGCTTGAAGCTGTCGCACCGGAAGGGGCGGTCAGGAAAACTTCGCGCCCGCTACGTCACGCTGTCCAGCGAGGGTGTTCGATTCTTCAAGTCCCTGGTTCGACGCAAGCTGCCGGCCACGCCGATCTTCACGGAGGATGGCGTGCAATTGTGGCGGCGGCACAAGTGGGCGCGGGCGTTGAATGCTGGGGTCCTGGCTCACAACCGCAAGGCGCGGGGCAAACTACGAATCCCGCCTGAGGCATCGGCCTACTCGTTTCGGCACTCGCGGATCAGCGAGTTGCTACAGGTGTACGGAATCGACCCACTGAGTGTTGCGCAGCAAACCGGGACGAGCCTGGCAATGATCGAGAAGGCCTACTTCCGCTTCATCCCGTCGGCCATGAAGGAAAAGCTGGAGGCTGCGCGATAGGCGTGGGACGCGCAACTCGCGTACGGGGCAGGATAGCGCCACTCGACAGTTCATTCTGACCAGACTAGACTAAGTGTAATTGAGTGGTACCTGAGGAATCCATGACCACGATCAACATCTACGACGCGAAGACACAACTCTCGAAGCTTGTCGAACGGGCCGCTGCGGGCAAGGATGTCATTATTGCGCGCGGTGGCAAGCCGGTTGCGCGGCTCACGCGCCTTGCGCAGCCACCCCGCACGCTGCGTTTCGGTGTCCTCAAGGGCAAGGTCAAAGTCGCCAAAGACTTCGATGCACCGCTCCCGGCACAGGTTCTGGCGCAGTTCGAGGGTCGCTGATGCGGCTGCTGCTCGACACCCACGTCTTTATCTGGTCGGTGATGGCGAGCCGGCAGCTCAAGGCGGACGCGCGGGCCTACCTCGCTTCGGCGCAAGTAGTGTATGTGTCCGCCGCCTCGATTTGGGAAATTGCCATCAAGGCGCAGCTCGGTAAGATCGAGGGCGATGCCCAGGCTTTCGCCGCAGCGATCGAGGCCAGCGGATTTGAGGAACTGGCGGTAACCGCCGCCCATGCCGCAGCGGTAGCCAGACTCCCGTTGCATCACGCCGATCCCTTTGATCGCTTGCTGCTCGCCCAGGCGTTTAGTGAGCCGCTGCGGCTCGTGACGGCGGACCGGGCGCTCGCCGCCTATGGTGGTGCGGTCGAGTTGCTCCAGGCGCGGAAAGCCGGGGAGGGCGAGCTGTGAGCGAAAAGAGAAAACGACGCCGCGTGCGTTCAGTGCAGGATGACGCATCGCCGTTTGAACCACTGACGCCGAACGCCCAAACCATCCGCGCGATGCAGCAGGCGCGGAGGGGGATTCTCAAGGGTTTCGGGCGGGTTGAGGAACTAACAGGGTGTTGAAAAGTGTTTTTGAGCACGTGTTTTCGCTTGTACCAATTGACTTGGCAACGACCAATCAACCACTTGCATCGATCCCGACACTGAAATCAACCTCGCGATATCGTTTTTCAACACCCTGCTAATGACTGACTTGAACGCGAAGGCTCAAGCATGAACCATGCGTTGATTCGCGACTGACACGTCAAGTCCGATCTCGTGCTGATCTACCGCAAGACCGGCGGCGATGTCCTGCAGCTCGTTCGCCTCGGATCGCGCCTTGATCCGCATGCAGCATCACAATGCCTTCCCCGGACGTAGCACATTATGCGATTCATCAGCCATCGCACCCTTGCCAAACGAAATCCTGGCGCCGCCTGACGATTGAACGTCACTGAGGGGTGCGAGGCGGAACGGATAACAGCCGCGTTCGCACGAAAACTCATCGGGGATATTCCCAGTGGGCCGCGCCGAGCGTAGCGTCCCAAGCCCCGAGCCCGCGTGCTTGCTGACAGCGGCTGCGTTTCCATGGCACTACCTAGCGCAATAGCACCAGGACCGGAAAGGGCGCACTTACGAGTCGCTACGCGACTCAGTGCGCCTGGGGGCCGGCGTTACCGCCTTGCCCCCAGGACCCCCGCTCTGGCCGCGCCGACATCGAGCAAATCGAACGCGGCGCGGCGGGGCGTGTAGGGACCGGGTGCTACGGCCCGCCGCTGGCGGTCCGGGTCCCTGGTCCCGAAGAGTGCAAGGCAGGACGAGGAGCGCGTGTCGACATGGCCATCTACCACCTGTCCGTAAAGCCGGCGTCGCGCGGCCGAGTGGGTCCTGGACCACACCACGGGCCAGGTGTTCGACTACGCGCGCAAGAGCGGCGTCGAGCATGCCGAGATTGTGCTGCCGACGGAGGCCGCGAAGCGCGACATCAACTGGGCGCGGGATCGGCAGCAGCTGTGGAACGCGGCCGAGGTCGCCGAGAAACGCAAGGACGCGCGTGGCGCGCGAGTACGAAGTCGCGCTGCCGCAGGAACTAACCCGGGCGCAACGGCTCGAACTCACGCGGACGTTCAGCCAGAAGATTGCGAACCGCTATAGCTGCGCGGTGGATTTTGCCGTCCACACACCGCACCGGACGGGTGATGAACGAAACTTCCATGCCCACATCCTGACGACGACCCGCCAGATCGAGGCGACCGGGCTCGGCGCCAAGACCTCGATCGAGTGGGCTGACACCGATCGGGCCAATCGGGGACTCAGGCCCGGCAGGGAGGAGGTCGCCGAAATCCGCGGGCGCTGGGCGGTAGTCACCAACGAGAAACTGCAGGCGCTTGGCCACGAGGCCCGGGTCGATCACCGGTGCCTGGAGGCCCAAGGCATTGAACTGGAACCCATCGTCCATTTGGGTCCGGTCATCCACGTCATGCAACGCCGGGGGATGTCGACGGAGGTCGGAGAGCGGATCGAGGCCGAGGCGCAGGCGTGGCTCGAATGCGCCGCCGAAATCGGGCGGCTGCAGTGCGAGGCTGAACAGATACACCGCTCGATCATCGAACTGTCGACGGACATCCCGGCCGCCCTCGTGGCCCGCGACACGGTCGAGAGCCAGGAGGCAGCTTTGCGAGCGGAAGCCAAGACGAAGCAGACAAATGAGGAGATCCGTCGGGCCGCGCGCGAGCACTGGCTCGAGTACCGCGAGCAGCAGGCGGGGATGGGCATGGATATGGGCCAGGAAGAAGACGCGGAGGCCATCCCGGGCCGACAGAAAGGCCACGACATACCGGACGATGATTTCTTTCTGTAGAGCCGCGCGTCGGGAATGTTATGCGGCGGAATTGATGTCTGATAGCGCGCAAATCTCATCGGCATTCGGTACGCCCAAGTCCCACGCCACGGCGGCGTGACCCACACGCGGAAGTCTCCGAAGAAGCCGGGGCTGTTCAGGCCAGGGGCAAAGGATGTCGTTGAACTGTTGCGCACCTACTCCAGTGCCCGAGACGACGACATCGATACATTTATGGGTGCACTGATCTTCAATTGGTTGATCGCCGGCACCGATGCTCACGCTAAGAACTATTCACTTCTGCTCGCTTGCGGCGGTGAGGCGCATCTCGTTCCGCTCTACGATGTTACGAGCGCGCTTCCATACAAGAATCTGAATCAGGACAAGCTCTCGCTGGCGATGAAACTTGGCAATCACTATCGACTGCGAGACATTTCATTCCACGATCGGGAGAAGCTGGCAAAACCAGTACGAATGGATTCGGACCGTCTTTTCGGTCGGATCAATGCAATGATCGATGAGCTCCCCGGCAAAGCCATAGAAGTGCTTAGTGGCGCACGCCAATCGCAGTTGGTGAAGTCCTAAACTTGCTGTAAATCGAGAACGGGATGCATCCTTCGATTTGAACGTGTGACAGCGTTCGATCGATCAACTAAAGGGGAGCATCCCGTGAAACGAAGAATACGCG
>JBOHZL010000074.1:0-16010 GCA_050738495.1 Steroidobacteraceae bacterium | reverse complement strand
CCCACGCCGGTCGCGCCCTCCTTGAGCGGCGGATAGTGGATCACGCGCAGGACACTGTTGCCCTCGCCGACCTGGTCGTCGAACCAGTGCTGCTCCAGGCCGAGGTAGGTCGCGATCGCCTCGAGCAGCTTGCGGCCCATGCGATCGAAGGATTCCCAGAGATCCAGCGCCGCGCGCTTGAACTCCGGGTCGCCCGCGGGCCAGATGTTGTCCGGCATCGACGAGCGGTAGCGGTGACCGGGCGCCAGTTCGCGCCCGATCTGCCAGAATTCCTTGAGGTCGTGATGCGTCGCGCCCTTCGCGGTCTCGACGCCGAATGGCGTGTAGCCGCGCGCTCCGCCGATGCCGGGAACGTGGTAACGCAGCTTCGACGCCTCGTCCTGGGCGAAGAATTCCTTGAACCGGCCGAGGCAGGCGTCGATCAACGCCTGCGGCAATTCGTGATCGCCGACCACCGCAAAGCCGTAGCGCTCGAAGCTGCCCGCAAAATGGTCGACGAAGGCCTGCGGGTTGCGGCTCGCGAGCTGGTAGCTGACCGGAACGATCGATTCGGGCATGCGCGCGCATTATGGCTCCGGTTGCAGGACTGCTCCAGAGTCACGCATTGTGGCTCCCGATTGACAGCCGCCAATCGGTCACGCGCGATGTAGGAGATGACCGACAGCCGGGCCCGGCAGCTAGCGGAACGCAGCGAGGATCTTGCCGAGCTTCGCGGAGCCGGGGCAAAGCCGTTCGTACGGCACGGCATTCAGCGCCTGCTCCGTGGTGTCGTGCTGCGCGTGGAAATCGCGCCGCTTCTGGTCGACGTAGATGAGCCCGGTGACGTACTCGTTCCGCATCGCGCGTTCCTGCACGTAGGCGGCTGCGCGCGCGCGGTCGGTCGGATCGTAGTCGGGATCGAGCTTGCGCAGCAGCACAGTGCTGCCGTCGTGCATCGCCACCGACACTGTCTGCCCGGGCTCGTACCGGACGCGGATCTCGCGCTGCGGCGCGATGTAGTCGGCGGCAACCGGCATCTCGCTGTGCTCGCGGACATACGCGTAGCTCTTGGTCGATCCTTCGTGGTCGTTGAACGTCACGCAGGGCGACAGCACGTCGATGATCGCGAACCCCTGGTGCGCGAGCCCGGCCTGGATCAGCGGCACGAGCTGGTCCTTGTCGCCGGAGAAACTGCGCGCGACGAACGAGGCGCCGAGCGCGAGCGCGAGCAGCACCGGGTCGATCGGCTGCTGCTCGTTGGCCTCGCCTTTCTTGGACTTCGAGCCCAGGTCCGCCGAGGCCGAGAACTGCCCCTTGGTGAGGCCGTATACGCCGTTGTTCTCGAGGATGTACAGCATGTCGAGATTGCGGCGGATGACGTGGGCGAGCTGGCCGACGCCGATCGACAGCGAGTCGCCGTCGCCGGACACGCCGATATAGCGCAGGTGACGGTTGGCGGCATTCGCGCCGGTTGCGATCGACGGCATGCGCCCGTGCACGGAATTGAAGCCGTGGGCGCCCGCGACGAAGTAGGCCGTGGTCTTCGACGAGCAGCCGATTCCCGACAGCTTCACCACGCTTTGCGGCGGCAGCGCCAGCTCGAAGCAGGCCTGCACGATCGCGGCGGTCACCGAGTCGTGGCCGCAGCCGGCGCACAGAGTCGACATGCTGCCCTCGTAGTCGCGGCGGTTGAGACCGAGCTCGTTCCTCGGCAGACCCGGATTCGCGACCTTCGGCTTGGCGATGAAACTCATGCGGCGACTCCCCGGTCGAGCGCCTTGTTGACGGACTCGACGATGCAGGCCGCCGACATCGGCAGACCGTTGTAGTGCAGGATGGAACGAAGCTTCTGCTTGTCGACGGCGGTCTCGAGCGTCAGCAGCGCGCGCAACTGCGCGTCGCGGTTCTGCTCGACCACGAAGATCGTCTGGTGCGCAGCCAGGAACTCCTCGACTTCCGCGCCGAATGGAAAGCCGCGCACGCGCAGGTAGTCGATGGCGACGCCGGAGCGCCGCAGGCTCGCGAGCGCCTCGCGCACCGGCCCGTCGCAGGAGCCGAGGCTGACGATCGCCGCCTGGGCGCCACGGCCGTCGGTCACGGCGGCGGGAATGAGCTTCGCGGCGCTGCGGAACTTGCGCGCGAGCCGGTCGAGCACGTCCTGGTACTCGGCCGAGTCCTCGGTGTATGCGCCATAGCGGTTGTGGCCCGATCCACGGGTGAAATAGGAAGCCTTCGGGCTGATGCCGGGCAGCGTCCGGTAGGGAATGCCGTCGCCGTCCGGGTCGAGATAGCGCTGGAACTTCGGCAGCTCCGCGATCTGCGCGGGCGTCAGCATCTTGCCGCGGTCCGGGCGATAGCCGTCATCCCAGACGAGCTCCGGCGCCATCCAGTCGTTCATGCCGATGTCGAGGTCGAGCAGCACGAACACCGGCGTCTGCAGCCGCTCGGCCAGGTCGAAGGCCTGCACCGCCATCTGGAAGCTTTCCTCCGGCGAGTCGGGAAACAGGAGCACGTGGCGCGTGTCGCCGTGCGACGCGTAGGCGCAGGCGATCAGGTCGCACTGCTGGGTGCGGGTCGGCATGCCGGTCGACGGTCCGACGCGTTGCACGTCGAAGATCACCGCGGGCACCTCGGCGTAGTAGGCCAGGCCGATGAACTCTTCCATCAGCGAGATCCCCGGGCCGCTGGTCGGGGTGAACGCCCGCGCGCCGTTCCAGGAGGCGCCGATCACGACACCGATCGCCGCGAGTTCGTCCTCGGCCTGGACGATCACGTAGTCGCGCCGGCCGGTGGCCGGATCGGTACGGTGGCGCGCGCAGAAGGCGCGGAAAGCGTCCATCAGCGACGTGGACGGCGTGATCGGGTACCAGGCGCCGACGGTCGCGCCGGCATACAGGCAGCCGAGCGCGGCCGCGGTGTTGCCGTCGATCATCACCTGGCCCCGGGTCGCATCCATGCGCTCGACGCGGGTCGGGAGCGGGCATTCGAAATGCTCCTTCGCGTACCGGTAGCCGATCTCGATCGCCTTCATGTTCGAGTCGACCAGCGCCGGTTTCTTGGCGAAGGTCTCCGCCAGCAGGCCGCGGATCACCTCGAGGTCGATGTCGATCAGGGCCGCGAGCGTGCCTGCGTACATGATGTTCTTCATCAGCGTGCGGGCCCGCGCGCCCTCGAAATTCTCGTTGCAGAGCTGGGCGAAAGGCACGCCGAAGGTGCGGATATCGTCGCGGGCGAGCAATGAGCTCCGCGGCCAGGTCGAGTCGTACAGCAGGCAGCCGCCGGGAGCGACCTCGCGCAAGTCGCGCGAGTAGGTCTCGGCATTCATCGCGATCATGATGTCCACGCGGCCGGACCGTGCGCGCCACGCGTCGCGCGTGACGCGGATCTCGTACCAGGTCGGCAGGCCCTGGATGTTCGACGGGAAGAAGTTCTTCCCGACCACCGGCACCCCCATCCGGAAGATCGCCTTCATGACCAGCGAATTGGCGCTCGCGGATCCCGAGCCGTTGACGTTGGCGAACTTGACCGTGAAATCGTTTACGCGCGGCGCAGCGCTGGAGCGCTCTGGCATCGGGCCTCATCCTCGGCGAGTGGAATCTTGATCCAGGACTTCTGCATGTCCCAGGCGTCGGTCGGGCAGCGTTCCGCGCACAGGCCGCAGTGCACGCAGAGATCCTCGTCCTTGACCATCACTCGCCCGGTCTGGACGAGCGGCTCCGACACCAGCATCGGCTGGTCCGGATTGCGGCGCGGCGCCTTGAGCCGGGTGACCAGGTCCGCTTCCTCGCCGTTTGCGGTGATCGTCAGGCAGTCGGTCGGGCAGATGTCGATGCAGGCGTCGCACTCGATGCAGAGCTTTGCGTGGAACACCGTCTGGATGTCGCAATTCATGCAGCGCGAGACTTCCTCGGCCGCACGATCGGCGTCGAATCCGAGTTCGACCTCGATATTGAGGCGCTTGAAACGCTCCTTCAGGCTCACATGCGGCATGAGCTTGCGCGCGGAACCGTCGTAATCGTTCTTGTACGACCACTCGTGCATGCCCACCTTGCGGCTCTGCAGGTTGACCCCGCGCGGCATCCGTTCCGCGAGCGCCTCGTCGTGGCAGTGCTTGTGAATCGAGATCGCGGACTGGTGGCCGTGTTCGACGGCCCAGATGATGTTCTTCGGCCCGAACGCGGCATCGCCGCCGAAGAACACGCCGCGGCGCGTCGACTCGAAGGTGACCTTGTCCACCCTGGGCACGTCCCACTTGTCGAATTCGATGCCGAGGTCGCGTTCCACCCAGGGAAACGCGTTCTCCTGGCCGATCGCGAGGATCACGTCGTCGCAGGGGATGAACACCTGCTCGACCACGCGCTGGTCCTTGATCTCCCCCGCGTCCATGACGTACTCGATCCGGTCGAACTTCATGCCCTTGAGCTTGCCGCCCTCGACGACGAACGAGGTGGGGGCGTGATTGACGATGATCTCGACGTTTTCTTCCTCGGCGTCCTCGAGCTCCCACTCGGAGGCCTTGAAGAAACCGCGGGGCCTGCGTGCCATCACCTTGACGCTCTTCGCGCCGAGCCGGAGCGACGTCCGGCAGCAGTCCATCGCGGTGTTGCCGACGCCGATGATCAGCACGCGCTCCCCGATCCGGTCCACGTGCTCGAACGCCACCGACTCGAGCCAGGCGATGCCGATGTGGATCCGGTCGGTGTCCCTGCGGCCCGGCAACTCGAGCTCCTTGCCCTTCGGCGCGCCGGTGCCGACGAACACGGCATGGAATCCGCCCTCGTCGAGGAGCGCTCGCATGCTCGCAACCGGGCTGCCGAGCCGCAGCTCCGCGCCCATGTCGACGATATAGCCGATCTCCTCGTCCAGCACCTGGGCCGGCAGGCGGAAGGCCGGTATGTTGGTTCGCATCAGCCCGCCGGCGGTTGCGTACTGCTCGAAGATCACGACCTCGTAGCCGAGCGGCAGCAGGTCGTTGGCGACGGTGAGCGTCGCAGGCCCTGCGCCGATGCAGGCGACGCGCTTGCCGTTCCCGTGGGCCGGCGCCTTCGGCAGGCGCGGGGTGATGTCGTCGCGCAGGTCCGAAGCGACGCGCTTCAGCCGGCAGATCGCGACCGGCTTCTCCTCCACGCGCCGGCGCCGGCAGGCGGGCTCGCAGGGGCGGTCGCAGACGCGGCCGAGGATCCCGGGAAACACGTTCGATTCGCGGTTGACGATGTAGGCGTCGGAATAGCGCCCCTGGGCGATCAGGCGGATGTATTCCGGCACGTCGGTATGCGCGGGACAGGCCCACTGGCAATCCACCACCTTGTGGTAGTAGTCGGGGTCGGTCGTGTCGGTCGGTTGCATGCCCGGTTTGATTCCGCGTCGTTCCTGACGTTCAGTATAGCGGTCGGCAAGCCTCCGCCCGCAGCGCTCAGCGAGCCGTGCTTGCGGCGGGACCGTGACTGACCAGTTCCGCGATGCGGGTCGCGGTTTCCAGCGCCCGCAGGCCGTCTTCGCCGGACACGACCGGCCCGCCGCCGCGCTCGACGGCGTCGAGGAACGCCTCGATCTCGGCCAGCAGCGCATCGCCGGGATCGAAGCTGCGCTCCTCGACATCCACTTTCGGCATCACGCCTTCCTCGATCAGCGCCGGCCGCCGCACGACCGTCAGCAGCTTCTGCTGCAGGTCGATCGACAGGTAGGCGTCCGGCTGGAACACGCGCAGCTTGCGCTCCGATTTCATGCTGATGCGACTGGCCGTCACGTCGGCCACGCAGCCGTTCTCGAAGCGGATCCGCGCATTGGCGATGTCGATCTCGTCGGTAAACACCGGGGCGCCGATCGCATCGATCGACGCGATCGGCGAGCGCACGACATGCTCGATCAGGTCGATGTCGTGGATCATCAGGTCGAGCACGACACTGACGTCGGTCCCGCGCGGCTTGAACGGCGCGAGCCGGTTCGACTCGATGAAGCGCGGATTCGACAACTCGCCGGCGACCGCGACGAGCACCGGATTGAAGCGTTCGAGGTGGCCGACCTGCAGAATGCGCCGCTGGCTGGCGGCCAGCGCGATCAGCTCCCGCGCCTGTTCGGCCGTCGAAGTGATCGGCTTCTCGACCAGCACGTGCGCGCCTGCGGCCAGGAAATCGCGGGCGATTGCATGATGCAGCGGGGTCGGCGTGGCGATGCTGACGGCGTCCACGCACCCGAGCAGTTCGCGATGGTCGGCGTGGGTTGCGACGCCCAGTTCGGCCGCGATGCGCTCCCGCGCCTCCGCGGAAGGGTCCGCGACGCCGGCCAGGTGGCAGCGCGCAAGACCGGCGTATTTCTGGGCATGGAAGCGGCCGAGGTAGCCGGCGCCGACGACGGCGCAGCGCAGTCGCGTCATGTGGCCGTCAGTATAGCCGCCGGTCGGCGCGTCTTGCCGCACCCGGGCGGCCGCGGCAGACTGCCTGCGATGGCCGGACGGAATCCCCTCGCAGACTGGTACGCGAATCTGTCGCCGGGATGGCGGCGGGAACTGCGCATCTTCGGACAGTGGCTGGGCTTCGGGCTCGTGGTCATGCCATTCCTGATCTATCTCGCGGGTGTGCTGACGCTCGGCCCTTACGAGGGAGGCCTGCTCGCATTCCTGGGCGCGCTGCTGGCGGCATTCTTCACGGCCAAGCCGTCAGCCTGGCTGCTGGTCGCCGGGCCCTACCTGCTGTTCACCGCGGTGCGGCTGTTGACGCGCCCCTTGCGCCGCGACGCCTGACGAATCAGTCGGTACCCTCGGCGTCCGCCTTGCGGCTGGCTGCGCTCGAATCCCTGGCGGCGCGGAACTCGTTGCCCTCGTACCATTCCGGCCAGCCGGCGTCGTTCGCGACCCGGGCCCCGACTTCGAACAAGAGCCTCAGGTCCTCGATCGACCCGCTGACGTCCCAGCTGTCCTGGTACTCGTCGGACGGCTTGTGATAGCGCTCGGCGACGTATTCCTCCAGCAATCTCTTGCCGGTCCCTTCGGGCTTGTCACGCAGCTCGATCCCGGACTTGATGTAGAGCGCCGGCACGCCCGCCTTCGCAAAGTTGAAGTGATCCGAGCGGTAGAAGTAGCCGGCCTCCGCGCGCCGGTCGGGCGCCAGCTTGCGGCCCTGGGACTTCGCTGCGGCAGCCAGCAGGTCTTCCAGCTCCGATGCGCCGAAACCGATCACCTCGACGTCTCTGGCGCGTCCGAGCGGGTTGAGCGCGTCGATATTGATCACGGCGGCGGTCTTCTCCAGCGGCACCAGCGGATGCGCGGCGAAATGCTGCGAGCCGATCAGGCCCGACTCCTCCGCGGTGACGGCGATGAAGACGATCGACCGGGACGGACCGGGCACCATCGAGCGGAAGCCCTGCGCGACGGTGAGCAGCGCCGATACGCCGGTCGCATTGTCGACGGCGCCGTTGAAGACGTCGTCCTCCCCGCCTTCGTCGCCGACGCCCAGGTGATCCCAGTGGGCGACGTAGATCACGTACTCGTCGGGCCGGTCCTTGCCGGGCATGACGCCGACGACATTCGGGGACCTGGCGCGCCGTATCGCGTTCTTCACGCCGCCGGTCGCGTCGACGCCGAGCGGAACGGGCTTGAAGCCGCGCTTCACGGCCGCGGCCTCGAGCGCCGAAAATTCCTGTCCGGCCATCTCCACGAGCTGGCGCGCGCGGTCCTTGGTGATCCAGCCCTCGAGCGCGGTCCATCCCACGTTGCCGTCCGCGGCCTCCGGATAGAACTGCGGTCCGGTCCAGCTGCCACGCACGACGCCCCAGTCATAGGACGCCGGGGCGGTATCGTGGACGATGATCGCGGCGGCCGCACCCTGGCGTGCCGCCTCCTCGAACTTGTAAGTCCAGCGCCCGTGGTAGGTCATCGCCTTGCCGCGAAAGTGCTCGGGATCGCCGGTCACGAAGCCCGGGTCGTTGATCAGGATGAGCGCCGTCTTGCCGCGCATGTCGAGGCCCGCGTAATCGTTCCAGCCGTACTCGGACGCGACGATGCCGTAGCCGACGAACACGACTTCGCTGCCGGTCACCGACGATTCCGCGGTCAGACGGCGCGAGCCGATCACCATGTCGTCGCGATACGCGAGCTCGATGCTGCCGCCACCCTTGGAGAACGACAGGCGCGCCTCCGAGGCGGCGATCTCGACCAGCGGCACCTGCTGCCGGAAGCTCCCGCCGTCCACCGGCTGCAGGGCAAGCTCCAGATACTGTTTCTCGAGGTACTCGATGGTCCGCTGCTCGCCATCCGTGCCGGGGCTGCGCCCCTCCATCTCGTCGGTCGCGAGCGCCGCGATATGAGTGCGGTAATCCTTCTCGCTGACGGAGGCCGCGGCTTTCTTGAGCATCCGGTCCTCGGCACCGAAAGCCCCGAGGGTCGCCACCAGGGCGGCGCTGGTGAACAGCAGCCGGGCAGGAATGTCCAATCGCATCGTGCGAGCCTCCGGTTTCATGACAGGGCGACGGTCAGGCTTCCGCCGGCCAGTAGTGCCAGGCGACGATGGCCAATGCGAGCCACATCCCCGCCTGCGCCACCCAGCGCCAGGAACGCCGGCGCTGGAGGCCGATGAAGGCCGCAGCGGCGACCGCCGCCAGCGCCGCGAACAGTCCGGCTGATGCGAGCAAACCCGGGTATTCGCGCTCGATGACCGGCTGGCCGCCGGCCGTGACCGCGAATATGACAACCACCATGGCGAGCACCAGCGCGATCGAGGTTGCGGACCCCAGCACGACGCCGGTCAGGAAGCCCAATGGCCCCATCGATCAGGTCTCCTCGACGGGCGTGACGGTGGCACTTGATACCGCGCCCGCCCGCCCATAGCCTGTCCTATCAGGTGCAGCCCCGCGGGGGCCGCGTGGAGCAGTCTAACAGCCCATGACAAGCTGGTTCAGAGCGCCGACTTCGCCCGGGCTCCGTCTGCTGACGGCGCTGGCGGTTGTCGCGGGCATCCTCGCGCTCGCGGGCTCGAACGCGGGCCGCACGCCGCTCAGTCCTGCCCTCGCGTCTTCGGGCGGGCTGGTCGCGAGCGAGCGCCACCGCCGGGTGATGCGCCTCGTTTCCGAGGTGGTCGAGCGGCAGCACTACCGGCAGGCGGCGCTCGATGACGACCTGTCGTCGCAGATCTACGAGCGCTACCTGGAGGCGCTCGACGGCAATCGCAGCTACCTGCTCGCCTCCGACATCGCCGAGTTCGAGCGCCTGCGCTACTCGCTCGACGATGCCATCGCGAAGGGCGATGCGGGCCCCGCCTTCGAGATCTTCACCCGCTACCAGCAGCGCAATCGCGAAGTCCTCCGCCATGCGATCTCGCTGCTGGACGTCGAGCCGGATTTCACGGTCGACGAGTCGTTCCAGTTCGACCGGAGTGATGAAGGCTGGCCCGTGTCCGAGGCGGAGTTGAAGGAATTGTGGCGCAAGCGCGTCAAGAACGACTCACTGGCGCTGGCGCTTAACGGCAAGACCTGGCCCGAGACCAGCGAGCTCCTGCGCAAGCGCTACGAGCGGGTCGCGAAGCGCATCGAGCAGATCACCGCCGACGACGTGTTCGAGACCTTCATGAATGCCTACTCGCACGTCTACGATCCGCATTCGAACTACCTGTCGCCGCGCAATTCCGAGGAATACAACATCGCGATGAGCCTGTCGTACGAGGGCATCGGCGCCTCGTTGCAGCTCATCGACGACCACGTGACGATCATGAACGTGCTGCCGGGCGGCGCCGCCGCGGCGACCACGGAAATCAAGGTCGGCGATCGCATCACGGCCGTCGGCCAGGGCGAAACCGAGCCGATGACGGACGTGGTGGGCTGGCGCCTCGACGACGTCGTGCAGATGATCCGCGGGCCGATCAACACGGTCGTGCGCCTGCAGATCCTGCCGAGCGGCGCGACACCGGGTTCGCCCGAATCGCAGATCAGCCTGAAGCGCGCGAAGATCACGCTCGAATCGCAGGCGGCCAAGAAGGAAGTGCACACGCTGCGTCGCGGCGAGCAGGAGATGCGCGTCGGCGTCATCTCGGTGCCGAGCTTCTACCAGGATTTCCAGGCACGGGTGAAGGGCGACGCGGATTTCCGCAGCACCACGCGCGACGTGCGCCGGCTGATCGAGGAGTTGCGCGCCGGGAAGATCGACTCGCTGGTCGTCGATTTGCGCGGCAACGGCGGCGGGCACCTGTCCGAGGCGACGAGCCTCGTCGGACTTTTCGTCGAGCGCGGGCCGGTCGTGCAATTGCGCGAGACCAACGGGCGCATCGAGGTGCTCGACGACCCCGAGCCTGGAGTCGCCTGGCAGGGGCCGCTCGTGGTGCTGGTGAATCGGGAGAGCGCCTCGGCCTCGGAAATCTTCGCCGGTGCGATCCAGGACTACCAGCGCGGCCTGGTGGTCGGCCAGCAGACCTACGGCAAGGGCTCGGTGCAGAACCTCTACCCGCTGGACCGCTACGCGCTGGGCCCCAAGGCGGGCCTCGGCCAGCTCACGGTGACGATCGGCAAGTACTATCGCGTCACCGGCGACAGCACCCAGCATCGCGGCGTCGAGCCCGACATCCAGCTGCCGTCGCTGGTGAATATCGAGGACATCGGCGAAAGCACGCGCGACAGCGCCCTGCCCTGGGACCGCATCAACGCCGCGCGCTTCACGCCCGCGCCTTCCGAGGCGCCGGTGGTGACGCTGCTGTCCCGCGAGCACGAAGAGCGCATCGCCAACAACCCGGATTTCGTCGCGCTGGTGGGCGATGTCGAGGCGCTCGAGCAGTTGCGCAACAAGCGCGAAATCTCGCTCAATCTCGCCGCGCGCCGCGCCGAGCGCGATGCCGTCGACGCCGAGCGGCTGGAGCGCGAGAATGCGCGCCGGAAAGCGCGCGGCATGGAACCGCTCGCCAATGTCGCCGCACTCGACGAGGCCGATGCGCCGGATGCGGTACTGGATGAGGCGGTCGAGATTGCAGCAGACGCGGCGCAGATTCCCACGCCCCAGGATCCGGCACGGCTTAGCTGAGCGGTTCGCCCGGTTGGCGCTTTTCCATGTGAATTCAGTGGTTTATCGCCATTTTTGTCTCTCTAGTGTTATACTTGACTACAACACTAAGCGACCGTAACATAGCGCCAACTGTTCCCTGGAGCCGACCGTGACCCCGACCACCCGCACTGAGACTGCCCTGCACGGCCCGACGGGCTACCGGCTCGTGGCACTCATTTTCGTCGTCGGCATCGCCCTTGCGGCCTGTGGCAGCGCCAATGGCGACGACCCCGGCAAGAACGGCGACAAATCGGCCAAGGAGCTGCCGGCCGTTCCGGTGGAAGTGGCCGCCACGCAGCGCGCCGAAATGGCCGCGATCTACACCGGCACGGCGCCGCTCGAGTCGGAGCGCAAGGCCTTCGTGATGCCGAAGGTCACGGGCGAGATACGCGAGGTGCTGGCCGACGAGGGTGCGCGCGTGCGCGAAGGCCAGGTGCTGGCAAGGCTGGACGGCGACCAGCTGCGCCTCGAGGTCGCGCTCGCCGAAGCGACCATGCGCAAGTTCGAGCGCGACTACCAGCGCAATCTCGAGCTGCAGCAGAAGGGCCTCATCAGCGCGACGGCCATCGACAACCTGAAATACGAGCTCGAAGCGGCCAAGGCCACCTGGGATCTCGCGCGGCTCCAGCTTTCCTACACCAGCATCCGCTCGCCCATCGCGGGCACCGTCACCCAGCGGCTCGATCTCGTGAAGGTCGGCAACACGGTCACGCCGGTCGGCGGCGTCATCGAAAGCGCCGACAGCTCGCTGTTCGTCGTCGAGAACCTCGAATCGCTGATCCTCCGGGTCAACGTGCCGGAGCGCGAGTTGTCCAAGCTGTCCGTCGGCCAGATCGCGGAGCTCAGCTTCGACGCCGTGCCGGATCACCGGTTCACGGGGGAAATCGCGTTGATCAGCCCCTACGTGGATGCGGCGACCGCGACTTTCCCGGTGCGCATCCGCGTGACCAGGACCGGCGACCTGCTGCGCCCGGGGATGTTCGCGCGCGTCGCGATCGTGTACGAGCGCAAGCCCGATGCGCTGCAGATACCGCGCACCGCGCTCCTGGACGGCGACGGCCCACCCAAGGTTTACGTCGTGCAGGGCGGCAAGGCCGCGGAGCGCGCGGTGCAGCTCGGCCTCAGCAATGGCGCGATGATCGAAGTGGTCAAGGGACTCAAGGATGGCGAGCAGGTGGTGGTCGTCGGCCAGGGCGCAGTCAAGCCCGGTGCGGCGGTGCGCGTCGTCAACACGCCGGCCCGGCCTGCGGCTGCCACCAAGCAAGCCGCGAAGGCTGGCTGAGCGCGGAGGCCGGCAATGCGCGTCGTCGAATTCGCCACGCGTCGGCGCGTGACCATCCTGATGGTGACGGTCGCGGTCATCCTGTTCGGGTTCGTCTCGCTGTCGCGCCTCAAGCTCAACCTGCTGCCTGACCTGTCCTACCCCACCCTCACGGTCCGCACCGACCTGCCTGGCGCCGCCCCGCTCGAGCTCGAGACGCTGGTGACGCGGCCGATCGAGGAGTCGGTCGGCATCATCCGGAACGTGCGCAGCGTGCGGTCAGTGTCGCGTGCCGGCCAGGCCGACGTGATCCTCGAGTTCGCCTGGGGCACCGACATGGACCTCGCGGGCATCGACGTGCGCGAGAAGATCGACCTGCTGCAACTGCCGCTCGAGGCGAGCCGGCCGATCCTGCTGCGATTCGACCCGTCCACCGAGCCGGTCATGCGCTACGCCTTCGTCGACACCGACGAATTCGCCGGGTCCTCGCCCGCCGAGACCGGCAGCGTCACGCGGCTCAAGGGCCTGCGCCGCTTCGCCGACGACCGGCTGAAGCCCGACCTCGAATCGGTCGACGGATCGGCCGCGGTCAAGGTCAGCGGCGGCTACGAGGACGAGATCCAGGTCTTCGTCGACCAGCGCAAGCTCGCGCAGCTCAACCTCCCGATCGAGACCATCGCGGAGCGCCTGCGCGAGGAGAACGTCAACCTTTCCGGCGGGCGCCTCGAGCAGGGCACGCAGCGCTTCCTGGTCCGCACGCTGAACGAGTTCACCTCGGTGCAGCAGATGGCGGACTCGATCGTGGCCAATGTCGGCGGCAAGCCCCTCTACCTGCGCGACGTGGCGATCGTCACCAGCGGGTACAAGGACCGCGAGGCGATCACCCGGGTCGACGGGCGGGAATCGGTCGAGCTCGCGATCTACAAGGAGGGCGACGCCAACACGGTGCAGCTCGCGACCGGGATCCGCGAGCGCATCGAGGAGCTCGGCAAGTCGCTGCCGGGCGGCACCGAATTGACGCTGGTCTACGACCAGTCGAAGTTCATTTCGTCCGCGATCGGCGAGGTGCGCGAGGCCGCATTGATCGGCGGCCTGCTCGCGATTCTCGTTCTCTACCTGTTCCTTCGGGACGCGCGCGCGACGCTGATCACCGGTCTCGCGATCCCCGTGTCCGTGATCGGCACTTTCGTGCTCATGTACATGTTCGACCTGTCGCTCAACATCATGTCGCTGGGCGGCATCGCGCTCGCCGTCGGCATGCTGGTGGACAACGCCGTGGTGGTGCTGGAAAACATCGTGCGTCACCGCGAAGAGGGCCGCTCGCGGGTCGAGGCCGCGAGGCTAGGCACCAGCGAGGTCGGCACCGCGATCACGGCGGCGACGCTCACCTCGGTCGCGGTGTTCTTCCCGATGGTGTTCATCACCGGCATCGCCGGCCAGCTGTTCCGCGACCAGGCCCTGACGGTGAGTTTCTCGCTGCTGTTCTCGCTGATCGTCGCGATGACCCTGGTACCGATGCTGGCTGCGGGCAAGCCCGAGCACGTCCTGGAGGATGCCGGTCGCCAGCCCGGCCGCGCCGGCCGCGGCATCGCCTGGCTGCTGTCGTACAAGCATCGGTTGTCGTCCCGGATTTCCGACCGCATGGCCTGGCTCCTCGGCTTCGCCGCGCGGCCCACGCAGTCGGGATTCGCGGCGGTGTCGCGCGCCTACCTCCCGGCGCTGCGCTGGTCACTGGAGCACCGCGGCCGGGTCGTGCTGGTGTCGGTGGCAATCCTGCTCGCGACCGCCGCGCTGGTCCCGCAGCTCGGCACCGAGCTGATACCGCAGATGTCGCAGGGCGAGTTCAACGCCGACCTGCGCCTGACTCCCGGCACGCCGCTGGAGCAGACCGACCGCGCCATGGCGGCCGCCCAGCGATTCGCGATGGAGTCGCCGGAGATCGCCCTCTCCTACGCCGTGACCGGCACGGGCAACCGGCTGGATGCGAGCCCGACGGACGCCGGCGAGAACACCGGCCGGCTGTCGATCACGTTGTCTCACGGCACGACTCCCGGCCAGGAAGCCGCCACGATCGACGCCTTGCGCAAGCGCTTCGACGCGCTCGCCGGGGTGCAGTACCAGTTCAGCAGGCCGGCGCTGTTCAATTTCGCCTCGCCGCTGGAGGTGACCATCACGGGCTACGAGCTCGACCGGCTGCGCTCCGCCGCCGAGCAGGTCCGCCTCGGCATGCAGGCGAGCGAAACCTTCAGCGACATCAAGTCCACGGTCGAGGCGGGCAACCCGGAAATCCAGATCGTGTTCGACCAAGAGCGCGCGTCGCAGCTCGGCGTCACGGTACGCGAGCTCGCCGACCGCGTGGTGTCCAGCGTCCGCGGCGAAATCGCCACGCGCTACCAGCTCCGCGAGAAGAAGATCGACGTGCTGGTGCGCAGCGTCGACACGCGTGCATCCTCCGTCGACGAGATCCGTTCGCTGATCGTCAATCCGGGCAGCGACCGTCCGCTGCCGCTGGCGGCGGTCGCGGACGTGACGGTTGCGACCGGCCCCGCCGAAATCCGCCGCTCGCGCCAGCAGCGTGTCGCCATCGTGACCGCCAATCTGGCGTCCGGCGACCTCGGATCCGCGGTCGCGGAACTGGGCTCCATCGTCGCAGGCGTCGAAATGCCGGTCGGCGTCACGGCCGCGGTCAGCGGACAGAGCGACGACATGCGCGAATCGTTCCGCTCGCTCCAGTTCACGATGCTGCTGGCGATATTCCTGGTCTACCTCGTGATGGCCTCGCAGTTCGAGTCGCTGCTCCACCCGTTCGTGATCCTGCTGACCATCCCGCTGGCGCTGGTGGGCTCGGTCTGGGCGATGTTCCTGACCGGCACGACCGTCAACGTCGTCGCCTATATCGGCCTGATCATGCTGGCAGGCATCGTCGTCAACCAGTCGATCGTGCTGATCGATGCGGTCAACCAGGCGCGCGAGCGCGGCATGGCCAAGCACGATGCGATCGTCGAGGCCGCACGGCTGCGCCTGCGGCCGATCGTGATCACCAAGCTGACCACGATCCTGGGCCTGCTGCCGATGGCGATCGGCCTCGGCGAGGGTGCCGAGATCAGGAAGCCCATGGCGATTACCGTGATCGGCGGCGTCGCGGTCGCGAGCTTCTTCACGCTGCTGGTGATCCCGGTGGTCTACTCCTTGCTCGACCGCAAGCAATTCCGGGCCAGCGGCGCAGCCGTCATGCCGCGCGTCGCGACCGAGCCGGGCGGCGGCCCCGCATGATCCACACCAACTTCGCGCTGCGCCGGCCGGTCACGACGCTGATGACCTTCATCGCCGTGTTGCTCGTCGGCCTGATCGCGATGCGCCTGCTGCCGCTCGAGCTGTTTCCGGACATCCGCTTTCCCGGCATCCAGATCACCATTCCCTATGAGGGCTCGACGCCCGAGGAAGTCGAGCAGCTCATCACGCGGCCCGCCGAAGAGGCGATCGCGACCCTGTCCGGCATCAAGGAGATCCGCTCGACTTCCTCCGAGAACGGCTCCGAGATGATCGTCTTCTTCCAGTGGGACCGCGATCCCGCGGCGGTCGGATTCGAGGTGCGCACCAAGCTCGAATCCATCCGTCACGAGTTTCCGCCGAGCGCCAACCGGGTGCTGACGCAGATGTTCGCCGCCGGCGACGACCGGGTGGTGGCAGTGCGCATCTCGAGCGACGACGACCTCACCCGCCAGTACGACACGCTGGACCGCTACCTGAAGA
>JBOHZL010000073.1:0-16055 GCA_050738495.1 Steroidobacteraceae bacterium | reverse complement strand
ACCCGGCACCAATCACGATCAGTTCGTTCGCAGTTGCGCAACCTGCAACGTCACCATGCGCCCGAGCAGCGACTCGCTGTCGAGCGTATCGGGATCGGATACCGCCAGCTCGCCGCTGACCGCAAACGTGAACGCGCCGTAGGTGACCGGCGGCAGGCGGAACGATTTCAGGTCGACGAATAGGCTCGCGGTGCCGGCACCGGCCGGCGATTCGGTTGTCACGCCGAGGAGCTGCCCTGCCGCATCCCGCACCGTGACCGTGTATTCCATCAAGTTCTCGCCGATCACGGCGCCCGAAGGGTGTGAAAGCGTGATCTTGAGATGCGTCGCGGTGCCCGCGACGGCAGTGGCAAACGTGCGCTGGTCGCTGCCCGCGAGCGCGACGCGCGGGGAGTCGTAGGTCCAGAAATCCGAGCGCAACACGGCGAATCCATCGGCATTGCGCACGCGCGCGTCCGCCTTCGATTGCGCTTTCGACAGGCGGTTCGGCCAGTTGTTTCCGGTCACCAGCGCGACCGCCGCCTCGAGGTCGACGTAACCGTAACCGGCCTGCCAGAAAGGCAGCGGATTGCCGTCGGCACCGAACACCGGCGTCGCGCTCGCCTGGAGCGCGGAACGAACCTGGTTCGCGGTCAGGGATGGATTGGCCTGCAGCAGCAGCGCCGCCGCACCTGCAATATGCGGGGAAGCCATGCTGGTGCCCGATGCTCTCGCATTCCCGTTCGGGAGGCAGCCCGGTATTGCCGCGCCGACCGGCGTGCAGGTCGAGGAGATCGAGACTCCGGGCGCCGTGAAGTCGGGGTGATAGATGCCGATGCGGTCGCCGGTGAACACGGTGTGGCCACCGGCGCCGACCTGGACCGCTTCCGAATTGTCGAAGACCAGGCCATTCGAGCTGAAGCCGCCGCGGCGGAACTGGAGGTCGCCGGCGGCGACCGAGAACACCCACGGCGACTGACTAAAGGGATTGAGGCTCATTTCGGCATTGGAATCGCCGCTGTTGCCCGCCGCGAACACGACGACGGCGCCAAGATCGGCGACCGCCTTCGTGACCACGGCGACCGGATCGCGCGGGTCGAACTGCCGGAACGAATTGCCCCAGGAATTGTTGATGACGTCGACCCCGAGCAGGTCTGGCTGGTCGAGCAGGTAGTCGTAGGCCGTCACCACCGCGGTCGTGAACAGCACTTCGCCGACGGCCATGCACACGAGCTCGGCATCCGGCGCAACGCCAAAGCGCCCGCCCAGGGGATCGCTCGTGCTGTCGGCCGCAACGATGCCCGCGACATGCGTGCCGTGGCCGCTGCCCAAGTCGGAATTGTTGTAGGGGCCCATTTCCACGGGGATGACGATCCGGTTCGAGCTGTCGGGTGGGAGGTTCAAGTACTCGCCGCTCACGAGCTTGACGTTGTGCGCGACGTGATCGGCGAGGTCCGGGTGGCTCGCGTCGCAACCGCTGTCGACGATGCCGACCGTGACGCCCTCGCCCGTCAGGCCGGCGGCATGCAGTCCCATCGCGCCGATCGCGCCGGACGACGCCGTATCGAACAGTTCAAGCCGCTCGTCAGGATAGACGTCGTTCGCCTGTCCGGTCGTGACCGCCGCCTGCATCGCGGCGACCGGGCCGTACACCAGCGCGAGCGGGACGTTTTTCAACGGTTGGGCAACGAGCCCCAGGTTTCGCAGCGCCGTCACCTGCACGGCGGTCGGCGCCGCGTCGAATGTCGCGATGCCGCGCGACAGGTCCGCCGCTTCGTAGACCGCAAGCAGGCGGGCAAGCCCGGGTTGCGCCACCGACGGCAAGGGATCGGCGGCCGGCGTCACGACCGGGAGCGCGGCGATCGCGAGTGACAGCGCCGCGGCGGATAGACAGCGATGGGTGTTCATGCGATGGCTCCCGTCTGTCGCCGGCATGGCGACATCTGCCGACATCGTCCGGCCGGGCTGCACTCCGATCCATGGGGTGAATTCCCTAGCACGCCAGAGGGATTCTCCCTATGGCCGCGCCAACCGGGCGCCATCGAAACTCGGGCCAATGAAAACCGCCTGCCGGCAGGCTCGAGGGCGCCATGAACGAAGATCCACGCAAACGCCGCACGTCGAATATCACGGTCGCAATGGTGATCACGGCCGTCACGCTGCTCGCAAGCGCAGTGGTGGCATGGCTCGTGTGGACCGCGGACGCCGAAGAAGTTAACGACATCCAGGCATCGACAACGAGCTCACAGCCGGCCGACACGGTCTCGGTGCGCGCCAAGGCCCTCGCCACCGCAAGGATCCTGCAATCGGCGCTCGCAGGGCGCACGACCGGCAACATCGAGGTGACCAGCGACGGCGCGACCGGCAGCCTCAGCGCCATCCGCGCCGGCGTGGGCGGCGACCTGTATCCGCAGGTGCCGGCCGACCAGCCGCCGCAGGTCAAGGTCGCGGCATTCCTCGCGGAACACGGCGGCCTGCTCGGGATCGACGATCCCGCGCGCCAGCTCAAACTGCTCGGCGTCGAGCAGGACCAGTACGGCCATCGGCACGTGAGTTACCAGCAGATGCACGGTTCGGTGCGCGTGCTCGGCGCTGTGCTCAAGGGCCACGTGACGCCCGATGGCCGGCTCACCGCGATCAACGGCAAGTTCGTCCCCGGAATCGACGTGCCGACCTCGCCGACAGTCGCTCGGGACGACGCCAATCGGTCGGCGATCGCGCGGGTCGCCGGGCTGCAGCCCGCCGTGCAGAAGGACGTCCCGTTCTCCGTCAAGAGCGCTGCGCTCGTCGTGTACCGAAGCAACCTGACGCGCGGCGCCGCGGGCGTCAATCACCTCGCCTACGAAGTGCAAGTGATCGGCGACAGCCAGGTCCGCGAGTTCGTCTACCTCGACGCGACGACCGGCAAGTTCATCGACCAGATCAGTGGCATCCAGGGATTGAAGCGCCGCCGCGTGCACGAAGCCAACATCGCGACGCCGCCGCTCTGGCAGGAAGGCGACCTGCGGCCCGCGGTCCAGCCCGCACACGAGGACGAGGTCGTGGGCGCCGGTCAGGCCTACAACCTGTTCTTCAACCTGAGCGGAGGCACCCACCGCTCCTGGAACGCCAACGACGCGACCATGATCACGGTCAACAACGACCCGACGATCGTCTGCCCGAATGCGAACTGGAACGGCACCTCGACCAACTACTGCAGTGGCACTTCGGCCGACGACGTGATCGTCCACGAATGGACACACGCCTACACGCAGGAGACTAGCGGGCTGATCTATTCCTACCAGTCCGGCGCGCTGAACGAGTCCTACTCGGACGTGTTCGGCGAGACCGTGGACTTGATCAACAACCGCGAAGGCGTCGAGGGTACGGCCGCGACCGGCAACGACGGGCAGCGATCGCAGGACGACGCAGTCTGTTCGACCTACGCGGGCGAGCCGCCCACGACCGACGAATCGATCCGCTGGCTGATGGGCGAAGACGCCTTCGCATTCTCGCCGTTGCCGCCGATCGGCGACGCCGCGATCCGCGACATGTGGCGCCCGCGCTGCGCCGGCGGCGCTTTCTTCTTCGGCAACCCCGGCCACGGTTCCTCGGACCTTTATCACTGCGACGCCAGCGACGCCGGCGGCGTGCACATCAATTCCTCGATCAACAATCGCGCCTACGCGCTGCTGGTCGACGGCGACACCGTGGAACTGAAGGACGACGGCTCGCCCTTCGCGAATCCGGTCACCGTGACCGGCATCGGCCTCACCAAGACGGCGCACATCTTCTGGCGCGCGAATTCCGTCTACAACGGGCCGGCGTCGAATTTCAACGACAACGCCGATGCGCTGCTGATGGCATGCAATGACCTGCTCGGTGTCAACCTGGCGAAGCTCGTCACGAGCGCCGAGATCATGACCGGCTTTCTGGGCGCCAACGACGACACGATCGACCCGACGCCGGAGCCGTCCGGCGATGTGATCACGGCCTCCGACTGCCAGCAGGTCGCGAATACGATCGCGGCCGTCGAGATGCGTCATGACGTCACGGCGCAGTGCGGCTTCGAGGCGCCGCTCGATCCGGCGCCGGCACCGATGTGCGGCGACGGGACGGTGGTGCGCCAATTCATGGTCGACTGGGAATCGGGGATTCCGGCCGGCTGGACCGTCGGCCAATCTCCGCTCACCAAGAGCCAGCTCGACACGCGGCCGTGGTTCCTGCGTTCCGGCGACCTGCCGAAAGGGCGCCCGGGCAGCGCGATGTTCCAGGAGAATCGGGTCGATCTTGGCAATTGCTCATCCGACGACGAGTCGGGCGTGCTGTTCCTGATCGGCCCGGAGATCACCGTCGCGGCCGACGGCCCCGGCTTCCTGGCCTTCGAGCACTACTTCCTGACCGAGGCAGGCTTCGACGGCGGCAACCTGATGATCAGCATCAACGGCGGGCTGTTTCAGCCCGTGCCGCAGCTTGCGTACTCGGTCGTGTCGGGCAGTGCCTTCGTGCACAACCCCTATAACGGGACGCTGAACGACGTCATCGACCAGAACACGAACCCGAAGCGCGGCGAAGAGGCGTTCCAGGGCGCCAACCCGATCTCCGGCGACAACAACTGGGGCACGTCACAGGTGGACCTGGCCGCCGCCGGCGTCGCGCCGGGCGACACGATCCGGCTACGCTGGGACTTCGGCCAGGACGGATGCAATGGCAATGAGGGCTGGTACCTCGACCGCATCGAGGTCTTCAGCTGCGGTGCGGGCGATCCGCCGGAAGAAGGCGTTAATGAGACGACCGGCGGCGGGTGGCTCGCCGGGAGCAGCGGCGGCAAGATCAACTTCGGCTTCAAGGCGACGCAGACCGACAGCGGCTTCGAGGGCAAGCTACAGCTCAACGACAAGGCCGCGGGCGTCAAGATCGACTTGACGACTGTGACCGGTCTCGGTCCGGTCCAGGGCAACTGCGGCCCGATCGTCGACAGCGCGCGAGCGCTGGAACTCCGCGGCACCGGCTCATTCAACAAGAATGTCGCGGCTTCGTTCCGGGTCTGCGTGGAGGACAACGGCGGGCCCGGCAAAGGTCAAGGCGCCAGCGCTCCGGACCGGCTGCATCTCGAATGCACGGCTGGTTGCTCGTACGACCTGGCATCGCGCGCGGCCGACGCGGGCGTCGATGGTGGCAACCTCCAGGTCCATCGCGTGGATGCGCCACCGCCGGCCGAGCCGCCACCGGAAGGCGCGGCAATCCTGATCTTGAATCCGGTGCTCATGACCGAGGGCGTGATCGGCGCGCTGCAGCCGTTCGAAGTCAGCGTCTTCGGCAGCGACCAGCAGCCGCTCGGCGCGCAGAGCATCACGCTGACCAGCGTGTCGGCGAACGGCGGAACGCAAACGCTAACCGCGATCGCGAATGCGTTGGGCAAGGCGCTCTTCACCGTGCCTATCTCAACGAAACCACGGGAGTACCAGGCCACCAGCGACGGCGTCGGCAGCAACGCCGTGCACGTCACCCCAGTGCTTTGACGGTGCCGGGTCGCAAATTCGCAATCTACGGGTTGGCATATTGCGCAACCGCGACCGGCGCAGGCAATCGAGAGGTCGAGAATCATCCAGAATCCAGCGGCGTAAAATAAGCTGACTGCTCCAACCGCTTTACCATCCGAGTCAGCTTCCTCGCTGGTCAGAGGCCGGATTGCTCCCCCGGCCTCTATTTTTTCGTGCCGGGTCGTAAATTCGCAGTCTGCAGCCTCAATAATGTTCCATCGAAGCAGATTAGCCTGCGGCACGTCGACCATCTGGCACCTACGCTCTTCGCCCCTGCAGCCAACGCACGAGGGCCAGTCGATGGCTCGCCGCCTCCGCCTGCATGCGCCGGGCGCCTTTTACCACGTCACCCTGCGTGGTAATCATCGTCAGCAGATCTTCTTCCGCGATCAGGATCGGGATCTCTTGGACGGCCTGGTCGCGGATTCACTCAAGCACCTGGCTGCCCGAATTCATGCGTACTGCTGGATGCCAAATCACCTGCACATGCTGATTCAGGTCTCGGACAAGCCGCTGGGCCGTCTGATGCTTCGCATTGCCAGCGCCTATGCGCGGACCGTGCAGCTCAGGTTCGCCACGACGGGGCATCTGTTTGAGCGTCGTTATCACGCGGTGCTGGTCGATGCCAACAATTACCTGCTCACCCTGGTCCGGTACATTCATCGCAATCCCGTTCGCGCGGGGCTGGTTATCGACCCTTCGGTTTACCCCTGGTCGAGCCATGCCGTTTATCTCGGCCAACGGCCGAAAAGCTGGGTTACCACCGAATTCGTCTTCAAGCTCTTTGCACATCGGCCCGACGATGCAATTCGCCGCTATCGAGAGTTCATGGGCTGTGCCGTGCCCGACAAATGGGGAATCGGCAATTTGGCGCCGCATCGCGAGCAACCACAGATCCTCGGCGACGACGCATTCGTGACTCGAATACTCAATGGCGCGGTGCGATTGCGTTCATCGATGACTTTGGACGACCTCGTTCGCGAGTGCTGTGAAAGATTTCAGGTAACATTGGAATCCTTGGCCTCACGCAGCCGGGCACAACCGCTGGCGGCCGCGCGCGCGTGGCTGGGTCACGAGGCACTTACCCGGCGGATCGCGACCGTCAGTGCTGTCGCCAGACTGCTCGCCCGGGGCGAAAGTGACTTGAGATACCTGATGCGCCGGCACGCGCCGATGGTGGACGCGAGCTAGATTGCGAACTTGCGACCCGGCACTTCCTAAAGCAGTCCTTTGCGGGCGGCGTAGTTCACGAGCTCGGCGGTATTGTGGACGCCCAGCTTTTCCATCAGCCGCGCGCGGTGGTTCTCGGCGGTCTTGACGCTGATGCCGAGCATCCGGGAAATTTCCTTGCTGGCCTTGCCTTCGACGACCAGGTGAAACACCTCGCGCTCGCGCGGGGTCAGGCGCTGGTACGGATCGGCCGGCGCATCGCCGGGATGCCGTAACTGCTCCGCCATCGCGCGCGTGGCTTCGGGGCCGAAGTACGGCCGGCCGGCGTGCAGCGATCTGACGGCCGCCACCAGTTCGGCGGATGCCGTGTTCTTCAGCAAGTAACCGGTGGCGCCGGCGCGCACGATCGGCAGCACGTATTCCTCGTCGTCATGCACGGTCAGGACCAGGATCCTCGTATCCGGCAGCGCCTCGCGGATCCGGCGCACCGCCTCGAGGCCGCTCAACCGTGGCATCGTGATGTCGATCAGCGCGACTTCGGGTTTCGTTGCGAGCGCCTTCTCGACGGCCTCCAGGCCGTTGGCCGCCTCGGCGACGATTTCGCATTGACCGCTGTCGCGCAACAGGCTCACGAGCCCTTCGCGGACGATAGTGTGATCGTCGGCGACCAGCACGCGGATGCGGCGATTCATCGAACCACCACGGCCACCGGTACCACGACGCGCATCCGGGTCCCGCGCCCAGGAGCCGAATCAATCGCGAACTGTCCGCCGAAAAGCTCGATGCGATCGCGAATACCGCGCAACCCGAGCCCGTCCACGCCGCTCGCCGGCGAAAGCACCCGCGCGACGTCGAAGCCGCTGCCGCCGTCGGCGACCTCGAATTCGAGTCTGTCGCCGTGGCGCCGCGCCATAAGGCGGGCCTCGCGCTGGCCGGAGTGCTTGACCACGTTATTCAGGGCCTCCTGGGCGACCCGGAAAATCAGCGTTTCCAGTTCGGGATCGAGCCGTTCGTCGTCGCCCGCCTGCCAGTCGATCGAGGTCGAGAGCTCACTGCGCTCGCGCAGCGTGCGCGCGAGCCAGTTGAGACCCGCCTTGAGGCCCAGGTCGTCGAGCACCGGCGGGCGCAGCAGCCGCGACAATTCGCGCACGTCCCTGAGCGCCAGCTCCGCGACTTCGATCGCCGCGTCGAGGCCGCCGGCCGCGCCACCGTCCGGCTGCACGCGCCGCAATTGATTGATGAGCGCGGTCAGAGTCTGCCCGATACCGTCGTGCAGCTCACGCGCGAGCCGCCGGCGCTCCTCTTCCTGCACCTTCCAGACCGATTTGGCGAGTCCGCGAAAGCGCCGCTCGCCTTCGATCATCCGCGCGAGGAGCCGGTCATTGCGCGCGGAGATCTGCTCCACGCGCTGCGCGATCTGCTCCAGGTTCTCCGGATTCGCGCCCTCAGGCGGCTTGGTCGATGCCGGCGGTTCCTGCAAGTTGCTTGACCTCTTCCAGCTGTTCGAAGGATTCGCGCTGCACCGCGTCCAGGCCGTCGCGCAGGCGCTCGATCTCGGTGGTCGCGGCACCGAGTTGCTGACCCGCCTCCGGCTTGCGGCCGAGCTTTTCGAGCACGCCCGCGAGGCGCAGGTGCAGCCGGTAGCGCCCGGCCCATGGCCGGTGACCATCCGCCGCGCGCAGGCTCGCGCGCAGCTGCTTTTCAGCCTCCGCCAGTCGCCCGGCACGCTCCAGAGCGCGCGCCAGCAGCTCGCCGCTCTGCAGGATCAGCGGCAGATGCCCCAGCGACCTGGCGGCGTCGTGCAGCTTCGCTAGATCGGCGAGCGCCGCCGCGGAATCTCCGGCGGCGAGCTGCGCCTCCGCGGCTCCGAGCTCGGTCGCGAGGCGCGCGATTGCGCTGCCGCTCTGTCCCGCCTGCCTGCGCGCGTCATCGAAAGCGCGCCGCGCTTCTGCGGGCTGCATCGCGCGCAGGTGGCCGATTGCCGTCAGCCGCCACCATTCGGCGCGCTGCTCGAGGCTACCTGACTGGTCCAGCAGGGCATGCACCCGCTCAAGCGCCTCTCGCCCCGCATCGAGCATGCCGAGCTCGAGCGCGAGCTCCGCCTGGAACAGCGTGAGCTCGGCGAGTCCGCGCGCGTCGCCCGACGGCTGCAGCGCGAGGATTCCTTCCTGTATCGAGGCCCGCGCCGCGCCGTAGTTGCCCTGGGACTGCGCGGCGCGGCCGAGCTGGCCTAGCGCGAGCGCCTGCGTCAGCGGATCCTCGAACTCCCGGCCGAGCTGCAATACCTGCAGCATGGTCTTTTCCGCCGTATTCCATTCGCCGCGCGCGAGCGCGAGCAGGCCCACGGTCTGCCCGGCGAACATCTGCCCCTCGCGGTTCCCGGTCTTCTCATAGAGCTGCATGGATTGCTGCGCATAGACTGTGGCATTGTCGAAGTCGCCGAGCTGATAGTAGGTGAAGCCGACGTTGTTGTAGCTCTCCGCGAGCGCCCGCTGGTCGCCCAAGTCGCGCAGGATCGCGAGCGACAGGCGGTAGCGTTCCAGCGCCTCGCGGTAGCGGCCCTGGCGCTCCTCGAGCGCGCCGATCTCGTTGTGCAGGTTGGCCACGGTCTGGCGGTTGCCGATCCGCTCGACGATGACGAGCGATTGCTGCAGGCCGGCGCGGGCCTCGTCGTATTTCGCCTGACGCAACAGGATGCGCGCGACATTCGCGGTCGCCGCCGCCACACCGCGCTCGTCGCCGATCCGGGTCCGCAGGTCGATCGCGTTCTGGTAGTGCCCGCGCGCCTCGTCGAGCCGGCCGAGCTCCATCTGCGCGATGCCGATCGCGTTCTCGACGTCGGCCCGGCCCTGCAGGTTGCCCAGTCGATTCTGGATCACGAGCGCGCGCACCAGGTGATCGTCCGCCGCCGCACGATGATCGCCCGCCAGGATCGCGTACTTGCCGAGCAGGTAGGACGCGCGCGGGTGATTGGGGCTCGCCGCGACGATCGACTTCAGTTCCTGCCGCGCGCGATCGAGCTGGCCCTCCTCCCCATAAGCTTCCGCGAGCGTGACGCGCGCCTCGACATCGTGCGGATAGCGCGCGATCAGCGCCGTCAGCAGTTGCTGCGACTGCTCGAAGTTGCCGGCGAGCGCAGCCTCCAGCGCACGCGCCTCGTAGCCTATGCGTCCCGAGCGCTCGCCCAGGTGCGCGACCGCCTGCCGTGCGGCTTCCAGCGCGCGGTCGTCGTAGCCGAGCTTGTCGTTGGCAAAGGCAAGTTGCACCCATGCCGAGGCAAAGCCGGGATCTCTCGCGACCGCGGCGTCGAAGGCGGTCGCGGCGGCAACGGTATCGCCCTTCAACAGCAGACGGAGCCCGCGGGCATAGTCGGCCATCGCCGCAGCATCGGCCGAGAGCGATGGCTGCGCAGGTGGCGCGGGCGCCGCGGCAAGCGCGGTCCGCAGTTCGCCCGTCAGCTGATCGGAAAGTCTGAACAACTCGGACGCATCGGCTTCGGCACGCATCATCGTTGCCGGTTCGTCGGGCAGACGCCAGTCGATCACGCGAAGCTCGACGCGGACCACGCCGCCCGCCTCGCGCACCGCGCCGGTGACCAGCCGGTCGACATCCAGCAGTTCCCCGAGTCGCTCCAGTTCGCGATAGCCCAGCCGCCCGGGCACGAGATGCAGGTCCTCGAACGTGCGCAGCACGCGCATGCTGTCGGCGACCTGCAAGTCGGCGCTTTCGGCCAGCCCCTGCGCAAGCATTTCTGCGAGACCGGTGGACAGCCAGGCGGATCCGGCGTCGTCCAATTGCCCGGCGAGCGGCAGGATCGCAAGCGTCGGCGTAGTATCCGGGACAGCCGGCGCCTGCCGCTGCAGGTAATACCACCAGCCGGCTCCGGCGAGCGCGACGACGGCGGCCGCGGCGGCAGCCGGCCAGACGAATCCTCGCAGCCGCAGGCGGCGATCGGCTTTTCCGGCCGCAAGATCCGCGGCCAGTGCCGCCGCATCCTGGTAGCGCTGCGCCGGATCGGATTCGAGGCAACGTTCCACGACCTGCCGCAGCCAGCGCGGCACCTGCGCACCCGTCTCGGCGAGGCGCCGCAGTCGGCCGGCGCTGCGCGCCGCGAGGATCTCCTCCTGCGATTCCCCGCGGACCGCACGCTCGCCGGTCAGCATCTCGAACATCATCAAGCCGAGCGAATAGATGTCGGTGCGCCCGTCGACCTCGCCGCCGCGGGCCTGCTCCGGTGCCAGGTACTCGAGCGTGCCGACGATGTTGCCGGCCTTCGTCAGCCCGGAGCCGACTTTCGATCGCGCCACACCGAAGTCGGTGACGTAGGCGCAGCCCGCCGTGTCCACCAGCACGTTGGCGGGCTTGAGGTCCCGGTGCACCACCGATTGCGCATGCGCCGCGCCGAGGGCGTCCGCCAGATCGCGCGCGATGGCAACGACCTCGGCCACGTCGAGGTGGCCGCGCTCATCCAGGATCTGCTTCAGCGAGCGGCCGTCGACGTGATCCATGGTCAGGAAATGCAGGTCGCCGTCTTGGCCGATGTCGTGGATGCGCACGACATTGCGATGCGTGACCTGGCGCGCGAGCACCAGCTCCTGCTCGAAGCGCTCGAGCATGTGCGTGTCCGCCGTCTTTTCGGGACGCAATACCTTGAGCGCGACGTCGAGACGCAGGCGCTCGTCGTGCACGCGGTAGACCAGGCCCATCGCTCCGACGCCGGTGAGCCCGATCACGCGATAACGACTGGCGATGACGGTTCCGGCTGCCAGCACACTTAGGCCTCCGAGCGAGGTCCTGGTGGCCTCCGGGTCGCGGCCTGCCGGCGTTTCGCTCACGGCGGGTCGCCGGCGCGGACCGCCGGCCCGACGTGGTGCGGCAGCACGGACTCGAGCTGGCGCAGCAACGGCTCCGGCGCCGGCACGCGCGAGATCTCACGCGGCAGCAGTTCGGACAGGCCGGCGAGATCCTCGCGCACCATGGCGACGCCGACGACCAGCGCCGCATGGGCGGCGAAGGCCTCGAGGATCTCGACATCGAGCCGGGTGAATATCTTGCCCGGCATCCTGCTGTCGAGGTAGAGGATTCCGGTGAGCTGCTCGCCGACCGCGAGCGGCAGGCAGACCAGGGCACGGATCTGTCCGATCACGACGCTCGGTTGCGCACCGAGCATCGTGTCGGCGCTCGCGTCGCACACGACGACGGGCGCGCGCGCCTCGATGGTGCGCGCGAGCGCGCCGCGGCTCCCCGGGAATTCACGGCCGGCCGTCGCCGGATCGATGCCCCCGGACTGGGCCCGCACCTGGAGCCGGCCATCGTCGTCGGCGAGCATCACGAAACCGCGCTGCACGCCGGCAAGCTCCATCGACGCGCCCAGCATCTGTTGCAGCAACGCGTCGACGTCCGCCTTCGGATCGAGGCTTCGGCTGCGATCGATCGTCTGTTCCCAGCGGCTGCGTGTCTGGCGCTGTTCGGCGGCGAAGCGCTCGGCACTTAGGTCCGCGAACTGTCCGAGCAGTCCGCCGAAGCTGATCCAGTCGCCGTCGCGGAGCGCAGTGTCATCGGCCGTGCGACCGGCGAGCGTCGTGCCATTCTTGCTGCCAAGGTCGCCGAAGCGCCAGCAGCCGTCGGCCACGGCGAGCCATGCGTGGCGGCGCGAAAGCCGGGGATCATCGATGCGCAGGTCGCAGTCGGGGCCGCGGCCTAGCAGGTGTTCGCGCTCAGGATCGAGCGGGAACTGGCGCGCCGGCAGGTCGGTAGGGTACAGCGTCAGGCGCGCGGGCACGGCCGGCTCCCGCCGTCATCATGCATTGCTCGCCAGCGTCAGGCTGTAGCGCAAGGTGGTTGCCGCGGCGCGGAGGCTTCCGGCCACGTTGGTCAGGTCACGGGACGAGCGCCAGACGTCGGGGATGCCGATGCCGCTCGCGGCTTCGACCCGCTCGTTGAACGCCTCGAGATACTCGATCGCGGCGACCAGGTTGCCGCTCGCATGGGCATTCTGCGACGCGTTGTACAGGCCCGCGAGCTCGGTGTAGACGCTCCCGGCCATCGCCGCCGCGTGCTGGCTCAGGAGCGCCGACAGGCGCGAATACTTCGACTGGATCACGCCCGCGAGCGGCCGGATGTCGGCGGCGATGATGAACTCGGAAAAGTCGCCCTTGCTGCCACCGGAGCGGATGCTGCCGCTGCCCACGACGGTCGTGACGTCCGTGAAGCTGCCGCCGTCGGGCGAGGAAAACAGCCGCAGTGGCGAACCGACCGTGTATTGCAGGTCGTGGGTGTACAGCTCGATCGACACCACGCCGCTGAAGCTCAGGCCGCCGGTGGCGGGAGGCGCAATCTTCACGACCAGCGGAAACGTGCCGGGCAGTGAGACGCCGGAGCCGAGCCGGCTGACCAGGGCCGGCGACAGCGGATCGACCAGCTTCGCGCTCAGGCCAAGGTTGTCGGCGCTGAGTCCGACGACGTCTTCAAATCGAATGGTGAGCGTCGCGCTGGTGCCGCCGAGCGAGATGTCCGCCGTGGCGACGTTGCCCTCGATCTGGACGCTGTAGATGCCGTTCGCCGCCGCCGGACCTGCCAGCAGCAGCGCGCAGGCGAAGACCGCGAAGCGTCCGCTACCGCTCATCGACGGCTCCCTCCCCAGATTTCAGCGGAGCCGAGTGTACGCCGGCGGCCCGTAAAGTGATATCAGCAGGCGTCGCAACTTAAGTGATTGTTTTTCCTACACTTGTCAGAAAGGGGGCGGCGGCCATGGGGACAAGCGCCTGCTGCTCATGGAGGTTTCCCCGGGTACCGGCGCCGAGGGCTGTTTGCGAGTTTTGCGGCAACACAATGCCCCCAGTCCGGACGGAGACCCCGATGTTCACGCCTCGCCTGATTCGCCTCGGCGCCCAGTGCGCCGCCGCCTGTGTTCTGCTGCTCGCCGCGGCCAGTGCGCTGGCGAGCACCGTGTTCGGCCCGAGCCTGCAGCGGGCTCTGAACGAATCGGGGCCCGACAATCCGCTCGAAGTGATCGTCTCATTCGATGGCGACGGGCCGCTCGATACTGCCCAGGTCAATGCTCTCAAGGGTCTCGGGCTGCGCGGCATCCATTTCCGCTCGCTGCCGATCGCGGGCGTGGTCGCGACCCCGTACCAGGTCGCGCAGCTCGCCGCGCTGCCCGGCGTGCGATCGTTGTGGCTCAACGACCGGCTCGAATACGAGAACGACGGCAGCACCGAGATCACCGGCGTCGACCGCATGCGAACCGACCCGCGGCTGCGCTCGTTCAACGGGCTCCCGTTCAGCGGCAAGGGCATCGGCGTGCTGATCAACGATTCCGGAATCGATGGCACGCATGCCGATCTGCAGTACCCGACGCACGTCATCCAGAACGTCGCCGGCCAGACCAACCTGCACGCGCAGGACACGATGCTGCCGGTCACCTATACGGAAGACGTGCCGAACACCGACATCGGCGGCGGGCATGGCACGCATGTCGCGGGAATCGTCCGCGCGAGCGGCGCGCGTTCCGGCGGGCTCTACGAAGGCGTTGCTCCGGGCGCCAACCTGATCGGCTACGGCTCGGGCGCGGCATTGTTCATTCTCGATTCGCTGGGCGGCTTCGACTATGCGCTCACGAATCAGGCCCGGTACGGGATCCGGGTCGTGTCCAATTCCTTCGGTGCGACCAGCGACGTCGGCACCGACTTCGATCCGGACGATCCGACCAACATCGCGACCAAGCGGCTCGCCGACCGCAACATCGTGATCGTATTCTCGGCCGGCAATTCCGGATCGGGCGAAAGCACGATCACCGGCAACTTCAAGAAGGCGCCCTGGGTGGTGCTGGCCGCGGCCGGCAACAAGACCGGTAACCTGGCGAACTTCTCGTCGCGCGGACTCGAGGGGAACGGCGGCACCGTCGTCATCGACGGTGAGACCGTTCAATGGGACGACCGCCCGACCGTGGCCACGCCGGGTGTCGACGTCGTTTCGGCGCGCGCCTCGACCGGCGACACCTGGACCGATCTCGGCGATGAGAACGTCCCCGTCGCCTACCAGCCGTTCTACACGACGCTCTCCGGCACCTCGATGGCCGCGCCGCATCTCTCCGGCATCGTCGCGCTGATGCTCGAAGCCAATCCGCAGCTCCACTGGAGCGACGTCAAGCGCATCCTCCAGAAGACCGCCACGAACCTGCCGGGCGACGAAGCCTGGGAAGTCGGGGCCGGCTATGCGAATGCCCATGCCGCGGTCGCGATGGCCAGGGGCGTGCGCACCGACTACGGCAGCACGGTCAACCTGTTCCGCACTTTCAACAGCGTGCCGGACATCAGCGTATTGCACGACGAGACGCACCCGATCGCCTTCATGCCGGTCGGCGCCACCGGTTCGGTGCAGTTCAACGTCTCGGCGGACGAAGTCCGGGTGGCGGCGAGCGCCTTCGTCTCGAACAACACCGTCGCCGTCGTGCTGATCGATCCGGACGGCACGCGCTACGGTTCCGCGATCTCGCTGCCACTGCTCGGGCCGTCGATTGCGGCTTCGGCGCCTGCGAAGCCCGGCGTGTGGACGCTCACGGTACGAGGAATCGGCAGCGTCTCCGGCGTGTCGCTTGATCCACTGGGTCTTGGAAACGGAACCGCGGTGCCCGGCACGATCAACGTGCGGCTCAAGACCTGGAAGGTCAACGGATTCAGCGGGCTCGCCGACATCGTCGGCCATGCCGCCGCGGGCATGATCGAGTTCGCGGTGCGCGAACGGCTGGTCGATGGGTTTGCGGATGGCACGTTCAGGCCGAACAACCCGCTGACCCGCGGCCAGCTCGCCGACTACCTGGTGGCCGGCGCCGGCGTCCGCCAATTTCTGCCGCTCAGCGGCGGCAAGACCTTCGGCGACACGAGCGGCGCGCTCGTGCCCTTCGCCGAGGCGACGACGGTGCGCGGCGCTGCGCTCAAGGACCGCGCGCACCGGTTCGATGGCGTCATCCGGCCCATCAATGGCAAGTTCGTGCCGGGCGGCAGCGTCAATCGCGCAGACCTCGCCTATTCGCTGGTGCAGAGCCTCGGATTACAGGAGGTCGCGCGCGCATTCACGGGCGAACTGACCGTGCGGTTCAACGACACGCGCATCCCGCTCGAGGACGCCGCCGAAGTTCCCGCGGGCTTGCGCGGCTACGTGCAGCTCGCGCTGGACCTGCCGGTGATGAACGCCTACTTCACGCTGGAGCAGGGCCCATTCGATCTCGTGCCCGAGATCAAGGCCCGCTTCAAGCCTGCCGAAGTGGTGACCCGCGCCGGCTACGCCAGTTACATGAACCACTACTTCGACGTCTACCGCCAATCCATCGCCGACTGAGCTGGTGCCGGGTCGCAAGTTCGCAATCTACGGCTCACTGTAGAT
>JBOHZL010000072.1:0-16120 GCA_050738495.1 Steroidobacteraceae bacterium | reverse complement strand
ACCAGCTTCTCGCTTCGCATCGAGAGCTGACTTCTGACGCATTCGCGTCAGACTGCACTGCTATGAAGATTTTGGAAGTAAGATCTGAACAGAGACTTCGTTGCGACGACCAGTTGAGCCCAGGCAGGCTGCCGGCGGGTGCAATGCCCGGCTCGAAGGTGGGTGCCTCGAACGTGCGCCCGTATTCCGTCCAGATGTAGGCCTTCGCAAGGTCCTTCCGAATCTCCGGGTTCGGATCGAAGCTGCTGCGCGCCATGCCCAGAGGATCGAGCAACGCGTGTTTCAGGGCTTGCGCGAATCGCTCGCCCTGCATGCGTTCCAGCACCAGGCCCACCACCGCGATGCCCGCGTTGGAATATTTGGTGCGCGTGCCCGGCGCGTACACCAGCGCGGTTCGGTTGAGGCTTGCGACACTGCGCGCGAGGCTGGGCTCGCTAGTGTCGAAATACCTCCCCAGAGGCGGCTCGCGCACCAAGCCCGAGCGGTGCGTCATGAGCTGCCGTAGCGTGATCGGCGTGCCGAACGGGTTGCGCGGGCGGAACTCGGGCAGGTAGCGGCTCACCGGTGCATCCAGCTCGAGCCTGCCCTGCTCGACCAGTTGCATGATTGCGATATCCGTGAAGAGCTTCGATACTGAGCCGGCGCCGTGAACCGTCTCGGCCGTGGCGGGCACTCGAGCGACGGGATCGGCGAAACCGAAACCTTGGGACCAGACCGTGTGCTGGTCGTCCACAAGCGCAATAGATAGCCCGGGCAGCTCCTTGTCCGTCATTTCGTTACGGATGAACCGCTCAAGCGGTTCGATGGCTGCCGTGTAGTCCCGAGATGGCGCGGCGGCAGCAACGTCTGTCAGCAGGCCGTAGAAGAGCACCAGCCCCGACGCCGAAAGCGCCGGCAATGCGTCGGCGATTCTTCTGCTCGACAGGTGTCGCGAGGATATGTGCGTCAGCGCCAGGATCTGTTGCCATCGGCGCTGGAACCTGTCCCGGGTTGCGCGGGCTGCTGTTGCGCCCACCGCGCCCAGGCCCAGGGCTGTCTGCTGAATGAATATGCGTCGATTGGTGGCCATCGGTTGTCCTGCGATCGCTTCAATTTTTCTCGGCGTGCTGTGCCGCCTCGATGAATCTCTCGACATGGTCTGTGAGCACATCGAGCGGCATGGCGCCGGCGCCGATGGCGGCGGTGTGGAACGCGCGAATGTCGAAGCGATCGCCGAGCTGCGCTTCGGCGCGCCGGCGCAGCTCCCAGAACTTCTCGAAACCGAGTCGGTATCCGAGCGCCTGCGCGTACAGGTCCGTCGAATAGCGCAGGCTCTCCGAGGCGATCTGCACGTCAGTTTCGAACGTGTGGTCGCGCATGTATTGCCGGGCTTGCTCGAGCGGCCAGTCGAAGTAGTTCATGCCCGTATCGACGACCAGTCGTGCCCCCAGCATTGCCTGCATGATGAGTTGACCGTAGCGATCGTAAGGATCCTCGAGCAGGCGCATCTCGCCGGCCAGGCTCGCGGCGTACTCCGCCCAGCCTTCCGTGAAGGCCCCATAGAAAAGGAACTCGCGCACCGGGTGCACGTCCTTGTTCTCCGCTTGCAACGCGATGTGGAAGTGGTGGCCGGAAATGAGCTCGTGGTAGATCAGGTGGGGCGCCGCGATGAGCGAGCGGTTGTCGAGGTTCGAGCCGTTGTAATTGTAGTAGCCGACAGGTTCGGCCGGCGTCGGCTGCTGGTAGTACCCGTAGGTCATGCCGGGCTCCGCGGCCGGGTCGAGACGCTTCACGCCGTAGCGTGCTTGCGGCAGCTTCGAGAAGTACTGCGGAATGAGCGGTTCCATCCGCCCCAGGTACGCCAGATAGCGCTGCTCGACTTCCGCGGGCGTCTTCGCCAGGAAACGCGGGTCTTTGCGCAGCATGGCATGAAACGCCTCGCGACTGCCCTTGAAGCCAACCTGCGTACGGATTGCCTGCATCCCGCGCTCGAATCCGGCAACAGCGGCCAAGCCGCGATCGTGGATTTCCTGGGGCGTGAGCGTAAGTCCCGTCTCGTACGTGATCCGCCGCAAGTAGTAGTCCTTGCCGCCGGGATACTGACCGAGCCCGACCGTTTCCGGCGCGGCCTTGACGTAGGCGTCGTCGAAGATCGCGATAATCTAGCCATAGGCGGGTACGACGTGCTCTGCCACTGTCTTGGCGAAGCCAGCCCGGAAGTTCGTACGTTGCTCGGCCGAGAATGCGTCGAGCCGTTTATCTGCCACCGCAGCGGTACCCGGAACGGCGGTGCGTAAGCCCTCCAGAAGCGCTCGTACGCCGGAGATCGCCGGCTTCGGCACCCGGATACCTCGATCGGCTTGTCCACGCACCTTCGCCGCGATCTGGTCGAGCATGGTGCCGTACTCGGCCAGCAGGCGCAGATAGTTGTCGAGATCCCGCTGCGTTTTCAGTTGCTGAACGGCGAGAATCCGATGAACCAACTGAATCCGCGAACCGCCGGCGTAGGGCGTCACCACCGGGTCGAGCCAGTAGAACTTGTCGCCTTCGGCTCCGCTGGCGAACGTGTGTCGCAGCATCTTCGCCAGCAACCACTGCTCGTGCGGCAGCGCATCGATGTTCACTGCATCGAGACGCGCGAGCATGTCGCGGCTGAACGTCGCTTCGCGCTGCGCGTACTGCGGCGTGATGTCATCGAGTTGCGTGACGGCAAGCCCGCTCAGCATCCGCACCGACGCGCTCGTCTCGCGCATGTGCGCGAGCAGCTCGTCCGTGAGGCCGTTCACCTGCGAGGCGGGATCGGCTGTATCCGCTGCACCGGAGCCCACTCCCTTCGCCGATTGCACAGTAGCAGATCTGTCGGCCTTGCAGGCGGCGAGCACGACCACCACTATGAGGACGATTGCCTTGCGAATCACTTCGTGAACTCACTCATGCACTGAACCTCCGGCAGCGATTGCACTGCGATTAAACCGATCCGAACCGCTTCGCCGCAATCACGCTAAGGTGCGCGGCTCGACGGAATCACATGAATCGGATCGGCCGTTCGCGCCAGCGGGCGCACGATCTGCGAATAGTCGTAGCCGTCCGCCAGGTTGGGGACGTAGCCGGTGACCTCCCAACCGTTCGACAGTGTCAGGCGCGCACGCAGGTCGAGGCGCACGACAACCGACAGGCTTCAGGTCTCGTCAGCGTCTGACCTCCCCTGTCTGCCGCTGACCGCGTCACCGCTCTTCTTCACGACGACGCTCTTCGGATCCACCGTCAGCTCCTTGAGCCGCTGCGCGACGTCCACAGGCATGCTCTCTTGGTAGCGCGTGCCGATGTGCTTCGCCAGGAATTTCTCGAGCGCGGCGAACGTCGCCATATTGTTCACCGGCCGCGCGAAGCCGTGGCCTTCGTCAGTCGCAATGAGATACTCGACCGGGAAGCCGCGATCGCGCAGTGCGACGACAATCTGATCCGATTCCGACTGCTTCACGCGCGGATCGTTCGCACCCTGGATCACAAGAAGTGGCGTCTTGATCCTGTGCGCCGAATGGAGTGGCGACTGCCGGTCGAGCTGCGCGCGACCCTCGGGCGTCGACGGATCGCCCATGCGCTCATGGAACAACTTGCGGATCGGCTCCCAGTACGGCGGAATCGTGTTGAGCAGCGTGATGAGGTTCGACGGCCCGACGAAGGAAGCCGCCGCCGCATAAACATCGGGCGTGAACGTCACGCCTGCGAGCGTCGCGTAGCCGCCGTACGAGGCCCCGAAAATCGCGACACGCTTCTGATCGGCGACGCCCTGTCTCACGAGGTGCTTGACGCCCCATGTGACGTCGTCCTGCATCGTGTCGCCCCACTCCTTGTTGCCCGCGTCGAGAAACTTCTTGCCGTAACCGGTCGAGCCGCGGAAGTTGGGCTGCAACACCGCAAACCCCCGGTTCGCAAGGAACTGCGTGAAGCCGCGGTATGTCCACTCATCTCGCCACCACGGGCCGCCGTGCGGCATGACGAGCAGCGGCAGGTTCTTCGCCCCGACCCCTTTCGGCAGCGTGAGATACGCCGGTATTTCCAGGCCGTCCGACGACGGGTAGCGGATCGGCATCGTGCTCGCGAGCGAGCCGCGCGGAATTGCCTCGAACAAGCGGTACTGAAGCGTGAGCTTTTTCGTGCGCCGGTCGAACAGGTAGGCTTCGCCGGGCTCGACGTCGGCGTTCGCCCCCACCTGCCACAGCTGCTCGTCGTCCGTGGATTTCACGTTAAGCTCGCGACCGGGCAGCTTGCCGCGCAGGTGTTCGTAGTCGGCCTTCCAGCCGGCATCGCGCCACAGCAGGCGCACACCCTTGTCGTCCAGATAGGCAGTACCGATGAGCTCGTCCGTGCGCGGCGAGAAGATTGCAGCAGTGAAGTCGACGCGTTTCTCGGGATCGGTCTCGACGAGCTCTTCGCGTCCGGACTGCACGTCCAGCAGCACGAGCCTCGACAGATCGATACCGGAGCCGTGGTTCGAGACCATGTAGACGCGTTTGCCATCGATATGGAAGGCACTCGGGTCACAGTCTTCGAACACCGTGCAGGTGTAGATCTTCGTGAAGCTCTTGTTGCCCACGCGCAGGATCTCGTTGTCGCCGTTGTCGGCGACGCGTGTCGCGAGCCGCAGCTTGCCGTCGAGGTCGAACACCCAGCCGGTCGCGCGCAGGTCGTTCGTGCGCATCAGCGTGCGCGTGCCGGTGGAAATCTGCAGCGAGTAGAGGTCGTGCCAGGCCTTATCGCGATCGTTGAGACCGATGTAGATGACGTCCGGCGTCTTCCTCGGCACCGCGTAGATGATCGCGCGTGTGCCCTTCGCGTCGGTCAGGTTGCGGGCCGCAGGCACGGTGCTTCCGGATACGGCTGCGGCGGTCGGGTCGACGGCGTAAACGTTGTAGTTCTCGTCGCCGGCCTGGTCCTGTATGTACAGGACGTACTTCGCGTCACGGCTCCAGAAGTAGCTAACTATCGGACGCTTCATGTCCGCGGTGATCGGCCGCGCCTTCTCGAACGGCTCCTCGGTGCGCTTCACCCAGATGTTGCGCACGCCGTCGTGCGGCTTGAGGAACGCGAGGAACTTGCCGTCAGGGGAGATCTGCGCGCCGGCGATCTCCGGATCGCCGAAGAACAGCTGGCGGTCGATGAGGGGCGGCAGCTCCGCGAGCGCGGCGTGCGTGAAGAGCCCGCTCGCGGCCGCGAGCAGGATCAGGCAGGCGGCCGAGAGGCGGGTCTGCGCGCGACAAGTCATCATGTCGCTCTCCTGCCTGGTTGCGTCTTTACTCCAAGCGCCGATCTACCATAGAGGAGCGCGAGATACGTGCGATGGTCGATCATCGCCTGCACGATCCGCGAGGGTTGAAACACCTCGGCATCCCTGCCGAGGTGTACTACTTTCAGATCTTGAAAGCTCACAGGTTCTACAGTGTCGCGAATAGGAGCTCCTGCGCGACTCCGTTCACAAGACTCGGCACCTGTCCCTCGGCAATATCCCTCTGGTTGACGCACGCGACGATAGTCGCCTTCGAACCCGTACTGTGCAATGTAATGCAGTAGGTGCCGAACAGAGCTCCAGTTTTTTGGAATAGGGTGCCAAGTCCCTCTATCGGGATACCATCCGACCTTTGGACACCAAACCCATAGGTAACCGTGGGTCCAAACCCAATCTCAACGAATCCTTCGTTGAAGAACTGTTGCATGCTTGGAGAGAGCAGTCCGCCGCCGATGAACTTACCGAAGAAAGTAGCGTATGTCTTCATACTGGCTGCGAGCGCGCCGGCGCCTCCTGCGCCATTGTCCATACTCCAAGAGTCAAGCTCATAGAGGTCCACGCCAGGACGTCCTCCCCGAAGTTGCACGACGGGATACACTCCTCCGTTCGCATCCTCTGTGAGCGGAGCGGGAACGCCCTTGATGTCCATGTACGCGCGTGAGATCTGCCGCCTATTCTCCACCTGCGCGGAAGGGATGGTGGGCAGGAGAATCATGCGGTCCAACCCCAGCGGGTCGGTGATAAAGAACTGGGCGAGAGAATTGTACGAAAGCCCCGTTATGCGCTCAAGAATAATGCCGAGCAGTTCGTACTCGGTATTCCCCAAGGAGGCTGGGAAGTCGGTCGCCGCATTGCCGCCGATCGTCGCCGTCGAGTGGCGGTACATATTGTGCACATCTAACACGCCAAAAGCGGTTGTTGGCTCGGCGAACGGTGGGAAGGTGGGGATGCCTACGGCACGGAGCCAATTTCCCAAAACATAGTCCTGTGCATCCGTAAGACCATTCTGGTTGACGTCGAGCTCCTCGGAAGAAATGAGTCCGCTGTGCGCACGTATGAGATGCCAGAGCGTTATCGCTGAAAAGTCTGGGCACAGGCCCACAGTCGGCGCAAGCGCGCCTGTCTCTCGATCCGTTGCGTTGATCTGGAACGAATCCGAGCAGTTGGACGTGAGCTGCTGCAGCTCAGCCGTCGAGAAAAAATCGCTGACGGGAGTATTGAGGAATGCGTCAGGGTCATGAGGGGCCCAGTGAGTCAGGACTTTGAGTATCAAGGCACCCGTAACCGGCTTCGTCAGGCTGGCAATGTGCATCCTGGTCGTGGTGGTCATATCCTTTCCAGCCACCACATCTCTTTTGCCTTGGACGTGGAGTAACGTCCCGCAGCCAGGCTTCAGTACAGCTACGGAAATCCCCGCCACCGGCGGCTGACCAGTGTTGAAGCCCTGGTCCACAATAGCGCGCAAGCTTTCCGCCGATGCGCAACCGGATCCGGCCCAGCCTTCTGTAGCGTACGCAGAAGGGACGCTCCCGAAGCAAACAGCTGCTATCACTGCAGCCACAACGTTGCTGAAGAATTTGTTACCAGGGAATTTCCGTTTCATCTTCAACTCCTGTAGTCACAATGGACAGTGACTCGCTGCCGACTGGAAACGACTCGACTGATCGCGGATCTGGCAACTCGCGTGTCCGCCGTCGCGCAGCTCGCCTCTGAGCACAGGTAACCAACGGCCGCGCTCGCCACTGCCGGGTCGAGCAGCCTCCGTGGGCCGACGCATGCCCGCAGTCTCCACCATGCGGCTTGCAGCGAGGAGGGGTGACTAGAATCCCGTAACGCGCATCTTCGATCTTGATCGCATCCATGAAGCCCACGAGCGCCATCTTCGCGGCGGCGTAGTTGGCCTGCCCGACGTTGCCGTGCAAGCCGCGATGCGAACATGGTTAGCGCGATACGCCCCTCGCCTGCGAACAACACATCATCTTTCGCCAAACAATAGGGTGCGTTGAACCAGCATGTCAAGCATTTGTTGCTATATCTTCATGTGCGCAACATTGCATGCGTTCCGGAGGCGTAAATGGCCCTTAATGCCAGCGTGACCGCGGCCTCTCGCCATTCCGACTAGAAGAGTGAGGTGGAAGCGCGATCAGCGATCGCGCAGCAGCGCCTCAAGGCGGCCGCGAACCCGCGGCCACTCACGCGCGACGATGCTGTAGCACACCGTATCGCGCACGTATCCATCTGGCTGGACCCTGTGACACCGCAGCACTCCTTCGCGCACCCCGCCGATGCGCTCGATGGCCTGCCGTGAGCGCAGGTTGCGCGAGTCTGCCGAGAGCGCGACGCGCACCGCGTCGAGGGTCTCGAATGCGTGCGACAGCAACAGGAACTTCGTCTCGGTGTTGACGAACGTTCTCTGAAATTCCACTGCGATCAATGTCCAGCCGATCTCGAGCGTGCGATGTTCCCGCTGGATGTCGATATAGCGTGTGCTGCCTACGACGCGACCGGTGTCGCGCACGACGATCACGAAAGCCAGATGGCGTCCCGCAGCCACCTCCGCCCTGCATTCCTCGATCCACTGCCGGGCGTCCTGCGCACTGGAGAACGCAGGGCACGGCAGGTACGTCCATAGAGCAGGGTCCCGACCGATGTCGAAGAGCGCGGACAGGTGCTCCAGCGACAGCGGCTCGAGGCGCACGCGCTCGCCCTGCAGAACGATGGGTTGCGGATCGAAACGTCTCGTCATCGAACGGTAACTACTCGTGATACCAACGCTCGCCGCTCTCGTACTCCCGCTCCGCCTGCCGCAGCAGGTCCATGGATCGGTTGCCGTTCAGGCGCGAACAGGCGATCGCGAGCGCGTTCAGGAGCGCCATTGCGGCCGCATAAGAACCGCTGAAGGCGGGGCTGTTGATGGACACGAGCAGCCGATAGTCAGCGTAGCGCGCGAGAGGTCCCGCATCGGAGTCCGTGATCGCGATGGTCTTCACTTTGACGCCTGCCGCGTCGCGAACCGCTTCGACCGTTTCCTTCAGGCACCGGCCGAAGCTGATGCCAATCAGCACGTCCCGGCGCGTTAGAAGACGGAGCCGATGCCTCAGGCTTCCGACATTTGCCGGCGCCTCGGCAGGAACGCCGATCACGGCCAGGGCGTAACTGAGGAAATAGGCGAGGGATGCGGCGAAATCGAGGCCGACAACGAGCACGTGTTGCGCGCTCACAACGTGCCGCGCGATTGTCTCGACAAGCTTCGCGTCGATCTGTTCCTTCAGCATAGTCAGATTGTGCAGATCGCGGTCGATGCTATTGTGTACGTGGTCTCCCACCGTCTTCAGCCGTGCCGCGGCCGATCTCATTACGGCATACGGCGTCACGCGCTGCATGAAGTGGCGTCTCAAGTCCTCCGCAAACTCCGGAAAACCGCCGTAACCCAACGCTTTGATCAGACGGTAAGTCGTAGCGGGATCCACCTCCAGACGCTTCGACAGCTGACGCAGGGACAAATAGAAGGTCTCGTCCGGATTGTCGATGATCTGGCGAATCAGGGCTTGGCGGCGCGAATTCAGGTTTGGATACGCCTCAGCGAAACGAGCTTCCAATGTCGTGGGCGTCTGTGGAGAGGGTGTTTGCGCGGCCATGCTCTATGCCTCCGGCTTGGTGGCGGTCGGTTGCTTCGCGATACTTCAGCGTAGCATGCTACCCGGCCATCCCATCGCCGACGGGCTGACGGCCAATCAGGATTGCCGCAGTGTGTGCGGGCGGGTACGCGAAGCGCCACGAACCCGTGGCGACTCTGGCCTGCATCATCTTCGCGCGAGGCTCGAGATACAGCGCATGCGACCCTGATGCCGATAATTGATGACGAAGGTCTTGCGACCGGACGGATAAATGCGAACGCCAAAGCTGGGAACGAGATCATCCCAGCGCACAGCGCGTTCCGGCGCTGTTCCACGGTAGCTGAGCGTTTCGATCACGCGTTTGGTCAAGTTTTTGCGCTCGTCTTCGGCTATCTGGTTCACGTGCCCAGGTGGTCGACTTTGATCACCCAGAAGTCACCACCGCAAAGCGAACCAAGGCGTAGTCGAGCGTATGCCGGGTTTGCGCTGTCCGCAATAACACCATGAAAACACGAGGGAATATCGTAGGTCAGCGTAGCTTAGGCAGGAGACTTGGATAAACTACGAACCAGGGGTCGGGAATTCGAATCTTTCCGGGCGCGCCGGCTTCAACAAAGGCTTACACAACGCGTGAGGCTTTTGTTTTTCGGCACTTCCGCCCTAATGTGTCGGCACATTCAATTCGAACTTGATCGCCGCGAGTTGCTCCGGCGCGATAGCGCGCAGCGATACGCGAACACTCCGGTTGCGACAAGATCTCGCGCGACAAGGGACATCATAGGGAAAGTATTCATGTGTTTAAGGAGACTCTGATTTACTCACCAGCGTTCGTGCATGATTGAGTTCTCGTAAGGAGAGCTCGATGAAGCAGCAGACGTTGGCGGGATTCGAGAAGTACGGCAAGAACACGCGCCGGGCGCAGTTTCTGGCCGAGATGGACCGGGTGGTGCCGTGGGCGAAGCTGGCGGCGGTGATCGAGCCGTTCTATCCGCAGGCCGGGCCGGAAGGTGGCCGCCCGCCGATCGGGTTGGAGCGAATGTTGCGGATTTACTTCCTGCAGCAGTGGTTCAACCTGTCGGACCCGGCGGTCGAGGAAGCGCTGTACGACTGGCGGCGATGTGCAGCTTCGTCGGCATCGACCTGGGTCGCGAGCCCGCTCCGGATGAGACCACCGTGTGCAAGTTCCGTCATCGGCTCGAGCGGCACGGCCTCGGCAAGAAGTTTTTTCGGCGGTGCGCCAGTATCTGAGCGAGAACGGCCTCAAGGTGACGACCGGCACCATCGTCGACGCCACCATCATCAGTGCGCCGTCTTCGACCAAGAAACGGGACGGGAAGCGTGATCCCGAGATGCACCAGACCGCCAAGGGCCGGCAGTGGGCATGAAGGCGCACGTCGCGGTCGACAGCGGGACCAAGCTGATCCACACGGTGCTGGTCTCGGCGGCCAACGTCGCCGACCGGGATGCCCTGCCGTATCTGCTGCATGGGAATGATGAGACGCGGATGTGGGTCGACCAAGCGTATCGGGGACAAACCGAGGTGATCTGCGCCAAAGCGCCGCGGGCCCGGGACTTCACCCACCGGCGCTATCGCTGGGGCAGCCGGGTGGATGAGACGATCAAGGGCAAGAACCGTAGCAAGTCGCGGGTGCGGGCCAGGGCCGAGCATGCGATCGGGGTGATCAAGCGGATATTCGGCTTCCAGAAGGTACGCTACCGCGGGCTCGCCAAGAACCTGCATCGTCTCGAGGTCACCTGCGCGCTCGCCTGCGGGCGCTCTCAGCACGAGTTCTTCAGACCATCCCTAAGCAAGGAACTTACATGCTGCCGGTCATATTCATCGCGCTGCTGATCGCGCTGCCGGTACCGTCGCACGCCGCACCTGCCGGCAAGTCTGAGGAATGGTCGACCGAAAAGGAGATCTACGTTCCAATGCGCGACGGCGTCCGTCTGTCGACGGATGTCATGCTACCAAAAGGCGCTGAAGGTCCGTTGCCGACGATCCTCATTCGCAGCCCCTACGACAAGGACCATCTCGAGTGGCCGAACGGAAAGTCATGGTACGAGTCGTTCCTCTCGCACGGGTACGCGTTGGTACTTCAGAGCGAACGAGGCCGGAACTACTCCGAGGGAACGTACGAGCGCTATCTGCAGGGAGCTTCCACCGACGGTTACGACACGATCGAATGGATCACGAAGCAGCCGTGGTCGAATGGCAAGGTGGGGACGTTTGGTTGCTCGTCAACCGGCGAACAGCAGTGGCCGATGGCGAACAGCCAACACCCGGGGCACGCCGCGATGGTGCCCGGCGCGTCTGGGACGGCAATCGGCTCGGTCCCGGGTAACGACACACAGGGCGCCGTGTATCGCGGCGGTATTCCTCTGGTCGGCTTTTGGGCATGGTGGTACCACGACATGGCAACCACGGAACGTCTCATGTTGCCACCGGATAGCACGCAGGAACAACGCATCCGGCTTCGCAACACGTTTCCGCTGCTGCCGAAATCCTGGTTTTATTCGATTGGAATCGACGGTGTCGACATTTCGAATCCGAAGAACGACATCGACGCGTTGTTGATGCAGTTACCGAGCAAGGATGCGCTGCGAAGTCTGGGCGGTGCGTTGAACCCGTTCGACGATTTCATCACCTGGACACCGGGTGACGCGCGTTGGAAAGACGTCGAGCTTGCGGCGGCGGGTTTCAATTCCCGGACTCCGGCACTGTTGCTCAACAACTGGCACGACATCGGCGCCGTCGAAATGACGCGGATGTTCGCGTACTTGCAGGATCAGAAGACTCCGAATCAGTACCTAATCATGGGACCTGGGCCGCACTGTTCATTTAAGTGGGGCAACGAAAAGCTGGAACGCTTTAAGTTCGGTGACCTTGAAATCGGCGACGCGCGCTACGATGCTGAGAACGACGGGTATAAAAACCTGGTCATGCGCTGGTTCGACCACTTCGTGAAAGGTGAACCGACCGATGTCGTCGACATGCCGAAGGTTCAGCTGTTCGTGATGGGCAAAGGTTGGGTTTCGGGCGATCGCTGGCCGCTCGCGGGTACCGCCTTCGTCAAATATTATCTCGGCAGCAGAGTGGGCAAGTCGCTCAGCGAGAGCCGCCAATGGCTTTCGCTGAAGCAGCAGGCGAGTGCGGACCGGGATTCGTATCTCTACGACCCGGCGCGACCGGTTCCGACGCGCGGCGGCGGTTGCTGCAGCGAAGCGATGGCCGTCGACCAGCGCGAGCTCGAGATGCGCCGCGACGTGTTGTCTTACGCGACCGAAGTGCTCGAGAAAGGAGTCACTGTCGTCGGCCCGATTGAAGTGGTGCTCTACGTGTCTTCGTCGGCAAAGGACACCGACTTCATGGTCAAGCTTGTCGACGTGTATCCGGACGGCAAGGCCATCAACCTCACGGACGATGGATTCCGTGTGCGCTACCGGGACGGCTACGACAAGAAGTTGTTGATGTCATCCGGCAATGTTTACGAGATAAGGCTCAAGAACATGGTCACCAGCAATTACTTTCCGCCGGGGCATCGGATCCGGCTCGACGTCACGTCGAGCAACTTCCCGACGTACGAACGCAATCTCAATACCGGGGGTAACAATTTCGATGAGACGAAGTGGGTTACTGCCGAGAACAGCATTCACCACACGTCTAAGCATCCATCGCATGTCGTATTGCCGATTCTCGAGGAAGTGGCGAACTAGCGCTGAACCCTAGGCCAGATACACGCAAGTCTTACGGGCTCGGTGGTGCATTTAGAACAATAGGCAACGAAATGTGCGAAGGATATATGGCGCTGTGGTGCACACTTTGACGAGCCACAACGGCGGTGTCAGTGTCTGTCAGGAAATTGCGCGCGCCCGTCTGCTTATTGCGGTCGAAACGTGGGAACCAGCTGGATGCAATCTCAATACGAATTCGATGCCCCGGCAGAAATCTTACGCCCGTCGCAGTCATGTCGATGTCAAAACGCGTAACCTCATCCGGCGTCAACAACACTACCTTATCGTATCCCTTTCGAAATCGTGCGCGCAAAACTCCGTGACACAGGAAGCGTGCCGACCCGTCAGGGTGTATATCGACCAGACGCACGTGCCAGTCGCAGTCGCGAGCTGACGATGCTGCATACAATACGGCCTTTACATCTCCGACAACGTCTAGTGACTCCGTGAGTACCGCCGATGTATAACAAAGTACGTCGGTACGAGCTGCAACAGTTCTGTCGTCGACGGGGCCGTCTCCCAACCGCCATGGAAAACGAACAGGGTCTAGCGGGTCTGAGTCATAGCTGTCGAACGGCTCATCCGCGGGCATACTAAAAGCCACGAAACCGTCTCCACGATGTGAATTAGCGTGCCCTTTACTGCGAAGATATAGCGAGGTTTGCTTTACCCCGGGCAGCGGCCAAGTATCGGCTTCCCACCATTGGTTGGCGCCGAGTACAAATACGTGCACTCTGGCATCTTCATCCAAGTGGTTCTGTCCGCCGCGTAACCACCGGTCAAAAAACCGGATGGTGTAACTATTCAGATCCACGACGCCATTGGGGCCAAAGTTCACGCCGTTAAGTTCACGCGTGTGGTTTACATGGTGAGGCCAAGGCCCAATAACTAGTCTCTGGCCGTCTCGTCCCTCGGGGCTGGCTGCATGCTCGCGCATGGCGACAAAGTTGCGGGGTGCCCCGAGGAAGTTCATGTCCCACCAGCCCGTAATATTAAGAGCGGGCACCTTCATCTTTGACCAATACTGTTCGTAGCTGCACGCCTGCCAAAACTCATCGTGTACAGGGTGACCTAACCACGTTCTCCACCACGGACTTGCGGTTCCGGTCATTGCCTCGAGCGCTGAAAGAGGAAGCGCCTCGAAATAACCCTGATGGTCCGACAGAATTTCATTCAAATTTTTCAACTGAAAACTACGCCGCCCCATTGCGAACATCCATTCGGCAAGTGCCAATATAAGACTGCCACCATAGAATGGCTCATTGATGAATGGATGTCCGGGCGGCGATACAGTAGGAACGATCGCTTTCAATGCTGTGGGCGCATGCGAAGCTGCGAACCATTGTGTCTGGCCGATATAGGATCCTCCGATCATCCCTACATTCCCGTCGCACCATGGTTGCCGGGCCAGCCATTCCACCGTGTCGAACCCATCCTCGTGCTCATTCCGGTAAGGATCGAACTCACCGTCAGAATTGAAACGACCCCGAGTATCCTGCATTGCTACCGCATACCCACGGCGTACCAGATCAGCGACGAACGGATCATCGCGATGACCTATCTTGTTGTAGGGAGTTCGGATCAGGATAACGGGACATGGTTCATCTATATCCGGGCTTAAGATGTCCACGGCTAGGTTGATGCCATCCCGCATCGGAGCTAGGACATCGAATTGGATTCGAGGGCTGTATCGGGAGGGCGAGACTTCACCGCCTGGCATCCCATTGACGACTCGGATGCCAAGCCTTGGACGACCCGAGACTTTCTCTTTGGTACCCCCGTGCGCCGCGGGTGCGATTGAAGCTACCCCCGAATGCGCCAGGCCTCCGAGTCCAACGCCCAGCGCTACGGTGGTTCCGACAAATTCCCGGCGCGACACGTCAACTTCTGATTTCACGTCTTTCGTCACCGTATCTACCCCCATTTGCGAATCGTCCTGTGTCAGCCGAACTCAGCTTCACAGTGTATTCCTGAGGTGTCGGGCCTTTGAGAGTACGGTGAGGACGGTTCTGGTGCATCGACGGGCATTCGAGACGCCAGAATTGAGCTCATCGGGCTCAAGGGAATCGATGAACCGGCTGTGGCGATCGCGACGTCAGGCGATTGCCCACCAACAAAGCGGATACGTGCGACTAATGCTTTTCATGTGATCGCGCAGCCCGAATTCGGCGCCCTCTACTCTGCGGCTTACTCGGTGTAACACCAGCTTTGGCGCCGGCATCTACAGGCTGAGCGTCAGACTCCGTGTTGAACAGCAAGTTGGGAGACGACGACATCACTGACAGGATCTTTAGCGGTTTCTCTCCAACGGAGACATAGGTATGGCCCATCGTGCTGTCGAAATATACTGACGCACCCGTATCCAACACCAGCGGCTCGTAGAATTCCGTATGCAGCTGCAGCGTGCCCTGCAGTACATACACAAACTCTTCCCCTTCATGTTTCAAGAATCCGTTCGTTTCCGCCAGAGTTTTCGAATGGATTTCTGTCAAAACCGGAGTCATTTTCTTGCCGGAAAGATGTGTACACAGATAGTCATACGTTACAAGATTCACTCTGACGCTCCGCCCTGACCCTGGCCCAGTCGACGTGAGACGAGTCATTCCTTGGATGCTCTGCTGCCAGTCATTAAGGAGTGTTGCCAGATCCACCCCGAGCCCGCGACACAGCTGCATCAACTTGTCGTATGTCAGCGATAGCCGATTGCTTTCCACGCGCGAGAGCGTGGACTTGGAAACGCCGGTCAGACTACTTACCTGGCTGAGTGAGAGCTTTCTCTTAAACCTCAGTTGACGAAGATAGTCTCCGAGCCTTGGCTCGTCCTGCGAGCTCCCTGGATCCGAGATCTTCGCTGACGCTGGCGATGTCCTCATGACGGCATCTTACCTTTCGCCAGATTATTCTGATCGGGGGATCGGGATCCACCATTTGCATCTACGTTTCTAAATTGCAATAGTGTTGCGTATATGCTACCTTTGTTTCATAAGGGGGAGGGAGGCCTAAAATGTTGACGCGCAGAAGACACTATCTGTTCGTGTTAGCAGTCTGGGCGATATATAGCCATGCCGTCGCTCAATCCCCGCCCTCGGGTACGGACAACACGAAGGTGGGCGTCGAACTGACCGCGGTGGTCGTTACTGCAACCAAAAGGGATGTCCGGTCGCAAGACGTGCCGTTGGCCGTTACCCCCCTCTCAGAGCAAGCGCTCCGCAACCTCAGTGCGACCGGTCTTGAAGACTATTACAGAAGTGTTCCGTCGATGTCCGTAACGGATCTTGGCACCGGCACCCAGCGCGTTGCTATACGCGGCATCAATCCAACAAGTGGCGTAACGTCGGTGAAACTCTACTTTGGGGAAACGCCGCTGCCCGAAACACGCGGAAACTACGGTGGTGAAGTCCTAAACTTGCTGTAAATCGAGAACGGGATGCATCCTTCGATTTGAACGTGTGACAGCGTTCGATCGATCAACTAAAGGGGAGCATCCCGTGAAACGAAGAAT
>JBOHZL010000071.1:0-16150 GCA_050738495.1 Steroidobacteraceae bacterium | reverse complement strand
GTCGTTGCTCTCGAACCGGAGCAACAGGTGGAGCAGGCCGTGGCACTTAAGGCTTTCCGCTACGAGGCGGACTTGCACAATGCTGCCGCTAAGCCAGGCCCCTGGGTTTTTCACATTAGGGTCGAGAGGTATCCAGACCCGAATCGAACACCGCAGGCGGCGCCAAACCATCGGCGCTCGCGCCGGGCGCGAGCTGCCATTCAATCAATTTCCGAGCTGCTGGCCGCGCACCAGCGCCGACTCGACACGCTCGCGCATGGCCTTGATTCTCGCGGCGAGGTCGGTTTCGACGCCCTCGTCGTGGCCGCGCGACTGCAGCAACTCGTTCACGATGTTGAGAGCCGCCATCACGGCGATCCGGTCCAGCCCGACCACCTTGCCGCTGTCGCGGATCTCGCGCATCTTGCGGTTCAGGTATTCGGCCGAATCGAGCAGTGCCGCGCGCTCCTCGAGCGGGCAGGCGACGTGATAATCCTTCTCGAGTATCCGCACGCTGACGCGACTGACATCGGCTGTCATGCTCCGCTCTCCATGGCCTTGAGGCGCCCGATCATCGCTTCGACCCGGGCACGGACCTGTTCGTTCTTCTGCATCAGCGTGGCCCGTTCGGCGGAGAGCGTGTCCTGCCGCTGGCGCAGCGCGCGGTTCTCCTCCTTCATCTGGGCGACGACGCCGACCAGTTCGTCGAGTCGCCTTTCGAGGCGCTTGAACTCGCGCTCGAGGCCGCTTTTGTTGGACTCATCCATGGCGCCCATGCTGCCACGGACAGGGGATTACTGCTACCGTTCGCCCGATGACATACGCGGCACTGCAGTCCGCCCTCGACCGGATGACGCTCGGCATCGGCGCGGCCGAGGCGCACGGCTGGCTGTGCGGCGCGCTCTGCGTGCGCGAGCCGTATGGACCATCCGCCTGGCAGGCCGACCTCGCGCAGGGGACCGCGATCGCCGGCGCCCGCAAGGCAGCGGTGCTTGCCGCCGTGCACCGGGATACGCTGGAGGCGCTGCGTGCCCCCGATTTCGCATTCGTCCCGCTGCTGCCCGGAGACGACGCGCCGCTGTCCGAACGGATCGAAGCGCTCGCGTCCTGGTGCAGCGGCTTCCTGTACGGCATGGCCACCGGGCCCTCCGGCGAGGCGGTGATGAGACGGGGTGAGATCGGCGAGTTCGTCCGCGACCTCACCGAGATCAGCCGCGCGGACGCGAGGCAGGGTGCGGCCGGAGCATCCGGCGAAAGCGATTTCACCGAGCTGCAGGAATTCGTCCGTGCCGGCGCGCAACTGGCCTGGGAAGAACTCGCTGATCTGCGCGCTGACTCACCCCGACCGGGCGCCGCCGCCCATTGAGCCTGGCCGCCATGCACCCGGACGAGTTCGCGAAGCGGCGGCGCCAGTTGATGCGGATCATGGGCAAGGACGCGATCGCGATCCTGCCCGCGGCTCCGGTGCGCATCCGCAACAATGACGTTGAATATCACTACCGGCCGGACAGCGATTTCTATTACCTGACCGGGTTCGCCGAGCCCGAGTCGGTCGCGGTCCTGCTACCGGGCCGGCCGCAGGGGGAGTACGTGCTGTTCGTGCGCGACCGCGACCCGGCGCGGGAAGCCTGGGACGGCGCACGCGCGGGGCCCGAGGGCGTAGTCAGGCGCCATGTCGCGGACGATGCGTTTCCGGTCCAGGACATCGACGAGATCCTGCCCGGACTGCTCGAGCGCTGTTCGCGGGTTTATTACACGATGGGCGCCCATCCGGAGTTCGACAAGCGCGTGATCGGCTGGGTCAACCGCCTGCGATCGCAGGCGAAGCAGGGCGCGCATGCGCCGCACGAATTCGTCGCGCTCGACCATCCGCTGCACGAGATGCGCCTGTTCAAGAGCCGCGGGGAGCTCGTTTCCATGCGCCGCGCCGCGCAGATTGCCTGTGCCGCGCACCGCCGTGCGCTGAAGGTCGCTGCGCCGGGACGCATGGAATACGAGGTGATGGCCGAGATCCTGCACGAGTTTCATCGCCGTCGCGCCGACATCTCCTACCACCCGATCGTGGGCAGCGGCCCGAATTCCTGCGTGCTGCACTACCGCGACAACAATCGGCAGATGAAGTCGGGCGAGTTGCTGCTCATCGACGCGGGTTGCGAATACGACTATTACGCCTCGGACGTCACCCGCACGCTGCCGGTCGGCGGGCGCTACGGCAGGCGCCAGCGCGCGGTCTACGAGGTCGTGCTGGAGGCCCAGCAGGCCGCGATCGCCAAGGTGCGCGCGGGCGCGCACTGGAACGACCCGCACGAGGCGGCGGTGCGCAGCATCACCCGTGGACTGGTGCGGCTCGGACTGCTGAAAGGCCGGGTCGCGAAGCTGATCAAGGACGGAGCCTACCGCAGGTTCTTCATGCACCGCACCGGCCACTGGCTCGGCATGGATGTGCACGACGTCGGCGAATACAAGGTCGGCGAGCAGTGGCGGGTGCTGGAGCCGGGGATGGTCACGACCATCGAGCCCGGCATCTACATCGCGCCGGGAACCAAGGGCGTGCGCCGCGAGTGGTGGGGCATCGGCGTGCGCATCGAGGACGACGTCGCGGTGACAAGCGCCGCCCCGGAGGTCCTGACCGCCGCGATGCCAAGCGACCCGGACGAGATCGAACGCCTGATGGCGGCCTCCTGAGCGGGTGATGGGCGGGAGGGCAGTGCAGTGCGTCGACATCGCCATCGCCGGCGGCGGCATGGTCGGCCTGTCGCTCGCCGCCGCGCTCGCGGACCTGCCGCTCGATGTCGCCGTGATCGAGCCGGTGGCGGCGGGCGCCGGCGAGCAACCGAGCTTCGATGCGCGCACCACCGCTCTGTCCGCCGGCAGCCGTCGCGTGCTCGAGGGCATCGGCGCCTGGGCCGCGGTCGCGGCGGGCGCCACGCCCATCCGCCGCATCCACGTTTCCGAGCGCGGCGCATTCGGGATCGCGCGCCTGACCGCCGACGAACAAGGCGTCGCCGCGCTCGGCTACACCGTCGAAAATCGCCTGCTGGGCAGCGCATTGCGCGGGCGCTGCGCCGGCATCGCGCGCTTGCAACAGCTGCCGGCACGGGTGCGCAAGGTCGAGACGACCGATGCGTCGGTACGACTCACGACCGATCGCGGCGATGCGATCGGCGCGCGCCTGCTGGTGGCGGCCGACGGCGCGCAGTCCGTCGTGCGGGCGGCACTGGTGATCGACGCCAGCGTATCGGATTACGGACAGCATGCGGTCATCGCCCATGTGGATACGGCCCGCTTCCACGATTACACGGCCTTCGAGCGCTTCACGGCGGACGGGCCGATTGCCGTGCTGCCGATCGCCGAAGGCCGCTCGGCTGTCGTCTGGGCCCTGTCACCCGCGGCCGCGCGCCGCGCGCTCGAACTGGACGACGCCGGTTTCATCGCGGAACTGCAGCAGGCCTTCGGCCTGCGACTCGGCCGCTTCACGCGGGTCGGCCGCCGCCAGTCCTACCCGCTGGCGCTGACACGCTCGGATCGCCTGACGGCAGCGCGTGCGGTGATCCTCGGCAACGCCGCCCAGGGCCTGCATCCGGTCGCCGGCCAGGGCTTCAACCTCGGCTTGCGCGATGTCGCGGCGCTCGCCGAGCTGCTCGCGGACGAGATGGCCGCAGGCAGCGGCGCCGATCCGGGCGCGCCGCGTGTTCTCGACCGTTACCAGGAGTGGCGCCGCCCGGATCGCGAGGCGGTGATCCGCTTCACCGATGCGCTGGTGCGTGGATTCGGCCTGCCGCTCGCTTCGGTGAAGCATGCGCGCGCCGCGGGCCTGCTGGTGTTTGATCTGTTGTCGCCCGTGAAGCACGAGTTCGCGCGGCGCACCATGGGGCTTGCGGGCCGCCAGCCACGGCTGGTGCGGGGCCTGCGCCCGTGAAACGAGACTTCGACGTCGTCGTGGTCGGCGGCGCGATGGCGGGCGCGGCGAGCGCTGCGCTGCTGGCCGCGGATGACGGCACCGCGTCGCTGCGCATCGCATTGGTCGAGCCGCGTCCCGCCGAGGCGCCATTGCGCGACGAAGCGCTCGACCTCCGGGTGTCGGCGCTGTCGCGAGCCTCCCAGCAGCTGCTGGAGCACACCGGCGCCTGGCCGGCGGTGACGGCCCGTGGCGCCGCCGCCTACCAGCGCATGGTGGTGTGGGAGGAACGCTCGGACCCGCACGGGCCGGGCGCGCTCGTGTTCGACGCCGCCGAGCTCGGCGAGCCGGATCTCGGGCACATCGTCGAGAACCGGGCGGTGCAGGCCGCGCTCACGGAGCGCGCGCTCGGCGCGGGCGTCGTGATGCTGCGGGCGCCGCTGGCGACGCTCGAGCCGGCAGCGGATGCGATCCGCGTCGCCCTCGGCGACGGGCGCGAATTTCGCGCGGCGCTGGTGGTCGGGGCGGACGGCGCCGAATCTGCGGTGCGCGCGCAGGCGGGCATCGGCGTGCGCGGCTGGGACTATGGGCAGCGCGCCGTGGTCGCGCACCTCGCTCCGGAGCGCCCGCATCGCGCGACCGCCTGGCAGCGATTCCTGGATACCGGGCCGCTTGCGCTCCTGCCGCTCGCGGACGGCCGCGTGTCGCTCGTCTGGTCGACCTTGCCGGAGCTCGCGGAGGAACTGGCGAGCTGCGAGGCAGCGGTGTTCGCCGAGCGTGTCACTCTGGCATCGGCGGGCATCCTGGGCCGGCTGGAGCCGACCGGGCCGCGTGCCGCATTTCCGTTGCGCTTGCTGCACGCCAGGCAGTATGTGGCGGCGCGCATCGCCCTGGTCGGGGATGCCGCGCACACCGTGCACCCGCTCGCCGGGCAGGGCATCAACCTGGCCTTCCTCGATGCCGCGGCGCTCGCCGACGTGCTGGGCAGCGCCATGGCCGCCGGCGACGATCTCGGCGAGCTCCGGGTGCTGCGCCGCTATGAGCGTTGGCGCAAATCGGAGGCGCTGCCGGTCATCGCGCTCCTCGATGGCATCAAGCGCCTGTTCTTCGGCGGCAATCCCCTGCAGTCGCGGCTGCGGCGCTCGGGTCTCGAGCTGGTGCAGGCGGCGCGGCCGCTGAAGCGGATGCTGATGCAGCGCGCACTCGGCCTGGCAGGCGAGGTGCCGCGATCGGTGCGCCGCAGTCCGTCATGAACGGATGTCGACGTCCTTGGTTTCCCTGAGACCGAACAGTCCGACGATCCCGCTCATGGCCGCGATCGCGATCGGATACCACAGCCCGTAGTAGACGTTGCCGGAGAGCACCACGAGCGCAGCGGCGAGAAATGGCAGGAAGCCGCCGAACCAGCCGTTGCCGATGTGATAGGGAAGGCTCATCGACGAATACCGGATCCGCGTCGGGAACAGTTCCACCAGGAAGGCGGCGATCGGCCCATACACCATGGTCACGTAGATCATCAGGATCGTCAGCAGCAGCACCGTGACCGGCAGGTTCATGCGCTCCGTGTCGGCGGAAGCCGGGTAGCCGCCGGCCGCGAGCGCCGCGTGGTACGCGGGCTCGTCGAAGCCTTCGAGCCGGCGGCCGGCGATGGTCGTCACGACGGCGTGGCCGGACTCGGCCGGCGCACGCTCGTAGCTCAAGCCCGCCCTGGTCAGGAAATCCCGCGCCTGGTCGCAGGCGGTGGCCGGCTTCGCGAAGATGCGGAAGCGGCAGTCGCCGCCCGCGACCGTGATGGCGGCGCGCTCCTCGAATTCCGACAGCGCGGGGTTCACCGACAGGGTCAGTCCCTTGAAGATCGGGATGAAGGTCAGCGCCGCCAGCAGGCAGCCGGCCACCATGATGCGCTTGCGCCCGATGCGGTCCGACAGCCGCCCGAACAGCACGAAGAACGGCGTGCCGATCAGCAGCGCGAGCGCGATCAGCAGGTAGGCCGTCTGGAAGTCGAGCTTCAGCGTGTTCTGCAGGAAGAACAGGGCATAGAACTGGCCCGTGTACCAGACCACCCCCTGGCCGGCGGTCGCGCCGAGCAGCGCGAGCAGCACGATGCGGGCATTGCGCCATTGCGCGAAACTCTCGGTCAGCGGCGCGCGCGACAGACGGCCTTGCGCCTTCATCTCGACGAAGAGCGGCGACTCCTGCAGTTTCAGGCGGATGTAAACCGAGACGCCGAGCAGGATGACCGAGAGCAGGAAGGGTACGCGCCAGCCCCAGGAGCGGAATGTCTCCTCGCCGAAGCCGAGGCGGCAGGCGAGGATCACCGCGAGCGACAGGAAGAAGCCGAGTGTCGCCGTGGTCTGGATCCAACTCGTGTAGTAGCCACGCTTGCCGGCCGGCGCATGCTCGGCGACGTAGGTCGCGGCGCCGCCGTACTCGCCGCCGAGCGCGAGGCCCTGCGCGAGCCGCAGGCTGACCAGCAGGATCGGCGCCCAGATGCCGATCTGCGCGTAGGTCGGCAGCACCCCGACCAGCGCGGTCGACACACCCATCACGACGATCGTGATCAGGAAGGTGTACTTGCGGCCGATCAGGTCGCCGATGCGGCCGAACACCAGCGCCCCGAGCGGCCGCACCGCGAAGCCGGCACCGAAGGTCGCGAGACTCGCGAGAAAGGCGGCGGTGTCGTTTCCCGGCGGGAAGAACAACGCCGAGAAGAACACCGCGAGCGTGCCGTACAGGTAGAAGTCATACCATTCGAACACGGTGCCGAGCGACGAAGCGAAGATGACGCGGCGGTGCGCTGCTGTGACAAAAAGGGGACGCACCCCTTTAGACGCGATGTCTTCCACGATGAGACTGCCAGCGGCAACTAAAGGGGTGCGTCCCCTTTTTGTCACAGCAGCGCGTCCGCCTTGGCTGCGCAGATGAAGTCGTTGTCGGACAAGCCGCCGATCGCGTGCGTTGAATACCGGACGCGGCAGTAGTTGTAGCCGACTTCCAGGTCCGGATGGTGGTCCTCGACGTTGGCGACGTGCGCGAGCGCGTTGACGAAGCTCATCGTGCGCCAGAAATCCGGGAACTTCAGTTCGCGGCGGATCGCCTTGCCGTCCTCGACCAGCTTCCAGTCCGCATGCAGCAGGCTCATCATGCCGGCGGCGGACTTCGCGTCGTGCGGCCGCACGCCGCCTTCGCAGGGGACGCAGCGGCGCTCCTTCAGCGGTTCCATCAACCCTCCCGGCGCGCAAAGCTGCGCGCGACATAGCGTTCGACCAGTTCCTGGAATTCCTCGGCGATGCGCTCGCCCTTCAGCGTGACCGTCTTCGCGCCGTCTTCGTAGACCGGCGCGACCGGGCGCTCACCGGTGCCCGGAAGGCTGATGCCGATGTTCGCATGCTTGCTCTCGCCCGGCCCGTTGACCACGCAGCCCATCACCGCTACCGTCATGTTCTCGGCGCCGACGAAGTCCTGCCGCCATTGCGGCATGCGTTGCCGCACGTGTTCCTGGATGCGTTGCGCGAGTTCCTGGAAATAACTGCTGGTGGTGCGCCCGCAGCCCGGACAGGCGACCACCCGCGGCAAGAAGGCCCGCAGGCCGAGGCCCTGCAGGATCTCCTGCGCGACACGCACCTCCTGCCGGCGGTCGCCGCCGGGCTCGGGCGTCAGCGAGACGCGGATCGTGTCGCCGATGCCCTCCTGCAGCAGCACCGCCATTGCCGCGGTCGAGGACACGATGCCCTTGGCGCCCATGCCCGCCTCGGTCAGCCCGAGGTGCAGCGGGTAGTCGCAACGCGCCGCGAGCTGGCGGTAGATCGCGATCAGATCCTGCACGCCGCTCACCTTCGAGCTGATGACGATCGCGTCGTGCGGCAGGCCGAGTTCCTCGGCGCGCGCGGCCGATGCGAGCGCCGAGACCACGGTCGCCTCGCGCAATACGTCGAGCGAGTCCATCGGCTCGGGGGCGCGCGAATTCTCGTCCATCATCCGGGTCAGCAGATCCTGGTCGAGGCTGCCCCAGTTGACGCCGATGCGGACCGGCTTGGCGTGCCGGCAGGCGGTCTCGATCATGGCGGCGAATTGCGGGTCACGCTTGCTGCCCCGTCCGACGTTGCCCGGATTGATGCGGTACTTGTCGAGCGCCGTGGCGCAGGCAGGGTGAGCGGCCAGCAGCTTGTGGCCGTTGAAATGGAAGTCGCCGACCAGCGGCACCAGGCAGTCAGCGGCGAGCAGCCGTTCCTTGATCGCAGGCACTGCCGAGGCAGCCTCGTCGGAGTTGACCGTCACGCGCACGATCTCCGATCCCGCCTCCGCGAGCTCCAGCACCTGGCGGACCGTCGCTCCGACATCGGCCGTGTCGGTGTTGGTCATCGACTGCACGACCACCGGAGCGCCGCCGCCGACGGTGACGGCGCCGATGCGAACCGCGACCGAGGCGCGGCGGTCTGCGATCACGGCTGCCGCTGGCCCTCGATCCAGGCGTTGACCGTGCGCTCCAGGATATCGAGCGGCACGGCGCCGGTCGCGAGGACCGTGTCGTGGAAGGCGCGGATGTCGAATCGCTCGCCGAGCTCCCGGGTCGCGCGCTCGCGCAACTCGAGAATCTTGAGCTGGCCGATCTTGTAGGCCAGCGCCTGTCCGGGCCAGGCGATATAGCGGTCGATCTCGTTGACGATGTCGGCCTCGGTCTTGGCCGCATTGGCGAGGAAGTAGTCGATGGCCTGCTGGCGCGTCCATTGCATCTGGTGCATGCCGGTATCCACGACCAGTCGCACCGCGCGCCACTGGTCATAGGTGAGCTGGCCGAAGCGCGAGTAGGGATCCTGGTAGAGTCCGAGGTCGTAGCCGAGCCGCTCCGAATAGAGCGCCCAGCCCTCATTGTAGGCGGTGAATCCGCCGAAGCGGCGGAACTTCGGCAGGTCGGTTTCCTGCGCCAGCGCAATCTGCAGGTGATGCCCGGGGGACGCCTCGTGCACGGTCAGCACTTCCATCTCGTACTTCGGCCGCACCTCGGGGCGGTAGAGATTCACGTAGTAGTAGCCGGGCCGCTTGCCGTCGATCGATGGGCCGCTGTAGTAGGCGGTCGTCGTGTTCGGCGCACTGGTGTCCGGTATCGGGCGCAGCCCGAAGGGCGTGCGGTAGAGCCTGCCGAACAGACGCGGCAGTTCGGGATCGATCACCTTGGTGATGTAGGCATAGGCGCGAAACAGCTCGTCGCCGGTCTTGTAATAGAACTTCGGGTCCGTGCGGAGATGCTCGAAGAACTCGACCAGGCTGCCCTTGAAGCCGACCTCGTCCATGACCTGCTGCATCTCGGCGCGGTTCCTGGCGACCTCCGCGAGCCCGATCCGGTGAATCTCCGCGGGCGTCAGCGACGTGGTCGTGTGATAGCGCGTGCGATTGGCATAGAAAGCGCCGCCCTCGGGCGTGTCCCAGACGCCGACCGTGTCGCGGCAGGCGGGCAGGTACTCATCGCGGAACACCGCGGTGAATTTCCGGTAGGCCGGAATGACCGATTCGGCGATGAGCCTGCGCGCCTCGGCCGACAGGCGCTCGCGCTCGGCAGCCGGAATCGAGTCCGGATAACTGGCGAAGCGCTGGTAGAACGGACTGTCCTCCGGCCGCTCGGGCGTCTGCATCGCGAGTTGCGGCAGCACGCGGTCCATGATCACGCGCGGTTGCGTCCGCTGGTGCTTCACGGCCCGCCGCAACAGCGCAGCATACTGGTCGATGTAGGCGGGCAGGGCCGCGAGACGCCGCAGCCACATCTCGTAGTCGGCGACCGACTGGAACGGCATCAGCTCGGCGGTCTCGTTGAGCGACTGCGGGCCCTCGCGCGCCTTGATGTCGTAATACTCAAGACGAAAGGGCGCCGCGGCGACCCGGTCGTCGTACTCGCGCTTGAACAGGTCGTAATTGAGCTGGTCGGCGGCCGGGAGCTGGTCCCGCGGGATCGCCGCCAGATCCTTCAGCACCTGCGCGTCGGCGGTGTCGCGCCGCTGTTGCGCCGCCGGGTCGAGGTCGGGCCAGCGATCGTCATAGCGGCTGTCGCCGCGATAAGTGGCCGCGAGCGGATTGTCCGACAGGTCGCGCTCCCATTCGCGCTCGAACAGGGCGTGAAGCGCGGCCGACGCGTCTTCGGCGGCCGGCGCGGCTGCCGGCGCGAGGAGCGTCATGCTGAGCACGGCGAACGACAGCAATGGCGGGCGCGACATGCGAAATACTCCGGTGCCGTCAGCGGTCAGGAGCGCGATGATACCCTGTGCCGACGGCCGCTTTCCGCTAGAATCCCGGCATCGCGATCAGGTCCTGCCGGAGAGTCCGCGCACGCGCGGCGCCGAAGGCGCAACCCGCCCGGAAACGCTCAGGCACCCGAACGGCAGGAGCTGGCGAACTCTGGAGAGCGGCCCGAACGGGCCCACCGAAGGGGAGCGGCCCCGGCTTCGAGCCGGAACCCAATCTCTCAGGTCCCAGGACAGAGGGGCGGCGGATCCCGTGGATTCGCCGCCCCTTTTTTTTCGCGCAGGTTGCAGCACGGGCTGCGGGAAGCGACACGATGGGACGACGCACGCCACTCTACGATCTGCACGTTGCCGGCGGCGCCAGGCTGGTCGACTTCGGCGGCTGGGACATGCCGGTCGATTACGGCTCGCAGATCGAGGAGCACCATGCGGTGCGCCGCGACGCCGGGATGTTCGATGTGTCGCACATGTGCACGGTCGACCTGCGCGGCGCGGGCAGCCGCGCACTGCTGCTGCGGCTGCTTGCCAACGACGCCGGCCGGCTGACCGCTCCCGGCAAGGCGCTCTATAGCTGCATGCTGCGGCCGGACGGCGGCGTGATCGACGACCTGATCGCGTATTTCGTCGACGAGCGCTGGTTCCGGCTGGTCGTCAATGCCGGCACGGCGGACAAGGACATCGCCTGGATCAAGGAGCACGCGAAACCGCTGGGCGTTGCCGCCGTGCCAAGGCGGGACCTGGCGATGATCGCCGTGCAGGGGCCACAAGCGCGGGCGAAGACCGCGCCGCTGCTGCCCGCGGCATGTCGTGCGCCGGCAGAAGCGCTCGATTCGTTCTTCGGCGCCGCCTGCGACGAGTGGTTCGTCGCGCGCACCGGGTATACCGGCGAGGACGGTTACGAGATCATGCTGCCGGCGGAATCCGCGCCGGATTTCTGGAGCGCATTGCAGGCGGCGGGCACGCGGCCCTGCGGCCTCGGCGCACGCGATACCCTGCGTCTCGAGGCAGGCATGAATCTCTACGGCAACGACATGGACGAGACCGTTTCGCCGCTGGAGTCCGGTCTCGCCTGGACGGTCGCGCTCGAAGGCAAGCGCGACTTCATCGGCAAGTCCGCGCTCGAGGCCGGGCGCGCCGCGGGCCCGCAGCGCAGGCTCGTCGGGCTCCTGCTACTGGAGCGCGGCGTGCTTCGATCGCACCAGCCGGTGCGCTGCGCTGCCGGCGACGGCGAGCTGACCAGCGGCACGTTTTCGCCAACCCTCGAGCGCTCGATCGGGCTGGCGCGCGTGCCAGCCGCCGCGGCGGACCCGGTCCAGGTCGAGATCCGCGGCAAGCTGCTCCGGGCACGGATCGTCAAGCCGCCGTTCGTGAGGAACGGCCGCGTCATGATCGAACTCTGAAGGGGTGACTGGCATGAGCGAGATTCCCGCCGACCTGCGGTACACGAAAAGCCATGAGTGGGTTCGCCGGTTGCCGGATGGCAGCGTCGAGATCGGCATCACCGATCATGCCCAGGAGCAGCTCGGCGACCTGGTGTTCGTCGAGGTGCCTGAAGCAGGGCGCGTGCTGGCGACGGGCGACGCCTGCGCGGTCGTCGAATCGGTCAAGGCCGCGTCGGACGTCTACAGCCCGGTCGGCGGCGATGTGCTGGCGGGCAACGAACTGCTCGCGACGCAGCCCGAGCTGATCAACCAGGACCCCTATGGCCAGGGCTGGATCCTGCGCGTCAAGCCAGCCGACGGCGGTGCCGGCACCGGACTGATGGATGCGGACGCTTATCGGGCGGCGATCGCGGCCTAGATTCATCGTGCCCTACATACCGCACACCGACGCCGACATCCGCACGATGCTGGACCGCATCGGCGTTCACGGCATCGAGGAACTGTTCGACGAGATCCCGCAGGCGCTCAAGGTCGATGCGCTGGCTGGCGTGCCCGACGCGTTGCCGGAGATGGCGGTCACGGAACTCGCCGCCGGCCGCGCGACCGCCGACCGGCGCCGGCTCAATTTCATCGGCGCGGGTGCCTACGAGCACCACATTCCGGCGCCGGTCTGGGCACTCGCGACACGCGGCGAGATCTACAGCGCCTATACGCCGTACCAGGCCGAGGCGAGCCAGGGCACCCTGCAGATCATGTACGAGTACCAGTCCATGATCGCGGGCCTGACGGCGATGGATGTCTCGAACGCTTCGCTCTACGACGGCGCCTCGGCACTGGCCGAGGCCTGCCTGATGGCGGTGCGCGCGCATCGCCGCTCGCGCGCGGCGCGCATCCTGATGCCCGCGACGGTCAATCCGGTCTGGCGCAAGGTCGCGCGCGTGATCACCGAGGGCCAGAAACTCGCGCTGGAGGAGCTGCCGTACTGCACGGAACGCGGCACCACCATTCCGGAATCGCTCGGGCGATACGCCGGCGAGGACATCACCGCGCTCGTGATCCAGCAACCGAACTACTTCGGGCAGCTCGAGGACACGGAAGACCTGACGCGCTGGGCGCGCGCGAACGGCGCGCTCGTCATCGCCGCCGTCAATCCGGTGTCGCTCGCGCTCGTTGCGCCGCCAGGCGAGTGGGGCGAGGGCGGCGCGGACATCGCCTGCGGCGAAGCGCAGCCATTCGGCGTGCCGTTGTCCTCGGGCGGCCCCTATGTCGGCTTCATGGCGAGCCGCCTGGAACACGTGCGACAGATGCCGGGTCGCATTGCCGGGCGCACGATGGACCTGGACGGCAAGCCGGGCTACACGCTGACCCTGCAGGCGCGCGAACAACACATCCGCCGCGGCAAGGCGACATCGAACATCTGCACCAACCAGGGCCTGCTGATGACCGCGGCGACGATTCACCTCGCGCTGCTCGGCCCGGTGGGGCTCACGCGCGTCGCGAGCGCCTGTGCCGCGCGCACGCGCGAGCTGGTGGCGGCGTTGAGCGCGTTGCCGGGCGTGCAGGCTGCTTTCGACGGGCCGCGCTTTCACGAGGCGGTGCTGAAGCTCGACCGTCCGGTCGCGCCCCTGCTCGAGGCGCTCGCCGATCAGGGCATCATCGGCGGCGTCGACCTGTCCCGCGACTACCCCGAACTTGGCCATGCGCTGCTGACCTGCGCGACCGAAACGCGCAGCGCCGCGGATGTCGATCGCTATGCGCAGGCGCTCGCGCGGCTGCTCGACCGCCAGGCCCGCTGAAGGCGACAGGATGGCGCGAACCGAGCCGCTGATTTTCGAGCTCTCGCAGCCCGGGCGCGGCGCCACGGCGCAGTTCCCCGAACCCGCGGAGGCGGGGCTACCGGACGCCTGCCGGCGGCGCAGCCCGCTGCCGCTGCCCGAGGTGTCCGAGCTGCAGGCAGTGCGGCACTACACGCGCCTGTCGCAGCTGAATTTCGGGATCGACACCCACTTCTATCCGCTCGGCTCCTGCACCATGAAGTACAACCCGCGGGCCTGCAATGACGTCGCGATGCTGCCGGAGTTCCTCGGCCGGCATCCACTCGCTCCCGCCGCGAGCGGCCAGGGCGTGATGGCCTGCCTGTTCGAGCTGCAGGAGACGCTGCGGCACGTGACTGGCATGGCGGGCGTTTCGCTGACGCCGATGGCCGGGGCGCAGGGCGAGTTCGCGGGTGTAGCGATGATGCGCGCCTACCACCGCGCGCGCGGCGACCTGGCGCGGAACGAGATCATCGTGCCGGACGCCGCGCACGGCACCAACCCGGCCACGGCGAACATGTGCGGCATGAAGGTCCGCGAGATCGCGTCACTGCCGAATGGTGACGTCGATCCCGCGGCGCTCGATGCCGCGCTCTCGCCCGCAACCGCCGGCATCATGCTGACCAACCCGAGCACGCTCGGCGTGTTCGAACGGCGCATCGTCGAGATCGCGCGCAAGGTGCACGCCGCAGGCGGGCTCCTGTACTACGACGGCGCGAATCTCAACGCGATCCTGGGCAAGGTGCGCCCCGGCGACATGGGCTTCGACGTGATCCACATGAACCTGCACAAGACCTTCTCGACGCCGCACGGCGGCGGCGGCCCGGGTTCAGGCGCGGTCGGCGTCGGCCAGCGCCTGATGCCGCATCTTCCGGTGCCGGTCGTGGCGCAGGACGGCGGGCGCTATCGCTGGCTCGACGAGAGCGATCTGCCGCAGTCTATCGGCCGGCTCTCGGGATTCATGGGCAACACCGGCGTGCTGCTGCGCGCCTGGGCCTACATGCGCATCCTCGGCGCGGCCGGCATGCGCCGCGTCGCGGAGTTCTCGACGCTCAATGCCAACTACCTGCTGGCACGGCTCACCCAGTCCGGCTTCGACGCAGCCTACCCGGGCCGCCGCGCGAGCCACGAGTTCATCATCACGCTCAGGCGCCAGGCGCAGACGCACGGCGTCACGGCGATGGACTTCGCCAAGCGCCTGCTCGATTACGGCTACCACGCGCCGACCACTTACTTTCCGCTGCTGGTGCCGGAATGCCTGCTGGTCGAGCCGACTGAGACCGAATCCCGCGAGGAGCTCGACGGTTTCGTCGAGGCGCTCGCCGCGATTCTTCGCGAGGCCGAGACCGATGCGGCGACCGTCAAGGCCGCGCCGCACACGATGCCGGTCCGGCGACTCGACGACGTGCGCGCCGCACGCAAGCTCGACGTTGCCTGGAAACCGGGCGCGCAGTGAATGCGCGGCCCGACAAGCGCACCGGACCCCGGCGTCTCGCGCGCGCGTTCGGCAGCACCTGGCGGGGCTTTCGCGCCGCCTGGCGCGAGGAGGAGGCGTTTCGCCAGGAATGCCTGCTCGCCATCGTCGTCGTGCCGCTCGGGCTCTGGCTCGGGACGAGCGGCGTCGAGCGCGCACTGCTGGTCGGGCCGATGTTCATCGTGCTCGCGATCGAGTTGATCAACAGCGCCGTGGAAGCGACGGTGGACCGTATCGGCATCGAACGCCATCCGCTGTCCGGCCTCGCCAAGGAGCTCGGGTCCGCCGCGGTATTCGTTGCGTTCGCGCTGCTGGCCATTTGCTGGGCGCTCGTGCTTTCCGGACGTTCCTGACCAGGCCTCGGAGGGCGCGATGTCGGCATTGGTCTGCGGTTCGCTCGCTTACGACACGGTGATGGTCTACCCGGGCCGGTTCCGCGACCACATCCTGCCGGACAAGATCCACCTGCTCAACTTGTCCTTCGTCGTGCCGACGCTGCGTCGCTATTTTGGCGGCTGTGCCGGCAACATCGCCTACAACCTGAAGCTGCTCGGCTGCGACGGGCATGCGATGGGCGCGGTCGGCCACGATTTCGGCCCCTATCGCGACTGGATGATCTCGAACGGGCTGTTGCTCGAGTACGTGCGCACGATCGAGGAAGAATTCACGGCGCAGGCCTATATCACGACCGATCTCGATGCGAACCAGCTCACCGCCTTCCATCCCGGCGCGATGAATCATTCGTGGCGGCTCGAGATACCTGCGGACGCCGGCATCACGATCGGCGTGCTGGCGCCGGATGGACGCGACGGAATGGTCGCGCACGCCGGGCAGTTCGTGCGCGCCGGCATACCCTTCGTATTCGATCCCGGACAGGCGATGACCCTGTTCGGCGGCGAGGAACTCGCGAAATTCGTGGAACAGTCGACCTGGGTCACGGTCAATGACTACGAAGCGCAGTTGCTGCAGGAACGCACCGGTCGTTCGACCGCCGGAATCGCCGCGCAGGTGCGCGCCTACGTGGTGACGCAGGGCGGTCAGGGCTCGGTCGTGCACGCGGCGGGACGCCGCATCGAGATTCCTGCGGTGCAGGTCACGGAAGTCGTCGATCCCACGGGTTGCGGCGATGCCTATCGCGCCGGCATCCTGTACGGGCTGATGCGCGGTCTCGACTGGGAAACGACCGGCCGCGTCGCTTCATTGATGGGAGCGATCAAGATTGTGACCGTCGGCACCCAGCATCACCGCTTCACGATGGACGAGTTCAGAGAGCGATTTCATGACACATTCAAGTACCGGCTGGACTGATCGGGCGAGGCGCGTGGTGGCGGCTGCGGCCGCCATCGCGCTGCTGCCGGTCGCCTCGGCCG
>JBOHZL010000070.1:0-16591 GCA_050738495.1 Steroidobacteraceae bacterium | reverse complement strand
CGTACTCGCCCGCGATGATGGCTTTGAAGCCACGGATCGTGTCCTTGAGCGCCACGTACTTGCCGGGGCTGCCGGTGAACACTTCCGCGACATGAAACGGCTGAGAAAGAAAACGCTGGATCTTGCGTGCGCGGTGCACGGTGAGCTTGTCCTCTTCGGACAGCTTGTCCATGCCGAGGATCGCGATGATGTCCTGCCCGCTACGTGCCCAACCGGTCATGGATGACGCGGTGAATTGCCTCGCGGGATTCGTCGAGGACCTGTCTCTGATCGTGGACGAAGTAAGGTCTCAGGATATCAAGGATCAGGTGATATCCGGCGAGCACCGACTGATCGTCGAGCGGCCGGCCGAGGAACTCCTGCGAATTGAGCCAGTTGTCGGAGATGATCCAGGTGCTGTGCACGATCGACTTGATGAGCCTGCTGTCGCCGTCGAAGCGCAGGGCACCGGCACAGTCCAGCACCACGAAGAAATCCTCCAGCGCCGCCATCCGGCGCTGCCGGTTGTCCCGGTAGCGCTGCATCAGCGAGACGCTGTCGCGCAGCAGGGACGGCATTTCGCGGTAGAAGAATCGGTACTCGTAGATCAGCAGCACCTGGCGCGCGAACATTTCGGCCATGTGGCGGATCGTCGGCTGCGTGTGATCCTGGTACCAGCCCGCGTTCATCTCGTCCACGATGCGGCGAAAGACCGCCTCGACGATCTCGTTCTTGTTCCGGAAGTGGTAGTAGAGATTGCCCTTGCTGATGCCGCACGCCTCCGCGATCCGGTTCGTGGACACAGCGGCCGTACCGAACTCATTGAAGAGGCGCAGGGCGGTATCGAGTATTCGCGTCTGGGTTTGGCGCGTGGTCATTGTCCTGGCAACGCTTCGGGTCCGGTCATAGGGCGAGTACCCTAAATCGCGCATATACACGGCAGCGGGATTTTCTCAGAATCCCGTAGCCCCAAATTCTAGCCCGAAGCGCGAAAAATGCCTGAAGCCGTGGTCGCCAGCCGCAAGCCCTTTCTGGTCGAGCTCAAGGCCGGCCGGCGGTACTTGTGGTGCGCCTGCGGCCGGAGCAAGCGGCAGCCGTTCTGCGACGGATCGCATGCCGGAACGGGATTTGAGCCGGTGTCCTTCATTGCGGATGCCGACCGCGAAGCGGTGCTCTGCGGCTGCAAGCGCACCGGTCGGGCGCCATTCTGCGATGGCAGCCACAATGCGCTCGCCGACACGTATGAAGTGGCCACGGCCGACGAGATCGCGGCAACCGCCGCAATCCCGGTCACGCCCCGCAGCCCGGGCCGCGTCGACAAGTCAGAACTCAATGGCGGCTGCTTCGTTGCGACGGTCGATTACGCGGCGCTCCCGTCCTGCGGCGTCGCGCGACTCGGACCCGTCATCAGCGCTCCGGACGGCGCCGGGTTCCTGTCCCAATGGTGCATGCTCGCGCCGCCGGGCTTCTCCGGGGTGTGCAGTTTCCCGGGCAGCGACACGGTGCTGTTTCTGCCGGCGGGAGCGGCCACCGTCACGATCTCCGGGCGCGACTTCGCGGTCGGTCACGAAAGCGGAATCTACGTGCGCCGGGGCGAAGCCTTCCGGATCCACAATCCGCTGGACCAATCGCTCCGTGTGCTGCTGACGGTCTGCCCCGGCTGCGAGACGGTCCGGCGCCTGGATGACATGCCGCGCGATTTCGAGTCTTCCGTCCCGGACCGGGTCCACGGCGTCGACCCGTCGCGGCGCGAGCCGATGGCGGATCGCTTCTATCAGGTGCTGACCGGAGCCGAGACCGGATGTCCCGAGGTCACCCAGTTCATAGGCGAGGTTCCCTGTTCCAGGGCGGCCGCGCACCGCCACCTGTACGAGGAAGTCATCGTGATTCTCGAGGGCGAAGGCTTCATGTGGACCGAATCCGCGCGTGCCGCGGTAGCCCCCGGCGACGTCATTTTTCTCCCGCGCAAGCAGCTGCATTCGCTGGAATGCATCACGGGCTCCGGCATGCGCCTGATGGGCGCCTTCTATCCCGCCGGGAGCCCGGCGGTGAATTACTGAAAGGCTCGCCGACGTGATCTCACCCGACCGGGCGCGCTTCGACTTTCCGGTGTTCGCGACCCGCACTTATCTCAACAGCGGCTCCTACGGCGCAATGTGCGTGTCCGTCAAGGCGGCGATCGAGCAATACATCGAAACCCGCATGACCGTCGGCTCGGACTGGGATCACTGGGTCGAGAAACGCGAACAGGCCCGGGGTCTGATGGCGCAGCTGGTCGGGTGCGCGCCGGACGAAATGTCGGTGTCCACTTCGGTCAGCGAATCGGTCAACAGTCTCGCATCCGCGCTGGATTTCGGCGGCCGCCGCGATGGCGTCGTGGTCACCGATTTCGATTTCCCGACCACTTCGCAGATCTGGCTGGCGCAGACGCGACGCGGCGCCCGCGTGACGCGCGCGACGGCGGACGAGTCCGGCATGAGCATCCCGCTCGCCGAGTTCGAGCGGCTCGTCGACGATCGCACTCTGCTGGTATCGGTCCCCGTCGTGTGCTTTCGCAACGGCGCGCGGCTCGACCTGGGCCCGATCATCCGGCTGTGCCACGAGCGCGGCTCCCGGGTGCTGGTGGACGCCTACCAGGCGATCGGATCGTTTCCGATCGACGTGGGCCAGCTCGACGTCGACTTTCTCGTCGGCGGCTGCCTCAAGTACCTGATCGGCACGGCCGGCATCGGTTTCATGTACGTGCGCGGAGGCGGCGAGCCCGGGCTGCAGCCGTCGGTGACCGGATGGTTTGCGCAGGAAGACATCGGCCGCATGGACATCTACCACCATCGGCCGTCCCCGACCGCGCGCCGGTTCGAGAGCGGAACGCCCAATGTCTGCGGGCTGTACGCGGTGTCGGCGGCACTGCGCTACCTGCTGGACGTGGGGCTGGACGCCGCGGACGCGCGGATCCGGATGCTGACTGCGGAGATCGCGAGACGGACCGTCGAGCGCGGCTGGCATCTCGCGAGTCCCACGGATCCGGATCGCCATGGCGCCACCATGGCGATCCGCTCCACCGATGCTGCCGTGATGGTCCGGCGCCTCGAAGTCGCCGGAATCATCCTGTCACACCGCGACGGCAATCTGCGCGTCTCGAACCACTTCTACAATGACCTGTCCGATCTCGATCGCCTGTTCGAGGTGCTGGACCGCAACGCGGGACTGATTGCGCGCCGGGACGGCGGGCTCAGTACCTGAAGCGGAACAGCGCACCGAACGTGCGCGGACGCGCCGCGACGATGGCCTCCGGGTCCTGGAACGTGCCGATGCCATCATAAACGGCCAGTTCATCGGTAACGTTCCTGGCATAGACGCCGAAGCTGAAGTTCTCCGTCACTTCCCATTCCGCGAACAGATCGACGAGCGTGTACGAGTCGAGCGCGACGTTGAACGGACTCGAGATCCGGAACTCGGTGTCGGTGCTGCCCCGGTAAGTGACGTCGGCGGTCAGATTCAGGGGCTTGCCGGCCAGTTCGGCCTGATAGCGGATGGAACCGAACAGCTGAAGGTCCGGTACGTTCGGAATGTCGTCGCCATCCTGACCGACGATCACGAACGGCGAGGCGCCCGGCAGCACGGGCTGGTCTTCGGTCAGGGCGTGATCGAAGAACCAGGTGCCGGTCAGATTCAGCGTCAGGTCCGGCACCGGAAGCCAGGTGAGCGCCCATTCCACGCCATTGACCTCCGCGGCGCCTCCATTGGTCGTGAACGGGATGTTACCCGCCGGGTCCCGCGGCTCGACCTGGATGTCCTCCCAGTCGATCAGGAACAGCGCGGCATTCAGCTGGAGCCGGTTGTCCAGCAGGCGCGACTTGATGCCGAATTCCAGGTTCTCCAACTCGTCCGAGTCGAAGGTCGCCGGGATTCCGGGGGCGAACGGCTGGTTGGAGTTGTTCACGCCACCGACGCGGAACCCCTCGGAGTACAGCCCGTACAACAGCACGTCATCGCTCGCCTGGAACGAGAGGCTCACCTTCGGTCGGGTGGTGTCGTCGCTCGTCCGGATCCGGCCGATGTCGTTGCCGTTGATGTTCTGGCCGATCACCTCGCCGGCCACCGGGCTCAGCGCGCCGCCAAACGCATGGATCGTGGACTGGATCGATTCCTGCTCGACGTCGAAATAGCGCGCCCCGAGCAGCAGCTCCCAGCGCTCGGCAAAGTCGAAGGTGACTTCCCCGAACACCGCGTTCTGCTCCACTTCATCGTGGCGGTCGCGGCCGAAGAACGTGGTCCCGCCGGCGAAGAAGTCGTTGGCGTTCAGCGGATCCCAGGGCAGCAGGCCGCCGCTGCCGTCAGTCGTCGGCACGCGCACTTCGAAGTCGTTGTCATCCTTCTGGTAATAGAGTCCGGCGACGAAGTTGACCGGGCCGCCGAAATCCGAGGAGAACCGCGCCTCGACCATATCCGTCTCGTAGGACTGCGGCTGGTTGGTAATGCCCGGAGCGGGCACGCCGAAGAACAGCAAAATCGGCGTGCTGTCGAAGATGAAATCGATGTCGTGGTCGAAATTGCTGGCGGAGACCGTCACGACGCCGGCGTCAAATCCGAACTGCGCCGTGGCTCCTAGGATCTCCACATCGTCGCCGCGCGAGTTGCGCGTGATGTCGCTGTTGACGAAGTCCCGGCTCGGCGTCAGCGGCGACAGGCCCGGCAGCGGCGCGAAACCGGGATTGCCCGGCAGGTTCGCTATTTCCGGCGGCTGATCCGGCCACGCCGGAACGCCTCGGGCGGTAAAGCGCGACGAGCCGCCGATGTCCATGTCCTGGCGCAGGTAGAGGCCGTCGATCGTGACCCGGTCATTCGGCGTCCAGCGCAGCATCACGCGTCCGCCGTTGGTTTCCTCGTCGTTGATGTCGCTGGCATCGCCGTCGAACGTCGCCGGACCGGTCTGCAGACGCGGCTGGTCGATCCAGCCGTCCGCGTCCGTCCGCCAGCCGACGAGTCGCAGGGCGAACCTGTCGCGGCCCAGGGGAATGTTCAGCGCACCGCTGAGGGTGTAGTTGAAGCCGCCGTCGTCGGTGTCGCCGAGATCCGAATCGAAAATCAGGCCGAACGTGCCTGTGTCCGGCTTGTTGGGTATGAACTTGATGTTGCCGGCCATCGAGTTGGCGCCATACAGCGTGCCCTGCGGGCCGTTCAGCACCTCGACTCGCTGCAGGTCCACCAGCTTGATCGGCGCATTCTTGCCGCCACCGTCCTGCTGATCGCTCGCGGTGATGACGTACTCGTCGAAATACGTGCCCACCACGGCCGGTCCATTGCCGTTGATGCCGCGAATGATGTACTCCTTGTCGCCGGGACCGAGATCCTGGAATTGCAGGCCCGGGACCGCGCCGGCGAAACCCTCGAAATCGACGATCGCACGGCTGTCGAGCTCGCCGCCGCCGATCGCGTAGACGGCGGCCGGAATTGACTGCACATCGGTGTCGCCTCGCTTCGTCGCCGTGACGATGACGGTCTCGAGTTCGGCGGCAAACAGTGGCGCGGGAATCGCAACAGCCAGAAGCGCGGTCGCAAGCCCGCGAGCCGATCCACGCATGAACATCTGGACACCCCCCGCAATGAGCGCTGGTAAGCCGCTGATTACGCGCGGCAGATCAGTCAGGCGAAGATGCTGCGTTTCGCGCGCGGGGGAGACAAGGGCAAAAATAGGGCGTTGGGACTAAATGCTGCGCGGATCGCACGGCTTGATCGCTGCTCGACCGTGGCACGGCGTCTCGCGGCGCGTCATGATTCCGGGGGAGGCGGATTGCAGGGCACGTGAGATGCTACGTTGAAGTTCGGCATACGACTGATCGAATACCTGGGCGCGTCCCGCGAGCTGCTGCGGCTGGCCGTGGCCGCCGAAGCCGCAGGCGTAGATTCAGTCTGGTTTCCACATGACGTCTTCATGCGCAACACCTGGGTGCTGACGAGCGCGGCCGCCATGCTGACCACGAGAGTCCAGCTGGGCGGCGTCGGCATCAACATTTACACGAACGCTCCCTCCGAGATCGCCACCTATGCCGCAACCCTCGATGAACTGTCGGGCGGACGCTGCATCCTCGGGCTCGGCATGCACACGGCCGACATGGTGCGCTGGACCGGCATCGATACGTCCGACACTCTGCAACGCACGCGTGATGCCGTGAGTCTCATCCGCCGGCTACTGCGCGGGGAGGTCGCTACGCATTCCGGGCCGAGCTATCGCTGGGGCGAGCAGTGCTATCTGCGCTTCAAGCCGCTTCGCCCTGAGATCCCGATCTTCATCAGCGCATTCGGCCGCGAGTATCAGGAGCTATCGGGCGAGATCGGCGACGGCAGCCAGCCCATGATCACCCCTCCGGCGTCCGCGCGCTTCCAGACCGAGTCGATCGAGCGCGGCGTTGCCCGCGCCGGCCGGGACCGCGGCCGTTTCGTCATCTCGAGCTGCGCGTGGCTCTCGCTGTCGGCCGATCGACGGGCCGCCGCCGACAGGATGCGCGACATGATCGCGACGTTTGGCCCCTATCTCGAAGAGGAGGCGCTCGCGACCGTGGGCCTGCGGCGGGCCGACTTCGACGCCATCAAGGCCCGCGTCGATCGGCGTGATTACGCCGGAGCGCGCGCGCTCGTCACGGACGACATGCTCGAGCTGGGGATCACCGGGACGCCGGTCGAGGTTATTTCCAGGATCGAGGTGCTCCGCGCCGCAGGCATCGACGAAATCGGCTTCGGCGGGCCGCTCGGACCCGATCCGGAGGCCGCCATCCGCCTGCTGGGGCGCGAAGTGATTCCGTATTTCCGCACGAGTCCGCACGCTTGACAACGGGAAAAACGACAATGGTCGATAAATCGATCAGCGAGCGCGAGCACGGGCTCAGCCAGGCATTGACCCGGGCTCAGATCGTCATGATCGGACTCGGCGGCGCGATCGGCACCGGGCTCTTCATGGGCAGCGGCATTGCGATCAACTATGCCGGCCCTGCGGTAGTCCTGAGCTACGCGATTGCCGGATTCGCCGCGCTGGTGATGGTGTTCAGTCTCTCGGAAATGGCGGTCGTCCATCCGGCGGCGGGCTCATTCGGCGTTTACGCCGAGACCTACCTGAATCCCTGGTCCGGGTTCGTCGTGCGCTATACCTATTGGCTCGTGCAGGTGATCGCCATCGGAGGTGAAGCGGTCGCTTCAGGCATTTACATGACCTTCTGGTTCCCGCAGGTGCCGGTGTGGATCTGGTCCGTCGGGTTCGCCCTCATCCTGCTCTATGTGAACGCGCGATCGGTCGGCGATTTCGGAACCTTCGAATACTGGTTCGCGATGATCAAGGTATCCGCGATCGTGCTGTTCATCATCCTGGGTGCCGTCAGCATCTTCGGTATCGGTGTTCCGGCCACTGGATTCGGGAACCTCACGGGCTTGCCCGGCGGATTCCTGCCGCACGGCATGAGCGGCGTGTGGCTGGCCGTCATCGTCGGTCTCTTCTCGTTCAACGGGATCGAGGTGATCGCGGTGACCTCGGGCGAAGTAGAGGACCCGACGCGCGCGATACCGGCGGCGTTGCGCACGATGCTGCTGCGGCTGTTTCTCTTCTATGTCCTCGCACTCCTCATCGTCGTGACATTCGTACCCTGGACCGAGACCGGAGCGAAGGTCGTGGCGCAGAGCCCATTCGTGCGCGTCTTCGCGCACGCCGGGATCGCGTACGCTGCCGGCATCATGAATTTCGTCGTCATCAGCGCCGCGCTGTCCAGCATGAACACCAACATCTATCTCTGCTCGCGGATGCTGTTCTCGCTGTCGCGGGGCAACTACGCGCCCGGCTTTCTCGGCAGGCTCGGGAAGAACCGGACGCCGATCGCCGCGATCCTGGTGTCTGGAGCCGGCATCCTGCTGGCCGCCGGTGTCTCGAAGCTCACGCCGCTCGCCTACAACTATCTGTTCGGCGTGGCGCTCTTCGGCGCGATGATCGTCTGGATCTTCATCCTGCTGAGCCATCTCAGCTTCAGGCGTCGCCACGGGTCGGCGCACCTGCCGGTGCGCATGCCGTTTTTCCCGTGGATGCAATTGACCGGAATCGCCCTGCTGCTCGCAATCCTGATCACCATGGGCCTGGACACGGAGTTCTGGAACATCTCGTGGATCGTCGGAGTGCCCTGGCTGATACTGATATCCGCCGCGTATTTCATCGGGCGGGCGCGAAAACGCGCCGCGGAGATCGTGCCCGTTCCGTGACGTGACGGAGAGGAGGTCCCGATGGCTGAACGATCGTTCGCAAAGGAAGTCCAGCTACTGCGGCTCAGCGCGGGCCGGGAGTTCGCGGGCGAAGGCATTCTCGCGGTCACCAAGGCTCTGCTCGAATCGGGCGTCTCGTACGTGGGCGGCTACCAGGGAGCGCCGATCTCCCATCTGATGGACGTGCTGGCCGACGCCGAGGACATCCTGGGCGAGCTGGGCGCGCACTTCGAGGCCAGCGGAAGCGAGGCCACGGCCGCCGCGATGCTGAGCGCATCGATCAACTATCCGCTGCGCGGCGCCGTAACGTGGAAGTCCACAGTGGGAACCAACGTCGCATCCGACGCGCTCGGCAATCTCGCGTCGGCCGGGGTTACCGGCGGCGCGATGATCATCGTCGGTGAGGACTACGGCGAGGGCGCCAGCATCATGCAGGAACGCACCCATGCGTTCGCGATGAAGTCGCAGATGTGGCTGCTCGATCCGCGCCCGAATCTGCCGTCCATCGTGAAGCTGGTCAAGGCCGGATTCGAGCTGTCGGAAGCCAGCAACACGCCGGTCATGCTGATGCTCAGGATCCGCGCCTGCCACGTCTACGGCCGGTTCATTGCAAGCGACAATGTACGGCCGGCCTTTGCCGTGCAGAACGCGCTCGACCGGCCGGAGCGCAGCTACGACCGCATCATCCTGCCGCCGTCCACCTACCTTCAGGAACAGCACAAGATTCAGAAACGCTGGCCCGCGGCCGTCGATTACATCGTGCGCAATCGAATCAACGAGTTCTTCGACGGGGCCCGCCCGGACGTCGGGATCGTGCTGCAGGGCGGCCTCTATAACGGCGTGCTGCGGGCGCTCGCGAACCTGGGGCTGGCGGACGCCTTCGGACGCAGCGACATTCCGCTCTACGTGCTGAATGCGACCTACCCGCTCATTCCTGGGGAATTTGCGCGGTTTGCCGCCGGCAAGAATGCCGTCCTAGTGGTCGAGGAAGGGCAGCCCGAGTTCATCGAGCAGACCGTCAACCAGTTTCTGCGCCAGGCGGGCATTGCAACGCAGGTCGTCGGCAAGGGCGTGCTTCCGATGGCGGGCGAGTACACCGGCGCGGTCATCAAGGAAGGCATCGGGAAGTTTCTGCGCGAGTGGCTGCCGGATGCATTGCTCGCCGCGACGAAGACGGCCGTGCCGGCGCTCGGAGCGCGCGAGATGCCGCTGACGCCGCTGTCCGAGTTGAAAAATGCCGTACCGACGCGGCCATCGGGCCTGTGCGTCGGCTGCCCCGAGCGGCCGCTCTTCTCCTCGATCAAGCTGCTGCAGCGCGAGCTCGGCCCGATCAATATCAGCGCGGACATCGGATGCCATTCCTTCTCGACGTTGCCGCCGTTCAATCTCGGCAGCAGCATCATGGGATACGGGCTCGGCGCCGCCAGCGCGTCCGCATTCAACGTGGGCCATTCCCGCCGCCCGGTTGCGCTGATGGGCGACGGCGGCTTCTGGCACAACGGCCTGACGAGCGGCATCGCCAACGCCGTGTTCAACAGGCACGACGGCGTGACCGTAATCGTCGACAACGGCTACTCTGCGGCGACCGGAGGGCAGAGCATTCCTTCCTCGCGAGGCGAGATCAGGCGCCGTCATGGCGGCCAGTCGATCGAGGCGGCCGTTCGCGGAGTCGGCGTCGAGTGGGTGCGCAAGGTGCGCACTTACGACATGCGCGGCTGCATGGCCGCGTTGCGTGAGGCCCTGACGACCGGCTTCGCCGGGCCCAAGGTCATCGTGGCCGAGGGCGAATGCCAGCTCACCCGTCAGCGGCGCATCGCGCCGCTTCTCAGGAAACGGGCCCAGGCAGGCGAGCGCGTCGTGCGCCAGCGCTTCGGGATCGACGAGGACCTCTGCACCGGCGATCACTCCTGCATCCGCCTGTCAGGCTGCCCGTCGCTGACGGTCAGGTCGCGCGACGACGGATTGCGGCGCGATGCGGTCGCGCACATCGACAACAGCTGCGTGGGCTGCGGCGTCTGTGGCGAGGTGGCGCACGTGGCGACGCTATGCCCGTCCTTTTATCGCGCCGATGTGATCATTAATCCGGGTCGCCGGGACCGTCTCGTCAGCAGGCTGCGCGCCGCGGCCATCGGCTGGTTGCAGCGCCGCAGCGCCCGTCGGCGGCTCGCCCTTGCCATCGCATGACCGCGATCGATCGACCGATCAGGCTGACGATCGCGGCGCTTGGCGGACAGGGCGGCGGCGTCGTCTCGGACTGGCTGATCGACGTCGGGCGCCGCGAGGACTTCGTCGTCCAGTCGACATCGGTCCCCGGCGTGGCGCAGCGCACCGGCGCCACCATCTACTATCTCGAGTTCTATCCCCGAGCTGGAGTCGAAGCGCACAGCCGGGAGCCGGTGTTCGCGCTGATGCCGCAGCCCGGCGACGTCGACATCGTCGTTGCATCCGAGCTGGTCGAGGCGGGCCGCATGATCCTGCGCGGGCTCGTCACCGCCGACCGCACGACGCTTGTCACTTCGACGCATCGCGACTACACCATCAGTGAGAAGTCGGGCATGACGGACAGTCGCGCCGACGAGTCGGTGCTGCTGGCGAGCGCGCGCGCGAGCGCCAGGCGCCTGGTCGCTTTCGACATGGCCGCGATCGCGGAGCGACATGGCGCGGTGATCAGTGCCGCCATTTTGGGCGGCATCGCCGGGTCTTGCGCCTTGCCGTTTGCGGCGGGTTCGTATCACGCGGCAATCCGGCACGCGGGCATCGCGGTCGACTCTAGCCTGGCGGCGTTCGATGCGGCCGTTACCGCGGCGCAGGCAGCGGCTTCCGTCCCGGCGGTGGCTGAATCGCCGGCCTCGCGGAACGCCGACCCTGTCCTGCGCGCCACCCATCCGCGCGTGCAGCTTCTTCTGGACCGGGTGCGCGGGGAATTTCCGGCTCCACTCGCTGCAGTATTGATCGCCGGCCTGCGCCGCCTGATCGATTACCAGGACGTCGACTATGCGGCGTTCTATCTGGATCGGCTGGCGCCATTCTGCAATCTCGATTCGCCCGCGCAGGGCTACCGGATGAGCGACGCGCTGGCCCGCGGTCTGGCATTGTGGATGAGCATCGAGGACACGATACGAGTCGCGGATCTCAAGACCCGTGGGGAGCGCGTGGGCCGCATCCGTGACGAGGTGCGGGCGGGGCGCGCTGAACTGGTTCAGGTCACGGAGTTCCTAAAGCCGCGCGCTGAGGAGATCTGCGGCACGCTGCCGGTTCGGGTCGGGCGCTTCGTCGAGCGATCGCCGCGCGTGCGGCGGGCGCTGGGCCGCATTGCCGGCGAACGGCAGATCTCGACCTCGACGCTGACCGGCTTCCTGCTGCTGCGCGCGGTGGCCGGGCTCGCCCGCTGGCGACGGCGCACGCTGCGGTACGCCGAGGAGCAGGCTCGCATCGACGCCTGGCTTGCGGACATCGGCGCGGTGCAAGCGCAGAACTACGATCTGGCGGTCGAGATCGCCGAGTGTCAGCAACTCATGAAGGGATATGGCGACACCCATGCGCGTGGGCTCCGCAGCTTCGAACGAGTGATCGCGGCAGCAAGGCCGACGGTGGGATCGGCCGATGCGGCACTGAATCTGCGCCGCTGGCGTGAAGCGGCGTTGCAGGACGATGAGGGCGTGGCGCTCGACCGGGAACTCGCGGCCGCGTCGACTTCAGTCTCGACGGAGCGGGCCTCGTGAGCTCCGCCGCGGATACCGCGGCCGGCGCACCGCCCGACGATGCCACAAGCCGGAGCCCGTTTCCGGTCGAGAGACTGCGATCCGAGTTTCCGGCCCTGCAGCGCGCGGCCGATTTCCTGTTCTTTGACAATGCCGCCGGCGTACAGGTGCCGCAGCCGGTGCTGGATGCGATCCATGAGCATCTGCTCGAGCGCAACGTGCAGCGCGGCGGCCGGTATCCGCAGAGTATCGCCGTCGATGAGACGATCGCGCGCGCGCGATCCCGCGTCGCCGCGCTGCTGAACGCCCGCGATCCGAACGAGATTGCGTTCGGCATGAACGCGACCTCCTTCATCCGCCTGGTGAGTCTCGCGATCGGCCAGATGCTGGAGGAGCGCAACGAAATCATCGTGACGGAGCTGGACCACGAGTCGAACATCGCGACCTGGCTCGCGCTCGCGCCGCTGGGGGCGAAGATTCGATGGTGGAGGCTCCGGGACGACGGCAACCTCCATCTAGAGGACCTCGAGCCGCTGCTTTCCGGGCGCACCCGGCTGCTGGCCTGTACGGCTGCCTCGAATGCGCTCGGCACCCTTGTCGATGTCCGGGCCGCCGCCGATCTGCTGCACGCGGCCGGCGCCGAGGTGTTCCTGGACTGCGTGCACTTTGCGCCGCACGGATCCGTCGATGTCCAGTCATTCGATTGCGACTATCTCGTCTGCTCGGGCTACAAAGTCTTCGGTCCTCACATGGGATTTCTCTGGGGTCGCCAGGAGCTGCTCAGGCGTCTGCCGACGTTTCGCGAGGATTTCATTCCCGATGAGCCGCCCGGCAAGATCGAGGCGGGCACGATCATCTTCGAGAACGTCGCCGGCATGGACGCAGCCGTCGGTTACCTTGCCCGACTCGGACGAAGCAGCGACGCGGCGCGCCCTGCCCTCGCGAAAACGGCGCTGCGCGCCGAAGTGGCAGCCGGAATGCAGGGGATCCGTGCCTACGAACGGGTCCTGTCACTCGAATTGCTGCGCGTGCTCTCCGACTGCGGCGCCACTGTGTACGGCATCACGGATCCGGCACGCGTGTCGGAACGCGTGCCGACGTTCTCGTTCAATGTCGGGCAGCTGGCGCCTTCGGCGGTAACCACGGAGATGGCGCGGGCCGGAATCGGGATCCGGGACGGACATCTCTATTGTCCGCGGCTCATGCGGCGCCTGGCGCTGCCGCCGGACAGCGGCGCCGTCCGCGTTTCGCTCGTACACTACAACACGGTTGCAGAAATTCATCGGTTCGGAAACGTGCTTTCGGATCTGACCAGAGGCGGTAAACGGGCATGACCAGTTCAATCGAATCACTGAGCGCGCTCGCAGCGGGCATCATCGGCGGAACCATCCGCGTGGTGGATCTGACCGTGCCGCTTGAACCGGCCACACCGGTCATCAAGCTGCCACCGCAGTTCAGTCCGTCCAGGCCATTCACGCTGGAGGAAATTTCACATTACGACGAGCGCGGGCCGACCTGGTACTGGAACAACATCGCCTGCGGCGAGCACACCGGCACACATTTCGACGCGCCGATTCACTGGGTGACCGGCAAGGACTACCCGAACAACGCCACGCACAACATCGCTCCCGACCGGTTCATCGGTCCGGCATGCGTCATCGATGTCTCCGAGCGCGTGCGAGACAATCCGGATTTCCTGTTGACGACCGAGGACGTCGCAGGATGGGAGCGGCGGCACGGGCGCATCCCGGCGCACGCCTGGGTGCTGATCAGGACCGACTGGTCGAAACGCGACGATGCCGAGCGATTCCTCAACGTTCGGGAGGACGGAGCGCACACGCCGGGTCTGCACCCGCAGTGCGTGACCCTGCTTGCAAAGGAGCGCGACATTCTCGGCGTCGGCGCGGAAACCGTGGGCACGGACGCGGGGCAGGCCTTTACCTTCGACCCCATGTTTCCCTGCCATACGCTGATGCATGGCTCCAACCGCTTCGGGCTCGCGAGCCTGACGAATCTCGATCAGCTGCCGCCGACGGGGGCGATCGTGATCGCGCCGCCGCTCAAGATAGTCAACGGCTCCGGGAGCCCGTTGCGGGTGCTCGCGCTGGTTGCAGCCTGAGCTCGATGACCTGGATCCGCACGATAGACTACGGCGAAGCCAGCGGGAGGCTTCGCGAGCTGTACCAGCGCGTCAAGGGACCGGGCGATCGCGTCGACAATATCCTCACGGCGCACAGCCTCCGGCCGCACACGCTGGAGGCGCATCTGAATCTCTACCGGAACGTACTGCACCATCCGGCGAGTCGTGTGCCGAAGCGGACGCTCGAGGCGATCGGGGTCTACGTCAGCGCGCTCAATGGCTGCCACTACTGCGTCGACCATCACACCCAGGGAATGCGGCGCCTGCTCGGCGCCGATGCACGATGGCAGGCGATGCACACCTCGCTCCTGGCCGACCGGCCGGAGGACGCCTTTGAGGGCAGTGAACTCGAGATGCTTCGCTATGCGCGTCAGCTGGCTCTCACGCCGCGCGATATGAGCGAGGCTGATGTCGTGGCGTTACGTGGCGCGGGCCTCGACGATGGCGAAATCCTGGAAGTCAACCAGGTGGTCGCCTACTTCGCCTATGCGAACCGCACGGTCCTCGGGCTCGGAATAACGACAGAAGGCGATGTCCTCGGACATTCACCCAGCGACTCCGCCGAGCCGGACGACGGGTCGAATGGTTGACTAGCGGCGTCAGCCGCCCTTTCTGAGCTGCCGCAGCTTTTCGATGGCTCGCAACTTCGCCGCCGCCCTCGCCAACTCCGCCTGCGCCTTGGCGATCTCCATCGCGCCGACGTTGTCGCGCAGCGCCTCTTCCGCCCGCTGCTTGGCGGCGAGCGAGCTTGAGCGCGTCTTTCAAGGGCTCACTGCTTATGGAGTTGCGGCCCGCCGGCGCCGCCGGCGGAAGTAGCGCCACGTCAGCCACACCAGGCCGATGATACCCAGAAGCACGGCAGTCCCGAGTGCCATCAGAATGTGCATGGCGTTCTGCATTTCGAACATGCCGTGCTTGCTGTAGAAGCCGTTGAAGCTGCGCAAAGTGTCCGGCAGCGCGAGCAGCTGCTCTTTGGTGAGCGGCAGGTCGCGCTCGTCTGGATGATGCGTGGACTCCCACTCAAACAGCTCGCCAGCGCGGTTCATCTCGATGTGAGCGCCAAGCACGTAGCTCACGGGGCGGTCCTTCACGAACTCCGCGACGCGAATCGCGCTTGTCACGTACTCATCCGTATCGTCCACCAGCAATCGGCCAGGCAGGAAAAAATCCCCTGAGAAGAAAAGGCTGGTATTGCGGTCGTAAAACGCCACGTGTGTCGGGTCGTGGCCCGGCGTGGGAATCACATCAACCGTTCGATCCCCCAGGTCAATCTGCGCGACGCCTTCTGGCCACTTCGTGAAGCCGAAGTACTTCTGCACGTCTTCCAGAAACGCCGACACGACTTGAACGTTGGGCTTGTTCGCAAACTGCGCATCGCCAGCACGGTGGTCGCCATGCCGATGCGTGTGCACGACCAGCAGTGGCACGTTAGCTAGCAGGCCCAAGACCGTCTCGGCCACCGGCATCTTAGCCGGGTCTTCAACTGCACCTGTGTCGATGAGCAGCGCCCTGGAGGAGCCGACGAGCAGATAGATGAAGGGCGCCTCAAAGGTCGAACACAGGTTCTGCCTCAGAATGTAGGTTTGCGCGTCGTATTGATGAACCTGAATGGGCGGGTGCGGGCCCCCGACGCAGTTTGCCGCGCCATCAGACCATTGAACGTCCAGCTCTGCCGCCGCGGCCCGAGCGGACACACACAAACTCAAGACGCAGAGCGCGCCCAGCACTGGCTTCATGCCTTCGACTCCGTGACTTCAGTGTTGCAGGAAATACCAGTGTGCATTACCACACGAAGCTGTAGCGAGTTTGCTGATCTTCACTGAATTAACGGTCAGGGTCGAAGTATTCCACCGTGACTTTGAGATTATTTCCTTTGCGGCCAAGCAATCCGTTGTCAGCTCGGGCATCACGCCGGCCACGGCAGCACGAAGTTGCCCTTCTCGCTCGGCACCAGCTCAACGGTCCTCACGATCGTGTCCAGGTTGATCGGTCCGTGGACGTGCGGGAAAGAGACCTCCAGCGCGAATGGAAGCAACCGGCCGGTTGCATGCGCCCGCTCCCAGCGGACCGGTGAAGAGGGAGTTCGCTACGAGCGGGACCTGGACGGGCGTCGAGCAGTGAATGAACCCGATGTCGTGGAACTCGGGTGACCGGAAAAGGCTGCCACCTGGCGCGGCGTCCCAAGCGCCCTGGGTGGTGATGTGGCGGATCATATGTATCTATGAGACGGCACGCGGCGCAATCCACTTTGGCACGAGCCGTTCGAAGCGCGGAAGCCGCTGAAGTGTCGGCTTAGCGTCCTTTCCTGAGTTGCCGCAGCTTCTCAATCGCCCGCAACTGCGCCGCCGCCCTCGCCAGCTCCGCCTGCGCCTCGGCGATCTCCATCGCCCCCACGCGATCGCGTAGCGCTTCTTCGGCACGCTGCTTGGCGGCGAGCGCCGCCGCCTCGTCCAGGTCCTTGGCCCGCGCCGCGGTGTCGGCCAGCACGGTCACCTTGTGCGGCTGCACCTCGAGCGCGCCGCCGCCCACCCAG
>JBOHZL010000069.1:0-16975 GCA_050738495.1 Steroidobacteraceae bacterium | reverse complement strand
CACCCAGCAGGCGCAGCGCACGCCGACGCCGTCGCTCCAGTTCCTGCGGACTTCCGGATGGTCGCATTCGACTTCACCTCCGGAAGCTACATTAGGACATTACTTAGGCAATGATCAATAGTTGCGATAAATACCGCAAGTGCTCGCAGGCAGCACCAACACCCGGTTCGAAATCCCAAGTAAGGATTTCGCGCGCGCCACGCGGTTCTACGAGGACGTGCTCGGCGTCAAGCTCAAGCCCGACGCCAGGTGCCAGACGATGAAGTTTTTGATCATCCCGGCCGACAAGAGACAGCCGACCGGCTGTTCCTGCTGGTTCAGGCTGTGGTGCGGCGCCACCATGGAAAGGTGCATCGAAGACGTCAGGCTGCCGGGCTCGCCGCGTTCCGTAAGACCGGTTTGATGTGAGCAAAGGCGCTGCGGGCGTTCCAGCTGGGGAAGGCACGTACGATCCATGAGAGGCCGTGGAGTTGGATGCGGCGGGTGCGGGTGGCGTCGGCCCAGGTGAGCTGCCCGGCGTGCCATTTGACGAAGGCTTCGGCTTCCGCCGTGATGTAGAGGTCCTCGTCGAGGCCGGGGTACGTCTTGCAGATCTCGGTTTCTCCGTGCTCGATCAGCAGCCAGTACCGCTCGTTGCGGCGGCGGCCGGTGAAGTCGAAGCGGATGACGACGCGTCGATGCGGCAGCCGGTCTCCGCGGAGCGCGTTGCACATCGACCACAGAGCCACGAAGGGATCGAGGTGCTCGGGGGCGATCTCGAGCCATCGGGCACCCCACTCACCGAGCGTCCCGCAGACCTTGAAGAGGTCGCGACCCGCGGGTGTTAGCTCGTAGTGACACCCGCGCCCGCCGGGCTTGGGTGTCGACTCGACGATGGCGAGCCGTTCGAGCTGCTTGAGGCGCTGCGAGAGCAGAGTGCGGGAGAGCCCGGGCGCGCCCTCGAGGATGTCACTGAAGCTTCCGCAGCCCAAGTAAAGGTTGCGGATGATCAGTGGCGTCCAGCGCTCGGCGAAGATCTCGGCGCCACGGGCAATGGGGCAGTACTGGCCGTAAGTCCGCACGATACCAGTGTCGCGCGCCTGCCTTCGGGCGTGAAGTCCAGATTTTTGACTTCACGGCCGCGGTCTACGGTGGTGCGATGGGGCCTCGAGAGGAGGCAACCGCGATGGAGATCGACGGGTTCCGGGGACAGCTGATCACCGCTGACCGTTTCCTCAAGGAGCGCGCACCATGATTTTGAACCGCCGCGACTTCATTGCATCCGTCGGCCTTTCTGTGATGGGCGGAGCAGCCGCGGTCCCCGGTGCTGCGATAACCCCATCGAGCGGGGAGGCAATCGCGATGAAAAACGACGGGTTCCGAGGCCGGCTGATCACCGCTGACGACGCCGACTACGACACTGCCCGAGCCGTGTGGAACGGCGCCGTCGACCGGCGCCCCCGGCTGATCGCCCGATGCAGCGGGACCGCCGACGTGGCCGCGGCCGTCCACTTTGCCCGCAGCCACGACCTGGAGATCGCCGTACGGGGCGGGGGCCACAATGTGGCCGGCACCGCGGTGGTCGACGACGGGATCGTCATCGACCTCTCGGCTATGCGGACCGTGTGGGTCGATACCGCCAGACGCGCGGCCCGGGTGCAGGGCGGTGCGCTGTGGAGCGACGTCGACCGTGAGACGCAGGCCCACGGTCTTGCCACTACCGGAGGCATCGTCGGCCACACCGGAGTCGCCGGGCTCACCCTGGGCGGTGGCATCGGCTTCCTCATGCGCAAACACGGGCTCACCGTCGACAACCTCGTGGCCGCCGAGGTGGTCACCGCCGAGGGCAACATCGTGCGGGCGTCCGCCGACGGACACCCCGACCTGTTCTGGGCGCTGCGAGGCGGCGGCGGCAATTTCGGGGTCGTCGCTACGTTCGAGTTCGCTCTGCACCCCGTTGGCCCGACGGTGATGGCGGGACCCGTCTTCTGGGCGGCGGACGACACTATCGAGGTGCTGCGCTTCTACCGGGATTTCGCCGCCGAAGCGCCCGACGAGCTCGGCACTGTCGTCCGCCTCGGCACGGTGCCCCCGCTGTCGGCCATCCCGGAAAACCTGCACTGGCGGCCGGCGATCGCCGTCGCTTGCTGCTACGCCGGCGCCGTCGAAGACGGCGAGCGTGCGGTGCGGGCGCTGCGCCGATTCGGGACGCCGCTCGTGGACCTGCTCGGACCCTCGCCGTACGCCGCCTTCCAGGGTGCTCTCGACGACACGGTTCCCCACGGGTGGCACTATTACTGGAAGGCCACGAACCTCAGCGGCCTTTCCAATGACGCCATCGACGTCATCGCCAATCACGCCTACGAGGCCCGCTCGCCGCGGTCGTACGCGGCGATGTTCCACATGGGCGGCGCCGTCGGCCGAGTCCCTCACGACGCTACGGCGTATTCCAATCGCGACGTGGCGCACAACATCATCATCGACGGCGCATGGCTCCCAGACGAGTCCGACGAGCACGCCGTCGCCGAGAGGGCTTGGGTGCGGGGGTTCCTTGAGGCTCTCCAAGCGCACCGTGCCGGCAGCGTCTACGTCAACTTCCTTGATTCCGACGACGACACCAGCCGGATTCGAGAGGCCTACGGCGATCACGTCTACCGGCGACTCGCCGAGGTCAAAGCGAAGTACGACCCTGACAACGTCTTCCATCACAACAAGAACATCCACCCCGGCTGAGTTGGTAGCCGCAGCGCGGCTCCATCACCGCCTCGTGCAGATTCACCCGTTTCCGAACGGCAACGGTCGTGTCGCCCGGACCTATGCAGATCTACTGCTGTCTACGCACGACGAGGAGCGTTTCCACTGGGGCGCGGGCGACCTGGTCCAGCCGGGAGAAGTGCGCGAGCGGTACATCGCGGCGCTGCGTGCCGCCGACGGCCGCGATTACAGGCCGCTCCTCCGATTTCTCGACGTATGCTGAAAGACGTTTCCGCGGAAACGTTCCGGCCGGAACGTCCTGGGTGTCGATCCGGACGGGCGCCAATCGACTGATAAGCAAGGCATCGCGATGCGCGAATCTCCATATCGCTGGGTCATCGTGGCGGCCGGGGGTCTCCTCGGCTGCGTTGCGTTTGGCGCCATGTTTTCGCTGCCGGTCTTCCTCCGGCCCATCGCGCAGGACACGGGGTGGTCCGTGACCGGCGTTTCGAGCGCGATGACCATCGCGTTCGTGACCATGGCGATCGGCAGCATCGCCTGGGGAAGCCTGTCCGATCGCTGGGGTCCCCGCATCGTCGTGCTCGCGGGTTCGGTCCTGCTCGCCGCTGGCCTGCTGCTCGCGAGCCTCACGCGCTCGCTCCTGGCATTCCAGCTCGTTTTCGGGGTCCTGGTCGGCGCCAGCACCGCGGCGATCTTCGCCCCGATGATGGCCTGCGTCACCGGCTGGTTCGAAACCCGCCGCAGCCTCGCGGTGTCTCTCGTTTCCGCGGGCATGGGCATGGCGCCGATGACCATGGCGCCGTTGGCGGCCTGGCTCGTTTCGAACAACCACTGGCGGAGCGCGATGCTCGTCATCGCCGCGCTGGTGGCGGGGCTCATGATCCCGGTTGCGTTTCTCGTGCGCAGCCCACCGGCGTTGGCGGGCGAGGGCGCGGCGGCGGTCGCGGCGGCCACGGATTCCGGGCCGGAGATGACGCGGGGACAGGCCCTGCGCTCGCCGCAGTTCATCATTCTCCTGCTGACGAACTTCTTCTGCTGCGCCACGCATTCGGGCCCGATCTTCCACACCGTGAGCTACGCGGTGACCTGCGGCATACCGCTGATCCTCGCGGTGTCGATCTACAGCGTGGAGGGGCTCGCGGGCCTCGGCGGCCGCGTCGCGTTCGGCGTGCTCGGCGATCGCTTCGGCGCCAAGCGTGTGCTGGTCGTGGGCCTGCTGGTCCAGGCGTTCGGGGCGCTGGCCTATCTCACGGCGCGCGAGCTGACGACCTTCTATACCGTCGCCGCGATCTTCGGGTTCATCTATGCCGGCGTCATGCCACTCTATTCCGTCATAGCGCGCGAGAATTTCCCGCTGCGGATGATGGGCACGGTGATCGGCGGAATGGCAATGGCCGGCGGGCTTGGCATGGCGACAGGGCCGGTAGCAGGCGGCCTGATCTACGACGAGTTCGCCAGTTACTCCTGGCTCTTCATCGTCTCTTTCGGCGTGGGGATCGGCGCGTTTCTCATCGCCATGACCTTCAAGCCCTTCCCGAAGGGACGGTCAGTGCCCGCGCCGGCGTGACGGCCGAAGAGCGTGTCTAGCGCTTGGCAACGACCGTGACTTCGCCGAGCAGCACGACCGGGGTGAGCCGCCCGACCTCAACGACACCGCCCGGCGCCGAGAACAGGTGCCCGCGATCGAGCACAAACGCGCCGATACCGAGGATCGCCACTGCGACCAAGGCGCTGATCATTCCATGAACCCCGAACTTCCTGCTGTACATGGGCCGGTCCTCTTTTCGGGTCGCAATGGACACTTTGATCCCGCCCGCCATGGAAAGGTTGGACCGGGCTCACAAAACAGCTTGCTGGGAAGTGCCGGATTTACGGGATGAGCCCGCTTCGCCCTGATAGACCGTCCGACAGGACTTCCCCGGCCGTGTCAGAAGCCTGCGCCATAGCGACGCGGCCTGCCCGTTGTGTCCGTGAACAGTCGCGCGTAGTCGGACGGCAGGCGCCTGAGCAAGTCGCGATTCTCGCCAGTCGAAACGGCCTGCTGGAGCGTGTCCAGCACGGCACGCGTGTGGCAAACGGAGTCTGGTGGGTCTACGCCCTCGCGGGCGCAAATCCGTTTCAGGAACTCGTCCGAGGAAAAATTCTCGCCGACGGCTGCCCGGACATCCAGGTACTGCCCGATACCTACTGGAAGCTGCGCGGCGAGCTGGCGCGAGTCTTCCGCTCCCAGCCGCTCCGCCAGAGTTTCGAGCGTCGCGCGCGTGGCGTTGAGCGCCTGGTTCATGGTGGGAAGCCGCGCGCCGTGCTGAACATGTCCCACGAATTCGTACATCTGCATGACACTGTCCTCCATGACACCCGGGTTCAAAAGTCGATCGCACGAGACCATGCAAAGGCTATCGGCCTGGTGCCGCCGCCTCTCTAGAATAGCGCTGCAGGGTTGCCGCATTGTGAAGGCTGCTACCACCGCCGTAGCGATGATTGCGGCCTGGCGCTTGCAATCGCCCAGGTCGACACCATGATGCGATAGGCGCACCCGCCCCGGCGAGTGGCCAGGTCCGAAAGCGCCTGAGGAGCACCTCCATGCAGGAGATTCGACGCGCGGGGGATCGGGGCTATGCCGATCATGGCTGGCTGAAGTCCTTCCACAGCTTTTCGTTTGCCGACTACTACGACCCCGAGCACCTGGAGTTCGGCGCGCTCCGCGTGATCAACGAGGATCGCGTAATGCCCGGCGAGGGCTTCGGCACGCACAGCCATCGCGATATGGAGATCATCAGCTATGTGCTCGAGGGCGAGCTGGCGCACAAGGACTCGACCGGCACCTCTTCCACGATCCGGCCGGGCGACGTGCAGCGCGTGGGCGCCGGCCGCGGCGTCCAGCACAGCGAGTTCAATCCGTCCGCGGATGAAGGCGTGCACTTCCTGCAGATCTGGATCCAGCCGAACCTGCACGGCATCCCGCCGAGCTACGAGGAGAAACGCTTCTCGGCCGACGAGAAACGCGGCCGGCTGAGGCTCATCGCCTCGCCGGACCGGGCAGAAGGCTCGGTGCTCATCCAGCAAGACGCGCGCGTCTACGCTGGACTCTTCGACGGCAAGGAAAGCGCCGAACTCGCCATCGGGCCCGGGCGGCGCGTGTACGTGCACCTGGCGCGCGGCGGCGTCACGGCCAACGACGTCGCACTGCAGGAGGGCGACGCCCTGAAGCTGAGGGACGCGGACAAGCTGACGCTGCGCGATGGCCGCGACGCGGAGGCGCTGGTCTTCGACCTGCCGGGCGGCGGGTGAGATGCAGGGATGACGGCTGTGGCCGATGACGCGAGCCGACTGCATCACGATCTGGAGGCGGTCAGCCGCGCCCTCCAGGAGCTGCACAAGCAGATCCTCGAGGCGGAGGGACCGTTCATCCCGGGGCAAAAGGGTCTCGCATTGCTCGACCGGCTGATCAATGATCCAGAGTGGGCCTGGCTGCGCGCACTTTCGATGTCGATCGCCGATCTCGACGAGGCTCTCGCCACGGACACGGACCTGACGTCGGGCGACGCGGCGGCCGCTGCCGGCCATGTTCGCGCCCTGGTGTTCGGGCTCGGTGAGCCGCGTGACGAGGCATTCCTCGAGCGCTATCGGCCGCTGCTGCAGGGCAGCGCTGCGCTCGCGAGCGCGCACGGGGAGCTGAAGCGCCTGATCGACGCGCTGCCGCCCGAACCCTTGAACGCGTCGGAAAGGCTGCACATCCGGCACGTCTGGGCGATGCGCTTCAAGCATCGCCCGCGCTGAGCGCGGCGGCGGCAGCGGAATCAACCTGCCCGCGCTTCACCTCGACTGGAACTCTTCCGCGCGGTCTGAATCCTGGGAAATAGCGGATCACGAATTGCGCGTACACCAGCCAGAGTGCGAACCATGCAGAGCCGACGACCAGAAGCCCGATCGCGAAGAGGATCAGGCTCGGAACGAGGAACAGCAGGGTGTAACCGAGCAGCCAGAAGCGATCGGCTCGCCGGGAGTACAAGACCCGCTCGGCATCATCGATCCGGCTGCCGAGCGAGGAGCCGTAGTAGTAGAGGGAGGCGAAGACGAATGAGAACGTCGCCACACCCATCACGACTAACGTGGCTTGAAACAGCAGGACGTTGACCTCGCCGTTCACGAACCTCGGATGGAGGAAGAACAGCATGAACGTGAAGATCGCGTTCTCTCACGAATGCTCTCAGCCAGTCAGGCGCGCGCCCGCGCGGTGCTCCTGCGGGCTGATGCCACGGACTCGCTTGAACGCGGCGCTGAACGCAAACGGCGTTGCGTAGCCCACTTTTTCGGCCACGGTGCTCAAGGTCTCGTCCGGATTGCCGAGGAGATCGGCCGCCATCGCCATGCGCCAGTTCTTGAGGAAGGTCATGGGCGGCTCGCCCACGAGCTCGTGGAATCGCCGCGCCAGCGTTGCGCGGGAGGCGCCTGTCTTGGCCGCGAGCTCGTCGATCGTCCAAGGATGCGCGGGCCGATCGTGCATGATGCGAAGCGCACGCTCGACGATCCGGTCGCCCTGGACTCGCCACCAAGACGGCCTGCTCGGGTCCTGCTTCGCAAACCATGCCTTGAGCACGGCGGTGAGCAGGAGATCGAGCAGCCGGTCCAGGACGGCGGCCTGCCCGGGCTCGTCCTTGACCACCTCGTCGCAGAGCAGGGGAATGAGGGGCGATTGCCACTCGGCGCGGGATAGCGACAGCACCGGCGGCAGGATGCGCAGCAGGCGATCGCTGATGTCGCTCAGTTGCTCGTAGGCGCCGACGAGAAACACGGTCGGGCCGGCGGGGTCGTTGCCCCAGGTCCGCATGCCATGCATCAGCTTATCCCGGACCGAATTGCCGGCGAGGTCGCAACAGCGCTGGCCGGGGTGGATCACGAGGATCGGCGGCGTCGTGGGCGAATCGGAAATGTTGTAGTGGTCGGGCGCGCGCCTCACGGCGACATCCCCGGGCCCGACCCGCACCGGCTTCCCGTCGTCTGGCACCACCCAGGCCTCGCCCGCCACGCCCGCGATCAGCGTCAACTGCGACTCGGTCAGGATGCGGAGCGACCACGGCGAGCTCATCACAACGCGCAGCGCAAAGGCGCCACGCGCGCGAGGTGCATCGAGCAGCCCGGCCAACGGATCCATCGGCACAAGTTTAGACGAACGCGTATGAATCTGATTCTCCCGAGAATGGTGCCGCACGCGCGCCGCGCGTAACGTCATGAAACAGCGTGAATTCGAACTTTCGGGGACGATGGAAGGCAGGTAGAAAATGACGATTCGCCGTTTCATTACTGCATTAGCCGTGAGCCTGGCCGTGACCGTCGCATGGGCAATCGACTCCAATGCACAGAACGCCGCACGGGATACCGCCAACGCCGTGAGCCTGGATCCTGACTCGCCCGATTCGTATCGCCGCTTCGCGCCCGAACTGGCCAAGACGCTGGCGCGGGTACCGCCGCTCGATCCCGGGACCGGGCTGCACGTCAGCGAAGTCAAGCCGCACCTATTCTACGTGACCGACGGCGTCTACCAGTCCGGATTCGTTCGCACAGGCCAGGGGATCATCGTATTCGACGCGCCGCCGAGCTTTGCCCAGAAGCTTCCCGGCGTGATTGCAAAGCATGCGAACGGCGAACCGGTCAAGTATCTCCTGTACAGCCACAGCCACGCGGATCACGTCGGCGGTTCCAAGGCATTCGAGAGCGTCGCGGGCCTGCGCATCGTCGCGCCGGCAGCGGTCGCCGATGCCATCCAGCGGGAGAAGCATCCCGGTACCTTGGCGCCGAACGAGACCTTCCCAAAGAAGCACTCCTTCACGCTCGGTCGCGAGAAGGTCGAGATCAGGACCGGCCACTTTCATTCCGAGAACACGGATGCGATCATCCATCTGCCCCGGCAGAAGTTCGTCGTCGCCGTCGACACGATCACGCCAGGCGAGATCCCGTTCATGAGCTTCGGGGCGACCTCACGGTTCGGCGGCTACGTGGATTTCTTCGACGAGCTCCTGGCCTACGACTTCGACACCATCCTGTCCGGGCACGTGTCGATCCTGGGAACGCGGGATGACGTCGTCCTGAATCGCGAGTATGTCCACGACGTCCGCAACACCGCGCTGAAGGGCATGCAGACGTTCCTGCCGACGTTCGAGCAGACGTTCTCGTCGTTCGGCCACAAGAACGGCAACCTGGCCTACCGGGTCGCGATGGAGAAGGTCCGGAAGGACTGCGCCACGCAGATCATCGACCGCTGGAAGAACAAGCTCTCGGTGGTCGACGTCTGGGCGGACAGCCACTGCGAGACGGTCGTCATGCACGCGATCATGCACTAGCGCCGACGTCGCCCGACACGCTGCTCCGATCGGGCTTCTCCTGGCTAGTACCCATCGTCTGAAGAAGCGCCGTCAGCAGGAGTCCCACGGGGCCGGCGCCGACGATGTGGATCCGCCCGGCAGAGGGCAGCATCTCGCTGGTGTCGAGGCCTCCGGAATTTCGCATGCAGCACCTATACTTGCGCGACGGAACCCTGCCCAATGAATGTCGCCCTCCAGCGGCCGCTCAGCGCTGCCGACCTGAACTTCAATCCCGCCCGCTTTCCGCTCGGGAGGCTGGTGGACTTCGCCCGCGAGCACTGGGGCGTGGAAGGCGAATTCACGCCGCTCGACGGCGAGCGCGACCAGAATCACCGCGTGACGGCTGCGGACGGCACGAGCCACGTGCTGAAGGTCTCCGCGGCCGGCGAAAGCGAGGGCGCCGTGGAATTCCAGGTCGCGGCACTACGACACCTGGAACGTCACGCCCCGGACCTGCCCGTGCCGCGCATCATCGCGTCGAGAGCGGGTAAGGACCTCGAGTGGATCGCCGCCGCGGATGGGACGCGCCACATGGTGCGGCTGTTGAGCTGGATTCCGGGTACGCCGCTCTCGCGCGGCGAGCCGCTGACGCTCGGCGGGCTTCGCAACGCCGCGGCGTTCCAGGCGAAGCTCGCGCGCGGGCTGCGGGGGATGTTCCACCCGCATGCCCGGCACTTCGTCGCCTGGGACATTCAGCGAGTGCTCTTGCTGGAGCCCGGCGCGCAGGCCTGGGTGGCGGAAGACGCGAAGGCGCTCTGCGCGGATTTCAGCGCGCGCCTGCAGCGCGAGCTGCTGCCGCGCCTGCCAAGCTTGCGCGCGCAGGTCGTGCACGGCGACGGGCACGCCGACAACCTGCTGCGCGCGGGTCCCGACAGCGACGAGATCGTCGGCGTGATCGACTTCGGCGACATGGTGCACGCGCCGCTGGTGCAGGATCTCGCGGTGACCCTCGCGAGCTTCGCCCGTCACGGCGAGATGTCGCTCGACAATGCCGAGGCGCAGGTGGAGGCCTGGAACGCGGTGCTGCCGCTCATGGATGACGAGCTGGAGGTCCTGCACGACCTCACGCTGTTCCGGCTGGCGACGGCGCTCTGCCTGTACGACTTCCGCATCCATGCAACCGAGAAGCCGCCGGCCTGGCTCACGGACGAGCGGCCGGACATCATGCGCGCGCTGTCGAAATTCCTCGCACTCGATCGCGCGGAGATCCACGAGCGCTATCGCGCCGCCTGCGGGCGCGTCGGCCGTGCGCCGGCGCAGGTCGAGATCGCGGAGTTGCGCGAGCGGCGCGGCCGCACGCTGGGACCGAGTTATCGGCTGTTCTACGACCGTCCCGTGCACCTGGTGCGCGGCGAGGGCACCTGGCTTTACGACGCCGACGGGCGGCGCTACCTGGACTGCTACAACAACGTGGCCTCGGTCGGTCACTGCCACCCGCACGTGGTGGCAGCGCTGGCGCGCCAGGCCGCGACCCTGAATACGCACACGCGCTACCTTCACGACAACGTGGTGCGCTACGCGGAGCGGCTGACAGCCACGCTGCCGGAGGCGCTTCGCGTCTGCTACTTCGTCTGCACCGGCACCGAGGCCAACGACCTCGCGATCCGCATCGCCCGCGTGGTGAGCGGGCAGGAGGGCGTGATCGTCTCCGACGACTCCTACCATGGCAACTCGAACGTGGTTGGTGCTGCGTCGACCTGCATGTACCCGAAGTCGGAGCAGCCGGCGTGGCTCGCGACGGTGCCGCCGCCCAATGGCTACCGCGGCGAGTTCCGCTACGGCACGCCAGACATCGGCTCGAAATACGCCGCGCACATCGACACGGCGATCAGCAAGCTGCGGGAGCACCAGCAGGGCGCGGCGGCCTGGCTGTGCGACGTCATCTTCGACTCCAACGGCACGTTCCTGCCGCCAGCGGGCTATCTCGAGTACGCCGCGCGGGCGATCCGTGCGGCGGGCGGGCTATTCATCGCCGACGAGGTGCAATCGGGCTTTTATCGCACGGGCGACGAGATGTGGGGGTTCCGCTACGCGGATGTCGTGCCCGACATCGTCACGCTCGGGAAGCCCGCAGGCGACGGCCACCCGATCGGCGCGGTGATCACGACGCCGGCCATCGCGGCGAAGTTCGCCGAGAAATTCTCCTATTTCAACACCTTCGGGGGCAATCCAGTCTCCGCCGCGGTCGGCATGGCGGTGCTCGATGTGCTGGAGCGGGAGAGCATCCAGCAGAATGTGATTGCGGCGGGCCGGGTGCTGGAGCCCGGGCTCGCGAGGCTTGCGTCAAAGTATCCGCTGGTCGCGGATGTGCGCGGCAAGGGCCTGTTCTGGGGGCTCGAGATCGTGCGCGACCACGCGACGCGCGCGCCAGCCGTTGCGGAGGCCGACCGGATCATGAACCTGTTGCGCGAGGACGGCTTCCTGCTCGGGCGCACGGGCGCCTTCGACAATGTGATCAAGATCCGGCCGCCGCTCGTGTTCACGCCCGACAACGCGCGGATGCTGCTCGATGGGCTCGACCGCGCGATGGCGCGGGTCTGACCGCGACTACCGCAGGCTCTACGTGAAGCTGTGCTTGTGCTACCGCCCACTGCGCCACTTGGTGGCATAGGGCAGTACGAACAGGTACAGACCGGTGAGAAGGAGCAAGGCGAGCGGAAGCAGCGGCACGTAGCTCACCCACACAAGAGGCTCCTCTTGCGCCAGGGCGATGAAGATGACGATGACGGACACGGTGAAGGCCATGGCCACCCAACGATGGATCTGCCGAATCCACTTGTTCCAGTTCAATGGGACCTCTCTTGAAAACGAGCTGAAGCGGGAGGAGTAGAGTAACCCGTCTCGTCGTTCGGGCAGAGGCTCCCATGGCACGGTATGAGCTGGCACAGATGAACGTGGCGCGCCTGCGGGCGCCGCTCGATTCCCCGCAACTGGCCGACTTCGTCGGCGCTCTCGATCGCATCAATGCGATCGCCGACGGCTCAAGCGGATTCGTCTGGAGGCTCCAGGACGACTCGGGCAATGCGACTGCGCTGCGGCCGATGGGCGAGGACATGATCGTCAACCTGTCCGTGTGGCAGGACCCGCAGTCGCTGCAGGCCTTCGTCTATCGCAGCGACCACGTCGGAGTGATGCGGCGCCGGCGCGAGTGGTTCGAGAAGATGGACCTCTATCTCGTGCTGTGGTGGGTGCCAAGCGGCCATCGGCCCACCGAAGCAGAAGGAATCGAACGGCTGGACCTGCTGCGCAGCCGCGGGCCCAGCCCGGACGCCTTTACTTTCGGCAAGCTGTTCCCGCCGCCGGGATCGGGTGAGACGGCCGAGGGTTCCATCGACACGCCGTGCCCCGCAACCTGACGTGGCGTGAAAATCGCTCTCATTCAGCAGCGCGCGACCAGGGACAAGCAGCAGAACATCGCGCGTGGGCTCGCGAACCTCGAGGCAGCGACACGAAACGGCGCCACGCTCGCTTGTTTCGCGGAGCTCGCCTTCGAGTGGTTTCATCCGCAGCATCCGGCAGACGGGGACGTCCGCAGCCTGGCCGAGCCGCTGGATGGCCCGCTGGTCCGGGCGTTCCGCGAGAAAGCGCGGGAGCACGGAATCGTCGTTGTGCTGAACCTCTTCGAGCGCCAGGACCCCTTGACCTTTGATTCGTCGCCGGTGATCGACGCGGATGGAACGCTGCTGGGCGTCACGCGCATGGTGCACATCACCGAGTACGCCTGCTTCCACGAGCAGGGTTACTACACGCCGGGCGACAAAGGGGCACCGGTATTTCGCACCCGCGCCGGCAATGTGGGCGTCGCCATCTGCTATGACCGTCATTTCCCCGAGTACATGCGCGCCCTGGCGCTCGGCGGCGCCGATCTCGTGCTCGTCCCGCAGGCCGGCGCCGTCGGCGAGTGGCCCGAAGGTTTGTACGAAGCCGAGATGCGCGTGGCGGCCTTTCAGAACGGCTACTACGTGGCGCTCTGCAATCGAGTCGGTCGGGAGGACCGTCTCGACTTCGCGGGCGAGTCGTTCGTGTGCGGGCCCGACGGCGCCGTCATCGCCCGGGCGGGCCGCGAAACCGAGGAGATTCTCTACGTAGAGATCGATCTCGCATCGACCGCGACGTGTCATGCCCGTCAGTTGTTCCTGCAGCATCGTCGACCGGAGCTCTATGCGCAGTGGTTGACGAAGTGACTCGCGTGGCCGAGTTCAGGATTGCGGTCGTCGGTGCCGGCGGGGTCGGCGGTTATTTCGCCGGCGTGCTCGCGCGCAGCGGCGCCTGGGTCGGCCTGCTTGCTCGCGGGGATCAATTGGCGGCCATTGGGCGAGATGGCCTGCAGGTACTGACGCCGGAAAGCGAGTTCACCGTCAAACCGGCCCGCGTCACCTCGGATCCCGTCGCAATCGGACCCGTGAATGCCGTGCTGGTGGCGGTGAAAGCCTGGCAGGTCGCCGAGGCGGCGGAGCTGATTCGACCCCTGCTGGGCGACGCGTCCCGCGTGCTGCCGATGCAGAACGGCATCGAGGCCCCGTCGATCCTGAGGCGGACGCTGCGCCCCGAGCTCGTGCTCGACGGCGTATGCCGCATCGTCAGCGAAGTCGTCGCGCCCGGGATATTCCGCCATGTTGGCGTGCAACCGACGGTCCATTTCGGCGAAGCGAATGGCGGGAAGTTGTCTGCGACGTCGGTAGCGCTGCGAGATGCCCTGATCGCGGCCGGTGTCACCGTCCATGCGCCGGTGGATACACGGGTGGCTCTTTGGGAGAAGCTGCATTTTCTCGCCTCGTTGAGCGCCGTCGCCGCAGTCGCGCGCGTGCCGGTCGGCGGCATTCGCGGCAGTGCCGCGACGCGCGGGCTGGTGTTGCAGGCCATGCGCGAAGTCGAGGCGGTCGCGGCATCGGCCGGCGCTCCACTGCCGGAGGAGGCCGTTGCGCGTTCGGTCGCGATGTTCGAGAACATGCCGGCGGAGAGCACCGTCTCGATGCAGCGCGACATGGCGGCGGGCAGGCCGTCAGAACTCGACGCGATCGTCGGGGTGGTAGTCCGGCTCGGGCACGAGCACCGCGTACCGACTCCCGTGATGGAGACGCTGAACGCGGTACTGCTGCCGCAGGAGGAGCTGGCCAGATCTTTGCGCGGGTAGGTCGGCGCGAAGCGATCTCGGGTATTGCGCGAACCGCCAGAACCTTTGTGCGATTTGGCGGAACTCACGGTTAAACCTGACGAAAAAAGGTGCGCCATGAGGACGGTCCACAAACTCTCGCTGATCACCAGTGTCTTTCTGGCCGCGTGCGGTGGCGGTGGAGGAAGCGGGGGTGGAGGCGGCGGCGGCAATCCACCCATCGAGGCCACGCTCGAGTCGATCCAGGAAAACGTCTTCACGCCGATTTGCACGACGTGCCACGCCGGTGCCGCAGCGCCGCAGGGCTTGCGCCTCGAGGAAGGCCAGTCGCACGCGATGCTCGTCAACGTCCCGAGCACCGAGGTTCCCTCGCTCCTGCGCGTCGATCCCGGCAATCCCGACGACAGTTACCTCGTCCAGAAGATCGAGGGAACGGCGGCCGTCGGCGACCGCATGCCGCTCGGCGGCCAGCCGCTCGATCAGGAAACGATCGACGCGATCCGCCAGTGGATCACGGACGGCGCGGTCGCGAGCGCGGCAAGTTCCAACATGAATGCGGCGACGCTCCGGCTGCTCGTGCCTTTCCCTGAATCTCAGATTCGTCCCTCCGATGCGCCGCCAGTGGCCGAATTGCTGGTCGCGGCGGATCGGCCGCTCGATGCGACACTCCTCGCGGCTGGCACCGTCGTGCTCGAGGCCAGCGGTGGAGACGGTGGTTTCGGCGATGGCAACGAAGTGCGGATCCCCTTCCGCATCGTGTTCACGCAGCACGCACCCACAGTTCTTCGCCTGATTCCTGTGCGGCAGCTCACCGCGGACCACTATCGGCTGACCATATCGGGATCTTCCCCCCTGGCCGCAGCGGATCTGAATGCCGTGCCGATCGACGGCAATGCCGATGGCAAGGCGGGTGAGGACTTCGTGGTCGAATTCTCGGCCGGCCCGCTACGGTGACGCGATCCGCGACTGCGTGGTTGCGCCGGGCCGCAGCGGCTTTCTTCTTGATGATGTGGGGCACCCAGCCCGCGGTTGCGGAGCCGTATCTTGCGGCGCGCCAGGGACTCAAGTGCTCGGGTTGCCACGTCAATCCGACGGGCGGAGGCCTGCGTAACGCGGCCGGAAATGCCTTTGCGCAGAACGAGCTCGCGGCGCAGCGCATCGCCACCGGCGATTCCCAATGGCACGGCGAACTGAACCGCTTCGTCTCGTTCGGTGGCGACTTCCGTGGCAGCGGAACCTACACGGACTTTCCGGATGCGGAAGACGAGGATCTCGCCTTCGCCGTCGACGAGCTGCGCGTGTATCTCGACCTGCGGGTGATCCCGGACCGCCTCTCGGTTTACGTCGATCAGCGGCTCGCACCGGGCGGGAGCCGGAATCTTGAAGCGTATGCACGTCTGTCGCTCGACGATTCGAGCCGCTACTACGTCAAGGCAGGGCAGATGTACCTGCCGTTCGGGCTCCGGCTCGAGGACGACACGGCGTTCGTCCGCCAGGTTTCGGGCATCAACTTCGACACGCCGGACAATGGCGTCGAGCTTGGCCTCGAAACCGGGCCGTGGAGCGCGCAGATCGCGGTCTCGAACGGCGCGGGCGGGGGTATCGAGACCGGCTCGGGGAAGCAATGGAGTCTGCGCGGCGAACACGTCCGCTCGATCTGGCGACTGGGCGCGAGCTACAACTTCAACGAAGTCGATACGAGTGAGCGGCACATGGCGGCCCTGCACGGCGGCCTTCGCACCGGCCCCGTCACGTGGCTCGCGGAGGTGGACTATATCGAGGATCGCGGCCTGCCGGGCGGGGACCAGCGTCGCTGGATCGGCTTGATCGAAGGCAACTGGACGCCGCGGCGCGGCCACAACCTGAAGCTGACGGTCGAGACGCTCGAGCCGGACACGGACGTCGACGACGACGAGCAGGACCGTTACTCGCTCGTGTGGGAATATTTTCCGTTCCAATTCCTTCAGTTGAGAGGCGGTGTCCGAATCCACGACGGCGTGTCGGGAGATGACCTGCAAAACCGGCGCTTCGGATTCATCGAGCTGCATGCCTTCTTCTAGCGAGCCCGCTTCGCCGCGCTAGAATGCCGGACGGCGCGCGTTTGGCGCCTCCGGCAGGTCGGCGTGAACCCCCGTCATCAGTCCGCTGTTGTTCTTGGCCTCGCATGGCTCGCTGCCTGCGCGCCGGCCCGCGCGCACGAGCTGCACGGCTATTTCACGGTCGTCAGCGACTACGTGTTTCGCGGCGTGTCGCAGTCGGAAGAGGATCCCACGGTGCAGGCGGGCATCGATTACCTGCATCCGGTCGGCATATTTGCCGGCGCCTTCGTGGCGCGGACAGACTTTCCGGGCAGTCCGTTCGGCTCCAACCCCGGCGCGGTCGAGTTCGACGCGTACCTGGGATTTGGCCGCGCATCAGGCGGAGACTGGGCCTGGGACGTGGCCGCGCTGAGCTATGAGTTCCCGGAGTCGACGGGATTCGACTATTCGTACCAGGAGCTTGCCGCGAATCTGCACTTTCGCGACATCCTGCGCCTCGGTGCGACCGTTTCCGACGACGCGGCTGCCAGCAGTGCGAGCGGCTGGACGGTCGAAATCGAGTTGCGGCGGCCGCTGGGCGACCGTTTCCAGTTGTCGGGCTCGCTGGGCCACTGCGAGTTCGAACGGACCGACTGGGGCGATTACCGCTACTGGGATATCGGCGTTTCAACGGTCGCCGGACCGGTGACATTCGACTTGAGGTATTTCGACACGAGCGGCGACGTTGCGGCGAGCTTTCTCGATCCGTCGCTCGCGCGAGCTCGCTT
>JBOHZL010000068.1:0-17230 GCA_050738495.1 Steroidobacteraceae bacterium | reverse complement strand
CGGTCGGGTCGATGAAGGGAAGCGTCCCCTCTACAGCCCGCGATGAAGGGAAGCGTCCCCTCCTGCGGCGGCTGCTACATCTCTACAGTGACCGGCGAGTCGAGGGTGATCCCGATCACCGTGCCGGCCGGCAGGATCACTTCCTTGCCGGTCCGCTTGGCGGCAGCGGTGCCGGCCGCGGCACCGAGGATGGCGCCGATGACCTTGCCCTTGTCGCTGTCTACCTGGTGACCGACCACGCCGCCGGCGATCGCGCCGCCCGCGATCTTCGCGGTGTCGCGCGCCCGGTCGCTCTTCTCCGCGATCTGGGTGATGCGGCCGGTGACCGGCCGATCGCCGCCGTCGGCGAAGGTCAGGTTGTCGAAGGTGAGCCCGAGCGTCGGCTTGCCGCCGACCGTCTTGCTGCCCGAGATCACCTGGGTGACCTCGCCCTGCATCGGCGCGCCGGCCTTGGCAATCACCTTGCCGTCCACGACCAGGTCGGAAGTCAGGTTCGCCGTGAGGCGATCGCCCACGCGCGCGGTCTTGGTCGTGATCTCGGCAGGCAACTGCACCGAGATCGACGTGCCGGCCGGCACGGTGTAGCTCTTCGGGCCGGCGGCGACCGGCGTCGGAGCCGGGGCCGGGGCCGGCGACGCAGGCGGCTTGGCCTTCGGCTTCGGCGACGGCGAGGAAGAAGAACCGCCCTTCGCGAGTGCCGCCTCGCGGCGCGCGAGATCCTGCTCCTTCTCCTGCAGCGCCAGTTCCGCCTCACGGCGCGCCAGTTCCTCCTCGCGCGTATTGAGCTCGGTGTCCTGGTCGATCTGCGCCTGCACGGCAGGATCGACGGCGGCCGGATCCTCCGACTCCGCTTTCTTGCCACAGCCCGCGACCGCGAAGGCAGCGAGCACGAACGGCAGCCATGACATTGTCCTGTTATTCAGCATTTCGGGAATCTCCCTGATTCGCGGCGGTTGTGTTTCAAGGTTTCAGGAACTCGATGCGATCGTACAACGCCTCGAGTTCGGGCACGAAGACGTTCCAGTCGGCGGTCTCGGCGTCGTAGCTCCATTCGGGCCCCGCGAGTTTCTCGACGCGCAACTCCGTGTGCAGCAGGTAGAAATGCCTGCCGCGCGCCACCACCGCCATGCCGCGCCAGGAATCGTTGCGCGTCAGCTCGTAGCTGTTCGGGATCACCGTGCCGAGCGGCGAGGCATTCGGCAGGTGGGCAACCGCGATCCAGGCCGGCTGTCCGCCGATCTGGCCCGCTTCCTCGCGCAGCACCTTCGCGTCCGGCACGCTCACCTGGAAGAAACGGGGAAAGCCGGTGTCGCGGAACCAGCTACCCAGTGCCTTGGCAGGCTCGCCGCTCGCGCCCTGTGCTTTCGGCTTGTCCATGTTCTGCATATACAGGACGCCGAGCAATCGGCCGGCGTCGTCGATGAACGACACGGCGCCCGCGTCGTTGTTCTCCGGCTCGCGGCCGTCGGAAACGACCGGCTGATCCGGAAAAGGCGACGAGAGGCGGAACAACTTGCTCGGGGCGGTATAGACCCCGTCGCTGTATCGCCCGTAAAGGTGGCCGGAAGCAATGGTCGCCGCGCACAGAAGGGGTGCCATCGCGACCATGGCACAGAGCGCTAACCTGTTCACAGATCTCCCTATGCAGCCCTGATCGGCCGTAGCCTGACATCCGGACGGTAATGGGACAATGGCCGCCGGCCGCAAGTTTCCGAAGCTCCGCGAATACTGCCTGCCCCGGGGCTCAGCGGCCGTGGCCCCGCTCCCAGGACTCGATTTCCGGCAGGCGCGACAACAGATAGCCCATTTCGTCGAGACCCTGGACCTGGCAGTGCTGCGCGAAAGGATCGATCGCGAAATCGACGCGCCCATCCGGCAGCACGACCTGGCCGCGCTCGACGTCGATCTCGATCAGCATGCCGGGATGCAGGTCGACATAGAGGACCGCCGGCTTCTCGGCGGTTTCCGGCACGACTTCGTGGGCGCGCCAGATTTTCTCGAAGAGAGTCAGCCCGCTCATGTGCGGACTCAGTGTATCGGCTGCGTTCCTGGCCGGTACCGTATGATGCGGCGCGCATGGGCCCGCTTCACGGCATCAAGGTCCTCGATCTCAGCCGCATCCTCGCCGGCCCCTGGGCCACGCAATGCCTTGCCGACTACGGCGCCACGGTCTGGAAAGTCGAGAAACCCGGCACCGGCGACGACACGCGGCACTGGGGTCCGCCCTGGCTGAAGGACCGCAAGGGCGCCCAAAGCCAGGAAGCCGCGTACTTCGCCAGCACGAACCGCGGCAAGCAATCGCTCGCGATCGACTTCCGCAAAGCCTCCGGCCAGCGCCTGATCCGTTCGCTGGCACTGCGCGCCGACGTGCTGATCGAGAACTTCCGCGTCGGAACGCTCGCGCGTTACCGGCTGGGCCACGAATCCCTGCAGGGCATGAATCCGCGTCTCGTTTACTGCGCCATTTCCGCCTTCGGCCAGGACGGGCCGGCGGCGGCCGAGCCGGGCTATGACGCGATGATCCAGGGCATGTCCGGTCTCATGAGCGTCACCGGCCTGCCGGACGGCGTGCCCGGCGCCGGTCCGGTCAAGGTCGGTGTCGCCGTTTCCGATCTGATCACCGGGCTGTACGCCGTCAACGCGATCACCGCAGCGCTCTACGAGCGCGAGCTGTCCGGCCGCGGCCAGTTCATCGACCTCGCGCTGCTCGACACCCAGATTGCCGCACTCGCCAACCAGAGCCTGAATTACCTGGTCACCGGCAGACCACCCGGGCGCCGCGGCACGGCCCACCCGAGCATCGTTCCCTACCAGGCCTTTGCGACCCGGGACGGCCACCTGATGCTGGCGGTCGGCAACGACCGCCAGTTCGCGGCTTTCTGCAAGGCGGCGGAGCGGCCGGGTCTCGCGCGCGACCAGCGCTATCGCAAGAATTCCGCGCGGGTCGAGAATCGCGCAAGCCTCATTCCGGAGCTCGAAAAGCTGTGTAGGCAAAGGACTACGAAAGGATGGTTGAAATCACTTACGAAAGCGCGCGTACCTTGCGGGCCGATCAACGATTTGGCGCAGGTGTTCAAGGAGCCGCAGGTGCAGCACCGGAAATTGCGATTCGACCTGCCGCATGCCCTGGGGCGCAAAGTCCCGCAAGTGCGAAATCCCGTTATTTTCTCGAGGAATTCGCTGAATTATCGCGATGCGCCGCCGCTCCTCGGACAGCACACGGAATCGGTATTGCGCGCGGAGCTCGGGCTCACGGCGGACGAAATTCTGTCGCTGAAAGCCGACGGCGCGATCACGTGATTTGGGGCCAGTCGTGGTCTCATCTCCCTGCCAGATTTTGGAACCATGAAGGAGGCTCCAGATGAAACTTCGTAATTCACTCGTTCTTGCGGGCGCCGTGCTCGCGTTCTCGCCTGCCGCTTTCGCTCAGGAAGCTGCGCAGGATGCCAGCTCGTCATGTGCGGCCCTCCAGAGCCAGTATGACCAGCAGGCCGCGACGGCTGCTTCGGACAAGATCAGCGAAGCCCAGGCTGCGCGTGAAGAGGGCGGAAAGCTCTGCGCAGAAGGCAAGGCTGATGAGGGTGCGGCCAAGCTGAAGGAAGCTCTGTCCCTGCTCCAGGGCGGCGCGACTGCTCCCGAGGCACCGCAGTCCTAAATCGACTCCAGGTCGATTGATGACGGGCGGCGGCTGGAGTGATCCAGCCGCCGCTTATTTTTTCAGTCCTGGCGCCAGAGTTTTCGTGAGCTGCCGCGCAACAGCTTCGCGGCCAGGCGTTCCCGGCGATGCTCGAGCTCGCGCGGTCGCACCGGCGCATCCGGTTTTCGTTTCTGGTTGAGGAGCGCCTCGGCGCGCAGCAGCGCCTGGCGGCGACGAACGTCCTCCAGCGTCCCGACCTTCGGCAGGATCGCCAGCGCAACCCGGCAATCCATCGCATCGGCCAGGCGGTCGAGACTCGCCAGCGTGATGCGGCGCCGACCCTCCGCCCGCTCCATCTGCTGAACCGTGGCGCGCGACACGCCCGCCCGGGCGGCGAGCTGCGACTGGGAGATGCCGAGCGATTCGCGTATGGCGCGCACCCAGCCGGTCTTCGGCATCGCGTTCGCCGCCATGCGCGGAAACGCGCGTGACGACGCGGCAAGCTCGGTGCGCTGGACCAGCGGTCCACGACGCGGCAGCGGCTTCGCGGCGGGCTTCTTGCGGGCCAAATCGAACCTGCTTACGGATGGGTATAGCCATCATACCGTAGCGCAAGCGCACGCCAACGGCGAGGCCGTGGGAAACTGGAGCGCTCGCGATCGTTTTCTGATCGGCAACCGGGGTGGCGTACATGACAATCGCTGCGAAGGCATTCAATCCCGCTGACCTCGAGCCCTACGTCAAATCCGGCTATCCGGAACCGTTTCGCGCGCTCGTCATCCCGCGTACGAAGCTGGAGCTCGGAGATGCCTCGGGACTCACGAAAATCGGCGTCAACCTGACGACGCTCGCGCCGGGCAAGGTCTCGTCGATGCGCCACTGGCACACGCACGAGGACGAGCTGGTTTACGTGGTTTCCGGCGAGCTGGTGCTGATCACGGATGCGGGCGAAGAGCCGCTTCGCGAGGGTCAATGCGTGGGCTTTCCGGCCGGTCTGGCCAATGCTCATCACCTCGCGAATCGCAGCTCAGAACCCGTGGTTTACCTGGAGATCAGCAATCGCGACGCGGAGGACTCAGTGCAGTATCCGGACGTGGATCTGCGCTGGAATGCACCGGATGCGCGCGGCCGCTATTCGCACAAGGACGGTCGGCCGTACTGAAGGTGCCGGGCCGGGGAAACGGGAACCTGTTCCACGGCCCGGCACCGGGTCGGCTATTTGGTGACGACCTTCGCCGGCTTCTTGCGCGAAAACACCCAGACCAGCAGGAGCGCGAGCACGACCAGCAGCAGGATCCAGATCCAGAGCTTGCTCGTGATTTCTTCCGGCTCGGTCGCCAGTTCCGGCGCTGCGTCTGCTGCCGCCGATGCCTCGGTCGCCGCATCGGCATCGGCCGCCGTGGCTGCGACGGGCTCGTCCCCTGCCGCCAACGCCGCGTCCACGTCCGCTGCCGTGAGGATCTCCGGCGGCCCGGCCGACACGACGGTCGCGGTGAGCTCATCGCCGGGGTTCAGCCCGGAGATGCGCACGGCCTTGCCGTCGTCCATGTACAGGCGCACGCCCCGCTCGTCGGCTTCGCCCTGAGTGAAGCGATGGATCTTGCCATCGGCTTCCTTGACCGTGACCGAGCGACCGGTCTGGCTCACGACCGTGCCCATATTCACCGTCGCGACATGGACCGGACGCACCGACGTGAACTCCGTGACGATCGCGTCGCCCTTCATGCCGGGCTTCAGGTCGGCGAGCGCCACCTCCTTGCCATCGACGGTGACGAAGAAGGTCGAGGGCACGGTGTATTCCTGGGTGCCCTTGTCCTCGCGGACCACGACCACGTTCCCGTCGACCGAGATCACTTCGATGTTGCGCTCTTCGCCGCCTACGCCCTTCTGTGCCTGCGCCGTGAACGTGGCGAGGACCATGAGCGCGAACAGCGCGCCGAGCCACCTGCCCTGAATGAACTTGCTCATCAGATTTCTCCTTCTTCTGCCAGCCGCTGTGCTGCGAATCTGCCTAGCCTAGTCCGGCCCGCAATCCGCGGATGCCGGTGTCCTTGCGCGAGTCGGCGTCAGACGGCGCCTCTCGCCTTTCGGATGTCAATAGAGATCCGATATATGTTTAACATGCTAATTAATACAGAGAAATTAAATAACAGGCATGTCGACGCTCTTGCCGACCGCTCGAGTGCCGAGAACCTGACCTCCGTCGGCCGCTTTATTCGAGCAACTTGAAGGCGGCGAGCAACTCCTGCTGCAATTCATGAGCGCCTTCGCGGCTCATGTAGCCATTCGCCGTGAGACCGACTTCGTAGAGCCGTTCGGGTTCGACGGCGGCCGCGCCCGCGACGGCTGGCAGGCCAAACACGATGCGCAGGCGCGGGTATTCCTCATCGAGATACGGCCTGCCATCGAATGGCGCCTCGCGAGGCGTCATGCGGCCCCATTCGCGATACAGGCCGCCGCCCAGTTCCGCCGGCACGAGCGCGGCGCGGCGCACGATCACCTCGAACGGTTTTTCGCGGTTCTCGTGGTACGAGAACTCGCTGACATCCCGGACGACCGCAGCGTGTTGTGGAAAAAAGGTGAAGCCGAGGTCCAGGCTCGCCTGATCCGTGATGTCGATGAAGCCGGCATCGAGCCCGATCTCGAAGCGCTGTGATCGATGTCTGAAAGTCCGGTTCGGCGTGTAGTCGATGCGGATGCTGCCGAAGATTTTCGGTCGCAGCTCGCCGAGTCCGACGAATTCATTCCACTGCGGCAGCTCGATGTTGGCGTGCGCCTGTGCAGCGGGAGCCATGCGCATCAGCGCGACGTAACCAGCCGCGCACTTGCCACGTCCGGCCATAGGCATCGACATGACTTCCGTCCAGGGTCGCCGGCCCGAGCGAGATGAGCTGGACCGGCTCGGCGCCGATGAAGCCGCTCCAGTTGAGCGCCTTGAGCGCCAGGTCCATCTGCAGCTTGGAATCCGCAAACAGGGCGGCCAGGGAGAGGTTTTCGGGCTTCCTGAGCTGGACCAGGGCCGCATTGGCCGCCGCCCCGGCCGTGACCTGCCCGCCGTGCGGCAGTGAGGCCTCGATTTGCCCGGCCGATTCCCGCGGCTGCCACTCACCGTCGCTCGCGTAGCCGATCAGGCGTACCTGCCAGGCCCGGTTGCCGGTGTGCATCATCCGGACCGACTGGAGGCCGCGCGGAAACAGCCGCTCCGCCTGCTCGGTCAAGAGCTTTGCCCGCACCCGGTCGTGGTGGGCGTTCAATTCCGCCAGCAGGCGGCTGCCGAACTCCGTGACGCCCATGGGCAGCTCGAAATCGAACTTCAGGGTTTCCTGGGCCGTGAAGGGCATGACCGGCAGCTGGTAGGGCAGGCGGACGTCCATGCGGGCGCGCCGGTTGGGCGCCTCGAGCACCTGCCGGATCGGCAGCGCGACATTCAGGTTTTCAGACTGCGATGCGGCCAGGACCACCCCGATCACCCGCCCGGCGGAGTCGACCAGGGGTCCGCCGCTGTTGCCGGGCGAGGCGGCCGCCGAGAACCGATTCCACTGCCAGCGGCCATCCTGTTGTTCCGGCGTTTCGGAGGTCAGGAGACCGCTGCGGATGACCACGCCCTCGCCCGGTGCGTTGCCGACCGCATGGACCTCCGAATTGATCTGCGGCCGGGTCTCGACGGCAAGCGGCTTGACGCCCGGCGGGTCGCGCAGCGAGAACCGCATGAAGTCCTCGTGGCCCGAGAACCGGAGCACCTGGTCGATGGCGTGGACCTTGCGGTCGGGGGTGCGCAGGGCGTCCGTCAGGTACTCGTTGCGCACGATCGCGAAGGCGGTCCCGATCGACAGGTAGCGGACGTTCCGGATGCTGAAGGGCAGCGGATCCCAAGGCAGCGGCCGCTTGGACTCGACGGTCTTGCCTTCGTCGTTCCTGGGGATGACGAGCTCGAAGCTGGCGGCCCGGATCTCGCGTTCGATCGCCGGTTTCAGGCCACTTTTGCGATGCTTGTCACCATCCGATTTCACTTCAAGCTGCGGGTATGGAAAGCATCGGTGGAGAATCGCTGTTCAGAGCGGCCCGCCGCCCGCGAAAGTGCTACCGGGCAACCTCGACGAAGGCCTTCAGCACCGCGTTGATCCGGGTCTGGTACCCCGGTCCCTGGGCCTTGAACCAGTCGAGAACCTCGGGGTCGAGCCGAAGCGAAATGGCGGCCTTCCGCGGCGTCTTGCCGAGCCCCCGGCGGGCAATTGCGCGGACGATTTCGCCGACCTCGGAGGCCGCCGCCGCCGCGGCTTCTGCGCGCGGGACGAGGCCCGGAGCGAGGCTATCGACCTGCCCCGTGCGTGCAAACCGGGAAAAAAATCCCTTCTTCATGACCGCCTCCGGCGAGTGGCCCGAATACCACTGTATTTGCGTATTGTATATACAAACCCCCGCCGCTGGCGAGTGACGTTTGAACCCGCAGTCACCCTTCTTTGGAGTCGATCATGAGCCTGACAATTACCCGCGCCGCGGCTTGCCTGGCCTGGCTGCTGCCGGTCGCGGCGCTCGCCGGCCAGCCCGTGGACGTGACGATTTTCGACCGCACGGATGGGCGCGAGCTGCCGGTCTACTGGCACCAGGGCGAGCGCCATGTAGCCGGCGAACCCGGGCATGAATACGAGGTCCGGATCCGCAACCGGAGCCACAGTCGGATGCTGGCGGTGACTTCGGTGGACGGGGTCAACGTCATCACCGGCCGGACCGCCTCCACCGGCCAGGGCGGCTATGTGCTCGATCCGCACGGCCGGCTTGCGATCGACGGCTGGCGCAAGAACATGGACGAGGTCGCGGCGTTCTATTTCACCGCCCTGCCCGACTCCTATGCGGCGCGGACCGGCCGGCCGGACCACGTCGGCGTGATCGGCCTCGCCCTGTTCCGCGAGCGGGTGGACTACCGGGAAAGGAAGGCGCTGGATGCCGCCGCACCGGAGCCCGCGGCGGGTCGCGAGCGCGAATCATCCGCGAGCGCGTCCGAAATTCACCGCGATGAGTCCCGCCTGGGCACCGGCCACGGCCAGCGCCTCGATTCCGGCGCGGTCTATACCGATTTCGAGCGCGCCAGCGAGACGCCGGATACCGTGATCCGGATCTTCTACGACTCGCGGCGGAACCTGGTGGCGCAGGGCGTGATCCCGCGGCCATTGGAGGGCTACGCGCGGCGCACGCCCGAGCCGTTCCCGGATGACTTCGTGCCAGACCCCTGAAAAACGGCAAAGGGGACGCTTCCCTTCTCCTCGGCCCCTTTTCCCTCTAAAAGAGTGGATGACCAGGAAAAGGGAAGCGTCCCCGCTGTGACCGAGCTGCTGTTCCGTGACGATGCATATCTGAAATCCGCCACCGCCCGCGTGCTCACGGCGCGGGACGGCTTCGTCGAATTCGACCGCACGATCTTCTATCCGCTCGGCGGCGGCCAGCCGGGCGACACGGGATTCCTGGTGCGCGACAACGGCGAGCGCATCGCGATCACCGACACGCGCAAGGGCGAAACCCCGGACTCCGTGCGGAGCTTCCTCGCGGCGGACGCGAAACTGCCCGAGCCCGGCGAAACCGTCGCGCTCGAGCTCGACTGGAATCGCCGCTACGCGCTGATGCGCCTGCATACCGCGCTGCACGTGATGTCCTGCGTGGTGGTTGCGCCGGTGACCGGCGGCAACATCGCGCCCGACAAGGCGCGGCTCGACTTCGACATCGACATGACGCTGCTCGACGCGGGCCGGATCGAGCAGGGCACGAACGAGCTGATCGCGCGCGCGGTGCCGACCGAGACCGTCTGGATCACCGACGACGAGCTCGACGCGCGGCCGGAGCTCGTCAAGACCATGAGCGTGCAGCCGCCACGCGGCGCCGGACGCATTCGCCTGCTGCGCATCCCGGAGATCGACCTGCAACCCTGCGGCGGCACTCATGTCGGCAACATCGCCGAGATCGGCGGCATCCGGGTCGTCAGGATCAGGAACGAGGGCAAGCGCAACAAGCGGGTCGAGATCGCACTCACCGGTTGATTCGCGAAAAAGTTGCGCGAGAGCGCTGCGTCGTTAGAATACGCGCCGTCTCGCAGGCAACGCGCCTTTCAGGGAGCAGAAATCGCGTTGCCGACAAGGAGGTCGGCATGAGAAAGCAGATCACGGTCATGATCGGCCTGCTGGGCGGCACGCTGGCCGCCGGCACCGCCTCGGCCGAATGGGGCGGCAAGGGCAAGCTCGGCGGCGTGCTCACGCGCGGCAATTCCGAGACGACGACGCTCAGCGCCAACATCGACGTCATCAACAAGCTCGAGCGCTGGAATCACAAGTTCGGCAGCTCGGTGCTGCGCACGCTGAACGAGGAAGTGATCACGGCCGACCGCTGGGAGGCGCGCGCCGAGAGCGAGTTCGAGCCCACGGACCGGACGTTCACCTTCATCTCGGCGCGCTACGAGGACGATCGGTTCACCGACTACGAATACCAGGTGACGGCGGCCGTCGGTTATGGCTATCACTTCATCCGCAATCCCGACACCTCGCTCGTCGCCAAGGTCGGCGTCGGCGCCAGGGGCACGGAGCTCCGCCTGAGCGGCGAGACCGAGCGCGAGGACATCCTGCGCGGCGCGCTCGAGTTCAAGCACCAGCTGACCGAGACGACGCTGGTCTTCAACAAATACCTGGTCGAAAGCGGCTCCACCAATACCTTCATGCAGAACCTGTTCGGCATCGAGGTGAAGATCAACTCGTCGCTCGCGCTCGGTCTCGGCTACGAAGTGCGGCGCAATACCGATGTGTTGCCGGGAACGCGGAACTCCGACCAGCTCTACACCGCCAACCTGGTGTTCGGCTTCGGCGCCACGCAGTAATCGGCGCTCCGCACAGAACCGGCGCGCAGGGGCGCGCGTTACAGGCGTGCGCGCATCGTGCGCCGCAGCAGCCAGAGGCTGAGCGCCGCCTGCAGCCACACGCTCGCGACCGAGAGATACCAGACGTGGTCGAGCTCGAGACCCGGCAGCGTCGAGAGCCAGACCGCCGGCAGCATGAACGTGAAAATCCGGGATGCCGTCGAGCCGAGCGCGGGCCAGGTGTGGCCGAGTCCCTGGAAGATGCCGGAGCAGGTGAAGATGAGTCCCGAGGCCGCGAAATTGAACGAGATCAGCCGCAGGAAATGCGCGGCCACGTCAACGACCGCCGGATCCCTGGTGAAGAAAAGAACCAGCCACTCGGGCCGGAACTGGCACAGCAGCGTCAGGGCGAGCATCAGGACCACGCTGAGCTTCGCGGCCGTCCAGAAAGTCTGGTAGACGCGCGGGTAGAGCTTCGCGCCGAAGTTCTGGCCGGCGACCGGGCCGGTCGCGAATGCGATCGCCATCGCCGGCAGGAAGATCGACTGCATCAGCCGCGTGCCGAGCCCGAACCCCGCCTGCGCCGCAGCGCCGAAATCGCGGATCACCCAGTAGATCACTGCCATGTACAGGAACATGAATCCGAACTCGCCGCCCGCCGGCAGCCCGATGTTGACCATGCGTCCCCAGACCGCGAACTGCGGACGCCACAGCCCGGTGCGGAAGTGCACGTACTTCTCGAGCTTCAGGAAATAGAAGGACAGCAGCACGACGCCGGCTGCGACGGAAATCGTGCTGGCGAATCCCGCTCCGGCGACGCCCATCGGCCGGCCGGTGCCGACACCTGCGATCAGCACCGGCGCCAGGATCGCGTTCAGCAGCACGGTCGCCATCTGCACGATCATGGTCGGCTTCACGACGCCGGTGCCGCGAAGTCCGGAAGTCATCACCATCGACACGTACTGAAGCGCCAGGCCCGGCAGGAACCATTTGAGGTAAGTCGCGCCGGCATCCACGGTCGCCGCATCGGCGCCGACCGTGCGCATGTAGACGTCGATCACGGCGTAGCCCCCGACCAGCGTCGCCGCCATCACGACGAACATCGCGATGCCGGCGGCGCCGACGCCTGCGAGCGCCGCGACGAAGTAGAGGTCGACCAGGAAATAGAGCGTCTGCGCCAGCATCCCCGCCGCGATCGGCGCGGCCATTGCCAGCAAGTGGCCGGGAATCGGGCCCTGCGTCAGGTCTCGCATCGACACTCCTCGGGAAGGAGTAGGATGCTATCCGACCGCCGTGACTGGCGGCCAAGACAACAAACCGAACCGGGGGAGAAAATCGTGAACATACTGAAATCGGCGACTATCGTCGCCGCTGGAATGCTGGTGCTCGCGGCTTGCGAGCATGCCGCGGTCGATACGTCCGCGGATGAATCCGCGATCCGCGCCTCGACGCAGGAATGGGAAACAGCCTACGGCGCCGGCGATGGCGCCGCGCTGGGCGCGCACTACGCGGAAGACGCGGTGCTGCTGCCGCCGAACGCGCCAGCGGTCAGCGGACGCGCGGCGATCGGTGAGTTCCTGGCGAGCGACAGTGCCGCGACGGGAGCCGCGGGGCTCAAGTTCGACATCGCGCCGGAATCGACCGTGCAGGTTTCCGGCGACCTGGCCTATGAAGCGGGCACGTTCCAGGTGATGGACGCGACCGGCGCGGCGGTTGGGAGCGGCAAGTTCATCGGTGTGTTCAACAAGCAGGACGGCAAGTGGCTGCTGGTCCGCGACACCTGGAACGCGGATGCGCCGCCGGCGCCCGCGCCGGCTGCCGCCGAGGAAGCCGCGGCCGAACCCGCCGCCAGCTGAGAGCAAGAGGGGACGCTTCCCTTTTTTCCTTCGGTCCTTCGGGAAAAAAGGGGTGCGTCCCCTCTAGAACTTCCAGACCACGCCCAGCGACGGAATCAGCGGCAGCGAGCCGCGGGTCTCGACGTCGAGAAACACGGGACCTTCCTCGTCCTCCATCTGGTATTCGACGCAACAGTCGTTGTTGCGCTTGAAGATGTTGTTTGCCTCGACGAAGGCCGTCAGCTCGCCCGCCGAACCGAGATCAAAGCGGCGCGCGATGCGCAGGTCCACGCGCGAGTAGTTCGAGATCGAGGACGCATTGCGCTTGCCGGCCTCTACCTGCGGGAGCGGCTCGAGCGTCGCGAGCTCGACCTCGGTCGTCGGCCAGCCGCGGTGCCAGGCGACAGCGAGCGACGCTTCCCAGCGATCGCCGGTCCAGGAAAGCCCGCCGCTCGCGTAATTGCGCTGGTCCCAGCTGCGGCGCAGCCACGCGCCGTCCACCCGGTCGAGCACCTTCGAATGCGTGTAGCTGGCCCAGCCGGAAAAATTCCCGGAGTCGTAGTGCAGCGAGAGCTCCGCGCCTTCGGCCAGCGCCGCATCGGGCGCGATCAGGATGCGGTCCGGCTTCAGCTCCGGCAGCACGACCAGCGTGTTCAAAAGGTTCTCGTAGCGCGCCAGCGGCCGGTCATAGTCCTTGCGGTACAGCTCGGCGCGCAACATCAGTGACGGCGTCAGGTCGTGCTCGATACTCGCGACCTTGTGCGTCGCGCGCTGCGCGCGCTGGTATTCCGTCTCTCCGTCCGGGACCTGCAGTTCGCTGATGCCCTGCGCCTGGTAGTAGCGACCCCAGCCCAGGCGCAGCCGCGTCGCCGGGGTCGGACTCCACATCAGCACCGCGCGCGGGCTCCACTGCGACGAGGCGTCCGCGGCGAGCGTCTCGCGATCCCAGCGCATCCCGATGTCGGTGGTGAAATCGCCTGCCGGCTCGAAGCGCCAGTTGAGATAGGTCCCCGCCTGGTGGCCGGATGGCCGCAGGCTGATCGCGCGCGATCGCGAGGGCTCGGTGGCCGCGCCCGGCGTCAGGAACAGCAATTCGAAGTCCACTTCGTCCGCATAGCGGTATCGGCCGCTCTGCTGCCGCCACTCGGCGCCGGCCTGTAGCAGGGAATTCGCGCCGACCCGCCACCAACCGTCGGCCTGCAGCGAGTTGATCGCGAAGTGCCGGTCGTCGAAGAGCTCGCCGCTCTCGACGCCGGGCAGCTCGGAGGTTCCCGAGCGCTCGCTGTCCAGCCGGGTGTGCGCGGCGAGCACGCGGCCGCCGAGCCCGTCGGTCGCGCCGAGATCGAGGCGCAGCCAGTGGTACTGGTCGCGGTATTCCGCGACCGCCGCCTCCTCCTGATCGCTGTCGAAGGCCTGGACGCGGTCGTCGAATATCAGCGTGTTGGCGGAGATCGCGAACCAGTCGTTCAAGCGGCGGCCCGCGTGCAGGTAGTAATCGGCGTACTCCGGCTCGCCGAGCGTCGAGTCGACGAGGTCGAAGAAGAGGTCCATGTTGCCGCGCCGTGCGGCGAGGGCCCAGTCGCCGGCGCCGTCGTCGAAGCCGCCGTCCACCGCGATGCCGGTCGTGAACAGCGACGCGACCGCCTGGCCCTGGAATTCGGTGCCCGGCAAGCGCGGCGCGATGTCGACGACGCCGCTGCTGCGATCGCCGAACGCGACCGGAAACCCGCCGGTGTAGACGCGGATGTCGCTGACGATCGCCGGATCGATGCTGCTGAAGACGCCGAAAAAATCCTTCAGGTGATACGGGTTGTAGAGCCTCAAGTCGTCGAAGCGCACCAGCGTCTCGTCCGCGGTGCCGCCGCGCAGATGCGCCCGTCCCGAAAAATCCTGGCGCGCGACGCCCGGCAGCCGCGACACTGCCCTGAGCGGGTCCTCGCCGATCTCCGGCATCAGCTCGAGCTCCACCGCGCTCAGCACGGCAGGCTCGATCGGCTCGTCGCCGAAGCGGTAGTGGCTCGCGCTGACGACCACGGCGTCGATCGGGGTCGGAGCGGGACTGTGGACAGTCCCACGCGCCGCCTGGCGCGGCGCGCGCGGCGCCTCGCGCACGAGCATCAGGCTGCCTTCGGGACCGTCGGCGATCGTGATGCCGTGCGGGGCGAGGATCTCCGCGAGCAGCGCCCGTGGCTCGATGGCGCGCGGCTCGCCCTCGACCCGCATCCAGGGCTTCACCAGGTCGCTGCTGTACAGCAGCTCGAGCCCGCCGGCTCGCATCTGCTCGAGCACGTCCTCGATCGGCACGCCCCGGTACTCGGCTGCCTCGGCGGTCGCCGCGAGGCAGGCGAGCAGGAGCGGGGGCTTGTTCACGGATCGAGCGGCGGCGTGTCCCTGGCGCGGATCTCCATTGTATCGCCCTGCAACGCATACTCGAGATCGGTGGTCGCGAGCATCGCATCGAGTGCCGCGAGCGGCGCCAGACTCCGGATGTTGCCGTGCAGGATCACCGTCGCCGCGCGCTGTTCTACGCCCGGCGAGACATAACGGAGCCGCCGACCGGTCTCGCGCGCGGCCCAGGCGATCAGCACGGCGGCCGGCTTGCCGTCGACGTCCGGCGTCGGCGCGATCGCCTCCGCCCATTGCCACTCGACCGCATCGGGCTCGATGAAGTCGCGCGACACGCTGCCGAAGACGTCGAAAGCTATCTGCTCGCCGGCGTTGCCGGTCACGGAACGGCCGCCACGGTCGATCGCGACCATGCCCTCGCGCACCCGGAGCCGCAAGGCGACGCCGGCGACGTGAAGCTCGAACTGCGTGCCGAGATCGCGCGCGGTGCCCGCCGGAGTCACGATTTCGAGCCGCGAGACGCCTGGGGGTGCGCCGCTGTCCACGTAGATCGTGCCCTGGCGGACGTAGAGCCTGCCCGGCGCATCGAGCATCACCTCGGTATCGGCTGCGAGCCGGAGCGAGGCGCCGCCGGCCAGCATCAGCGATGCGCGCCCGCCGGCGAGGGTGCGCAGCTTCAGGCCCACGCTGAGCGGAATCGAAGTCTCGCCGAGCGGCTGCCAGACATCGCCGGTCGCCTGCTCGGCGCTGCCGATCACGCGCACGATCCGCGCGAGCTCGGTGCGCTCGGCCGACGGCGGCGCCCACTGGAACATCAATGCGATCGCGAACACCGTGACCGCCGCGGCGCCGGCCCACAGCACCCACATGCGTTCCCTGCGGCGCGTGGTCTTCGCGCGAAACGCCGCCGTCGCCGCGGCGTGCACCTGGCGATAAGCGTCCTCCGGAGGCTGCTCGCGCCGGCCCGCGTTCCGGATCAGCGATTCGACCAGATCTGTTTCCTTTTCCATGTCGCTCCTTACCCGGGCTGCCGTGGCGGCGGCCAGGCGAGCCCATCCGCGCTGCCCGCCAGGTCGACGATCGCTTCACGAAACGCTTCGCGCGCGCGCGTCAGAAGCGATTCGGCGGCTTTGTAGCCGAGGTCCAGTCGCCCGGCGATTTCCCTGACCGACAGCCCGTCGACGTACTTCCACTCCAGCACTTCGCCATAATGACCCGGCAGCGAGTCGAGTGTCGCCTCGACCAGGCGATGCAGTTGCTCGCGCCACACGCCGGTTTCCGGCTCGTCCCCCGCGGGCCCCGCCAGCGATTCCAGGATCGCGCGCGCATTCGGCTGGTCTTCCAGCAAGGTCACGCGCAGCGCCGTACGGCCCTTCCTGCGGAAATGATCCGTGACTTCGTTCCGGCAGATCTGGCAGAACCAGGTGTAGAGCGCCGCCTCGCCGCGGTAACTGTCGAGACGCTCGATCGCATTGCAGAAGGTCTGTTGCACGATGTCGCGCGCCGTTTCCGGATCATTGCCGATGCGCGCCAGCGTGAAGCGGTACAGCCGCGGGAAGAAGCGGTCGAACAGCTCCTGGAAGGCGGCCTCGTCGCCGCGCAGGATGCGACGGGCCACGGCCCGGTCGACGTGCACAAGCTCAGCCATTACCTGATTGGACGCCATTTACGCGGCAATCCTTCGCGCCGCGAAGGATTATCGCGCGCTGCGCGTCCCATGGAAGGCAACCACACCCGTAGCCGCCGGAAAGGAGCGCCTGATGTCCGCCCTGAAACGACCCGTCATCGCATTGCTCGCCGCCATTGCCCCCCTGGCCGTCGCCGGGGCTCAGGGCGACGGCTTCACGACCCAGTTCCCGCTCGCCGCCTGCAACTTCAAGACCAGCGGCGGCAATGCCTTTTTCAGGCTCCAGCCGAACCGCCAGCTTTACCTGAGCAACGTGCGCTGCGTCGACGCCGGCGATTGCGACGAGCTCGAAGAAGTCTGGATCACGGTGCTGCCCGAGACCAGGCTCGTCAAGTTCTTCCAGGGCAGCAGGCAACTTGCAGTGCGCACGCGCGTGGTGCAGGAATTCGAGACCGCCGACGGGGAAGTCGATGAAATCTCCTACAACTTCTTCGCGAATTGCTCGCCGATGAACGACGTCTACTACTTCGGCGAGGAAGTGTTCGACGGCGAGGGCAACCCGGCCGACGACGCCTGGCTTGCCGGCGTCGACGGCGCGCGCCCCGGCCTGATCATGCCGGACCGCGCGTTCCTGCTCGGCTCGAAGTACTACCAGGAGATCGCGCCGTCGGCGCGTGATCGCGCGCGGCACACGAAGCTGGGTCTCGCCGTCGAGGTGCCGGCCGGCGTGTTCCACGGCTGCGTCGAGATCACCGAGACCACGCCGCTCGAGCCGGGCGAGGAGTCGATCAAGGTCTACTGCCCGAACGTCGGGTTGGTGATCGACGAGGAGCTGGAGCTGATCGCGGTCTACCAGAACGCCGAGCCGCCGGAAGCCGACGACTGAAAAGGGGACGCACCCCTTTTTCACTGACGACAGCATCGAGGCCCCCATTCGGGGGCCTCTCTTA
>JBOHZL010000067.1:0-17835 GCA_050738495.1 Steroidobacteraceae bacterium | reverse complement strand
CGCTGGTCTGGTGGGCGGCGATGGCGCCACCCACCAGGGCGTGTTCGACCTGACTTACCTGCGCTGCGTGCCGAATCTCGTGCTCATGGCGCCGGCCGACGAGGACGAATGCCGCCAGATGCTCTATACCGCGAGCACCCTGGACCAGCCTGCCGCGGTGCGCTATCCGCGCGGGCGCGGCCCCGGCGTTGCCGTGGGGCGCACGATGCAGGCGCTGCCGGTGGGACGCGCGGAGATCCGCAGGAATGGCGGCGGCGGGCTCGCCCTGCTCGCCTTCGGCAGCATGGTGGAGGCCGCAGCAGGCGTCGCCGACGGTCTCGACGCCACGCTCGTCAACATGCGATTCGTGAAGCCGCTGGACGAGGACCTCGTCGCGTCGGTCGCGGCCAGGCACCGCGCGATCATCACGCTCGAGGAGAATGTGGTCGCCGGCGGCGCCGGTTCCGCGGTGGCCGAGTGCCTGCAGCGCATCGGCTGCAGCTTGCCGCTGCTGCAACTCGGCGTGCCGGACGGATTCGTCGAGCACGGCTCGCGCGAGGACAATCTCGCGGCCGCGGGACTCGATGCAACGGCACTGCGCGCCGCGATCGAACGCTTCTGGCGCCGCCACAGCCTGCCGCGCGCGCTGCCCGCCGGTTAATCAGGACCGATATGGTATGATTTCGCGATGAACGCGAAGACGAGCGGCTGCACGGTCACGCCGATCATCGACGACGTCCAGGGACGCGCCGACACGCGGCGCATCCCGATCGACCGCGTCGGCATCAAGGACATCTATCACCCGGTGCGCGTCAAGGACCGCTCGGGCGGCGAACAGCACACGATCGCGAACTTCAACATGTACGTGCACCTGCCGCATGACTTCAAGGGCACGCACATGTCGCGCTTCGTCGAGATCCTGAACGAGCACGAGCGCGAAATCTCGGTCGAATCGTTCAACGAGATGCTGGAGCAGATGACCGGGCGCCTGGATTCGGGCGCAGGCCACCTCGAAATGACGTTCCCGTACTTCGTCATGAAGCAGGCGCCGGTGAGCGGCGTGCAGAGCCTGCTCGACTATCGCGCGACGCTCGCGGGCGAGCTCGAGGACGGTCGCATCCAGACCTGGCTCAAGGTCGTCGTGCCCGTCACCAGCCTGTGCCCCTGCTCGAAGCAGATCTCGGATTACGGCGCCCACAACCAGCGCTCGCACATCACGATCTCGGTGCGTATCGCCGAGCACGTCTGGATCGAGGAACTGATCGACATCGCCGAGCAGGAAGCGAGCTGCGAGCTGTACGGGATCCTGAAGCGCCCGGACGAGAAGTTCGTGACCGAGCGCGCCTACGACAACCCGAAGTTCGTCGAGGACATGGTGCGGGATATCGCCGTGCGGCTGAACGACGACGAGCGGATCCGCGCCTATGTCATCGAATCAGAGAACTTCGAGTCCATTCATAACCATTCTGCGTACGCCCGGATCGAACGCAACAAGGACGAACCGGCTGGTTGAAGCCGGCGTCAGCTCGCGACGCGCGACTCGCCATTCTGCAGGCGCGAGATCAGCGCCTTGAGGAACACCTTGTTGAAGCGCAGCTGGCAGGCCGAGGAGGCCTGCTCGAGCAGCGTGGAGCTGACCCGCAGGATCGTGACGCCCTCGCCGGCGACGACCGCCGCCTGGCGTTTCGCGCCGCGCAGGTAGCTGGTCTCGCCGAAGCAGTCGCCAGCCTCGAGGCGGCCCACCAGGACGCCTCCCCGCTCGACCGAGCAGTTCCCGGTCACGATCACGTAGAAGCGGTCGTCGATGCCGCCCGCGCGGACGATCTCGTCCCCCTTCGCATGTGCCTGCCAGGTCCCGGCGCGCAGCACCTCCCAGATCTCGCCCGACGAGAAGTCGTGGAAGAACTTGAGGCGCCGCAGCTGGTTGAACTGCTCCTGCTGGTCGCTGCGGTCGGTATTCGTTCGCTGCTGGGCGTGCACGCGCGCGATGGCGCTCGCGAATTCGGCGCCGTTCGGGTAGCGCTTCTCCGGCTCCTTGCACATCGACATCGCGACCACGTTCTCCAGATCCGCCGGCAGGTCGGGGCGCAGCGAAAGCATCGGCACGGGTGTTGCATAGACGATCTGGTGCAGCAGCTTGGCGAGCGCGCCGGCGCGGAACGGCCGGTGGCCGGTCAGCAACTCGTACATGACCGCACCGAGCGAATAGAGGTCGGAATGGTTGGTGAGCTCGAGCGACTGCACCTGCTCGGGCGACATGTAGCTCGGGCTGCCCGCGATGCCCTCGATGCGCGAGAAGTCCGCGTCGGTGTGCAGCGCGATGCCGAAGTCGATCAGCCTGAGGTCGCTCTCGGTGGTGAGCATCAGGTTGCTGGGCTTGATGTCGCGGTGGATGACGCCGCGCGAGTGCGCGTAGTGCAGCGCCTTGGCGCACTTGAACATCATCGTCAGGACGTCTTCCACCGGCAGCAGATTGTCGGGGCGCGTGTAGGCGGCAAGCGTGCGCGCGCCATGGATGAACTCGGTGACCACGTAGTAGTGGCCGTTCTCCTCGCCGGCGTCGTAGATGGGCATGATGTTCGGGTGCTGCAGCATCCCGACCATGTGCGCCTCGGACAGGAACATCTTGCGCGCGACCTTGGCGCGCGCCGGGTCCTCGTCGGCGGCAATGCGATAGGCCTTGATCGCGACGTCGCGTCCGTAATCAGGATCGTGCGCGAGATAGACGGTGCCGGTCGAGCCGCGCCCGACCTCGCGGATCACGCCGTACTTTCCGATGCGGTCGCCGATGCCGGACTCGCCGTCCGCGGGCCGTCGGAGCGTCGGCACGGTTGCGGTAGCGATGGCCGGTTCCTCCAGGAATGTCCGGCTGGCGGGCGCCGCCGGATACCGCGCCAGAGTATTTCGTCAAACGGGCCGGAACCGTGACCTGAATCGCTATTCACCCGTGGGTGAATGGTCGCCCTGTGAAGTGATCGAAACCGTGACCGGCATCTCGCTCGGGCGGGTCGCCATCGACGCGCACGCCGGCGACGTCGCTGACGGTGCCGATGCGGCGCAACACGACACCGGCCTCGAGTGCCCCGATACGGGCGCGATCCGCCGGCGCCGCGGTGAACAGGAGCTCGTAATCGTCGCCGCCGCCGAGCGCGAATGCGAGCCTCGCTTCGGCTCCTGCAGCCGAGCACAGTCCCGCCGACAGCGGCAGCTCCCGGCTTTCGATGTCCGCGCCGATGCCGCTTGCCGCGCACAACTTCGCCAGGTCGCCGGCCAGGCCGTCGGAGATGTCGATGCAGGCGGTCGCGATGCCGCGCAAGGCGATGCCGAGCGCGACGCGGGCCTCGGGAAGCTGGAAGCGGTGCAGCAGTGCGTCGCGGGCACGGCCCTGTGCCTGCAACCGGCCTTGCAGGATCGCAAGGCCTGCGGCGGCGTCTCCAGGCGTGCCGCTGATCCAGAGGTCGTCGCCGGGACGCGCGCCGCTTCGCAGCAGCCCAAGCCCCTCCGGCGCATAGCCTGCCAGTGCGATCGTCGCCGTCAATGGCCCGCGCGTGGTGTCGCCGCCGACCAGCGCGACGGCGAAACGCCGCGCCAGGGCGTCGAGTCCCGCGGAGAAGCCGGCGAGCCAGTGCTCGTCGGCCGCCGGAATCGTCAGCGCGAGCAGGGCCCAGGCCGGCTCCGCCCCCATCGCGGCCAGGTCGCTCAGATTGACCGCGAGCACGCGATGCCCGACGTAGCGCGCGTCCATGCCGCGCGGGAAATGCCGGTCGTCCACCAGCGTGTCGATGGCCATCACGAGCTCGGCACCCGCCGGCGCGGCAACGAGCGCTGCATCGTCCCCGATGCCCCGCAGCACGTCCGGGCGTTCCGCGCCGCGACGCACGAAGTGCCGCTCGATCAGCTCGATCTCTCCGGGTGTCGTGACGCTCACTCAGGCCACCGCGCCGCGCTCGTCGGCCCGGTGCGACCGCGAGGCCTTGTCGAGCACCGCGTTGACGAAGCGATGGCCCTCGGTCGCGCCAAAACGCTTGGCGAGCTCCACCGCCTCGTTGATGACGACACGATAGGGCACGTCGGGACGCGCCGTCAGCTCCCAGATGCCGACGTACAGGATCGCGTGTTCGACCGGGTCGAGGCGCGCGAGCTCGATATCCGAGTGCGGACGGAGCTCCGCGTCGAGCGCCTCCGGGTCCGCGCAGATCGCCGCCAGCGCCTCGCGGAAGTAGCCGGCGTCGACACGGGCGTATTCCGGCGTCGCGGCGAACTGGGCGACGAGCTCGTTCGCCGGCTGGCGCCCGAGCTGCCACTGGTAGAGCGCCTGCACCAGCAGCTTGCGCGCGGCCCCGCGCGCCCTGACGAGATCCCGGTTCGCGACGGACATCGTCACGCGCCCAGCTTGCGCATCAGGTTCGCCAGCTCGATCGCCGCGCGGGCCGCATCGGCACCCTTGTTGCCGGCCTTGCCGCCGGCGCGCTCGACTGCCTGCTCGACAGTGTCGGTGGTCAGGACGCCGAATGCGACCGGCACGCCGGTGTCGGCGGCGACACGCGCGAGTCCCGCCGCGCACTCCCCGGCGACATAGTCGAAGTGCGGCGTGTCGCCGCGGATCACGGCGCCGAGCGCGACGATGGCGTCGTACCTGCCTGCGTTCGCGAGTCGGCGTGCGACCGCAGGCAGGTCGAAGGCTCCTGGCACGCGCACCAGCGCAAGGCTCGACCGGTCCGCGCCGTGCCCGGCGAGCGCCTCGACCGCGCCCGTCACCAGGCGCTCGACGATGAATTCATTGAAGCGGGAAGCGACGAGCGCGATGCGCAGGTCGCCGACCTTCAGGTCGCCTTCGATGATGCGCACTTCGCCCACGCCGCGAGTATATCAGGCAGGCGCACGACGACCGCCGCGCGCGGGCGCGCCTCACTCCTCGTAGCCGGTGATTTCCAGCCCGAATGCAGCGATGCCGAGCAGCTGGCGCGGCGCCGAGAGCACGCGCATGCGCCTGATCCCGAGATCACGCAGGATCTGGGCGCCGATTCCGTGCGTCCGGAGCGCAGCTCCGCCGCCGGCGGATTCCGCGGCGTCATCGGGCTCGCGGAGTTCCTCGATGATTTCCGCCGTCGTCTCCCGCGGGCAAAGCAGCACGACGACGCCATGCGGCTCGCGCGCGATGCGTTCGAGCGCCGCGCGCAGCGACCAGCCGGCGTGCAGGCCCTGCACGCCGATCAGGTCCCGGAGCGTGTCGCGGATGTGCACGCGCACCAGTGGCGGCTCGTCTCCCGGCGCACCGTGGATCAGCGCCACGTGCAGGCTGCCGTGCGCGTGGTCCGCGTACGAGCGCATCCGGAACGTTCCCGACTCGGTCGTGACCTCGCGGTCCGCCACGCAGGCAATGGAACTCTCCTTTTGCAGCCGGTAGCGGATCAGGTCCGCGATCGTGCCGATCGCGAGTCCGTGCGCCGCCGCGAAATGTTCGAGCTCCGGGCGCCGCGCCATGCTGCCGTCGTCGTTCAGGATCTCGACGATCGCGGCCGCCGGCTCGAAGCCTGCGAGACGCGCGAGGTCGCAGCCCGCCTCGGTGTGGCCGGCGCGGGTCAGCACGCCGCCCGGGCGCGCCATCAGCGGGAACACGTGGCCGGGCTGGCGCAGGTCCTCGGGCCGCGCATCCCTGGACACCGCGGCACGCACCGTCAGCGCACGGTCCCTGGCGGAGATGCCGGTCGTGACGCCCTGCGCCGCCTCGATGCTGACAGTGAAGTTCGTGCCATGGCGGTCGCCCGACTCGCCGACCATCAGCGGCAGCCGCAGCGCGCGGCAGCGCTCCTGCGTGAGCGTCAGGCAGATCAGTCCACGGCCGTTGCGCGCCATGAAGTTGATGTCCTCGGGACGAACGCGCTCGGCGGCGATGACCAGGTCGCCTTCGTTCTCGCGATCCTCGTCATCCATGACCACGATCATGCGCCCCGCGCGCAACTCGTCCAGCAATTCGTCGATCGTGTTCATCCGCCGCCGCGCGCCTCCAGCAGCCGCTCCAGGTAGCGCGCGATCAGGTCGACTTCTAGATTGAGCGCCTGGCCGGCGGCGAGGCTGCCGAGCGTGGTGACGGCGCGCGTATGCGGCACCAGCTCGACGCCGAATGCAACGCCTGCGACGCGGGTCACCGTCAGGCTCACGCCGTCGAGCGTGACCGAGCCCTGGGAAGCGACGTAGCGCGCCAGTTCCGGCGGCGCTTCGAGCGTCGCCGCCAGCGTGCCGGATCCCTCGACGACCTGCCGGACGATGGCGACGCCGTCCACATGTCCCGTCACCAGGTGTCCGCCGAGCGCTTCGGTGGCGGTGACCGCGGGCTCGAGATTGACCTTGCTGCCGGCTTCGAGGCGCCCGAGCCTCGTGCGGGCAAGCGTCTCGCGGGACAGCTCCACATCGAAGCGGCTCCCGGACAGGGCGACGATGGTCAGGCACACGCCCGACAGGGCGATGCTGTCGCCGATGTGCGCGCCCGGCAGCGCGAGCCGGCCCGCGTCGACCGTGAGCCGTCGCGCGCCGTCTTCGCCCCGCAGCTGCACGACCTGGCCGATCGCCCTGACGATTCCCGTGAACATCGGCAGTCTCAGCGGCGCGGCCGCAGCCGGATCAGCAGGTCAGTGCCGACGTCCTGCCGCCCGACGATCGAGAATTCGAGTCGCTCGGCCATCGACAGCGGCGCCGGCAGCTCCGCCAGCGGCCGTGCACCGCGGCCGAGCAGCACGGGCGCCAGGTACAGCGCGAGCTCGTCGACGAGTCCCGCCGTCAGCAGCGCACCGGCAAGACCTGCCCCGCATTCGGCGAGCACCTCGTTGACGCCGCGTCCGGCAAGCAATGTGAACGCGGCGGACAAGTCGATGCCGCCGCCGGACGGCGCGACCGTTGCCACTTCGGCACCCGCGGCCCGCAAGGCGGCGGCGCGTGCCGGGTCTTCCGTCGCGCACAGCACCAGGAGCTTGCCGGGCGGCGCGACGATGCGGGCCTGCGGCGGGATGCGAAGCTGCGAGTCGAGCACGACGCGCAGCGGCTGGCGCGTCGCGCCCGGCAGGCGAACGTCGAGTCTCGGGTCATCGGCCAGCACGGTGCCGCTGCCCGTGAGCACCGCGGACGACCGCGCACGCAACTGCTGGACGTCCTCGCGCGCGGCCTCGCCGGTGATCCAGCGGCTCTCGCCGCCGGGGAGCGCCGTGCCGCCGTCGAGGCTCGCCGCGAGCTTGACCACGATCCAGGGACGGCCGCGCTCCATGCGCGAGATGAAGCCCGGATTCAGCTCCCGCGCCTCGCCTTCCAGCAGGCCCCCTTCCACGACCACGCCGGCCGCGCGCAGCTTCGCGACGCCGCCGCCGTCCACGCGCGGGTTCGGGTCGCGCATCGCATACACGACGCGCGCGACGCCGGCGGCGATCAGCGCATCGGCACAGGGCGGCGTACGTCCATGGTGGCAGCAAGGCTCCAGCGTGACGTAGGCCGTCGCCCCGCGGGCGCCGGCACCGGCAGCGGCGAGCGCGGCCGTCTCGGCGTGCGGCGCCCCTGCCCGCTCGTGCCAGCCTTCGCCGATCACGCGATCGCCGGCGGCGATCACGCAACCGACGCGCGGGTTCGGATCGGTCGTCCACAGTCCGCGGCGCGCGAGCTCGAGCGCTCGCGTCATCATCACCGAATCGGCGGGCGCCGCGATATTCATCGCCAGGAGCGCGGTTCGCGGGCTTGCGCCGGCAGCAACGACATCTGACCCGCGCCCGGATCGCGCTGCCTGGTCTTGTCGAGCTGCTCGAGCTGCTCCCGGAACGAATCGACGTCCTGAAAGCGGTGGTAAACGGAGGCGTAGCGCACGTAGGCGACTTCGTCGAGCTGCCGGAGCTCTTCCATCACGATCTCGCCGATCGTCCGCGATGCGACCTCGCGCTCGCCGAGCACGCGCAGCCGGTGCCCGATCCGCTCGATCGCGGACTCCACTTCATCCCGGCCGACCGGGCGCTTCTCCAGTGCCTTCATGATCCCGCCACGCAGCTTGCCCTCGTCGAACGGCTGCCGCGTCTGATCGTTCTTGACAACCTGCGGCAGCACCAGCTCCGCCGTCTCGAAGGTCGTGAAGCGCTCGCCGCAGGACTGGCATTCGCGGCGCCGACGGATCTGGTGCCCCTCGCCCGCGAGGCGCGAGTCGGTCACCTTGGTGTCGTCGTGATTGCAGAACGGGCAGTGCACTGCCGTCCCCGCCCGTGATCAGCCGTAGACGGGAAAGCGCCGGCAGATCGCGAGCACCTCAGCGCGCACGCGCCCGATGGCGCCTTCATCGCCCACGTCTTCGAGCACGTCCGCAATCCACTTTCCGACCTGGCGCGCTTCGTCCTGGCCGAAGCCGCGAGTGGTGATCGCCGGCGTGCCGATCCTGAGTCCGCTCGTCACGAAGGGCGGTCGCGGGTCGTTCGGCACCGCGTTCTTGTTCACCGTGATGTGCGCGCGACCGAGCGCCGCATCCGCGTCCTTGCCGGTGTAGCTCCGGCCGATCAGGTCGAGCAGGAACAGGTGGTTGTCGGTGCCGCCCGACACGATCCGGTGGCCGCGCTGTTCGAGCGTTTTTGCCATCGCGCGCGCGTTGTCGACGACCTGCCGCTGGTATGCGGCGAATCCGGGATCGAGCGCTTCGGCGAAGGCCACCGCCTTGGCGGCGATCACGTGCATCAGGGGCCCGCCCTGCGTGCCGGGGAAGATCATCGAATTGAGCCTCTTGTGGAGGTCGGGATGCTCGCGCGCCAGAATCAGGCCGCCGCGCGGCCCGCGCAGCGTCTTGTGGGTCGTCGTCGTCACGACGTCGGCGATCGGCACCGGGTTCGGGTAAACGCCGGCAGCCACGAGCCCGGCGACATGCGCCATGTCGACCACGAACCAGGCGCCGACTTCGTCGGCGATGACACGGAAGCGCTGCCAGTCCACGATGCGCGAATAGGCGGAGAATCCGGCCAGGATCATCTTCGGACGGTGCTCGCGCGCGAGCCTTCCCACCGCGTCGTAGTCGATCTCGCCGGTCGCGGGATCGAGGCCGTACTGCACGGCCTTGAAGATCTTGCCCGAGAAATTGACCTTGGCGCCATGGGTCAGGTGGCCGCCGTGGTCGAGGCTCATGCCGAGCAGCGTGTCGCCCGGCGCGAGCAGCGCGAGATAGACGGCGACATTCGCCTGCGAGCCGGAGTGCGGCTGGACATTCGCGTAAGCCGCGCCGAACAGTTTCCGGGCGCGGTCGATCGCGAGTTGCTCCGCAACGTCGACATGTTCGCAACCGCCGTAGTAGCGCTTGCCCGGATAGCCCTCGGCGTACTTGTTGGTCAGCACCGAACCCTGCGCCTCGAGCACGCGCGGGCTCGCATAGTTTTCGGATGCGATGAGCTCCAGGTGCTCCTCCTGCCTCCGCCGTTCGGCGCCAATCGCCGCCGCGAGTTCGGGATCGAACTCCTCGATATTCATGCCGGGGTCGAACATGGTAGCGGCGCAGTCTAACCGAAAGGCTCCGGTCAGGCCGCCTCGACGAAAGCCTGGACGACACGGGTCCAGGCGCGCGCGATATTGCGGCGGTTGTATCCACCGCCGCCGCAGCCGAGGATCCGCCCGCCGGCATGGCGGTCGGCGATCCGGCACAGGCGCTCTGCGGCGTGCGCGTGCGCGCCCTCGGTCAGGCGCAGGTGCGTGATCGGGTCGCCTTCGAGGCTGTCGGCGCCGCACTGGAACAGGACGAACTGCGGCCGGTGCCGCTCCAGATGCGCCTCCACCGCCGGCCAGGCCGCCAGGAATTCCGCGTCGCCGGCGCCCGGCAGCAACGGCAGGTTCAGCTTCGTGCCGCGCGCCGGACCGGTGCCGGATTCGGCGGCAGTGCCCGTGCCCGGATAGAGGAAACTGCCGTCCTCGTGCAGGTCCGCGAAGATCAGCTGCGGGTCGTCCTCGAACCCGTAGTAGACGCCGTCGCCATGGTGCGCGTCGATGTCCACGTAGGCGATGCGCGTGAGCCCGTGCGCGCGCTTCAGATGCTCGATCACCACGCCGCAGTCGTTGAACACGCAGAAGCCGGCGGCGTGACCGCGGCCGGCGTGATGCAGGCCGGCGATCGGCACGAAGGCGCGCTTCGCTCTGCCTTCCATCAGCGACTCGGCGGCGACCAGCGACGCGCCGACCACGTCGGCCGCCGCCTCGAATACGCCCTTGAAGGCCGGCGTGTCCCCGACATCGAGCAGTCCTTCGCCGGTCTGCGAGCGGGCCTGCACCATGTCGAGGTACGCGGGCTGGTGGAACAGCTCGAGCTCGGCGCGGGTGGCCGCGCGCGGCGCCAGCATCTTCACGCGGCGATCGAGGCCCTGCGCGCAGAACTCGCGCAGGAACGCCTCGTGCCGGTCAGGACCGAAAGGATGTCCGTCGCCGAATGCATAGCGGGCGATCCGCTCGCCGGCGACGACGCAGGTTGCCGATTCTCCGTTATTTGCCACGCGCCGCCGCCACACCGCCGGGATTTCCATCGAGATTAGCACGGCCCGCGTGCGGCCCGCAGCAAGGCGTCTGGCGGCGGGCACCGGCATCGCGGATAATCCGCGGCCCCGCAGCACGGTTGGATCGCATGGCCCAGTACATCTATACGATGAATCGCGTCGGCAAGGTGGTGGCGCCGAAGCGCCACATCCTGCGCGACATCTCGCTGTCGTTCTTCCCGGGCGCCAAGATCGGCGTGCTCGGCCTGAACGGCTCCGGCAAGTCGACACTGCTCAGGATCATGGCGGGCATCGATGCGGACATCGAGGGCGAGGCGCGGCCGCAGCCCGGCATCAAGGTCGGCCTGCTGCCGCAGGAGCCGCAACTCGACCCGGAGGCCGATGTCCGCGCGATCGTCGAGGAATCGGTCAAGCCGGTGAAGGACGCCCTTGCCCGCCTGGAGCAGGTGTACGCGCTCTACAGCGAGCCCGACGCCGATTTCGACAAGCTCGCCGCGGAACAGGGCCAGCTCGAGGCGTTCCTGGCGACGGTCGACGGCCACAACCTCGAGCGCCAGCTCGACGTCGCGGCCGACGCGCTGCGGCTGCCGCACTGGGAAGCGAAGGTTACCCAGCTTTCCGGCGGAGAGCGGCGGCGCGTCGCGCTCTGCCGGCTGCTGCTCTCGAAACCCGACATGCTGCTGCTGGACGAGCCGACCAACCACCTCGACGCCGAGTCGGTGGCATGGCTCGAGAAATACCTCGAGCAATACCCGAGCACCGTCATCTGCGTGACTCACGACCGCTATTTCCTCGACAACGTCGCCGGCTGGATCCTGGAGCTCGACCGCGGCCACGGCATCCCGTGGCAGGGCAACTATTCGTCCTGGCTCGAGCAGAAGGAACAGCGCCTCGCGCAGGAGGAGAAGCAACAGGAGGGCTTGCGCAAGACGCTCGCGCGCGAGCTCGAATGGGTGCGCGCGAATCCGAAGGCACGCCAGGCGAAGAGCAAGGCGCGCCTGCGCCAGTTCGAGGAACTGTCGTCGGTCGAGTACCAGGCCCGGAACGAAACCAACGAGATCTACATTCCGCCGGGCCCGCGCCTCGGCGATCTCGTGATCGAGGTCGAGAAATTGCGCAAGGCCTACGGCGAGCGGCTGCTGATCGACGATCTGTCGTTCCGCCTGCCGCCCGGCGGCATCGTCGGCATCATCGGGCCGAATGGCGCCGGCAAGACGACCTTGTCTCGCATGCTGACGGGGGCCGAAAAGCCGGATGCGGGAACGATCCGCACCGGGCCGACGGTCCGGATCGCGAGCGTCGACCAGTCGCGCGACAGCCTCGACGACTCGAAGACGGTCTGGCAGGAGATCTCTGGCGGCCAGGACATCATCAAGGTCGGCAACTATGAAACGCCGTCGCGCGGCTACGTCGGGCGCTTCAATTTCCGCGGCAACCAGCAACAGCAGCAGATCGGCGAGCTCTCCGGCGGCGAACGGAATCGCGTGCACCTGGCGAAGCTCCTGAAGAGCGGCGCCAACGTGCTTTTGCTCGACGAGCCGACCAACGACCTCGATGTCGAGACCCTGCGCGCCCTCGAGGAAGCGCTGCTGAACTTCCCCGGCTGCGCGGTGGTGATCTCGCACGATCGCTGGTTCCTGGATCGCATCGCGACCCACATCCTCGCCTTCGAGGGCGACAGCGAGGTCGTCTGGTTCGAGGGCAACCACCAGGACTACGTCGTCGATCTCAGGCGGCGCAAGGGCGAGCAGGCCGACCAGCCGCACCGCCTGCGCTACAAGCCGTTGCACGCCTGAGGATTGCCGCGCGACGCGGATATTCGGCTAAACTCGAAGCGACGGGGTCAACGGGAAGGATCGTGGCGGTATTCATCGACTCTGCCGGCCGGCTGCACCACGACCAGGACGCGGGGCTCGCGCTGCATTGCCCGCACTGCCAGGTGCTGGCGCACATCACGCCGGTATCCGTCCCGGACTTCAATTCGCTGCAGCAGCACAAGCCGGCACAGGTCGGCCTCGTCTACCGCTGCGCGGCCTGCAATGCGCCGATCTTCCTGCGCTTCTCGGTCAAGCTCTACGGCGGAAGCCGCATCGAGCTGGCGCCGAATTTCGTCGAGCTCGAGCGCCCGCGCGAGCGCTTCAACTTCACCTACCTGCCGGAAGATGCGGAACTGCTCCTGAAGGAGGCTTTCTCCTGTTTTTCCTCGGCCTGCTACAACGCATTCGCCTCGATGTGCCGGCGCGTCGCGCAGTGCGCATTCGTGGACCTGGGCGAGAATGGCAAGCTCGAACTGTTCGACGAGCTCGCCAATATCCGGAGGCTCGCGGAGCTCGACGACGAGTCGTTCGCGGTAGTGAAGCGGGTGCTGTTCGATGTCGACGGCCCGGGCCGCAGCAGTCCGCCGCTGATCGACGCATTCCACGCCGGCGTGCTGCTCGAGGTCGTCAAGGACCTGCTGTACCAGGCCTATGTCCGCCGCGGCCGTCTGCAGCAGGCCATGATGGTGCGGCGCTATTTCGCCGACGAGCCCGCCAAGATCACGCCCCTGCCGCGCGTGCAGGGCTGAAGTTCCGCCTCAGCCGACCCAGGCCCGGGCATTGCGGAATATCCGCATCCAGCCGCTGTCTTCTCCCGCATCCGCGGGATGCCAGGAATTCTGCGCGGTCCGGAACACCCGCTCGGGGTGCGGCATCATGATGGCGACGCGGCCGTCGTCGGAGCTGAGTCCAGCGATGCCGTCGGGCGAGCCGTTCGGGTTCGCCGGGTAACGCGTCGCGACCGCGCCGCGGTTGTCCACGAATCGCATGACCGCGCGTGCACTGGCCAGCGCGCGATCCGCCGCGCTGCGAAACTCCGCCCGCCCCTCGCCGTGCGCAACCGCGATCGGCAGCCGCGAACCGCCCATGCCGGAGAAGAACAAGGAGCGGCACTCGTCGATCTCGACCAGCGAAAGCCGGCCCTCGAACTGCTCGGAGCGGTTCCGCAGGAACCGCGGCCAGCAGCCCGCGCCGGGTATCAGTTCGGCGAGTGCCGCGAGCATCTGGCAGCCATTGCAAACGCCAAGCGTGAAATGGCGCGAGTCCTGGAACCAGCGTTGGAACAGCTCGCGTGCGCGCGGATTGAAGAGGATGGACTTCGCCCAGCCCTCGCCGGCGCCGAGCACGTCGCCGTAGCTGAAGCCGCCACAGGCGACCAGTCCGCGAAAACCGTCGAGATCCGCCGCTCCGCCGATCAAGTCGGTCATGTGCACGTCGACGGTGGTGAAGCCGGCGCGATCGAACGCGGCGGCCATCTCGACCTGGCTGTTGACGCCCTGCTCGCGAAGGATCGCGACCCTGGGCCTCGCGCCACCCACGATCAACGGGGCAACGATGTCTTCGCCTGGATCGAAGGTGAGTCGCCAACTGAGTCCCGGATCGTCCTCGTCGAGGCGCGCGGCCTGCTCTTCGTCCGCGCAGACCGGGTCGTCGCGCAGTCGTTGCATCCGCCAGCTGGTGCCTGACCAGGCCTCCCGGAGCCGCACGCGATCGCCGTCGATCAGCAGACGGCCGCCGGCGGCGATGCGGATGCGCCTCCCGGCGGCGGCCGTGCCGATCCGGCGCGAGATCTCGCCAAGGCCATGGCGCGCGAGGACGTCGAGCGCTGGTTCCAGATCGTCCTCGCGCAACTGCAAAACGGCGCCGAGTTCCTCGGCGAACAGCGCCGCAGCAGGCCTGGCCGTCGCACCGAGATCGACATCGATGGCGGCGCGACCCGCGAACGCCATCTCGAGGAGCGTGATCGTGAGGCCGCCGTCGGAACGATCGTGGTAAGCGAGCGTGAGCCCGGCATCCGCGAGTTCGCGGATCGCGGCGAAGAAGCCGGCCAGCCGCCGCGGATCGTCGAGATCGGGCGGGACGTCGCCGGTGTGACCATGGACCTGCGCCAGGCAGGAGCCACCCGTGCGATCGCGGCCTGCGCCGAGATCCACGAGGACGAGCGCCGTGCTGCCGGCCGCGTTATCCAGCACCGGCGTCAGCGTGCGGCGCACGTCGGCCACCGGCGCGAAGGCGCTGATCACGAGCGACAAGGGCGCCACGACCGAACGCTCGCCGCTGTCGGCGCGCCAGGTCGAGCGCATCGACAGGGAGTCCTTGCCGACCGGTATCGCGATGCCGAGTGCCGGACACAACTCCTCCCCGACCGCGCGCACGGTGTCGAAGAGCTCCGCATCCGCCGCCGTGTCGCCGCAGGCCGCCATCCAGTTCGCCGACAGCTTGACGTTACCGAGCCTGCGCACATCGGCGGCAACGATATTCGTGATCGCCTCGCCGACCGCCATGCGCCCGGACGCCGGCGCGTCGAGCAGGGCGATCATCGGCCGCTCGCCGAGCGCCATCGCTTCGCCGGCATGGCCGCGCAGCGAAGCGAGTGTCACCGCGACGTCGCTTGCCGGCACCTGCCAGGGACCGACCAGCGGATCCCGGCTGATCAGCCCGCCGACCGAGCGATCGCCGATCGTCACCAGGAAGCCCTTGTCGGCGATCGTCGGCAGGCAGAGCAGCCGGCCCAGCGAGTCGGCCAGGTCGGTCGACTCGGCGTCGAAACCGTCGCCGCGCCGCGCGCGCCGTTGCGCGCTGCGCTGCATGCGCGGCGGCCGGCCCAGCAGGTCCACGACCGGCATCGCGACCGGCTGCTCGCCGGATCGGGAATCGTGCACGGACAGGATGCCGTCGGCCGTCCCCTGGCCGATGACCGCGAAGGGACAACGCTCCCGGCGGCACAGATCGGCGAATCCCTCGAGCGATCCGGCCTTCAGCGCGAGCACGTAGCGTTCCTGCGCCTCGTTGCACCAGATCTCGAGCGGCGACATGCCCGGCTCGTCGCTCGGCACGGCGGCGAGTTCGATCCGCCCGCCGCCGCTGCCGGCGGCCACCACCTCGGGCACGGCGTTCGAAAGCCCGCCGGCACCGACGTCGTGGATCACCAGGATCGGATTCTCCTCGCCCATCGCCCAGCAGGCATCGATGACTTCCTGGGCGCGGCGCTGCATCTCGGGGTTGCCGCGCTGCACCGAGGCGAAGTCGAGTTGCTCGCTGCCGGCACCGCTGCCCTGCGACGAGGCCGCGCCGCCGCCGAGGCCGATCAGCATTGCCGGGCCGCCGATCACGACCAGCGGCGCGCCTGCCGGTGCGCGCTGCTTTTCGACGTGTATCCGCCGCAGGTTGCCGAGGCCGCCCGCGATCATGATCGGCTTGTGATAGCCGCGCACGACGCCTTCGGCATCCGCGGCAACCTGCTGCTCGAAGGTCCGGAAGTAGCCGAGGATGCCGGGCCGGCCGAACTCGTTGTTGAACGCGGCCGCGCCGACCGGGCCGTCCAGCATGATGTCGAGCGCGGATGCGATGCGCGGCGAACGCCCGTGATCGGCTTCCCAGGGCTGCGCGAATCCGGGGATCCGCAAGTTCGACACGCTGAATCCGACCAGCCCGGCTTTCGGCTTGCCGCCGCGGCCGGTCGCGCCCTCGTCCCGGATCTCGCCGCCGGAGCCGGTCGCGGCGCCGGCGAACGGCGAGATCGCGGTCGGGTGATTGTGGGTCTCGACCTTGATCAGGATGTCGACCAGCTCTTCATGCCAGCGGTATTCGTGATCCCGCGGCGACGGAAAGAATCTCGAGCCGCGGGCGCCGGCGATTACCGCCGCGTTGTCACTGTAGGCTGACAGAACGCCGTCCGGGCTCCGCTCACGCGTCAGGCGGATGGAGTCGAACAGCGAGCGCGGCGCCGCGCTGCCGTCGACGGTCCAGCGTGCATTGAAGATCTTGTGCCGGCAGTGCTCGCTGTTCGCCTGCGCGAACATCATCACCTCGACGTCGGTGGGATCGCGCCCGAGCCGATGGAACACGTCCGCGAGATAGGCGATCTCCTCGGCCGACAGCGCAAGTCCGAGTTCGGCATCGGCGCGCGCCAGCGCCGCCCGCGGATCCTCCGCGAGCGCGATGTGCCGGAGCGCCCCCGGTGGATGCGGCGCGAACAGCGATGCCGCCTGCTGCGCGTCGGTCAGCACCGCCTCGGTCATCGGGTCGTGCAGCAGCGCCGCGAGAGCGGCAAGCGATTCAGCCGGAAGCGCCGTCACCGCCTGCACCCGCCAGTCCCTGCCGCGCTCGATGCGGTGGATGGCATCGAGTCCGCAGACATGCGCGATGTCGGTCGCCTTCGACGACCAGGGAGAGATCGTGCCGGGCCTCGGCACGGTCAGCAGCCGCTGCCCCGGCGGCCGCGGATCCGCCACCGGCGCGCTGGATCCGAGCAGACGCTCGAGCACCGCATTTTCGGCCGGCGCGAGCGGGCGATGCAGGTCCACGATGTGCAGGTAATCGACTTCGAGGCGGTGTACCGACGGCTCGGCGCCCTGGAGCTTCGCGAGCAGCCTCTCGATGCGAAACTTCGAAAGTGCCGGCGCGCCTCTGAACAGCCGCATCAAGCGGTCAGCGCTTCACGCCCGGATCGGTGCCGGCAGGATAGATCGTGGCGGGGAACGGCGCGACATTGCCGCCCTCGAGCACGCTGATCTTGCTGACGCCCTGCTTGCGCACCTCGTCGATGCGGATGATCGAGTGCAGCGGCAGGTAGCTGCGCCTGACGCCGGCGAACTCCGACTTGATGCGTTCCTCGCCCGGGTCGACCACGACGCTGCTGCGTTCGCCGAATACGAGTTCCTCGACCTCGACGAAGCCGAGCAGCCCGCCGTGGCTGACCTTGCGGGCGTAGACTTCGTAGACCTTGCCCTGGTTGACGAAGACGATCCTGAATATGTGACTTGTGGCCATGATCCGGGTGGGGGTCGTGCTGCCGTGGGCGCGCTATTATAGCGGCCCAACCAGGCGTGATGCGGGCCGCCGCCGGCGAAAGCGGTCCATCCAGGGACGTGCGATGGCGCTCAGGTTGAAAATTGTCAGCGAGAACGCGGCAGCTGCCGGCGACCACCCGCGTTGGACATTCGGCGTCAATGGCGGCCGGATCGGACGCAACGACAGCAACGACTGGGTGCTGCGCGACCCCGAACGCTACGTCTCCGGCCGCCATGCGGCGATCGAGCATCGCGGCGGGACCTGGTGGCTCAGGGATACGAGCACCAACGGCACCTTCATCAACGACTCGGACGAGGCACTCGGCCCCGATCGTCCGCACCAGCTCGCGCCGGGCGACCGCTTCCGCATCGGCGAATACGAGATCGAAGTCGAAATCTCCGGCGGCAACGACTTTCCTCCGGAGGAGGCGCTCGGGATCAGCGACTCGATTCTCGACGCTTCGTTCGAGGTCAAGTCATTCATCTCGACCGGCCGTCGCGAACGCGAGCCGCCGCCGCGCGCTGCCGCCGCAACGCAGGCGC
>JBOHZL010000066.1:0-17859 GCA_050738495.1 Steroidobacteraceae bacterium | reverse complement strand
GCCGTCCAACGATGCGTTGGAGCGGTCCGTGACAGGTTGGAGCGAGCGCGCCGCAGGCGCGCTGGAGATTATCGCGCCCACGGCGCTTGGTTGGGCTGTACCGCGGCCCGCTCAACGCGGACGTTAGGCCGCAGAGATCCGGTTTCCGCACTTGCATCGCTGTATCCGTTCGGATACGCTCGGTATGTGTATCAGATTCGGCGAACCGAGGTCTTCTCGAAGTGGTTGGCTGGGCTGAGAGACGCGAAGGGTACCGCCCGCATCCTGGCTCGGCTGGATTCAGTACGACTCGGCAATTTGGGTGACAGCAAGAGCCTCGGTGGCGGGCTTCATGAGATGCGGATTTACGCCGGCCCGGGTTACCGCCTTTACTTCGCGCCACGCGGGGAGATTGTGATTATCTTGCTGTGTGGTGGCGATAAATCGTCTCAGCAACGGGACATTGCACGGGCTAGGCGCCTGCTCGAGGATCTGGAGTAACGACCATGGCCAAGCTGAAAGAATTTGATCCTAGCGCCTACCTCACCAACGACGAGGTGGTCGCGGAATACCTCACCGCCGCGCTCGAAGATCCCAACCCTGACGTTTTCCTTGCTGCAGTCGGTAACGTCGCAAAGGCACGTGGTATGAGCAGTATCGCCGAGGAGTCTGGTCTGGGTCGCGAGAGCCTCTACAAAGCGCTGACCCCTGGCGCAAAGCCGCGTTACGACACGGTGCTCAAGGTATTGCAGAGTCTAGGCGTCAAACTCACAGTCTCTGCGGCCTAACTATGCGATGCAGCGGTCGGCGCGCGTCGGCGCGCCGCTTGCAGGAACGTGCCCTGGCAAAGGCAGGTTGGGCTCAGCAAGCGGCGCGCCGACGCGCGCCGCCGCTGATCGCGGACGTTAGACAACCTAGGCAGGCGTTTGACGTTGTGACGTTATAACGTCATACTGCAGCCATGGCCACGCCCAAACGAGCAACCGTCTATTTCGAGGCTGACGTCCATCGGGCCCTGCGCCTAAGGGCGGCTGCCAACGACCGGTCCGTATCCGACATGGTCAATGACGCGGTTAAGGCAGCACTGGCAGAGGACGCAGAGGATCTCGAGGCTTTTGACGAGCGGCGCCAGGAGCGCTCTACCCCTTTCGAGAGCTTCGTCAGGGGCATGAAGCGCCGTGGCCGTCTATAGGCTGCTGATCAAGGCTTCGGCCGGCCGGGAACTGGAACGACTGGGAACGAAATCCGATCGGAAACGCATCGTTGAGCGCATCCAATCACTAGCGGATGACCCGCGACCGCACGGGTGCGAGAAACTCGCGAGCTATGTCGATCGCTTCAAGATTCGTCAGGGAAACTATCGTGTCGTGTACCTTGTGGACGATGATCGTCGCCAGGTAACAATCTTCAAAGTTGGCGACCGCAAGGGTGTACCCTGAGCGATCGGGGAGATAGGTAACAAAACAGTCCGGGGACATAGGTAACACTTTTCGGGATGTTACCGATGTCGTCTGAGCTGGCCGAGATGATCCTCGATTCGCAGGTGTTGTTCCAGTAGGCGGCCGAGTTTGAGCGGGCCGAAGTAGACTTGCCAGACGCCGTTGTCGATCTCTTCAAGGCCGACGTATTCGCCGACGCAGCAGCTGCTGACGTTGACCCAGCGGCAATTCCAGCGGATCCCGCCGTTGGCGCTGACGTAGCGCTTCTCGTAATGGTCGGGGTATTCCAGTTTCGGGATTTTGTCTGGCATCGGACGGTTGGACGGCGTGTAGAACGAGGCCGGGGTTTCCTGGTCGAGCGCCTCGTGCGGCCGCTCGTGATTGAACTCTTGGCGGAATCGGTTGAACTTGCGCTGTTGCGCGCCCAGATTGGCGGCCGGCGGCCGTGTGGCTTCGGCTTTGAGCGTTTTGTGCATGCGTTCGTGCTGGCCGTTCTGCTGCGGCTGGCCGGGTTCGATCAACTCCGGCAATACGCCGAGCCGAACCCACCAGGCGGACAGTGACGACAGACGCGCCAGGCTGACGGTGGCAAACGGCACGCCGTTGTCCGTGCGGATGCGCTGCGGCAGCCCGTATTCCCGGAACCATCGCGTGAACACTGGCTTGGAGTCCTGGCAGGCGGTCGTCAACAAGCCTTGGCAGCCGAGCAGGAAGCGGCTGTGCTGATCGGTCACGGTCAGCGGATAGCAGTAGATCCCATCGCCGGTCTTGAAGTGCCCCTTGAAGTCCGCCGCCCACAGCTCATTGGGCACCGTGGCGGTCGTGCTGGGCTTGCCCGGATGTCCCAGCTGCCGACGCTGGCGCGGATGCACGATCAAGTCATTGCGCGACAGGATGTCGCAGATCGTCGAGCGCGCTGGCCAGTCGCGCTGCGGCCCGGTCCGCGACAGAATCTTCAGCAGTTTCTTGGCGCCCCAGTGCGGGTGGCGCTGGCGCGCCTTGATAATCGCGGCCACCACAGCCTCCGTCGTGCGGTGCGGACAGCCGTGCGCCTGCCGAGATCGCTCGCACAAGCCGGCAGGACCGTCCGCCTGATATCGCCGGAGCCACTTGTAGCCGGTCTTGCGGCTGATGTTGTAACGGCTGCACAGCTCGCTAATCGACAGCGTGTGCCGCAGCACGTCGGCAATGAACTGGGTTCTCTCGTCCATGGGCGTAACCTGATTCCAGGGCATTCGGCACCTCCTGAGGTGCCGCTAGCGTGATGAAATCTGTTACCCATGGACCTGGACTAAACTGTTACCTATGTACCTGGGCCGTACCTCACCGCGGCCTAACTATGCGATGCAGCGGTCGGCGCTTGTCGTCACGCCGCTTGCAGGGACTGCAAGTGGAATCCCATTTGTCCGACTGGCAAGCGGCGCGCCGACTAAGCGCCGCCGCTGGTCGCGGACGTTAGACCACGGATACCACGCGGACACCGCTCCGCTGCGTCGCGATCGGATGGGTGCCTCAGCATCGCCTGCAAGCGGCCGATCGTCTGAAGGAGCTCAACCATGAAAGGAGTTGAAGGAATTGCTGGCGTCCGGTTCGGAAGGCTGGCACCGACTCTGTCGGTAACGAGTATCGCGGCGGCCGTGGACTTCTACGTCAGGCTGCTCGGGTTCGAGAAGAAGTTCGAGAACGGCAACCCCGTAGGGTTCATGATCTTGCGGAAGGACGAGGCAGAGCTACACATCACGCTAGACAAGGGTCATAAGGCAAAGGCGCACAACGTGGCCCACTTGATGGTTGATAATGCCGCAGTGCTCTACGACCACTGCACGACCAATGACGTTCGGATCATCAAGGGAATGCGCGATGCGGAGTATGGGTTGCGCGGCTTTGTATTCGCCGATCCTGACGGAAATCGAATAGATGTCGGCCAGATCCTGTAATCCGTGGGCCAACAACGCGTTCGAGCCGCTCGGTGGGGCTTAGTTCAGGCGCGTGTCAAGAGTGTGCGCCCGCGGCGCCTCGTTGGGCTTTACCGCGGCCCCCCCAACGCGGACGTTAGATCGCCGAGTTAGCCTGGTGCAATGATTCTGGCGAGGTCAAGTCGGGAGGCGCCAAGTGCGATGAGTGACCGCATCAGCAGATCGATGGAGACCGTGGGATCACCTGACTCCATCTTGGCTACGCGCGATTGGCTGGATTGCACCGCAGCGGCCAAATCATGCTGTGTCAAGCGCTTACGCTTCCGGCGAGCCTTGAGCCCTTCGGCCAGTTTGAGACGCAGCTCGATAAAAGCAGCCTCCTCCTGCGACAGATCCAGAAACTCTTTGGCATCGCTCACCTTCCAGCCGCGACTCGTGAGCTTGGCTTTCTTACTTACACGCATCGTCATACTCCCGAAAACGCCTCTGGCAGCTCGCGATCACATCCTTGGGCGTGGTCCGCGTATTCTTCGCGAACACCGCTCCAATCACGATCGCGTCCCGGTCCGTTCGGTACACAATCCTCCAACTCGCCGCCCCGTCTCGGACACGCAACTCACGGCAGCGTCGTCCGACTCCTGGCATGGGTCGCGAATGAGGCATGCCCGGCGACTCGCCGCGCTGCAGCCTCCTAAGCAACATCCCGGCCTCGACCCGAGCTTCGGCGCCAAATGGCGGGGTCTTGATCTCCCCCATGCAGCCAGACCAGCGGCTTGTCGGCTGATACCACCTGAGGTACTATATGTCAGTTCCGACATACGGTCAAATCAAGCTCGGCAATCTAGCTAGGCGTTGGAGCGGTCCGTGAGAGCGTTGAGCGAACGCGCCTCGTGCGGCCCGCTCAACGCGGACGTTAGATGCTCTTGTAACCCGTAACGTTATGGGTTACACTCCCACGCTGTGACTCGGACATTCCGTCACAAAGGCCTGTGCAAGTACTTCGCGACGGATCAAAGGCCGGGATTCAGGCGGCTCATGCCGAGCGCTTGAGCTTGATCCTGGCGGCTCTGAATGCCGCTACCGCCCCCAGCGACATGGGGTTGCCAGGCCTGAGGCTGCATCCCATGAAGGGTGGACGCGCCGGTAGTTGGTCGGTAGGCGTCAGTGGCAATTGGCGAATCACATTCAGATTCGAAGGCAAGGATGCCGTAGACGTCGACTACGAGGATTATCACTGAGGTAGCCATGAGGATGCATTACCCTCCCCACCCCGGCGAAATCATCCGCAGGCTCTGTCTCGAGCCGCTGAACCTGTCGGTGACCGATGCGGCCGACGCTTTGGGCGTCAGTCGCAAAACGCTTTCCGCTTTGCTGAATGGTCGTGCTGGTATCAGTCCCGAAATGGCCGTGCGCCTATCGATTGCCTTCGACACCAGCTCCGAGAGCTGGATGAATCAGCAGACTCAGTACGACCTGTGGCACGCCGAGAAACGACGTAAGAGCTTGCGGGTCTCTCGGGTCGCCGCCTGACACACCTGACAAGACACCTAAACTATGCGTTGGAGCGGACCGTGACAGCTTGGCGGGGGTGCGCCGCGGGCACGGGAAACTTCGTCGCGCCCGCGGCGCCTGGCAGTTGCCTCGCGCGGCCCGTTCAACGCGGACGTTAGGCGCGGTATGCATCGACGCCTCGTGCCTGGGGCCATCGTACTAACTGCGGCGCTAGCGATTGCCGCATGCCAATCCGTAGTTGCGCCGGCGCCTGGCAAGCTCCGTCCCTGGACTACCGAGCTGCGAGCGGCCCAGCCGAATGACGCGTTTGCCGCCGTCTACAAACATTGCCGAGTGTCGCTGATTTTTGTTGGCGCCAAACACGAAACTCACACCGACAGCCTGATGTTCCGCCTCATCGACGAGGCCTACACATCTTTCAATGTCGATACAGTAATCGTCGAAGGCCCGTCGTACTCACACGGAGCAAATGACGGCGATCTGATGAGCTGGGTTGAAAGGCAGCACGAGGTCAACGGTTTCCTCGAAGGAGGCGAAGCCGTTGTCGCGATCCGGGGCGCGCGGGCGCGGGGTGCCGACGTTTGGGGCGGCGAGCCTGACGACGCCTACGCGCGCAGGCGTCTCTTGTCGCAAGGATTTTCCCTGCAAGATCCGCTTGGCTTTTACACGCTCCGATCCGTGCCCCAATGGATACGACAACAGAAAATCACTGGGCCGAGCGATCCGCGCGTGGAGGCCTATATCGAGTCGGAACTGGACCACAATCGAGAGCGTCTCGACGTGCCTGCTACAGTGCTGCCAGACCATGAGGCTTGGACCCAGTGGTATGCAGACACGAACGACAAGGTTTTTGGCGCCACATTCGAATTGGAGGAAACCGGTCCGCTCGCAGATGGACGTTACGGTTCGAACAAGATAGCGGAAGCCATCTCACGGGCGCGGAGTGAGTTCCTGCTCGTGGCGAGAAACCTGTCATGAGGATTTCCAGTCGCTGCGTACCGGTCATCGCCGCCTGCGCGCTGCTGATCTGCGGCTGCGATGCTGCGCGGCAGCCGCCGCCCGACGCGACCGACGAGCTCGTCGCCTTGCTCACCGCGCAGGCGGATCGGTGGGACCAGGCGTATGTCCGCCGCGGCGGCGCATGGCAGATCGTCAGCGTCCAGATCTCGCCGATTCCGGCCGATACGCCCGGCGCCGGGAGCGTGTCGCGTTAGCCGGGCCAGGCGCATCGAATGGCCCGTTGGTTGCATGCCGAGTACCGCGACTTCCATGACTTTCCCCGCGTCATGGTTTGCACCAACGCTGACGGCACCTACCTTTTCAGCTCGCCATTCGATCCCGCTTCGGGGCGATATGCGGACTACTACGAGGTCTACCGGCTGCCGGCCATGAGCGAGAGCGAAACCTGCCTGTCGTGGTTCGGCCTTGAAACTCGTGCGCTGGAACGCCTGCCCGACCTGCCGGTGCGGGCGTTCCCCTTCGATACCGCGCGGCGCGAGTTCCTGGAATACGACTCGATACGTTCGGCGCTGGCATCCGCCTGACAAGCAGCGCTGCGCGGCGCGATAATGCGCCGCAGCGTTCAGGAGCGAATCGATGCAGCAGTGGTCGGCGCGACGCGCAATCCTCATCGGCGGCCTTGTCGCCGGCCTGCTCGACATCGCATTCGCCATCACGTTCGCGCATTTCAACGGTACGACCCCGCTGAGCCTGCTGCAGACGGTCGCGAGCGGCCTGCTCGGCAAGGCGGCCTATGCCGGCGGCGTGGCCGCCTCGGCACTCGGTCTCGGCCTGCACTTCCTGATCGCCTTCCTGCTGGCGGGCGCGTATTACCTCGCCAGCCAGCGCATCCGGTTCCTCACGCAGAGTCCGTTCCTTGCCGGCGTGCTGTTCGGGATCTTCGTCTTCTTCCTCATGCGGCTGGTCGTGCTGCCGCTGTCCGCGTTTCCGCATCCGGTCAGCTTCAAACCGCTCGCGACCGTGCTCGACCTGTTGTCGCACATGCTGCTGTTCGGCGTGCCGATCGCGCTCGCCGTCCGCAGGACCCGGTGAAGACCGATGCCCGCAGCCGGCGCGATACAGGTCCAGATCGATGCCGCAAGGGCCTATCAGGGTCTGTTCGTTCCCGCGCTCTTCCAGGAGTTTGCCATCCAGGTCGCGGATGCCGCACGGATCCGGCCCGGCGAGCGCGTGCTCGATGTCGCCTGCGGTACCGGCGTGCTCGCGCGCGAGGCCGCCCAGCGCACCGGCTCTGGAGGGCAGGTCGCGGGCATCGACCCGGCTGCCGGCATGCTCGCGGTCGCCAGGCAGCTCTCTCCGGAAATCGAATGGAAGGAAGGCGTCGCCGAGCAATTGCCTTTCCCCGACCGGTACTTCGACGTCGTCGTCAGCCAGTTCGGGATCATGTTCTTCACCGATCGCCGTCAGGCCCTGCGCGACATGCTGCGGGTGCTGAAGCCGGGCGGGCGCCTGCTCGTCGCCGTCTGGGATACGCTCGACAGCATGCCCGCATACGGGATCGAGACGGCAGTCATCGAGAAAAGCGCGGGCCGGAAGGCGGGAGATGCTCTGCGGGCGCCATTCGTGCTCGGCGATCGCGAGCAATTGGCCTCGCTGCTCGCGGATGCCGACCTCGCCGACGCCGCGATCTCGACCCATCGGGGCACGGCGCGGTATCCCGGCTCGCGAGTCATGGTCGAAGCGGATCTCAGGGGTTGGCTGCCGCTGATGGGTATCACGCTCACGGAGGCTCAGATCGAGCACATCCTGGGCGAAGCCGAGCAGGCTCTAATCGACTACACGGCCGAGGACGGTCGCATGACATTCGACCTGTCGGCGCATTTCATCAGCGCGACCAGGCCATAGCGCGTCCGAGCCATGTCCCGGACCGCGGATCGATTGCGCGAACTCGGACTGATACTGCCGGCACCGCTGTCGTTGCCGCCCGGCGCGAAGCTGCCGTTTCCCTGGGTCCGGGTCGTGGGTGAGCGCGCGCTCATCTCCGGTCATGGCCCGACCGAAACGGACGGTGCGCTCGCCCTGCCCCTCGGCAAGGTCGGGCGCGCGCTCGGCGACCTCGACCGGATCACCTCCTGGATCCGGATCTTCTGCATGGTCAACTCGGCGCCCGGATTCAACCAGCAGCCGGCGGTGATCAACGGCTTCAGCAACCTGATCCTGGAGCTGCCCTTCGATGTCCCGGTCGAGATCGAAGGAGAAATCGTGATCGGCCCGGTTCGGCAGGGCAGGCAATTCCGGCGATAGAATCGCGAATGACTGCGGACTCGTCGTTGCTCCGGATCCTGCGTTACGCCTGGGCCGCGCCTTGCAGCGCCGTGGGTCTGGTTGCGGCGCTTGTCATCCTCCTGTTCGGCGGCAGCGCCCGGAAGCATTCAGGCGTGCTCGAGATCGCCCTGCCCGGTTCGGTCGACAAGCCGCCCCGCTGGTTCGGCGCCATCACCTTCGGCCACGTAGTGCTCGGTCGCAACGAGCGGGTGCTCGGCCAGTTGCGCGCCCACGAGCTACAGCACGTCAGGCAATACGAACGCTGGGGACCGGTGTTCTTCCTGGCCTATCCGGCCTCGAGCCTCTACCAGTTGTTGCGCGGCCGGAATCCCTACCGGCACAACTACTTCGAAGTGCAGTGCCGGCAGCTTTGCGGGGACTAGGCGTGGGCAACGACCAGTTCGAACTCTGGCACGAGATGTGCGAGGTCATGAAGTGGCACAACCGCCCCCGGCACTGCTGCGTCGACACGATCAACCGCCTGCTCGCCAAACACCCTGTGACGAAAGGACAACGAAAGACCATCCGGGTGACGCGGGAGTCGCTGGTCATCTCGGCCGAAACGAGGAGCATCGAGCAGCTTTGGCAACTGATTCACCGCAAGCACCTGACGCGAAAACCGCCCGGCACGACCGAAGTCGCGGTCGTCGTGCTGCGCTTCGGCGGAAACGAGTACCTGCTGGACGGCAGACGGCGCATCAACCACTGGATGCGCAGGAATGTCGCGGGCCCGCACCGCGTGCTGGTTCTGCATGCGCGAGACATGTTCTACTGACGCCGTGGCGTCCAGCCAGGTGACGACCGCGTGCCAGACGACAGCGAAGGATCGCGAGATTTGAGCATGGAGCCCCGGCGGCTAGCGGCGGGCCAGGACCAGTTGCCCGTCGATCGCGTGCTCAAGATCGTGATCCTCGCCTATGGCTATTGCTTCACGGGCGGGCTCGGCCTCCTGCTCGCGATACCTCCCGGCTATGCCACGGCGGTCTGGCCGCCGTCGGGCATCGCGCTCGCGGGTCTCCTTTGGTGGGGACCGCGGGTCTGGCCCGGTATCTGGCTCGGCTCCTTCCTGGTGAATGTCTGGGTGTCGATCACCTCGACCAACGCCGAGCTGAGCGCCACGAGCCTGCTGCTCGCGGCCAGCATCGGTGTCGGCTCGACCCTGCAAGCGCTGCTCGGCGCGTTCCTCGTCCAGCGCTGGGTCGGCATCAGCAAGCTGTTCGAATCCGGGCCGGCCATCCTGACGTTTGCCGCGATCGCGGCGCTCTGCTGCCTCATCGCGCCGACCTGGGGCGTGACCAGCATGGGCATCCTCGGCGTGATGGATTTCGGCAGCTATTTCGGTTCCTGGCAGACCTGGTGGCTCGGTGACCTGATCGGTGTGCTGGTCGTGACGCCGCTGCTGCTCACCTGGCGGCAACTGTTCAGCTTCGACCGCAGCCGGCCGCTGCGGCTGCTCGAGACCATCGTGTCGATGGGGCTCCTGATCGTGCTGACCCTGTTCGTGTTCATCGACAAGTCGCCGCTCGGCGGCGGCACCTATCCACTGTCTTTCCTGCCACTGCCCTGCCTGGTGTGGATCGCCTGCCGCACCGGACCCGGAGGGGTTGCCCTGGGCACCTGCCTCGTGTCCGCGATCGCGGTCACCGCGACCTGCTACGGCACCGGACCCTTTGCACAGGGATCGATGCACGAATCGTTGTTGTTGCTGCAGGGCTTCACCGGACTGACGACACTGATGGCTCTGACGCTGTCGGCGGCGGTGCGCTGGCACAAGCAGCTCGAGAAATCACTGCGCCGTCTGAGCGTCGAGCTGGAGCAACTGGCACTGACCGACGAGCTCACCGGGCTGCGCAATCGGCGCGGATTCCTGCTGCTCGCGGAACAGGGCTGGCGGCTCGCCCGCCGCACCCACGCCAAGTGCCTGCTGGTGTTCGTCGATCTCGACGGGCTCAAGCATGTCAACGACACGCTGGGCCACCCGGCGGGTGACGGGCTGCTGGTCGATGCGGGCCGGGTGCTGACCCACGTCTTCCGCGAGAGCGATGTGATTGCGCGCGTCGGCGGCGACGAGTTCGCGGTGTTCGCGATGCTCGACGAGCATGACGGCGCCACTGCCGTCAGCAAGCGCCTGCAAGGCGGTATCGACGAATTCAATCAGCAGGCCGGGCGGGCATTCCACCTGTCCATGAGCTTCGGCGTCGAGGAGCTGCCCCCGGCGTCGGACGTATCTCTGGACATCCTGCTTTCGCGCGCCGATCGGGCCATGTACGGCCAGAAGCGCCAGAACCTCCAGCAACGCGAGAATGCCCGCGTCTGGTGAAGCTGAATCTGTCTTTCGCGGCGATCGCCGGGGCGGCCGGCATCGCTGCACCGGACGTCTTGCGACAAGAATCGAATTGCGGGATGAGAGTGCCGCAATGCGGCGCGCGAGCCAGCGATGGCGTACCAGCTGACCATCACCGAGAAACCCGGCTATCTGCATGCCGTCGTGACCGGCGCCAACACGATGGAGAATGTCACCGGCTATCTCGAGCACGCGAACGCTACGCCGGCCAGTACGAGGCCCTCGACCGGCAGTGCGAAGGCCTGAACGCGCGCGAGGCGCCATTCGGCGAGTACGCGGAAGCCGCGCCGGAACCCGATTGAATGCGCCTCGATTGCGGCAGCAGCCTGGTGCGCGACTGGCGCGAGAGCGACCGCGCAGCCCTGCTCCGCTTCGCCGACAACCATAAGGTCTGGCGCAACCTGAAGGACCGGTTCCCGCATCCTTCTTATACCGCGGCCGACGCGGATGCCTGGCTCGCGCTCACCCGCGCTCATCCCGAGCGCGCCGGCTGGGCCATCGAGGTGGACTCGCTCGCCGTCGGCGGCATCGGATTGGTGGCCGGCCAAGACGTTCATGCACGGTCCGCCCAGCTCGGCTACTGGCTCGGCGAACCGTACTGGGGTCGTGGCATCATGACGGATGCCGTGCGTGCGGTCGCAGGTCACGCACTCTCGCAACTCGGGTTCCGGCGGGTGGAAGCGCCGGTCTACGAATGGAATCCGGCGTCGATGCGGGTGCTCGAGAAATGCGGCTTCGTGCGTGAGGGCGTGCTGAAGAAGAGTGTCTTCAAGGATGGCCAGCTCATCGACTCGGTGCTGTACGCGCGGGTGGCGGACTGATGCCTGACGGCGTCTTTCCGCTCACCGGCGGCTGCGATTGCCGCAGCATGCGCTATCGCATGGAGACGCGGCCGCTGATCGTGCATTGCTGCCATTGCCGCTGGTGCCAGCGCGAATCCGGCGCGGCATTCGCCCTCAATGCAATGATCGAGGCGGATCGAGTGACACTCCTGGCCGGCGAGCCCGAGCTCGTCGACACGCCCTCCGAAAGCGGGCGCGGGCAGAAGATCGCGCGCTGCCCCAAATGCCGCATCGCGCTGTGGAGCAATTATGCGGGCGCCGGCCCGGCCGTGCGGTTCGTCCGCGTCGGCACGCTCGACCAGCCGGATCGCCTGCCGCCCGACATCCACATCTTCACGTCGTCGAAGCAGCCCTGGGTCGTGCTGCCGCCGGGAACCCCGGCCTGTTCCGAGTACTACGACCGCGACCAGTTCTGGCCCAGGGACAGTCTGACGCGCCGCGAGGCGCTGCTCGCAAAGCTTGCTGCTCACCGCGGCTGAATCATGATGACCGCGCAGTTCCGGTCGGCGACTGCGGCCGATGCGGTCGAGATCGCCGCCATCTACAACCACTATGTCCGCGAGTCGGTCGTCACCTTCGAGGAGGAACCCGTCAAGGATGCGGAGATGGCGAGTCGAGTCATCGACATCACCGCGAGTTACCCCTGGCTGGTGGCGGTATCCGGCGGCAAGATCGTGGGTCATGCCTGCGCAGCCGCATGGAAAAGACGCTCCGCTTATCGCTTTGCCGCCGAAAGCACGGTCTATCTCGCGCCCGCATCGACCGGCCTGGGTCTCGGCAGGAAGCTGTATGGCATCCTGATCGCAGAAATGCGCTCGCGGGGCCTGCGCTGCGCGATCGCCGGCATCTCGCTGCCGAACCCCGCGAGCATCGCGTTACATGAGAAAATGGGATTCAGGCCGGTCGGCCGGCTTGGCGAGGTCGGCTGGAAGTTCGGACGCTGGGTGGATGTGGGGTGCTGGGAGTTGATCCTTTCATGACGCGCGAGGCATTGACATGAACGATCCCGTCGCCAGGAGCATCATGGTGCTCGGCGCTTTCCTGCTGGCCGGGCTGGCCGCCCTCGGCTGGCTCGCGGGCCGCGCCGCGCTCGAGGTCAAGTCGCTCGAGCGCACGGTCGTGGTCAAAGGCCTGTCGGAACGCGAGATGCCGGCCGACGTCGCGATCTGGCCATTGACCTTCCAGGAGGCGAACAACGACCTGAATGCGCTGTTCGAGTCGATCCAGCGCAAGAGCGCGCTGATCGTCGAGTTCCTGGCGAAGCACGGCATCGCGCGCGAGGCGATCACGGTCTCGGCGCCCGCGGTCAACGACCTGCACGCGCAGTCCTATGGCGACAAGAGCAACATTCTCTACCGCTATACCGCGAACTCCACCGTGACACTCTATTCGAACGACGTCGAGGCGGTCCGCAAGGCGATGAAGGACGTGATTACGCTCGGCAAGCAGGGTGTGGCGCTATCCGGCGAGGGCTACCAGAGCCAGACCCAGTTCGAATTCTCGGGTCTCTCGAAGCTGAAACCCGGCATGATCGAGGAAGCCACCAAGAACGCGCGCTCGGTCGCGGAAAAGTTCGCCGCCGACTCCGACAGCCGGCTCGGCAAGATCCGCTCCGCCCAGCAGGGCCAGTTCTCGATCGAGAACCGCGACAGCACCACGCCGCACATCAAGAAAGTGCGGGTCGTCTCGACCGTCGAGTACTACCTGGCGGATTGAGCCAATGCCCGAACTGGCGGTTACCGACGACGAGATCGCGTCGTGCTACGACGTGATGGCGGAGCTTCGTCCCCACGTCGCGCGCGAGGCGTTCGTGCCGTTGGTACGCTCGCTGGAAGCGGACGGCTTCCGCCTGGCCTGCGTCCGCGACGCGGGACGCGTAGTGGCGGTCGCGGGTTACCGGCTTTCGACCAATCTGTTCTACGGCAGGCATCTCTACGTCGATGATCTCGTCACCGCGGACGCCGAGCGCTCGAAAGGCCACGGCAAGAAATTGCTCGCCTGGCTTCGCGCGCTCGCCGTCGAGAACGATTGCGACGCGTTTCACCTCGATTCCGGCGTGCAGAGAAAGCGCGCGCACCAGTTCTACCAGCGTGAAGGCCTCGAACTCAGCAGTTATCACTTCAGCGTCCGGCTCAAAGCCCGCTGACGCGCGATCGGGCGCGCCCTTGCTGCCGGCGCCACCCGCGATGGCGCGGGTGCTGACGCATGCCTCGCTCGCGAGCGCCGCGCTCGTGCTTGCGGGCCAGGACCGCCACCTGGCGGCGCTCCATGCACGCAATGGCGTGCCGCCGATGTGGGCGCGGCGGCCGGGTTTCCCCACCATGGTCCACATCGTGCTGGAGCAGCAGGTATCGATCGTCGCCGCGCGCAGCCTGTTTCGCCGACTGCGAACCCGTCTCGGCGGCATGACCCCGCAGGTGGTCGCGGGCCGCGGCATCCTCGGCCTGCACCGCCTCGGGCTGACCCGGCAGAAAGCTTCGTACTGTCACGGCCTCGCGCGGGCGGTCCTGGACGGCAGCCTGCGCCTGTCCGAGCTTGCGCGCGGCCCGGACGCCGACGGCCGAGCAACGCTCCTGGGCCTGCGGGGCATCGGACCCTGGAGCGCGGACATTTATTACCTGATGGCGTTGCGCCGGCCGGACGTCTGGCCGGTCGGCGACCTCGCCCTCGCCGTCGCGATGCAGGAGGTCCTGCGGCTGCGCTCGCGCCCTGGGACCCAGCAGCAACTCGACATCAGCGCGCGCTGGGCGCCGTGGCGCTCGGTCGCTGCGCGCCTCCTGTGGCATTACTATCTGACCACGCGAAAGTCGCGACGCAACCAGGAGCCAGCACATGGAACGTAAAGCATCCGCCGTCTGGCAAGGCGGCCTGAAGGACGGCAAGGGCACACTGACCACCGAGAGCAAGGCGTTGTCGGGGACGCCCTATTCTTTCGGTACGCGCTTTGAAGGCACGCCGGGCACCAATCCGGAAGAGCTGCTGGCCGCGGCACATGCCGGCTGCTTCTCGATGGCGCTTTCGCTGATCCTGGGCGAATCCGGAATCCGCCCCGAGCGCATCGACACGACGGCGACGGTCACGCTCGAGAAATTGGACACGGGCTTTGCGATCACGAAGGTGCATCTCGACGTCAGCGTGCGGGCGCCCGGCGCCGATCGGGCGAAGGTCGTCGAATCGGCGGCCAAGGCCAAGGCAGGCTGTGTGCTCAGCAAGGTCCTGAAAGCCGACATCTCCATGGACGCCAAGCTTGTCGCCTGAGCCGTGAACCAGCCACAGCACCACGGGCATCACGGCCATGGTGAGAAGATTTCGCTGAACCGGCTCGCGTTCAGCGCGACCACTCACTGCCTGACGGGCTGCGCGATCGGCGAGGTGCTCGGCATGGTGATCGGCACGGCGCTCGGCCTGGGGAACTGGCCGACCGTGGCGCTCGCGATCTCGCTCGCCTTCGTATCGGGCTACCTGCTGACGATGATCCCGCTGTTACGCTCCGGCATGGCGCTCGGCACGGCGCTCGGGCTGGCGCTCGCGTCCGACACCGCGTCGATTACGATCATGGAGATCGTGGACAATGCCGTGATGCTGCTGATACCCGGCGCGATGGAAGCGGGCCTGGCGGCGCCGCTCTTCTGGGCGAGCCTGGCGCTATCGCTCGCGATCGCGGGCGTCGCGGCCTATCCGGTGGTCCGCTGGCTGATCAAGCGCGGTCGCGGTCATGCCGTGCTTCACGGACATCACTGATGCGGCAGCCGTTTCACCTGGCGATCCGCGTCCGGGACCTGGCCGGCGCCCGCGAATTCTACGGCGGACTGCTCGGTTGCGCGGAGGGCCGCAGCGCGGCGGACTGGGTGGACTTCGACTTCTTCGGCCACCAGCTCGTCTGCCATGTCACCGGGCCGGCGCGCGGCCAATCGGATCGCGCGGCGACGAATCCGGTGGACGGCCACGACGTGCCGGTACCGCATTTCGGGGTTGTTCTCGAGATGGCGGCCTGGGAGACGCTCGCGGCGCGGCTGAAAAATGCGGGCCAGCAGTTCGTCGTCGAGCCGCATGTCCGCTTTCCCGGCAAGCCCGGCGAGCAGGCGACGATGTTCCTGATCGATCCCAGCGGTAACGCACTGGAGTTCAAGGCCTTCCGCGACATCGCGGGGCAGTTGTTCGCGAAGTAATCCACCCAGGGGAAGCATGCGTTTCAAATCGACGATCGCGGCGGCCGTGTTGCTTGCCGTCAGCCCGCCGGCGCCGGCCGATACCGCAACCGACGACGCGAAGGTGTCGGCGCTGGTCGAGCGCGTCTCGGCCGAGAGCATCCGCCAACGGCAGGATATCCATCGCCATGCCGAGCTGTCGAAACGCGGACTGCGGATGTCGTCGCGAAGCACCTTCGCGGCCTCGGGCTCGAAGTGAAGACCGGCATCGCGCATACCGGCGTCGTCGCGATCCTGAAGGGCGGTCGCCCGGGCCGGACGATCGCGCTCCGCGCCGACATGGACGGGCTTCCGGTCACCGAGCAGAGCGAGCTGCCATTCCGCTCGACGGCGCGCGGCAACTATCTCGGTCGCGACGTGGGCGTCTCGCACGCCTGCGGGCACGACATCCACGTCGCCTCGCTGCTCGGCGTCGCGTCGGTCCTGACGTCGATGAAGGCGACGCTTCCCGGAACGGTGATGTTCATCTTCCAGCCCGCCGAGGAAGGCGTACCGCCCGGCGAGCGTGGCGGCGCCTGCCTCATGGTCGAGGAAGGCATCTTCAGCGAGCTCAAGCCGGACGCCGTGATCGCTTTCCATGCCAATGGCGACCCGCCGGACGAGGAAGGCGAAGACGAGCTTCTCGGCAAGGTCGCCTACGCGACCGGCCCGGCGTTTGCGGCCGCGACGCGCTGGTCGGCGACGGTGCGCGGCCGCCAGGCGCACGGCGCCGCGCCGCACCTCGGCGTCGACCCGATCGTGACGGCATCGGAAATCGTCATGGCCCTGCAGACGATCCGCTCGCGCGTGCTGTCTCCGCTGTCCGACAATGTCGTCACGGTCGGCATCTTCCGGAGCGGCGAGCGCCACAACATCATTCCCGAGTCGGTCGAGCTCGGCGGGACCATCCGTACTTTCGACAATGCGGTGCTGGACACGATCGAACAGCGGATGCGCGACATCTTCGACGGCGTCACCCGCGCCTCGCACGCGACGTTCGAGCTCGCGTTCGACCGGACTCACCCGATGACGTTCAATGACCCGGACCTGACCGCCCAACTGGTACCCACGCTCGAGCGACTCGTCGGCGCCGGCAACATCCGCCGCGTGCCGCCCACGACGGGCGCCGAGGACTTCTCATTCTTCGCGAATGTCGTGCCCGGCTTCTATTTCGCGCTCGGTTCCGTGCCGAAGGGAAGGACCTCGGGCGGGCACCATACGCCGACTTTCTATGCGGACGACGCTGCCGTGCCGATCGGGACGCGGCTCATGACCACGCTTGTGCTCGATTACCTGGGCAACACGCCCTGATGTCCGCGCTGGTCGAGTGCGTGCCCAATTTTTCCGAGGGGCGCGACAAGGCGGTGATCGACGCGATCGCGCGGGCCATCTCCGCCGTCAGTGGCGTGCGCCTGCTCGATGTCGATCCGGGCGCGGACACGAACCGCACGGTCTATACCTTCGTCGGCACGCCCGCCGCGGCGAGCGAGGCGGCATTCCAGGCCGCGGTCGCCGCTGCCTCGTTGATCGACATGTCGCGGCATCAGGGTGCGCATCCGCGCATGGGCGCGCTCGACGTCTGCCCGATCGTGCCGGTCTCCGGCGTGACGATGGACGAGTGCGTCGAGGTCGCGCGGGCGCTCGGCCGGCGCCTCGCCGAGGCGCTGGCCCTGCCCGTCTACTTCTACGAGCACGCGGCGATGCGGCCGGAACGGCGCAACCTCGCCGACATCCGCGCCGGCGAGTACGAAGGCCTGCGCCAGAAGCTCGCCGATCCCGCCTGGGCGCCGGATGCAGGCCCGGCCACGTTCAATGCGCGGCTCGGCGCCACGGTGGTCGGCGCGCGCGAATTTCTCATCGCCTACAACGTCAACCTCAACACCCGCGAGAGGAAACTCGCGAACGAAGTCGCGCTCAACATCCGGGAAGCCGGGCGCCTGAAGCGCGACGTGAAGGGCCAGGTCGTCACTGACGCCGACGGGCGGGAACTGCGCGTGCCGGGCCGGCTCAAGGCCGTGAAGGCGATCGGCTGGACCATCGAGCAGTACCGACAAGCGCAGGTCTCGGTCAATCTCCTGAGCTACCGCACGACGCCGCTGCACGAGGTGTTCGAGACGACGCGCGAGGAAGCCGCGACGCTGGGCCTGGTCGTGACGGGCTCCGAGCTCGTAGGAATGATGCCGCTCGAGCCGTTGGTGGAAGCGGGCCGCCACTTCCTGCGCCGGCAGGGTCGCTCGACCGGGCTGCCGGAGCGCGAGCTGGTCGAGCTGGCGATCCAGTCGCTCGGGCTCGCCCAGCTCGCGCCCTTCGACCCTGACAAGCGAATCATCGAGTACGCTGTGCGCGTGCCGGCAC
>JBOHZL010000065.1:0-17954 GCA_050738495.1 Steroidobacteraceae bacterium | reverse complement strand
GCACGGAAGCGCTCCGTGCGGCCGACGATCCACGAGGTCAGCACGCCGCCGCCGCTGCCGCCGGTCACGAACAGGCGGTTCTCGTCGACGCCGCCCTTCGCGATCGCGGCGTCGACCGCCGACATCAGGTCGTCGTAATCGCGGCCCGGATAGGCGTGATGGATGAGATTGCCGAATTCCTCGCCATAGCTCGTGCTGCCGCGCGGATTCGAGTACAGCACCGCATAGCCGGCCGCCGCATAGAGCTGCAACTCGGCGGCGAACCGCGGGCCATAGTTCTGGAACGGACCGCCGTGGATCTCGAGGATCAGGGGGTGCTTTTTCGACGGATCGCCGCCCGGCGGCCGGATCAGCCAGCTTTGAATGCGTCGGCCGTCGACCGAGGAGGTGCTCCAGATTTCCTCGACTGCGCCGAGACGACGCTGCGCCAGCAGCTCCGCATTGACCCCGGTCAGTCGACGCGCCTTGCCGTCGTCCAGCAGGCCGACGTCGGCCGGCGCCAGCGCGTCGTTCGCGCTGTAGGCGATACTGCCGTCGCGCGCGACCGAAAAGCTGCCGCCGCCGTAGGGGCGCGACCAGGCTTCGCCGCCGAGATCATCGACGAGAACCGTCACGCGTCCCGACAGGTCCACCTCCGCGACGCGCGAGCTTCCCTGGTCGTCGTAGCTCACGTAGAGGCTGCGGCCGTTGCGGCTCCAGATCGGGTGCTCGATATCGCGATCGAGTTCGGTCGCCAGTTCGCGGATCTCGCCGGTGTCGCGCTGCATCAGGTAGAGGCGGGCGCGCTGATAGCCCTGGAAGCGGTCGTCGAAGCCCGTATAGGCGATGTGCCTGCCGTCGGGCGAGACCGCAGGCGAGGCGTCCGGGCCAAAGCGCTTGGTCAGCGCACGCATCGAGCCGCTCGCGAGGTCGATCGTATGGATCTCGGTATCCGCCGGGACCAGGTCGGCGTCCGGCCGGCGATTCGCCGATACCAGCAGTTCCCGACCGTCCGGCGTCCAGGCGGGATCCTCGTGGTCCCAGTTCCCCTCGGTCAGCTGCCGCGCGGAGCCGCCGTCCGCCGGCACCACGAATACCTGCTGGAACGCGCTCGGCAGGAAGCCTTCGCCATCCGCGCGATAAACCACGCGGTCGATGGCCTGCACCGGCTCGGCCCAGTTGGCGCCCTCCGGCGCCTCAGGCAGCTCCACCTTGAGCGGCACGTGCTTGGCTGGCACGCGCATTGCAAAGGCGAGCGTGCGCCCGTCCGGTGACCATGCCAGTTGCGACGGCTTGTCCACCAGGTTAGTGACGCGGGAGGTCACGCCCTGCTCGAGCCAGTGCACATGGATCTGCGAACTGCCATCCGTATCCGTCGCGACGAATGCCAGGCGCGATCCGTCCGGCGACCAGCGCGGGCTCGATTGCGAGCCGGCATCGCCGGCGACCGGTCGATGATCGCCGCCGTCCTTGCCCACCAGCCAGATCATCGAGCGGCGCGTGTCGGTCCGGATGTCGAACGAGCGGCGCACGTAGGCGACGCGCGTGCCGTCGGGAGAAATTTCCGGATCGCTCGCCCATTCGAGCGCGAACACGTCCATCGACGAGAACTTCGGGTCCGTGGCATCGGCGGCCGCCGTCGCCGACCATGCCAGCGCGAGGAACAAAACCGTCAGCGATCGGCTCGGCATCGGCATTCTCCGGGTCAACAGGGCTGGGGCCGCCATGCTAACCTAGCGCCCCGTTTTCCGGCACCGATCGGGGCGATTCGCAATATGCTGCAGACGATCCACGACAAGCTGAAGGGCATTTTCGCGATCGTCATCCTGGTGGCGCTCGGCGTCGTGTTCGTGTTCTGGGGCGTGGACGTCAGCGTCGGCAGCTTCACCAAGGCGCGCGGCATCGAGGTCAACGGCCGCGAGATACCGGTCGAGGAAGTGCGGCGCTCATACCAGGAGGAGTTGTCGCGCTTCGAGGCGGCACTCGGCGGCACCGGCGTGCCCGAAGAGATGCGCGTCTCGATGCAGGAGCGCGCGCTCGAGCAGGCGGTGCGCGCCGAGCTGATCCGGCAGCGCACCGACGAGCTCGGCTACCAGGCCGGCAACCGGCAGGTGCTGGACGCGATCCGGCAGATCCCGGCGTTCCAGGTCGACGGCCGGTTTTCGGCGGACGCCTACCACGCGGCGCTGCGCTCGATCAACCTGTCACCGGAACAGTTCGAAGCCGAGCAACTCAAGTTCGTGCTCGCGACCCAGCTCGACCGCGGCATCTCCAGCTCCGCCTTCGTGTTGCCGGCGGAGTTCGAGCGCGCGCTGGCGATGCGCCGCGAGTCGCGCGAAATCGCCTGGGTGACCGTGCCCGCGTCGCAGTTCGCCGCCGCCGCTGCACCCGACGAAGCGTCCGTCCAGGCGTATTACGACGCCCACCAGGACGAATACCGGACCGAGGAATGGGCGAGCGTCGATTACGTCCTGCTCGACATCGATGCGCTCGCGGCCGGCGTCGCGATCGACGAGCCGCAGCTGCGCGAGTACTACGAGAGCAACAAGCAGCGCTACACGACGCCCGGCCGCCGGCATGCGCGCCATATCCTGATCGAGATCGGCGAGGATGCCGCGGCCGCCGAGGCGCGCGCCAAGGCCGCCTACGAGCGCGCCCGCGCCGGCGAGGACTTCGCCGCCCTCGCGCGCGAGCTTTCCGACGACGCCGGCTCGCGGGACTCGGGCGGCGATCTCGGCTTTGCGGAACGCGCCGACTTCGACCCGGCATTCGCCGCCGCGGTCTGGGACATGAAGCCCGGCGAGGTCCGTGGTCCGGTGAAAAGCGAATTCGGCTGGCACGTGATCCGGCTCGAGGCGATCGACCCGGAAACGACCCGCGGCTTCGACGAGGTGCGCGCCGAGCTCGAGCCGGAATTGCGCCGCGCCCAGGTCGAGAAGCAGTTCGGCGACGCCCAGGAGGAGCTCGACACGCTGGCCTTCGAGGCGGGCGGCGACCTGGCAGCGGTCGCGGAGAAGTTGAAGCTGCCGGTCAGGCGCATCGGGCGCTATTCGCGCGCCGGCGCACCCGAGTTCGACGCGGCGCCACAAGTGACCGAAGCCGTGTTCGCGCCCGAAGTGCTCGCAGGCCGCGAGCTGCGGACGGTCGAACTGGAGCCGGGCCGGGTCATTGCGCTGGGCGTCAGCGCGCATGAGCCGGTCAAGACCCGGCCGCTCGATGAAGTCCGCGACCAGGTCGTGGCCGCAACGCAGCTCGAAGCCGCGCAAAAGCAGGCCTCTGCGCGCGCCGACGCGGTCGCCGCCGAGCTCAGGGCAGGCGCCAACTGGCGCGCAGCGACGCAAGCCTGGCAAGAGTCCGGGATGCCGCAAGCGAAACTGGTGGCCCGCGACGACCAGGAAGTCCCGGCCGAAATCAGGGCGGCGGCATTTCGCTCGCCGGTCCCGCAGGGCAAGCCGCAATACGGTGCCACGATGCTTGCTTCCGGCGACGCCGCAATCTGGTCGGTCACCGCGGTCCGCCCCGGCGCGCTCGCAAGCCTGTCGCCCGAGGAACAGAAGACCGAGCGCGAGCAGGGCCGCGAGCGGGTCGCCATGTCCGACGCGAGCGCTTACATCGCTGCCATGCGGGCGAATGCCGACTTGGACGTTAATCCACAGCTGTTCGAATAATCGCTTGTATCAGCCGGGAACGGGCGGCCGGCCTTGATCCGGCCGGGCCGCATTCGCTCGCACCGCCGGAACTTACGCACTCGCTCATGCGCCCGGCTGGATCGCCCCAGCCGCCCGTTCCCGGCAGTCGGCACGCTCGCGCGAACTACAGGGATTGCAGCCGACGCGTTGAACGTGGGCGGGCCTGGCGGGGGTCCGGAGCGAGTAACCGTCTTTGATGTCAAGCGTGTGCGTAGCGCGAGTCGAACTCCGTGTGGTTCCTGGCCATGGCATTGAGGATGGTGAGCAGCTTGCGCATGCAGGCGATCAGCGCGACTTTCTTGAATTTACCGGCATCGACCAGCCGACGATAGTGGGCGCGGATCACCGGATTGTGCCGGGCGGCGGCGAGAGTCGCCATGTACAGGGTGCGTCGCAACTCGAAGCGGCCGCCACGGATGTGGCGACGACGATGCAGCGTGCCCGAGTCGCAAGCCATCGGCGCCACGCCGACCAGTGCCGCGATCTGCCGGCGGTCGAGTCGACCGAGCTCCGGCAGCTCGGCGATCAGGCTGGCGCTCGCCACCGGGCCGATGCCGCTCATCGATTGCAGCAGCCGATCCAGTTCGGCGAAGTGGCCGCTAACGTGCCCGGTCAGATCGCGGTCGAGGTCGGCGAGCTGTTTCTGGATCGCCTTGATCAGCGCCGTGACGCTCGCGCGCACCTCCGGCAGCGCCAAGGCGAGTCGCTGCCGCTCCATGTGCAGCATCGTCACCAGCTGACGGCGGCGCGTCACCAGGGCCGCCAGAACGCGCTGTTCCGCGCTCGCCAGCGGCCGCAGGTAGCGCGCCAGATCGTCACGCGCAGCCAGCAGCCGGCCGAACTCGGCCAGCGCTCCGGCATCGATGCGATCGGTCTTGGCCAGATACCCCAGCGCCTTGGCGAAGGCGTGGGCTTGGCGCGGGTTGACCACCGCAACCGCATGGCCTGCAGCCTGCATCGCACAGACCGCCAGGGACTCGTGACCGCCGGTCGCTTCCAATACCACCAGCTGCGGCGCCAGCGGCTCGAGCCAGGCCACCAGCGCCGCCTGCCCTTCGGCATCGTTCGTAAACTGTGCCGGCGCTGCCACCGCGCCGACCACCGCGGCATCGAGCTGCGCCTTGGCCACATCGATGCCCACCACCACCGTTGACTCCGTCATGGCCTTCGGCCCCCTTGCTGGTTCATGCGCGCTCACCGCGCGAGTAACCGTTCGGGCTTCTCGAAGACCGGCGCGGGTCGTGCGCCACTACTCACTCCCGGGCTTGCAGACCCCAGCGAATAACCAGGCTGCACGACACGGTCCGGTGTTCCTATGGACCACCCAACCTTACCGCGCCGGCGGGAATGCAAGATACAAGCGCGTAAGTTCCGGCGGCGCGAATGAGGGATGCCCCCGCCAGGCCCGCCCAGTTCAGCGATCAGCGGCGATCAATCGGCGGATTCGGGGAAGCTCATCCCGACGTGCGAGTAGCCCCCATCGACGTAGAGCGTCTCGCCCGTGATGCCGGCCGCCAGATCGGAGCAGAGAAAGGCGGCGGCGTTGCCGACGTCCTCAATCTTCACGTTGCGCTTGAGCGGCGCGGTCTGCGCGACGTGCGCGAGCATCTTCCGGAAACCCGGGATGCCGGCCGCTGCCAGCGTCTTGATCGGTCCCGCCGAGATCGCATTCACCCGGATGCCACGCGCCCCGAGATCCGCAGCGAGGAAGCGGACATTGGCCTCGAGACTCGCCTTGGCAAGTCCCATGACGTTGTAGGAGGGAATCGAGCGCACTGCCCCGAGGTATGACAGCGTCAGGAGCGCACCGGCGCGGCCATCCATCAGCGGCAGCCCGGCGCGGGCGAGCGCCGTCAGGCTGTAGCTCGAGACATCGTGTGCCTGGCCGAAGTTCTCGCGGGTCGTGCTCTCGACGAAGCTCCCGGTCAGCGCCTCGCGCGGGGCGAAGGCGACCGAGTGCACGATCACGTCGAGCGCGCCCCATTCCTGCGAAAGCCGCGCGAATGCGGCGTCGATCTCGGCGTCGATGGCGACGTCCATCGGCATCACGAGCTTCGATCCGAGCTCACTCGCGAGTTCGACGACGCGATCCTTGATGCGCTCGTTCTGGTAGCTGAAGGCGAGCTCCGCGCCCTCGCGCCGCATCGCCTGCGATATCCCCCAGGCAATCGAACGATCGGTCGCCAGCCCGACTATCAGGGCCTTCTTGCCCGCCAGGAACCCCATGCCTTCCCCTTCACAAGTCAGCCGCCGACGCTAGCCCCCCCGACGTGGATGGTGAGCAACTGGCCGGCACGCAGCATCGTACTGCGGCCCATGTTATTCCAGGCCTGCAATTGCCGGACGCTGACCTTGAAGCTGCGGGCGATGCCGGACAGGGTGTCTCCGCGCCGCACCTTGTAATTGACCTTGCCGGAGCTGGCTGCCTGCGTTCCGGATTCCGCCGGCGCGCGTGAACCCGATACCTGGAGGCGCTGGCCGGGCTGCAGGACCGCCTTGGTGGAAATGCCGTTCAGGCGTGCGAGCTGGGCGACGGTCATGCCATTGCGGCGCGAGATGCTCCACAGCGACTCGCCGCTCTTGACGCGATGGATGCGCCGCTCGAAGTCCGAGCCGAGACCGGCGCGAAGCTGGGAGACGTCTCCCGTCGGGACCAGCAATTCGTCGCCCGGGTGCAGGTCGGCCCGCTTGCCGGCATTGACGCGCTCGATGAACGACTCCGGCACCTTGTAGTGGCCGGCGATCGACGCCAGCGACTCGCCGGCCGCGACCGCGTGGATGCCGAGGCGCGCGCGCGCATTGCCATCGAGGGCCGCGAACTGGGTGGTGAAGGCGTCGGCCATGACCTCGGGGATCAGCACCCGGTGCGGGCCATCGGGATCGGTGACCCAGCGATTCCACGACGGATTGAGCGCGTGCAGCTCCTCGGAGTCCACGCCCGCGAGCTCCGCCATCAGCCGCAGGTCCACCGGTCCGTCGGTCGGCACGACGCGGAAGTAAGGCGCGTCCGGTATGGGCGGCAGGGCAAAGCCGTACTTCGCCGGGTCGCGGATGATCTTCCCGAGCGCGACCAACTTCGGCACGTAGGCGCGCGTTTCCGCGGGCAGCGACAGCGAGAAAAAATCGGTGTTCTTGCGCAGTGCCAGATTGCGGTTGATCGCGCGCTGGATGTTGGTGGGGCCAAAATTGTAGGCGGCGATCGCCAGGAACCAGTCGCCGTCGAAGCGCGCCTGGAGATAATCGAGGAATTCGAGCGCGGCCCGGGTCGACTCGACGACGTCGCGTCGCTGATCCTGCCAGTAGTTGCGCTTCAGGCCATAGCGCTCGCCGGTCGGGGCGATGAACTGCCAGAGTCCCGACGCGTGACTGCGCGAATAGGCGAATGGATTGAACGCGCTTTCGACGATTGGCAGGAGCGCGAGGTCGCCGGGCAGGCCGCGGGCCTCGACCTCGTTCGCAATGTGGTGCAGGTAGCGTTGTGCGCGGCCGAACACTCGCTCGACGTAGTCCGGATTGCGCTGCAGCCACTCGATCTCGCGGGTGACGCGCAGATGCTCGACCTGCGGCAGCGACAGGTGCTCGCGGATCCGCACCAGCACATCGCCATAGGCGGCCGTCTGGGCCGGCGTCGCTTCGGCGATCGGCGTCGCGTAAACCGGCGCAGGCAGGTCGAGTGCCTCGGCCTCGTCCGGGAATGCGACTGCGGCCTGTTCGGCCTCGGTCTCCTCGGCCGGGGGCGCGCTCGCGGTCACCGGTGGCGTGCTGGCGCAGCTGGCAAGAGCGGCTGCCACGAGCGCGAAGACGAGGGGGTAGAGAAGCCGGGTTCGCGGTTCAGTCATCGGAACGTGTCCTTCCATTGGCGGATCTCGGCGAACACCTCGACCGGCGTCGGCAGCTTCCTGCCGGCGCGGCGTTCGGCGGATGATTTGACATCTTCATGCCGGCTCCGCAGAAATGGATTGACGCGTTTCTCAAGCCCGATAGTCGAGGGCAGGGTGGGGCGCCCCTGGCCCCGGATCGTCGTGGCCCGTTTGACATAGTCTGCCGTTGCGGAATTCCCCGGTTCCACCGCGGCCGCAAACCGGAGGTTGGCCAGCGTGTACTCGTGACCGCAGTACACCCGGGTCCGGTCCGGCAGGCCGGCGAAGGCATCGAGCGATGCGAGCATCTGTTCCGCGGTTCCCTCGAACAGGCGACCGCAGCCGGCGCTGAACATCGTGTCGCCGCAGAAAAGCGCATCGTGCCCGTAAAACGCAATGTGGCCGGCCGTGTGGCCGGGAACGTCGAGCACCTCGAATTCCAGCTCGAGCCCGGGCAGACGCACGCGATCGCCGCTGCCGACCGGCGTGACGGCGACCGGCATGCGCTCGCGGCGCGGGCCGATCACTCTGGCGCCGGTGGCCGCCACCAGCTCGCGCGCGCCGCCGACGTGATCCGCGTGATGATGTGTCGCGAGGATCGCGGCAAGTTGCAGTCCTTCGGCTTCGAGCCTGGCGAGCACCGGTTGCGCGTCCCCCGGATCGACCACGGCCACCGCGCGCGGATCCGTGGCGCCGCGGAGCAACCAGATGTAATTGTCCTGGAATGCGGGGATCGGGCTCGCCTCGAGCATGCGCGAGTTTGAGCCAAAAGACGGGGCGACGGGTATGCTTTCCGCATGGCAGCACGCTCCCGCGACCTCGACGGCTGGCTCGCCGGCCCGCTCGGCGGCATCCTGCTCGAGCAGGAGCGTGCGGTGGTCGGCACGGCGCTCGAATGCGCATTCGGCCTGCATTGCCTCCAGGTCGGCGCCTGGGGCGAGCCTGAGACCTTTCTTTCTCTCGCGCGGACCCGGCGCACCGCGCTCGTCGCGGAGGCCGGGACGCGCGGTGCGGCGCTGGTCGCTGAGCCCGCCGCGCTCGCGATCCAGTCGGACAGCGTCGACGTGATGCTGCTGCCGCACACGCTCGAGTTCGCTCCCGATCCGCACCCGGTGCTGCGCGAGGCTGGCCGCGTGCTCACCGGCGAAGGAGAGCTCATCGTGCTCGGCTTCGAGCCGATGGGCGCCTGGGCGTTTCGCAATGCGTTCACGCGCGGCGGTTGCCCCCCCGGTCTCGCACGCACGTTCTCGGTCCAGCGCCTCGCGGACTGGCTCAAGCTGCTCGGTTTCGAGGTCGGTGGCGCCGAGCGCTTCCTGTACGTGCCGCCGGTCGCGGGCCTGCAGGGCAGCCGGCGACGCGGCGTCTTCGAGCGCGCGGGCCGCCGTGCCTGGCCGCGATTTTCCGGTGCCTATCTGCTGCCCGCACGCAAGCGCGTGGTCACGCTGACGCCGGTGCGTCTGCGTAACCGCCTGCGCACGGCGGTCATCGGCGGGATGGTCGAGCCCGCGGCGCGGCGCGTTTCTTGAATCGCGTCGAGATCTACACCGACGGCGCCTGCCGCGGCAATCCGGGCGCAGGCGGCTGGGGCGCGCTGCTCCGGTTCGAGGGCCGCGAACGCGAGCTGTACGGCGGCGAACGGGCGACCACCAACAACCGGATGGAGCTGACGGCGGCGATCCGGGCCCTCGAGGCGCTCAAGCGGCGCTGCGAGGTCGCGCTCTACACCGATTCGCAATACCTGCGCCAGGGCATCACGACCTGGCTGGCGGACTGGAAGCGGCGCGACTGGCGCACGTCGGATCGCAAGCCGGTCAAGAACCAGGATCTCTGGCGCGAGCTCGATGCGCTCGCCGCGAAGCACGAAATCGAGTGGCACTGGGTGCGCGGGCATGCCGGCCATCCGGAGAACGAACGCGCCGATCTGCTCGCGAACCGCGGCATCAAGGAACTGCCCGGCGTCGACCCGTCGTAATCGGCCGGTCTGGTATCCTTGCGCGTCATTCGAGCCCAAGCACCGGAGCCCGCCGTATCGTGCGCCAGATCGTCCTCGACACCGAGACCACGGGGCTCGAACTATCCGACGGTCACTGCATCATCGAAATCGGTTGCGTCGAGCTACTGCATCGCCGTCCCAGCGGCCGCACCTGGCACCGTTTTTTCAGGCCCGGGCGGGAAGTCGAGCCCGGCGCGCTCGCGGTGCACGGCATCACCAATGAGTTCCTCGCCTCGCAGTCGCCCTTCGCGGAGGCGGCGGCCGAATTGCTGGAGTTCATCGAAGGCGCCGAGCTGGTAATCCACAACGCGCCATTCGATGTCGGTTTCCTGGACGCGGAGCTGGCGCGGGCGGGACTCGACCGGACCATCGCCGCGGCCTGCAGTGTGCTGGATACGCTCGAGCTCTCGCGCCGCTTGCATCCGGGCCAGCGCAACAGCCTCGATGCGCTTTGCAAGCGCTACGGCGTGGACAACACCGGTCGCGAGCTTCACGGCGCGCTGCTGGATGCCCGAATCCTCGCCGACGTGTACCTCGCGATGACCGGCGGCCAGGCCGCGCTCGGGCTCGACGCAGGTCCCTCGATCACGCGCGCAAAGGACGCAGAAGAACGCCGGCAGCGCGGCGCCGTGAACATCCCGGTGATCCGGGCAAGCGCAGCGGAACTTGCCGCGCACGAGCAGGCGCTCGAGTCGATCGAGCGCGCTTCGGGAAAGCGCGCGTTGTTCCGCGCGCTGGAGCGCCGGGCCGGGGAGCACTGATGCCGGGAGCGCTCGGGGCGGCCTTCTGGCGGAACTTCCTCGGCGGCGCACCGGATTGGTACAAATGGCTGATCGCCGGCTGCCTCGTCGCCAATCCGGTGCTGCTCGCGCTGGCGGGACCGGTCGCCGCGAGCTGGGCGATGCTGTTCGAGTTCATCGTGACGCTGATGATGGCGCTGCGTTGCTATCCCCTGCAGCCGGGCGGCCTCATCGCAATCGAGGCGGCACTTCTCGGCCTCGTTACGCCGGGCGGCATCCAGCAGGAAATCGAAGCCGGGCTGCCGGTCATCCTGTTGTTGATGTTCATGGTCGCCGGCATCTTCTTCCTGCGCGAGATGCTCGTGTTCACCTTCACCAGGCTGCTGGTGAAAGTCAGGTCGGACGCGACCGTCGCGTTCCTGTTCGTCGCCATCGGCGCGCTGCTGTCCGCGTTCCTGGACGCCCTGACCGTGCTCGCGGTGATGATCACGGTGGCCGGCGGCTTCTACGCCGTGTATCACCGTGTCGCCTCCGGCAAGGCGCAGCACGCGGAAGATCACGACCATGCGGCTGATGCCCCGGTCCACGAGAGCCATCGTTCCGACCTCGACGGATTTCGCGCGTATCTCTGCGGGCTGATGATGCACGGCGCGGTCGGCACGACGATCGGCGGTGTCTGCACCCTGGTCGGCGAGCCGCAGAACCTGCTGATCGGCCAGGAGACCGGCTGGAACTTCGTCCGCTTCGCCGTCGAAATGGCGCCCGTCACCGTGCCTACGGTGGCTGCGGGGCTCGTCACCTGCCTGCTTGTGGAGAAGCTGCGGTGGTTCGGCTACGGTGCGCGCATGCCGGCGACGGCACGACAGGTGCTGACAGCGTTCGAACAGAGCGAGTCTGCGGCAATGACGCCGCGCCACCGGCAGGTGATCATCGTGCAGGCGATCGTCGCGCTGCTGCTGGTCGTGGCACTCGCGCTGCATGTCGCGGAGATCGGCGTCATCGGCCTCATGATCATCGTGCTCGCCACAGCATTCACCGGCGTCGTCGACGAACACCGTCTCGGCAAGGCTTTTGAGGCAGCGCTGCCGTTCACGGCATTGCTGGTGGTCTTTTTTGCCATCGTCGGCATGATCCACCAGCAGCACCTGTTCACGCCCTTCCTGGACTGGGTGCTCCGCCTCGATCCGAATTACCAGCCGATCGCGCTGTTCGGGGCCTCGGGCTTCCTGTCGACGATCAGCGACAACGTATTCGTCGCGACGATCTACATCAGCCAGGCGAAGCAGGCATTCCTCGCGGGCTCGGTCCCGCTCGAGCAGTTCGAGGCGATGGCGGTCGCGATCAATACGGGCACCAACATCCCGAGCATCGCGACCCCTAATGGCCAGGCGGCCTTTCTGTTCCTGCTGACCTCGGCGCTCGCGCCCCTGATCCGCCTGTCCTATTTCCGCATGGTCTGGATGGCGCTGCCGTATGTGGTGACAATGACGGCAGCAGCTGCATTCGGCGTGCTGTACCTCCTCTGAGGAGAACGGATGGCGCAAAACAAGGTGCCCTCGCTCGGACTGCGCAACTGCCGGATCGGAGTGATAGGTCTCGGCTATGTCGGCTTGCCGCTCGCGGTCGAGTTCGGCAAGCATTACGAGACGACCGGCTTCGACATCAATCCGGCGCGCATCGCCGAACTCAGACGCGGTCGCGACCGCACGCTCGAAGTCGAGGCGCCCGAGTTGCGCGCCGCCCGGCGCCTGGGATTCACCGCCGACCGCAAGGACCTGAAGTCCTGCCGTGTCTACGTCGTGACGGTGCCGACGCCGATAGACGAGAACAAGCAACCGGACCTGACGCCGCTGGTGCGTGCCAGCGAGCTGGTCGGCACGCTGCTGAAGCGCGGCGACATCGTGATCTACGAATCGACCGTCTATCCGGGCTGCACCGAGGAGATCTGCGTGCCGATCCTCGAGCGCGAGTCCGGGCTCAAGTTCAACCGCGATTTCTTCGCCGGCTACAGCCCCGAGCGCATCAATCCGGGCGACCGCAAGCACCGCCTGCCGACGATCCGCAAGATCACGTCGGGCTCGACACCGGAAGCCGCGGCCTTCGTCGACAGGCTCTACGCCTCGATCGTCACCGCCGGGACGCACCCGGCCTCGAGCATCCGCGTGGCCGAGGCGGCCAAGGTGATCGAGAACACGCAGCGCGACGTCAACATCGCCCTGGTGAACGAGCTCGCGATGATCTTCAACCGGCTCGGCCTCGACACGCAGGAAGTGCTGGAGGCCGCCGGCAGCAAGTGGAACTTCCTGCCGTTCCGGCCCGGGCTGGTGGGCGGGCACTGCATCGGCGTGGACCCGTACTACCTGACGCACAAGGCGCAGCAGATCGGCTACCACCCCGAGATCATCCTTGCGGGCCGGCGCATCAACGACAACATGGCGCAGTACGTCGCCGGCGAGGTCATCCGCCTGATGACGGCCAAGCGGATCCACGTGAAGAAATCGCGGGTGCTGGTGATGGGACTGGCGTTCAAGGAGAACTGCCCGGATCTCCGGAACTCGAAGGTCGCCGACCTGGTCGGCGAGCTCAAGAGGAACGGTGCAAAGGTCGACGTCTGGGATCCCTGGATCGACGCGCGCGAGGCGCAGCAGGAGTACGGCATCCGCCTCGTCAAGCGGCCCGCCCGCGCCGCCTATGACGCCATCGTGCTCGCGGTCGGACACCACCAGTTCGAGTCCATGAAGCCGGCGGAACTGCGCCGCTTCGCGAAGCGCAACCACGTGATCTACGACATCAAGTACATCGTCGGCCGCGGCGAGGCCGACGGGCGGCTCTGATGCGCGTGCTCGTGACCGGTGCCGCCGGGTTCATCGGCTACCACGTTGCCGAGCGCCTGCTCGCGCGCGGCGACGAGGTCACGGGCCTCGACAACCTCAATCCTTACTACGACCCTTCCCTGAAGCAGGCACGGCTCGCGCGCCTCTCGGCGCACGGACATTTCACCTTCGAGAAGATCGACCTCGCCGACCGCCCGTCCATGGACGCGCTGTTTTCGCGCGCGGGCTTCCAGCGAGTGGTGCACCTCGGAGCGCAGGCGGGGGTGCGCTACTCGGTCGAGAATCCGCACGCCTACGCGGACAGCAACCTGACCGGCACGCTGCACGTGCTGGAGGGTTGCCGCCACAACCGCGTCGAGCATCTGGTGTTCGCCTCGACGAGCTCCGTCTACGGTGCCAATACGAAGATGCCGTTTTCGGTGCACCAGAACACGGATCACCCGCTGTCCTTCTACGCCGCGACCAAGAAGGCCAACGAGGCCATGGCGCACAGCTATGCGTCGCTTTACGGCCTGCCGGTCACCGGGCTTCGATTCTTCACGGTGTACGGGCCCTGGGGCAGGCCGGACATGGCGCTGTTCCTGTTCACGCGCAACATCCTCGCCGGCCGTCCGATCGAGGTGTTCAACTACGGCCGGCACCGGCGCGATTTCACCTACGTCGACGACATCGCCGGCGGCGTGACCGCGGCGCTCGATCATGTCGCGTCACCGAACGCCGGCTGGGACGGCGATGCGCCCGACCCGGCATCGAGCCGCGCTCCGTACCGCCTGTACAACATCGGCAACAACCGGCCGGTGGAACTCGCGCACTACATCGAGGTGCTGGAGAACTGCCTCGGACGCAAGGCCGATCAGAAACTGCTGCCCTTGCAGGCCGGCGACGTGCCGGACACCTGGGCCGATGCCGCGGAACTCGTGCAGGACGTCGGCTATCGGCCTTCGACGCCGGTCGCGGAGGGCGTGGCCCGCTTCGTCGAGTGGTATCTCGGGTATTACAGGGAGGGCGGTCCGGCCGATCCGCGGGTCACGAATCTCGGCTGATATGGCTAGAATAGCCAAACGCACTTGGCTATAATGGCCAGATGGAGCGAGTCAGCATTTCCAGGCTGAAGGACCAGTTAAGCGCCTACCTCAAGAAGGTGCAGGCGGGCCATCCGGTGCTGATCATGGATCGCGGCAAGCCAGTCGCCAGACTTGAGCGTGCCGACCCGGAGCTGGACGATGACGCGCGATACCGGCGGCTGGTCGCGGCCGGCATCGTGCGTCCGGCCAAGCGCCAACGGAAGCGGGCGGACATCCGGCCCGTCGACATGGGCCCCAGCCCGGGCGTGCTCGATGCATTGCTGGAAGAGCGGCGCGAAGGCCGGTGAGATTCTGGGACAGTTCTGCGGTGGTCCCGCTGGTAGTCGTCGAAGCTGCCAGCCAACGACTGGTTGGCTACTCCGCCGAGCCAGGCCCCATGTACGTCTGGTGGTCGACGCGCATCGAGGTGGTGGCAGCATTGTCGCGTCGCGAACGCGCGGATGCGAAGCGACGCGCCGATTGGTCCGCCTGCTTTCAGTCGCTGAACGGGATTGCCGAAGAATGGCGCGAAGTTGCACCGACCGATCCGGTGCGGCGCGCGGCCGAACGGCTGTTGCGGCGACATGACCTGCGCGCCGCCGACAGTCTGCAACTGGCCGCGGCACTGGTCGCTTGCGAGGATCGCCCCAGTGGCCATGAATTCATCTGCCTCGATGATCGCTTGCGGCGGGCGGCAGCGGTCGAGGGATTCCGGTTGCTTCCGCCGTGAGCCGGCCGGAATCTGTTCGACTGCATGCAGAGCGCCTTGGTGCGAGCGCGGTTCGAGATCTGTTTGCCCAGGATAGCCGGCGATTCGAGCACTGTTCGCGCGAGTTCGAGGGCCTGTTGCTCGACTTCAGCCGCCAGCGCATCGACGCCGCCGCGCTTGCAGCGCTGGTCGGCCGTGCCGGGCAGGCCGGCCTGCGCCGGCGGATCGAAGCGATGTTCGACGGCGCCGTCGTCAACGAGACCGAGAACCGCGCCGCCCTGCATACGCTCCTGCGCGCGCCTGCCGCGGCGAAATTGCCGCCGGCGCTGGCGCCGCTGCACGCCGAAGTGCGCGCGGTGCGGGCCCAATGCGCGGCATTCGTGCGCGACGTGCACTCGGGGGGACGGTCCGGTGCGGGCGGCGCGCGCTTCACGGACGTGGTCAACATCGGCATCGGCGGCAGCGACCTCGGTCCGGCGATGGCCGTCGCTGCGCTCCAGCCGTTTCGCAGCAATCACCTGCGCTGCCATTTCGTCTCCAACGTGGACGGCACGCAGTTTTTGGATCTCGCGCCCGGCCTGGACCCGGCGAGCACGCTCTTCCTCGTCTGCTCCAAGACCTTCACCACCCAGGAAACGCTCGCCAATGCGCGCCGCGCGCGCGCGTGGCTGGCAGGGAAACTCGGCGAGTCGGCGGTCCCGAGGCACTTCGCGGCCGTGTCGACCAATGCGGCCGCGATGGATGAATTCGGCATCGGCCGCGACGCGCGCTTCGCGATGTGGGACTGGGTCGGCGGGCGCTACTCGATGTGGTCCGCGATCGGGCTTTCGATCGAGCTCGCGATCGGCACGGCGCACTTCGAGGCGATGCTCGCCGGCGCCCATGCCATGGACGAGCATTTCCGCCGCGCGGCCTTTGTCGACAACCTGCCGGTACTGCTCGCGCTGCTCGCGACCTGGAACCGGAATTGCTTCGGGTGCGCGAGTCATGCAGTCCTGCCCTACACGCAGCGACTCGCGCGGCTTCCGGCTTACCTGCAGCAGCTCGAAATGGAGAGCCTGGGCAAGCGCACGACGCGTGACGGCCGCACCGCCGGTCGAGAGACCGGCGCGGTCATCTGGGGTGAGCCGGGATCGAATGCACAGCATTCGTTCTTCCAGTTGCTGCACCAGGGCACCGGCGGCGTCAGCATGGATTTCCTGCTGCCCTTGACGGGCGCCGCCGACCCTGCAGCCGACGAACTCGTGATCGCGAATTGCCTGGCGCAGGCCCAGGCGCTCATGGCCGGTCACGAAGCGGCCGACCCGCACCGAGTCCATCCCGGCAACCGTCCGCTCACGCTGATCGTGTTTCCGCAGCTGGATCCGCCGACACTGGGGCGCATCGTCGCGCTGTACGAACACAAGGTATTCGCGGAATCGGTGCTGTGGGACATCAATCCCTTCGACCAGTGGGGCGTCGAGCTTGGCAAGAAGCTCTGCGCCGCGCTGCTGCCCTTGCGCGAACGCGAGCCGCCGCCGGAGCTCGCGGGCCTCGCGGCCTGGATCGCGCGCGCGCGCTGAAACCGATATTCTGTTGCATCGCGCGCCATGTGGCGGCCGGAACGCCGAAGATTTCACGCTCAACATCAGTCGCTTAGGGCGCTTTCCTCAGGTATCGATGAAACTCGCTAGGATCCTGTTTCCCGGCTTGCTGCTGGCGCAATGCCTGTGCACAGCCGCGCTCTCCGATCCATGGCTGGCGCCCGGCGATGTGCGCCTGCGCCACGATCTGCAGTTGCTGGCGGATGCTGGACTGCTGCGGGCGCCGCTTGCGACCTGGCCGGTTTCCTGGCCGGAAGTCGCGCGCGACCTGCAGGGAGCGGTCTCGCATGGCGATCAGCCGGCGCATGTCCGGGCCGCCCTCGCGCGCGCGCGGGCCGAGGCCAACGTTGCAATGCATGTCGGCAGGCTCACGCTCGATGCGCGGATCGCCGGCTCGGAACAGCCGATCGCGCTGCGCCGCTTCGGACAGGTCCCGCGCGAGAAGAGCGAATTGTCCGCGGCGGTGCAGTACACCGGCGACCGTTTCGCCTTCCGGCTGCGCGCGACTGCGGTCGACGACGCGTCAGATGGCAGGGAATTCCGCCCCGATGGCAGCTATGTGGGGGCAGTGTTCGGCAACTGGATGTTGCACGCCGGCTACATCGATCGCTGGTGGGGACCCGGTTGGGAAGGCAGCCTGATCTACGGCAGCAATGCGCGGCCGATACCATCGGTCACGATCGAGCGCAATTACTCCGATCCGGTGGATCACCCATGGCTGGCGTGGATCGGTCAGTGGCGGGTCGTCGCGACCATGGGTCAGCTCGAAAGTGGCCGCGACGATGCGCCGAATGCGCAATTGTTCGGCATGCGACTCAATGTGAAACCGCATCCGCGCGTCGAAATCGGATTTTCGCGCAGTGCTCAGTGGTGCGGCGATGGCAGGCCCTGCGATGCCGGCACATTCTGGGACCTGCTGACGGGAAACGACAACGACCAGCCGCTGCCTGAGCAGCCGGGCAACCAGCTGGCTGGCTTCGACCTGCGCTGGTCGCTGCCCTGGGCACCGGTCGCCGTTTACGGTCAGGGCATCGGCGAGGACGAGGCCGGATTCCTGCCGAGCAAATACCTCGGTCTGTTCGGCGCCGAAACCTGGGGCGGCTGGGGTGAGCGCTCGTGGCGGGTGCACGTCGAGTATGCCGACACGGTCTGCGGCTTCTACGAGAGCGAGCCGCAGTTCGGCTGCGCCTATCGCAACGTCATCTATAGGGACGGATACCAGTACCGGGATCGCTCGATCGGACACGCGCTGGACGGCGACAGCGAACAACTCGCGGCGGGCGTGATGCTGGTCGAGTCCGACGGCAGCAGCTGGGAACTCGCCGGCCAGAGCGCGCGCATCAATCGGGAGAGCGCCAATCCGGTCCACTCCGTCGCGACCGCGGCGGCAAGAATCCGCTCCGCTGACCTGTATCATCGGCGGGCTTTGTGGGGCGGCGAGCTCAGCATCGGGATCGGCTACGAGCGCCGGGAATCGGATTTGGCTGCGGTCGAGTCGGACGA
>JBOHZL010000064.1:0-18119 GCA_050738495.1 Steroidobacteraceae bacterium | reverse complement strand
GGACGGATCGATGCGCTCCATGCTCAGTTGTCCTTGCTGCCGATGCCGCTCAGGAGCTTTTCGAGGATCTCGCGGCGCGCGCGGCCCATCGGCAGTGCCTGCCCGCCGTGCAGGTAGATGTTGTAGCGCCCGTCGCCGCTCGATCGCACCTCGCGTACATGCGCGGCATTGACGATCGCGGAGCGGTGGATGCGGAAAAAGCGTTTCGGATCCAGCTCGCATTCGAGCGAAGCGAGGGTCCGTGACAGCAGATACTCGCCATTCTTGGTGTGCAGGCGGCTGTACTGGCTGGCCCCCTGGATCCACGAGATGTCGCTCACTTCCAGCGAGAACATCCGGCGGCGCACCCGGATGGTCATGTGGTTGGAGTATTTCGCCGCGGGTGCCGATGGCGGCACCGGGGCCGCCAGCTCGCCCTTGTTGATGGCGCCGGCGGCGCCCGCAATCTGCAGCGCAAGGCTAGCCACCCGCCGCTCGGCAATCCGGCCCTTGGCGCGCAGCACGCTTCCGGCGAAGCGCTGGCGCTGGACCGGCTTGATCAGGTAGTCGACCGCCTCCAGCTCGAAGGCCGGCAAGGCAAATTCCGGGTGCGCGGTCACGAAGATGACGTAAGGGGCCGACTCCGCCAGGTCGTGCAGCAGCTCGATGCCGCTGCCGCCGGGCATCTCGATATCCATGAATACGAGGTCCGGCTGCTGCTCGGCGATTTTTCGCCGTGCTTCGGGCGCAGATGCAGCTTCGCCGACGACTTCCACGTCGTCATCGGAAGCCAGCAGCGAACGCAGCATGCGCCGACCGAGTTCCTCGTCGTCGACGATCAGCGCGCGCACCCTGTTCGTGCCGGTTTCCGCCATGTCGAGCTCGTCTGCCATGGCCGTTGGCATTCTGCAACATATGATGCAGCCACCCGTCCGTTCGTTCCGCAAAACTTGCGAACGGCCGGGATCATTTGCCAAGTGCCGGTTTTTCTTACGCTTACCACCGGATGTTGGGTCGCGTAAAGGGGCCCAGGCTGCTCTCCGTTGTTGTCTTTGAGCAACGCCAGAGGTCGTCCGGGGCTCAGGCGGGTGGGCGCTGCGGCACCTGTGCTTGCGCAGGAGAACCTGGGTGAGATCGTCGTGACGGGTTCGCGCATCAGATCCGCGAATCTCGAGTCGACCACACCCGTGACGCAGGTCACCGCGGCGGATGTCGTGACGCAGGGCGTCACTCGCATCGAGGACCTCGTGAACCAGTTGCCGCAGGCGTTTGCGGCACAGAGCGTGACAGTCGCCAACGGCTCAACGGGAACGGCGACGCTGAACCTGCGCGGTCTCGGCTCGCCACGCACCTTGGTGCTGGTCGACGGCCGGCGCATGCCCTACAGCGGCGTGACCAACTCGGCGGCGGAGCGATCGACGAGGCGTGGGGCTACGACGTCTCGGCCCAGTACTCGAGCGTCTCGGCGAACGAGACCTCGAGCAACTACTTTGCGATCGATCGGCTTCAGCGCGCCCTCGACGTCGTCGAGGTCGACGGCGTGCCGACCTGCCGGTCGGTGATCGACGGCACCGACACGGCCTGCGTGCCCTGGAATCCGTTCATTCCGAATGGCGTCACGCAGGAGCAGCTCAACTACATCCAGGTCAGGGGCCTGCAGATCGGCCGGATCAGCCAGGAAATCTACAATGGCTCCGTCAACGGCGATCTCGGCGCGCATGGCGTGAAGACGCCGTGGGCGAGCGACGGCGTGCAGCTGATTCTGGGCAGCGAGTGCCGGCGCGACGCGCTCGACAACAAGGTCGACGCGCATCAGGAGGCGAACAACCTCTCCGGCGCCGGCGGCGCCCGCATCGGCATCGGCGGCGCGTCGAAAGTCAACGAGCTGTTCTTCGAAGCGCTCGCGCCGCTCGTGCAGGACCGGGCGATGCTCGAAAGTCTTTCCTTCGACACCGCCTACCGGTTCCACATCGACGACACGATCGCCACCTTCGGACAGCAGAACACCTGGACGGCGTGCTATGCGAACAACGACCCTCGTATACCGGAGTGGAAATCGGGCGCTGCGGAAGCCTGGCATTCAACCTGACCGGCACGCTGCTCGACGAGCTGACGACGAGGCCGGCGCCGGGGATCGACTTGCATCCCGATCCGGATATCTTCCTCGACGAGTACGACTGCGCCGGTTTCTATTCGTCGGTCTGCGCAATTCCGAATCCGGAATGGCGCCATCGGTTCCGGATGAGCTGGCGGACGCCCTGGGAGCTCGACCTTTCCGCGACCTGGCGCTACGACGACAGCGTCGTGGGGCTGGACCAGACCAACGACCCGATGAGCGAGGATCGGCTCGACTACGAGCTGCCCGCGGAAAGCTACTTCGATCTCGCGGCGAACTGGGGTGTGACCGAGAAGGCCAGCGTGACTCTCGGCGTCAACAACGTGCTGGACGACAATCCGTCGCTCAGCGCGAGCGTCGGGACCACCGGTAACGGCACCATCTACCCGCAGACCTACGACGCCCTCGGTCGTTTCGTCTTCCTGCGGGCGACAGTGGATTTCCGAGTCCGGGTATTCGGTACTAATGCTCCAACATTCGCGGCGACCTCCGGGCCGCCGCCATTTTTTTTCAGTCGCCCACGGGTTCCAGGCGCTAGATGCCGCCTGGATTCGCGTCGGTGACGACATACAGGAACCCGTCCGGACCCATGCGCACGTCGCGGATCCGCGTGTCCAGATCGGCCAGCAGTTGTTCCTGGAACAGTATCCGGTCGCCGCGGATTTCCATCCGGATGAGCCGACGGTCTACCAGGCTCCCCATGAAAAGGTCGCCGCGCCAGTCGGGAAAGTCATTGCCGCTGTAGAAGGCGAGGCCCGAGGGTGCCGTCGACGGACGCCAATACATCAGGGGCCCGTCGATGGCCGGTAATTCCTCGTTTTCCGTGATCGCGGCACCATCGTAGTCGACCCCATAGGTCGCGATCGGCCAGCCATAGTTGGCGCCGCGCCTGAGGATGTTCACCTCGTCGCCGCCCAGCGGGCCATGTTCACAAAACCAGATGGCGCGGGTCTGTGGATGCAGGGCGGCGCCCTGCACGTTCCGGATGCCGTAGGCCCAGATCTCGGGGCGTACGCCCTTGCGCCCGTCAAACGGGTTGGCTGGCGGGATCGAGCCGTCGTCATTGATCCGGATGATCTTGCCAACCGTGTTTTCGAGGTTTTGCGCCTCGCCTGGAAGGTGCCGGCGGTCGCCGAAGGTTGCGAAGAGACGACCCTGATCGTCCCACAGCAGTCGACAGCCGGAATGGTGGAACTCTCGTGATCGGTCATCGCCCTCGAATATGACCTCGACGTCCACGAACGGGCTTTCGTCAAGGCGGCCGCGCGCGATGCGGCTATTGTTGGAATCGTAGGTTCCATGGAGATAACAGAAATAGACGAGGTGGTTACGGGCGAAGTCCGGATGCAATGCGATGCCGAGCATGCCGTGACCGCGATCGTTGTGGCGAAACGTCGGCGGAGTTCCCTGAAGCGGTGCCGAGGCCTCGCCATTGCGCACCAGCCGGACCGTTCCGGGCCATTCGCTCACGATGAGCGACCCATCCGGGAGAAAGTCCAGGCTCCAGGGGTGCTCGAGACCATCTGCGACCATGACCAGGCGGAATGTCTCCTGCTGGGAGTGTTCCTCGAAAAGCGCAGCGCCGGGCGCGGCCTCGACGGGCACCGCCAGGGAGAACAGTGCCGCCAGAAGAGGGCCTCGCAGCAGGATCATCGAGATGTGCTCCCTGTCCCGCCCTCATGCGGATGGGCCTGGCGGGATCGTATTCGAGCATGCCCAGGAAGGCCCGCTCCGATCCGCAGTTCCGGATCCCTGTGAAACGATATCCGCAATCGATGCAACATCCTTCAGCACGGTGTCGGGTATTTTCCACAGATGGAGCGTGCGATGACTCGATCAGGTCTTCTGCTTTGCGGTGCGCTGGCGTTGGCCGGCGCTTCGGCTGCGACGATGGATGAGGCGACGAAGCTCTTTTCCGCCGGGAACTGGCCCGAGGCCATTGCTGCGTACCAGAGCATCGTCGATCGCGAACCCACGAATGCACTTGCCCTGATTCGCCTGGCGCGTTCCAGCGCGGCCATGGAGGACAAGGAGCAGGCACTGGTCGCCTTGAAGGGCTGGGTCGCGACCGGGAGTGCTTCGTACACCGTCGCGATGAAGCTGCCGGAGTTCGATTCGTTACGGAGCGACCCGCGCTTCATCGCGCTGATGGTGCCGCTGAAACCATGCAATGCGGCCGAGTTTCGACACTTTGACTTCTGGCTCGGCGAGTGGGATGTGGAATCTGTCGCCGCGCCGGGCACCATCAGTCGCAACCGGATTACCGCGGTCTACGGCGGCTGCACGCTCCGCGAGGAGTACGTGACTCCGGCGGGCTACGAGGGGACCAGCCTCAGCTTTTACGACGCGGCGCGGAAGGTCTGGCACCAGACCTGGATCGACAACCAGGGAGGCGCGCTGTACCTGGAAGGCGGCGTCCAGGGTGAGGCTATGGTCATGGAAGCGACGATGGATCCCGATACCGTCAACCGGGTCACGTGGACGCCGCTTCCGGACGGGCGCGTGCGACAGCACTGGGAATCGAAGGCGGGCGACGCCAGGACCTGGACGACCGTATTCGATGGCTACTACACCAGGCGCAAAGCACCTTGAGACTTCGCTCACTCAGCGGCTCTTGAATTGACTGCGTCTGGCCAGTTTCGTGTCATGGATCGTTTTAAAGTCGCCGTTGCGATGGGGTTCGCCTCATTGCTGATGTGCTCGGGAGCCAACGCGGACGGTGTGCGCGGCGAAGCGACGGCGGTCGAGACGGCACAGCGGCTGCTGGATCTCGTGGGTGGCGCTGCCGTCTGGAAAAGACGCTCATTCGAAGTCACAGAGCGGGTTCATCCTGCTTCAGGCTCGTCGAATGGATCTCGCCGGAAGCGGGCTGGTCGACACGCAATGACGAACTGGCGGCGATGACGCCCGAGGCACTCGCCGCCGACTTGCAGGGCCTTCGTCAGGAGCCATACTCGATCTATCATCGGCTGGCGCGGCGCGATCCGGCGCTGCGGGTTGAGCTCCGCAATGAGTCGGATCTCTATGTTTACGATCGCGACGAGAGGCTGCTGGCCTGGTTTCAGGTCTCGCCAAACGGCAAGTTGCTCGGCTGGGGCAACTTCTACGACGGCACCGTCAATCAGCACTACTACGGCCCGTTGGTGGAGTTTGATGGAGTGCGGCTGCCGAAATTCGGTGCGACGGCGAACGGCAGCTATCGATTCGAGTATCTATCCGCACGATTTGCCGATCAGGCGCTGGCGGATCCGGAACCGACGCAGAGATCCGGAGTCATGCGCAATTGATGTCTTGCCGTCGCGGCAATTCATGCGGACGGCCGCTTTTACTTGCCTGCCGGACGAACTTTCGATCTCGCCGCACTATCCATAAGTGCGGATGAACGATCCGCCACTGCCATGAGCTGACCTGGATGCTGCTGCTGCATTCGCTGCCGAAGGTGAAGGATACGCCTGAGAACCGCGAGTTCCGGAAGTACTTCTATTCGAAGTGGGGCAAGGAGAACTGCATCATCTCCGCCCGCGAACGGCATGCGGACTATCCCGACTTCACCCAGCGCCTGTCGGTCAAGGCCGCCTGGGGAGGCGCGGAGCACTATCACCTCGACGGCCGCACGGTGGCCGTCGACGACGACAACTACCTGCTGATCAATGACCAGCGAACCTATGCGAGCTCGCTCAGGAGTTCCAGGCCGGTGCACAGCTTCAGCATCTTCTTCCGCCCCGGCCTGGCGGAAGAAACGCTGGGTGCCATGCTGGCGCCGGCCGGCCGCATGCTCGAGGACGGCGTCGAGCCTGCCGCGCGCTCCATCGAGTTCGCCGAGATGCTGCGCCCGCACGATGCCCGCGTCTCGCCTATCCTGCGCTACATCGCGCGCGAGGCCGATCGCGGTCTGACCGACGACCTGTGGTACGAGGAGCAGTTCAGCTTCCTGCTCGAGCGGATGCTGCGCGTGCACCGGACCGACGTCGAGGCGATCAATTCCCTGAAGAGCTCGCGCCAGGCCACGCGGCGCGAGATATTCCGCCGGATCGGCTGGAGCACCGATTGCATCAACACCTTCTATATGCGCACCCTTGGGATGGGCGACCTGGCGGCTTCCGCCTGCCTGTCGCGCTTCCACTTCATCCGCCTGTTCCAGGCGATCCACGGCGTGACTCCGTTCGTGTTCCTGCAGCGCAAGCGCGCCGAGGTCGCACGGCGCCTGCTGCTGTCGACGAAGCTTGACCAGGCCAGGATCGCCGCGCAGGTCGGCTTCGAGAGCCGCTCGACCATGTTCCGCCAGCTTCGGCGCCTGACCGGCGTCGATGCGCGGACGCTGCGCCGCGGGCAGACACCCGCCGCCGGGGACGAAGCGCTGCACTGACGACCGGCGCACGGGCCCGGCCGCGACCGGCGCTGCCCGCCGGATTGCTGTCGCCCGCAAAGAAAACATGACGTTCGCAGCCGCTGCAGCCGCCGGTGTTGAATCGCCCGGGCCGACGGCATAGCTTCCGCAAAACCAACTCCTAGAAGTCGCGTGAAGGGAGCGGCACCGTGATCACCAGTCCCGATCGTCTTGCCTGGCTGCGAGATCGTAGATCTTTGCCTGCGCTGTCCATGCTTGCGCTCGTGGCGCTGGCATCCGCGTCCGTACCGGCCGAGGCGAAGCCCGTCGTGCGCAACCTCGGCGGCGGACTACTGCAGCTCGCGACGCCGGCGGGGCGCGCGAAATCGCTGGCGGCCGACCAGAAAGGCCAGAAGGTCGTCGAGAGCCGCGTCGCGGGCGCCGAGCTCGTCCATCCGGTGGTATTCGACGCGGCGGGCCGGCCGCTGGTGCGGATCTCGCTCGATGGCCGTGTGCCGGCCGCCGTAGTGCTGCACGAGCTTCACGCGATCGCCGGTGTCGAGGTCAAGGCGAGCGACCTGAAGTACCGCGCCGGCGTCATCGAGGCCTACGTGCCGACCAGCTCACTCGCCGCCATCGCCGCCAGGAAGGGCGTGCTCGCAGTCGTTCCCTCGGGCCCGATGATGACCGATGCCGGCGCGGCCACGAGCCAGGGCATCGTGCAGCACCGCATCAACCGGGTGCGGGAGTTCAAGGGCCGCGGCATCTCCGTCGGCGCGATTTCGGACAGCTACGACACCAATCCCGAGGCGAGCAGTGCAGCGGCGGACATCGCTTCCGGCGATCTGCCCGGCGCAGGCAATCCCTTCGGAAACACCCGCCCGATCGTGGTTCTGGAGGACGGGAGTTCGGACGGCAGCGACATCGACGAAGGCCGCGCCATGCTGCAGATCGTGCACGACGTGGCGCCGAAGGCGCGGCTCGGGTTCGCGACGGCCAATGGCGGCGAGGTCAACTTCGCCAACAATATCCGCGCGCTCGCAGGATTCCCGGACGTGCCGAACGCCATTGCGGGTTTCAAGGCCGACATCATCGTCGACGACGTCATCTATCCCGGCGAGCCGTTCTTCCAGGATGGCATCGTCGCGCAGGCGGTCGACGACGTCGCCGCCGCCGGCGTGTCGCATTTCTCCTCGGCGGGCAATCGCGCGGCGACCGAGTCCTACGACTCGAGGCCACGCATCGTGCCGGGCGCGCCATCCTCCTGGCGGAACACCAACCTCGACTTCTCGGGCGTGGACCCGGCGCTCTATGCCGGCGGATTCCACGATTTCATGGAAGGACCGGGCCGCGACATCGCCCAGAACATCGCCTTCGATCCGGGCAGCCTGATCGTGTTCCAGTGGAATGAGCCCTACGACCCGATCCCGCCGACCGTCATCCAGGTCATCACCTCGGGAACCGGCAGCGTGCCCGACGGCGGCGACACGACCTTCACCTTCGATGCCGCGGCCGGAACCCTCGTCGAAATCTTCCTCGACGCCGACGAGAGCGGACCGGGGCAACCCAATCCGGACCTGACCTTTACGCTGTTCGATCCGAACGGCGGCTTCATCCAGTTCGTCGACACGACGACCAATCCCGAATCGCTGATCCTGCAGTTGCCGCTCGCCGGAACCTACACCGTGCTGGTCGACAGCTTTCAGCCGCCGCAATTCGGCGACTTCCGGTTCCGCGTTTCGGAAGTCGAAGTGACCGAGCAGGTGCTCTCCGACTATAATCTGCTGTTCTTCCTCGAGGACGGGACCTTCATCGGCTCGTTCTCCGAGCAGAACCTGTTCTCGAACCGGCCGCTCGAATCGGGCTTCCTGCCGGGCCTGACGCTGCAAATGGTCATCTCGCGGTCCAACGTGCCACCCGCCGGCAACCGCAGGGTTGCAGACCGGATCCGCTACGTGGGATTCGACGGCGTGTTCCCGCAGGAGCACTTCAGCTACTTGGGTCCGGTGACCTACGGCCACAACTCCGCGCGGGGCGCGATGGGTGTCGCGGCCTACGCGTTCTTCTCGCCCTTCGTGCCCGAGGGATTCACTTCGCCGGGTCCGTCCACGATCTATTTCGACAAGAACAACAGGCGCCTCGCCAAACCGCAGGTCCGCCAGAAGCCGGACATGGCGGCGATGGACGGCGCCAACACGACCTTCTTCTTCGAGGACGCGCTCGAGGATCCCGACGAGTTGCCGAACTTCTTCGGCACCAGCGCGGCGGCCCCGCATGCGGCGGGGATCGCAGCGCTCGTGCTCGAAGCGGCCGGGGGCAGCGGCAAGGTCAAGCCGAACCGGATGCGCCGCATCCTCCAGCAGAGCGCGTTTCGGCACGACCTCGACCCGTATTTCGCATCCGGTGACGCGGAGTCGGGGGCGAACCTGCTGACGATCAACGCGACGGGCGACTTCAACGGCGTCAGCAGCTCCGATCCGAACTTCTTCACCCTGGCGCAGACCGGGCCGCGGCGCGTGAGGAGCTTTTCCATCAATGGCAGCGGCGGCAGTGCCACGCATTCGCCGAAAGGCCTGGTCTTCGACGAGCGACCGGACGTCGGCCAGCCGTTCGCCGTGGGCCGCAGCATCGGCCTCGATCCCGCCGACGTGACGCATGTCTTCACCCAGCCTGCGGATCCGCCGGGCGTGGCGGGCCAGTGGAAACAGCTCAACCTGCACTTCCGGGCCGGCAGCTTCGGGAATGGCGACCTGCTTTCGTTCGGGGTCGATCGCGACGAGGCCGACGCGGCAGGCGCGGAAGTCGGCGCGGTCGCCGGCGGCTCGGCCGACCTGCTCGGCGGCGGCGTCCTGATTCCGTCGGGCCGGCTCGTTCCGAATGGCGCCCGCTTCTTCGGCAGCTACCTCGACGGCACACCGTTCGAGGGCCGGTTCCAGAACGCGATCGGCAAGGGCTACAGCCAGCTCGACGGCTACGGCTTCATCAATGCCGAGGCGGCAGTCAACGCCGTCCGGCTCGAGCCGAAAAACTAGCCCGGTTCGGTTCCTGTTCCCGGGCAAGGCCCGCATCCTGCGCGATGCGGGCCTTTCTTTTGCGTCAGAGGTTGCCGCGCTCCCACGGCCCCCAGATCGCGAAGGTGATGCCGGGCACCTGGATGTTCACGAACAGCACCTCGCCCCAGGGATCGAAGCAGGCGCCGGCCCATTCCTGGCCGCGATAGTCGCCCGGCGCAACGCGCTTGCCCGCAGCGGCGAGCTGCTCCTGCGTCAGCACCATCCGGTTCTTGGCGAACGAATACGATTCTCCGCCGGCCGTGAGCCCGAGCAGCCGCGTGCCGGGCCCGTAGGCGTCGGTGACCGGGTCGCCGTTCTCGCAGAGCAGCATCCCGCCGCGCGGGCTGACCGTGATGTTGTCGATGTTGTCGCCCACCTGCTGGCTGGCTGCGACAAAGATCGCCCGCAGCGTCTGCGCGCTGGGATCGTATTCCCAGACCGCGCCCTCGCCATGGCCACGCCGTCCTTCGGCGCTGAAGCCCGCTTCGGTGTCGACCAGGAAAAACCGGTCGCCATGGCGGCAGATGCCTTCCGCCCGGCTGAGGCGCAGGCCGCCTTTCGACCAGGCCTCGAGGAACGGCCCGCTGGCGCTGCCGTCGGCCGCGAGCGCCGCCGGCGCCGGGCCGGGATCGGCATCCGGCTGTTCGATCCCGATCCATTCGAGGCGATGCACGTTGCCGAGCAAGGGCGCGGCCAGATCCGCATTTGCGCGTCCGGCGACCCGAGCCGCCTGCAGGCGGCCGCCGGTTTCGTAGCTGCCAGCCCTGCCGCTCGCATCATCCGGAATGAAACGGTAAAAACCCGAGTTGCGCGGGTGGTCCTCGGTCAGATACGCGATGCGCGTCGCCGGATCGACCGCGACTGCTTCGTGCAGCATCCGCCCCATGTCCACGATCGGGCGGCCGGTGGTCTTTCGCGGGTTGCGCCGCACTTCGAACACGTAGCCGTGCCGCCCGCCGCCCTGATCGGTGAAATCCATGACGGTCTCTTCGCAACTGAGCCAGGTGCCCCAGGGCGTCACGCCGCCTGCGCAGTTGTAGATCGTGCCGCCGAGCGAGGGCTCGACTCCGATCCAGCGGCGGCCGCGAAACCGCAGCGTGGTCGTGCCGCCACCCGGCGCCAGCCCCTCGCCTTTCGGCATCACCGTGTCGTATCGCGCGGGCGCTCCGATCGGGATCGCGAGCGCGCGCTCGTGATTGCGCACCAGCGTGACGTCGATCTCGCCACCGCGGCGGGAACCTGCGATCACGCCCATGCCGTCGTGGGCCTGCGGCGTGGCCGAGCGATTGCTCATCGAGTCACCCGACCAAGACCCGGTCCGGTACTGGAATCCCTGCGGCAGCATGATGAGTGGCAGACCCGTCGCCAGGTCGGCCACCGGCTGCAGCGGCCCATAAGGCCCGGCCACATGCAGCGACACGCGCGACTGCGCCACGGCATGGCGCGCCTGCAGCGCGCCGATCAGCGGAACGAACGAGGCGGAGGCGAGTCCCGCCGATCCGGCGAGGAAGTCGCGCCGGCTGAATCCGGATCCCATGCGGCGATTCTACGTCGCCTTCATGACAGGACCACTCAGGCGCGATCGACGCGGCAGGCGAAGCAGCCCCGTCGCGCGAAGTGGACATGCAGATAACTGACGTCTTCGCGCGCGAGGTATCGCTCGATCAGCGGCGCGGCAAGCTGGCCGGCCACGACATCCGCATCGACCATCTCGTCAGCCGCATCGTAGGCGCGCACGGACAAGGGGCGAAGCGTCAGGTAAGGCGGCAACTCATCGACGAAGCGCGCCGCCCGGCGCTGGTCGCGGCGCACGAAGATCGGGCCCGAGGCGCGATACGGCGACCGGCTGTCCTGGTGAGTGAACGGCAGGAGCAGGACCGGCTCGCCGACCGGTGCATCCTCGAGGCTGATGCGGCAGGGATAGCCGACCGGCGCGTCGGAACGCATCCAGCGCATGCCGCGCGCGGCGAGCGCATCGTCATCGAGACCGAAATAGCCCTCGAACAAGGCGGGTTCGAGTCCGCGTAGCTGATAGTTCATCGTGCACATGAAAGGCCGATCCCGTCCGGCCCGCAACCCGGTTCTTGCGATGGCGGCGGCCGCTTCGTCAGGCTGACCGAGCCGAGCGGGACATAGCAATTGTCCGAAACCCAGAGAATCGTCTCGCCCTCCGGTGTCCTGACCGTCGTGCCGACGCGAGGCAGCGGCTTTTTCCAGATCGACCGCGGCAGCGACTCTTTGGGCCGTCCAGCCGGGGCCTCGGGCATTTCACCAAAACGCCGGGTCCCCGAGGGCTGGCCGAACCTGCCCGCGACTTCGCGTGCGCTGCGTTCCCAGTCGGCAGCCGTGCGCGCCGGTGACGGTTCGGGAAGCGCCGGCAACACGGGCAGCGGCAATACAGGCTGCGGCACCGTGGGCGACGATGCGGCGACGGGAAGATCCGGTGGCTTTGACGGAGGCGCGGGTGGCGGTTCGATCGGTACCGGCATCCAGACCAGGTCAACGGCCACTCCCCCGCGACCCGGCTCAATCCGACCGGATTGGCTGGGCGGCGTTCAGCGCGGCGAAAGGTTCTTTGTTTTCAACGGCCTGCGAATGCGGGCGGGCTCCGCTTTTGCCTGCCGCCGCCACGCCGCGTAGGATCGCCGGGCGGTCCGGGCTGGCCGGCCGCGACTAAAACAACGATCAGGGGGATGTAACAGTGAATCCATTCAAGCTCATTGGTTGGGCGGCCATCGCCATTGCCGTGATCGGCGCCTTCGTCGATATCCCGTATATCGGGTTGATCCTGCTGCTGCTCGGAGTGGTCGGCGCCGTCGCGATCGCAACCGAGGATAGCGTGCGGGTGATGGTCACGGCGCTGGTGCTCGCCTCGCTCTCCCACGTGTGGACGAACCTGCCGGAGCTCGGCATCTACATCGCGAAGATCTTCAGCGCCGGCGGTATTTTCGTCGCGGGTGCCGCGATGACGCTGATCGCGCGCAACGTCTGGAACCGCTACAAGCCCTGACGCTCGCAGGGCGCATGGATGCGAAGGCCCGCCGCAAGGCGGGCCTTTTTCAGCGCGGCAGAATGTTGAAGTGCAGCCGCTGGTCCTGGTAGCGGTCGTCCCGCTTCGCGCGCCCGGTCGCGACCAGCACATAGAGGACATTGAGCGCCTGCAAGGCGTCCCGCACGCCCGGACCACGCGAGCGCGTGGCGAGCTGCTTCGCTGTCACGTCCTGCCGGCCGGCATAGCGCTTCCGTATCTTCTCGACCGCGTCACGGCTCACGAGATTGAAGTAGCCGCTCGCGCGCTTGGTGCGCGAGGCCGACATGACGACGTAGGCGCGGCCGCTCTCGAACACGTAGTAGGTCTGGCGCTTGCCGGCGGCCTCGCCGCAGTACTTGAGACCCTTCGCGAGGCTGCGGATGTTCACGACTGTTCCCCTGATCAAGCGCGATGGCCGAAGTGTAAGCCGGTCAACTCACCGACACTGAACACGAAATCATTGTTCGCCACGGACAAACAGCCCCGCCGCGGCCCATTCCCGGAACCAGCCGCCGAGCCGCTTTGCCGCCCGTTCCGCGTTGCCGGCGCGTGCGCCGATGCTCGAGCGCACGGCCTGCGCCAGCGCGCGGCCGGCGACCAGCGCTGCGAGCAGCTTGAACTGCTCCGGATCCTGGTCGCGCCGGAACACCTGGAAGCCGCGCCGGTAGACGATCGCGAAGCTTGCGCGCGGCCGCGGGATGCGCGGCTTGTCCCCGCGGCGCGCGGCATTCATGTAGTCGTTGGCCGGATAGCGCAGCTTCAGCATCGCGAGCGCGGGATTCACGTCGAGCTTCACCCGCTGCCAGTCATTCTCGCTGAGCGCGGCGAACTCGGCGGCGGTCAAGGGCTCGGCGCGCCGCGCATCGAATACTTCCTCCATCGCGCGTTCGATGCGCGCGACGTCGGTCGCGAGGCCGCTGCGGTTGCCGGGCGGCAGCTGCCGCACCAGGAATGCCGGAAACTTCTCGCTCAGCCGGTTGAGCGTGCGATGCCTGGAGGGATTGCGCCGGATGAATTGCCGGCAGGCCCGGGCGAAGGCGCCGGGTCCGAGGATCCGGCGCGTCACCGGGTATTCCGCGACCAGGATCTCGAGCAGGCGCGCGTAATACATGTGCGCATAGATTTCGAGCCGTTCGGCGGAGGTCAAGGCCTTGGAAGGCAGCACGACCCGGTCCAGCTCCTGCGCGGCGCCGGGCAGGATCGTCCGTGCCGGTTTCGAGCGCACGCCCGCCTCGGCGCCTTGCGGATGCATCACCACCGACTGCATCCAGCGCTCGAGCGTGTCGAGCGCCTCCGGCGCCGGTGGATCGCGCAGCATCAGGCCGCCGCCGTCCGCGCGCCAAGCCGCGAGCCGTTGCGCCAGGCCGCGGCCTTCCGCACTTCCTGCTGCAACACCTGGAACTTCGGGACATTCGCGTCCCACTCGAGCAGCGTCGCACGCCCGCCGGTGCGCTCGTGCACCCGCGCGTAGAGACGCCACACCTCGTCGATCACCCGTCCGTCGTGCGTATCGATGCAGTGCGTGCCATTGTCGGTGTGCCCGGCCAGGTGCACCTGCACCACGTGCTCGTACGGGATCGCATCGAGATAGGCGAGCGGGTCGAGGTCGTGATTGCGGCAGGTGACATAAACATTGTTGACGTCCAGCAGCAGCGCGCAGCCGGACTCGACGGCGAGCCGCGCGATGAATTCTTCCTCGGGCATCGTGGATGCAGCGAAGGTCAGGTAGGTCGATGGATTCTCGAGCACCAGCGGCCGCTCGAGATAGTCCTGGATGATCCGCACCCGCGAGATCATGTGCTGCAGGCCTTCCTCGGTGTACGGCACCGGGTACAGGTCGTGGCCATTGAGGCCGGCGACGCCGGTCCAGCAGATGTGATCGCCCAGCCAGACGGCGCGCACGCGCCTGGCGAGCGCGGCGAGCTTGTCGAGGAAAACGAAGTCGACCGGATCGGTGCTGCCGACCGAGAGCGACACGCCGTGCATCACGATCGGATAGCGCTCGGCGATCCGGTCGAGGTAATGGAGCTGCCGGCCCTCCGTGTCGATGAAATTCTCGGACAGGATTTCGAACCAGTCCATCGCCGGCCAGCGTTCGGTGATGTGGCGGAAATGCTGGGTGCGCAGGCCCACGCCCTGGCCCAGGTCCGGCAGGTTCCAGCGATTGACCATCATGTTTCCAGGTTCGGCTGCCATCCGGGCCGAGCAGCCCGGATGGCAGCTCGATTCAGCGCCAGGCCTCAGCCGCTGCCTTCCAGATGCGCCGGATCGACCGGCGTCTTGCATCCGCCCTTGCCCTTGCAGCTGTTCTTGCCGGCACATCCGTTGTCACCGGGTTTACAGCCACCCTGGCCTTTGCATTCATTCTGGCCCTTGCATTCATGCTTGGGCAGCTTGGACAAGTCGACCTTCTCCTTCTCCTCGCCCGCGGACGCGACAGTCGCCAGCTGCGTGCCAGCGATCAGTCCGCCCGTGACGCCCAGCATCACTTTGCCGAAGTCCCGACGATTCATGGCCATGTCAGTATCCTCGTTGTTGAAACAGTCATTCCTGAAGCGGACCGGTCACGATAGCGACCGGCCCACCCCAGGAAATACTACGCTGCTCGGGTATCAGCCGCCCGTGTGGTGCGACATGTCGACCGGCACCTTGCAGCCACCCTTGCCCTTGCAGGAGTTCTTGCCGGCGCAGCCGTTGTCGCCGCCCTTGCAGCCACCCTGGCCCTTGCAGGCGTTCTTGCCCGCGCACTCGTGCTTGGCATCGGTGGCGCAGCCGCCCTTGCCCTTGCAGGAGTTCTTGCCGGCGCAGCCGCCGTCACCCGATTTGCAGCCGCCCTTGCCTTTACACGCGTTATGGCCTTTACAGACGTGCTTCTCGCCGCCTTCCTCACCGGCAATCGCGACATTCGTCAGCTGCGCACCGGCCACCAGGCCGCCCGCAACCCCCAACATCACCTTGCCGAAATCTCTGCGATTCATGGACATGGTCAGTTCCCTCGTTATTTGAGACATACAGCTGAATGACCCCAAGGGTCGGTCAACAGACCGAGCCAGGAGCGGAAATACTACGCCGCGGCGGTAAAATCAGATGCAGGCCAGGCTCTTTTTGCAATGCAACATCCGTGTATACCCACGCATTACTGAGACTCCCCAATCACGACTTTGCCGCCGGGCTCACGCAGTCACGGGAAGGCGTCCCGGACTACGAATCCGCGCTCGAGCAGCATCAGCGCTATTGCGTCGCGCTCTCGGAGTGCGGCCTCTCGCTGACCATCCTGCCGGCCGATCCGCGGCATCCAGACGGCTGTTTCGTCGAGGACACGGCGCTCCTGACGCCGCTTGGGGCCATCCTGATGCGGCCCGGCGCGCCCTCCCGCCAGGGCGAGGTCCACGCCATCGCCGCGGCACTCCGCGGACTGTTTCGCGAGATTCCGCAGATCTTCGACCCCGGCACCGTGGATGCCGGCGATGTCTGCGACGCCGACGGATACTTCCTGATCGGCCTGTCCACGCGCACCAATGAAGAAGGCGCGCGCCAGCTCGCCGGTTTTCTCGGCGACCTCGGCTATCCGTCGAGCCTCGTCGACATCCGCGCGATCGACGGCCTGCTGCACCTGAAATCCGGCATCGCCTGGCTGGGCGACGGCCGCATGGTCGTCACCCCGGAGATTCCGCGCACGCCCGCGCTCGCGCCCTATGAACTGATCGAGCTGCCCGCTGCCGAGCGTTACGCGGCGAATTGCCTGCGCGTCAATGACCGGGTGCTGGTCGCCGACGGCTATCCGCGCACCAGAGCCGCGATCGAGGCCTGCGGCTACGAGACCATCGCGCTCGAGATGTCGGAGTTTCGCAAGATGGACGGCGGACTGAGCTGCCTCTCGCTGCGCTTTTAATGTAGCGGTGTCGTTGATTGGCGACGTTCGCCGGGCTACCGGCTTCGTCCTACCCCCTGCCGGGCCGCTGTCCGACTCTGCCTGCAAGCTGCCCAATGCAACATCCCCGCACGAGTGCATGACTCGGCCGAGGAGAGGATTGCATGGGGCACGGGATTGCAGCAGCGGTCGCCATTGCGGCCATGACGGTCGCCACCAGCGCGCATGCGCAATGGGAAGACGAGCAGGGCTGGTACGCCGGCGCCGGCGCCGGTGAATTCAAGGTCGAGATCGACAACTTCGACGACGTCGACGAGACCATCGACGACTACGACAGCGACGACACGGCCTGGAAGGCGTTCCTCGGCTGGCGCATGAACCGCTTCTTCGGCACCGAGATTGCCTACGTCAACCTCGGCAGCCCCGACGACGAAATCCTGCCCGATACCTTCCTGACGGTTGAGACCGACGGCTTCGCGCCGTACGTCACGGGCACCCTGCCATTCGGCCCGTTCGAGGCCTTCGCCAAGGCCGGCTACTACTTCTATGAGACCGAGGCGCGCGTCAACTCGCCGCTCGTCGACTTTTCCGAGGACGACAGCGGCAGCGACTTCACGTACAGCGTGGGTCTCGGCGTAACGTTCCTCGAGCGGTTCAACCTGCGCCTCGAGTACGAGCAGTTCGATTTCGAGGATATCGACGATTCCAACGCGCTCTGGCTGACAGGCGCATTCCGGTTCTGAAGACGACACCACGCGTGAGGAGAGAGACCATGATGGAAATGACCACGAAACTGGCGGGAATCGCGTTCATCGCGATGCTCGTCGCATGTCAACAGCCCGAATCGCCTGCGGAGGTGCAGGAAGACGTGTCGGCCGCGCAGAGCGAGGCCCAGCAGGACACGATGCAGGCCGAGCAGGACACGGTGCAGGCCGAGCAGGATGTTGCCATCGAGAAGGCCGAGGGCGAGCACAGTGTCGCGATGGAGCAGTGCGAGTCGCTCGCAGGTGAAGAACAGCAGCGTTGCAAGGATGACGCCGACGCCGCATTGCAGGCCGCCAAGGACGCGGCCATGGGATATGGCTCACCGCCCGCCGAGCCCGAACTTCCGCCAACACAGTAAGGCAGGCCAGGAGATCGCAAGCATGAACATTAACAAGACATTGGCGACGGCCATCGCCGCAACGGTGATGTTGGGCACGATCGCCTGCTCGGCGACACGCACGCAGCGTGCGGCAGGGGAGCAAGTCGATGATGCCGTCGTACTGACCAACGTGAAGTCGGCACTCATCGCCAATCCGGTGACGGAAGGCGGCGAGATCAATGTCGACGTCAACCGCGGAGTCGTTCAGCTGAACGGGTTCGTGGACTCGGCCGACGAGAAGTCGAGCGCCGGGAAGCTGGCACGGAAAGTCGATGGCGTCAAGGACGTCGAGAACAACCTCAAAGTGAGTGAGGGTTCCTCGACGGCCGGTGAAGTCATCGACGACTCGGTCCTGACCGCCAAGGTGAAGGCGGCGCTGATCGAGAACTCCGACACGAAAGCCCATCAGATCAATGTGGAGACCAAGAATGGGGTCGTGCAGCTCGGTGGCTTCGTCGACGATGCGGCTGCCAAGGCCGCTGCGGGCAGCGTTGCCATGTCGGTCAAGGGCGTCAAGAACGTGAAGAACGATCTGCAGGTCAAGACGAACTGACCTGGCGTCAGGCCGCCCGTGACGGGTAGCCCGGGGCCCGCGCCG
>JBOHZL010000063.1:0-18552 GCA_050738495.1 Steroidobacteraceae bacterium | reverse complement strand
CGATCGTCGGGAATGTGCTCCTCCGGAAAGTGCTTCCGGATCAGCTCCCACTGCTCATCGCTCAAACGCTGCATGCCTGAATTTTATGCCGTTTCACTCAAATGCGGAATTTTGAGATAGGTTCTAGCCAGGCAGGCAGACAGGCGCTCGTCATTGACGCAGGGCACGCTGCTTTTTCTCGACATCCTCCTCGGCATTGAGCGCCAGCTTGGTCTCGATCAGCGCGATGTACGGAATCAGGAATCGCAGCAGCGGCTGGGCGAATATCCCGCTGTGGTTGTCGACGATCGCCTTGCCGGTGGTTGCGACGATCAGCGGTTGAAACGCGATCCCGCCCTCGCCGCGGTTCATCTCGACATTTCCGAGCCGGACCTTCGCCGAGAAATCGAAGTCGCGCAGCCGGTCGAGTCCGGCCTGCGTGTCTTCGCGCAGTGGCAGGTCCTCGAGGATGCGCCGGCCCGGCAGCTCTGCCCAGACCCGCCAGTCGGCCAGGCAATCGCCGGTCCGGTCACAGCCCGGCTCGACACCGGGGTCTGCCTCCACCTTGACCAGTTTTTCACGCGGGTCGACGGGTTCGATGCGATGAGTCGCGTGCCGGACATGCTTGCCGTCGATGCCCAGGGCCTTGCGCTCGGCCTCGCGCTCGAGCGCATCCGGCTTGCGTGGCTTGGCGGTGAAGAACTCGCCCAGGACGCGGCCGAATGTGAAGAGCTTGTGGCGCGCGTAGTCATTGTCGGTCGAGATGGTCAGCATCACCGGCGTCTGCGTCTCCTGGTACCGCATCGCCATCGACAGCAGGTGCAGCCGATGATAGGCCGCGGCCTCGGTGGCGGGGTTGAGCAACACCACCAGATCGCCGATGCCCTGCAGCGCCTTTGGACTTTCGGCAGGCGCCGCCGCTGCCGGCTGGCGCAACCAGCCCGGAGGCGCATTAAGGCTGATGAGCTGTTGCTCGAGCGTGGCGGCCGTCGCCCGGAGCAGCACCTGGGCGCCGAAGCTGTGCCCGATGCTGATCAGCCCCAGGAAGTTGCCGCGCTCGCGATCGCTGCGTTTTTCAAGGTACGTCTGATTGAGGCGCGCGATGAACTCGCGCACGTCCGCCTCGCCGACGCGCTCCGCGGCACTCTTGCGGCCCCAGAAGGTGAAGTAATCGAGAAAGCCCGGAAGCGACCGCCCTCGCCAGCCAACGTAGATGCCGATGACCTTGAAGTCCCTTCCGCTCTTCTCGGCCTGGGAATAGGCCGCCCGGGCATCGGCGTGGACGTTGCGCGACAGCTCATCGTGCAATTGCACGAGCGTCTTGCGGAAGGACTGCACGTTGCTGTCGCAGCAACGCGAGGAATGGTGCCAGCCATGCACGAACAGCAGGACGAAGGTGTCGCGCCGCTCGGCGGACTGCTCCACCGCTTCGAGCGCGAGATCGGCCTGCTCCGGCTGCCAGAACCAGCCCTCGTCGTCGGCCTCGACGTAATGGAGATCGAACAGCTCTTCCGCGACCTTCGACCTTTCGTCGAGGCGGTACGCCTCGTGGCGATATCCGCAGGACGTCAGTCCGAAGGTTGCCGCGACTACGAGGACAAGCGCGAAGACTGCCGGCCGTCGTTGCATCACGAAGCAGCGCGCACGGCGCAAGTTGAACGTCTGCGCGCCGATCTCAGCGCGCCACCACGGTCGCCGGCCCGGCGCTCGTGAACAGGTGCGCGATCTCTCCCTGTCCGCGCGTTTCCTGGAAGCGCCCGTTGGTGAATTCGGTGACGACCCGGCGCCAGAATTTCAGCGCACCGGGATTGCGCGACTGCTCGGCGATCGTCCACTCGCCGGCGTAGCGCGCGAACAGCAGGAGCGCCGCGCCGCGTCCCATGCCCTTGCGGCGAAACGAACGGCGGATGAAGAACTCGCTCAGCCGGTATCGCCGGCGCGGGTCGTCACCGCTCGCCAGGCCGCGCTGCACGACGGCGAAGCCGACCGGTTCCTGCTCGCGCAGCACGATGAAGGCGGTGCAGCGGTCGTCGTGGAACCAGCCCTGGATGATCTCGGAGACGCTCTGTCCGGTGATGGTCAGCGAGGGGAATACACCGGTCGTGTCGGCGGTCAGATCGGCGAGATATTCGCCGTAGGCATCCTCGATCCAGTCTCGATCCGACTTCGAGGCGCGCGCTTCACGGATGGTGATCGGCATGCTGGAGTCCCGGAAAAAGATCGGCCGGGGGAAGGTCGCGTTCTGCGCGCCTTCCGCCCGGCCGATCAGGCCATTAGCAGCCTGCGCTTACTGTGACGGAGGAGTGGTCTCTTCCGGAGCCGGCTCGACCGGCGCATTCGGATCCACGGCGGCCGGGTCGGTCGCCATCGGATCGGCAGGCGGCGCAACTTCTTCAGCGGCAGGAGCCGGCGCGGTTTCCTCGATCGGAGCCGCTTCTTCTTCCTGCTTGGCGCCACAGGCGCCCAGTACCAGGGCAACCGCAATGGCGCCCCAAATCTTTGCATTCATCGTCAGTTACCCCAGTTGTTTCAGTGAGAGTCTCAGGTGTGTTCCACGACGCGAACAGCGCAAAGAACGGTTCAATGCTGCGTCGTGTCGCTGGATTTTACCGGTATTGCCGTCGTTAGCAAAGGTCGCAATTTTGCGACAGTCGGCGGCGGAGGTTACGCTTCGGCAATCGTTCGATCGGGAGTTGCGATGCCGAACAAGAGATCGCTGGAGGCACTTTATGGTCAACACCTGCAGGACACGATGGCCCGCGTGGACCGCGCGCTGGCGGAGAGCGGCTTCGATGGCGTGATCATCGGATCCGGCAGCCAGCGCTATCTCTACCTGGACGACAGCACCTATCCATTCAAGCCCAATCCCCGATATCGGGCCTGGCTGCCCGACACGAGCCCCGATTCTTTCGTCATATACCGGCCCGGGAACCGCCCGAAGCTGGTCTTCCACCAACCGGACGACTATTGGTACCTGCCTCCGTCGCTGCCGGAGGGCTATTGGGTGGGCTTTTTCGAGCTCGTCGTGGTCCGGTCGCCCGGCGAATTGCGCCGGCACGTCGGTGCCGGCGGGCGCTGGGCCGTGCTGGCGGAACGCGGGCCGGTGACGGAGGGCCTCGGCGAGCACGACCCGCCGGCCTTCGCGCAGCGCCTGGACTACGCGCGGGCGGCCAAGAGTCCCTACGAGATCGAGTGCATGGCACTCGCGACGGCAGCCGGCGTCCGTGCCCATCGCGCCGCCGAGGCGGGATTCCGGGCCGGCGACTCGGAATATGACATCCACCTCGCCTACTGCCGGGCGGCCGGGGCACGCGAGGAGGAACTCCCCTACAACAACATCATCGCCATTGGCCGGCATGCCGCGGTGCTGCATTACCAGCTGCTGGCGCGCCAGCGCCCGGCGGACGTGAAATCGTTCCTGATCGACGCGGGCGCCCAGCATGCCGGTTATGCCTGCGACATCACGCGCAGCTATGCAGCGGACGCGGGCGAGTTCCAGGATCTGATCCGGTCGCTCGACGCGACGCAGCAGAAGCTCGTGGATCGCGTGCGGCCGGGCGTCGATTACCGCGACATTCACCTCGAGGCGCATCGCTCGATCGCCGGTGTCCTGGTCACGCACGGACTGGTCACCGGTTCGCCCGAATCCGCGGTCGATGGCGGCATCACTTCCGTCTTCTTCCCGCACGGCATCGGCCACCTGCTCGGGTTGATGGTGCACGACGCAGCCGGATTCATGGCGAGCCCGGAGGGCGGCGTGCGTGAGAAGCCGCCGGGTCACCCGTACCTGCGGTTGACCCGCGATCTCGAGGAAGGCTTTGCGGTCACGATCGAGCCCGGGATCTATTTCATCGATTCGCTGCTCGAGCAGGCGCGCGCCGACGCGCGCGGCCGCGCGATTGACTGGCGGCGGGTCGACGCCCTCCGTCCGTACGGCGGAATCCGCATCGAGGACAATGTGATCGCACAGGCGGGCAAGCCCCGCAACCTGACTCGCGAGGCTTTCGCCGTGGCGGCGTGAACCGGGTCAGCGCTGCTGTTTCAGCAGGTCGCGAATCTCGGTCAGCAGCACTTCCTCGCGCGGCGGCGGCGGTACCGCGGCCGGGGCCGGCGGCTTCTTCAGGCGGTTGATCGCCTTGAGCGCCATGAAGATCGCAAAGGCGATGATCAGGAAGTCGACCAGCGCCTGGATGAACTTGCCGTAGCCGAGCGAGACCGGCTCGCCGGTTGCGGCGCTCGTCCCGAGGATCACGGCGAGGCTGGAGAAATCCACGCCGCCCACCACCCATCCAAGCGCGGGCATGACGAGGGCGTCGACGAACGAGGCGACGATCTTGCCGAAGGCGGCGCCGATCACGATGCCGACCGCCATGTCGACGACATTGCCCTTCATTGCGAACTCTTTGAATTCCTGCACGAAGCCCATGGTTGTCCCCTCCTTGTTGGAGTTGTTGCGGGGACACCGTAGCACGAAGAAAAAGCCGGGTGACGACCCGGCTTTCTTCGTGAGGCTGGACCGGGCGCTTCAGCCCGCGGCAGCCTTGCGGCGCTTCGGCGCGGCGGCTTTCTTCGCCGCGGCCTTCTTCGCGGCCGGCGTCTTCGCAGCGGCGGACTTCTTCTTCTTTTCCGGCTTGTCGCCGCTTTCCGGCGACGGGGCGGTGTCGGCCTCGACGAGCTGCATCAGCGCCATCGGCGCGGAGTCGCCGATGCGCGGCTCCATCTTCAGGATCCGCGTGTAGCCACCGGCGCGCCTGCGAAAGCGCGGCCCGATGTCGCCGAAGAGCTTCTCGACCAGCACGTCGTCCCGGAGCGTGACCCAGGCACGGCGGCGGCTGCTGAGCGAGTCGCTCTTGCCGAGCGTGATCAGCGGCTCGACCACGCGGCGCAGCTCCTTGGCCTTCGGCAGCGTGGTGCGGATCGTCTCCGCGCGCAGCAGCGCCACGCACATGTTGCGCATCAGCGCCCGGCGATGCGGGCTGTTGCGCGAGAGCTGGCGTCCCGACAGTTGGTGTCGCATCCGTGGCTATCCCGTTGCAGTGCTCAGGCCGAGCGCAGCTCGTCCTCGCGGCGCAGCGACGCCGGCGGCCAGCCCTCGATGCGCATGCCGAGCGTCAGTCCGTGGCTCTCGAGGACTTCCTTGATCTCCGTCAGCGACTTCTTGCCGAGGTTCGGCGTGCGCAGCAGCTCGACCTCGGTGCGCTGCACCAGGTCGCCGATGTAGTGGATGTTCTCCGCCTTCAGGCAGTTGGCGCTGCGGACCGTGAGCTCGAGCTCGTCGACCGGACGCAGCAGGATCGGGTCGGGCAGCGGGCCGGCCTCGCGCGAGGGCGACTCGCCCTGGCCCTCGAGGTCCACGAACACCGTGAGCTGCTCCTTGAGGATGCCGCCGGCGCGCCGGATCGCCTCGTCCGGGTTGATGGTGCCGTTGGTCTCGATGTCGATGATCAGCTTGTCAAGGTCGGTGCGCTGCTCGACGCGCGCGGACTCGATGCCGTAGGTCACGCGGCGCACGGGCGAGAACGAGGCATCGAGCTGGAGGCGGCCGATCGGCCGGCTCTGCTCCTCGAACTCCAGGCGCTGCACTGCCGGACGGTAGCCGCGGCCGCGCTCGATCTTGAGCGTCATCGCGAGCTCGACCGCCTTGTTCAGGTTGGCGATGACGAGCTCCGGATTGACGATCACGACGTCGTGGTCGATCTGGATGTCGCCGGCGGTCACCGGGCCGGGCCCCTTCTTCGAGAGGCGCAACTCGACCGAGTCGCGCGCGTGCATCTCGATCGCGATCGACTTCAGGTTCAGCAGGATGTCGACGACATCCTCCTGGACGCCCTCGATGCTGGTGTACTCGTGCAGCACGCCCTCGATCTCGACCTCGGTCACGGCACAACCGGGCATCGAGGACAGCAGCACGCGCCGCAGCGCGTTGCCGAGCGTGTGGCCGAAGCCGCGCTCGAACGGCTCGATCACGATGCGCGCCTGCCGCGCCGCGGTCTCGGTGACCTTGACGGACCGTGGCTTCAGGAATTCCGTGGCGGTGCCTTGCATTGCGGTTACCTGTTACTTCGAATAGAGCTCGACGACCAGATTCTCGTTGATGTCCGGGAGGATCTGGTCACGGTCGGGCAGCGCCTTCAGCGTACCCGTGAATTTCGACTCTTCGACCTGCACCCAGTCGGGCAGGCCGACCTGGCTCGCGATCGCCAGCGCCGCGGCGATGCGCGCCTGCGCGCGCGACTTCTCGCGCACCGCGATCACGTCGCCCGCCTGGCACTGGTACGACGGGACATTGACCGCCTCGCCATTGACCTCGATGGCCTTGTGCGAGACGAGCTGCCGGGCCTCCGCGCGCGTGGCGGCGAATCCCATGCGATAGACCACGTTGTCGAGGCGCGATTCGAGAAAGCGCAGCAGGTTTTCTCCGGTCGAACCGGGCCGCCCGGCGGCCTTCGTGTAGTAGTTGCGGAACTGGCGCTCGAGCACGCCGTACATCCGGCGCAGCTTCTGCTTCTCGCGAAGCTGTATGCCGTAGCCCGACAGGCGCGTGCGGCGGTCGCCCTTGATGCCGCCCGGCGGCACCTCGAGCTTGCACTTGCTCTCGAGCGGCTTGATGCCGCTCTTGAGGAACAGGTCGGTGCCCTCGCGACGCGAGAGCTTGCACTTCGGACCCAGGTATCTGGCCATGTTTCTCCCGGTCTCAGACGCGCCGCTTCTTGGGCGGGCGGCAGCCGTTATGCGGAATCGGCGTCACGTCGGCGATGCTGGTCACCTTCAGGCCGCAGGCGTTCAGGGCGCGCACCGCGGACTCGCGGCCCGGGCCGGGCCCGCGCACGCGCACCTCGACGGTGCGCAGCCCGTGCTCCTGCGCCGCGACGCCTGCCTTCTCGGCCGCGACCTGCGCGGCGAACGGCGTGCTCTTGCGCGAGCCGCGGAAGCCCGAGCCGCCCGAGGTCGCCCAGGCGAGCGTGTTGCCCTGCCGGTCGGTGATCGTGACGATCGTGTTGTTGAAGGACGCGTGGATGTGCGCCACGCCGTCGGAAACCTGGCGCTTGGCCTTCTTGCGCGCCTTCGGCGCGGCCGCCGCTTCGGTCTTGGTCTCTGTCTTCTGTTCGCTCATCTCAAACCTTGCCCGCCTGGACGTTGGTCTTGATCGCCGCGCGGCGCGGTCCCTTGCGAGTGCGCGCATTGGTGCGCGTGCGCTGACCGCGGGCCGGCAGGCCCTTGCGGTGGCGGATGCCGCGGTAGCAGCCGAGGTCCATCAGCCGCTTCAGGCTCATCGCGTTCTCGCGCCGCAGGTCGCCCTCGACCATGAAGCGTGAAATGTGCGTGCGGAGCTGATTGACCTCGGGCTCGGTCAGGTCGCGCACCCGCGTGGACGGCTCGACGCCCGCCGCACGGCAGACCGACAGGGCCCGCGAGCGGCCGATGCCGTAGATGTGCATCAGCCCCACCGAGATGTGCTTGTTGACCGGAATATTGATGCCGGCGATGCGCGCCATGACTAGCTGACCTCGACCCGCGGAGAACCGCGAAGTTTACGTGAAAGACCCGATTTCCTCAATCGGTGCCGGGTCGAACATTCGAACATTTGGGCGAAAGCGGCCATTCGCAAATGTTCGAATGTTCGACCCGGCACCGGCTCAGCCCTGGCGCTGCTTGTGGCGCGCGTCGGACGAGCAGATGACCCGCACGACGCCCTTGCGCCGCACGATCTTGCAGTTCTTGCAGATCTTCCTGACCGATGGACGGACTTTCATCTCAGGCACCCCTCTTGCCGCTGAACCCGCGCAGGTTGGCCTTCTTCATCAGGCCCTCGTACTGGTGCGACATCATGTGCGCGTGCAGCTGGGCCACGAAATCCATCACCACCACCACCATGATCAAAAGCGAGGTGCCGCCGAAGTAGAACGGCACGCGGCCGTAGGACATCAGGATCTCCGGCAGCAGGCAGACGAGCGTCACGTACAGCGCGCCCCACACGGTCAGCCGCGTCAGCACCTTGTCGATGTACTCGCCGGTCTGCTGGCCGGGCCGGATCCCGGGGATGAAGGCCCCGCCCTTCTTCAGGTTGTCGGCCGTCTCGCGGGAGTTGAACACCAGCGCGGTATAGAAGAAGCAGAAGAAGATGATCAGCCCGCCGTAGATCAGCAGATGCAGCGGCTGGCCCCAGCCGAGCGCCGCGGCCACGGTCTGCAGCCAGGTGCCCGCCTCGCCGGTGCCGAAAAAGGAGGCGAGCGTCGCCGGGAACAGCAGCAGCGACGACGCGAAGATCGGCGGGATCACGCCCGACATGTTGAGCTTGAACGGCAGGTGGCTGGTCTGGCCCGCATACATGCGCCGGCCGACCTGGCGCTTGGCGTAGTTCACCGGGATGCGGCGCTGCCCGCTCTCGACGAACACGCAGAACGCGGTGACCGCGCCGATCAGCAGCAGCAGGATGATCGCGAACGCCGGGTTCATCTCGCCGCCGCGCACCTGTTCGAGCGTGCCGCCGATCGCCGACGGCAGTCCGGATATGATGCCCGCGAGGATCAGCATCGAGATGCCGTTGCCGATGCCGCGCTCGGTGATCTGCTCGCCGAGCCACATCAGGAACATGGTGCCCGCGGTCAGCGTCAGCACCGCCGGCAGGACGAATGACAGCGTGCCGGGGATGATCACGACGCCCTGGTTCTGGAACGCGATCGCCGCGGCGAAGCCCTGGAACGCCGCCAGCACCACCGTGAAGTAGCGCGTCCACTGCGTGATCTTGCGCCGGCCGGACTCGCCTTCCTTCTTGATCGCGGCCATCGACGGCACGACCACCGCCATCATCTGCAGGATGATCGAGGCCGAGATGTAGGGCATCACGCCCATCGCGAAGATCGACAGGCGCTCGAGCGCGCCGCCGGAGAACATGTTGAACAGCCCGAGGATGGTGCCCTCCTGGCTATCGAACAGGCGCGCCATCGCCACCGGATCGATGCCCGGCACCGGCACGAAGGTGCCGATGCGGTAGACGACCAGCGCCCCGAGCAGGAAGAACAGGCGATAGCGCATCTCGGTGTAACGCGTGACGTCACCGAGCGCGAGCGCTGCATTGCCAGCCGCCGTAGCCATGTCCTGTTGCGCGGCCGTCAGGCCGCCTTGCCCTCTTCGATCCTGCCGCCGGCCTTCTCGATCGCCGCGCGCGCGCCCCTGGTCGCGACCACCGCGGGACCCTGCAGCGTCACCTTGCGCGTGATCTCGCCCGACAGGATCACCTTCGCGCGTTCGGTCTCGCGCGGCACCACGCTCGCGGCCAGCAGCGCCGCGAGGTCGATCAGCTCCGCCTTGACCTTCGCGAGGTCGGTGAGCGTCACTTCGGCGCGCGTCCGGCGCATCGCGGAGCGGAAGCCCACTTTCGGCAGCCGGCGCTGCAGCGGCACCTGGCCGCCCTCGAAGCCGACCTTGTGGTAGCCGCCCTTGCGCGCCTTCTGGCCCTTGCCGCCCTTGCCGCAGGTCTTGCCCTGACCGGCGGAGGCGCCGCGGCCGACGCGCAAGCGCTTGCGCTTGCTGCCGGCGCCCGGCTTCAATGTATTCAGTCGCATGCTCTCGCTCCTCAGGCCTTCTCGACCGCGAGCAGGTGCTTCGCCGCGTCGATCATGCCGCGCACCGCGCGCGTGTCCTCGACCACTTTCGTGTCGCGGATGCGCCGCAGACCCAGGCCGTGGACCGAGGCGCGGATCCGCTGCAGCTGCCCGTGCACGCTGCGGTTCAGGGTGACCCTCAGCTTCGCCTTGTCCATCGCATTCAACCCATGAGCTCGTCGAGCGACTTGCCGCGCTTCGCCGCGATGCGCTCCGGCGTCACCATGCGCGCAAACGCGTCGAAGGTCGCGCGCACCACGTTGATCGGGTTGCGCGAGCCGTAGCTCTTGGCCAGCACGTTCCTGACGCCGGCGCACTCGAACACCGCGCGCATGCCGCCGCCGGCGATGACGCCGGTGCCGTCGGAGGCCGGCTGCATGTAGACACGAGTGGTGCCGTGCCGGCCCTGGATCGCGTAGTGCAGCGTCGCATTGGCGATCGGCACATTGGTCAGGTTCTTGCGCGCCTGCTGCATCGCCTTGGCGATCGCGGTCGGCACTTCGCGCGCCTTGCCGTAGCCGAAGCCCACGCGGCCGGCGCCGTCGCCCACCACGGTCAGCGCGGTGAAGCCGAATTGCCGGCCGCCCTTGACCACCTTGGCGGTGCGGTTGACGGCGACCAGCTTCTCGATCAGGTCGTCGCCGGCTTGGTTGCGTTCCACTCGTGCCATCGCTATCCCCTGGGTCAGAATTTCAGGCCGGCTTCGCGCGCGGCCTCGGCGAGAGCCTTGACGCGCCCGTGGTAACGGAAACCCGAGCGGTCGAAGGCCACGGACTCGACGCCCGCCGCCCTGGCGCGCTCGGCGATCGCCTTGCCGACCGCGGATGCGGCGGCGGCGTTGCCGGTGCCCTTCAGGCCCGAAGCGACCGCTTCCTGCACCGTCGACGCCGACGCGAGCACGCGCGCCCCGTCGGGCGTCGTGACCTGGGCATAGATGTGCTGCGGCGTGCGGTGCACCGTCAGGCGCGCCGTGCCGATCTCGCGGATCTTGGCGCGGCCGCGGGTCGCGCGCCTGAGACGCCGGTCTTTCTTGGTGAGCTGTGCCATTACTTCTTCTTGCCTTCCTTCATCACGATACGCTCGCCCGCATAGCGGACACCCTTGCCCTTGTAGGGTTCCGGCGGCCGATAGCCGCGGATCTCCGCAGCGACCTGGCCGACCTTCTGGAGGTCGAAGCCCTTGATCACGATCTCGGTCTGGGAAGGAGTCTCGATCGAGATGCCTTCCGGGACCGGATAGCTGACCGGGTGCGAGAAGCCGAGCGTCAGGTTGAGGTTCTTGCCCTGCACCGCGGCGCGATAGCCGACGCCGACCAGCTCGAGCTTGCGCTCGAAGCCCTTGGTCACGCCCAGCACCATGTTGGCGAGGTTGGCGCGGGTCGCGCCCGCCGCCGCGATGCGCTCGCCGGTCTCCTTGCCGTCGGCCATGCCGACGACCAGCGACTGCTCCTGTTGCTTCACGGTGATGCCGCCCGCGAGCCTGAGCGTCATCGAGCCCCTGGCGCCCTTGACGGTCACCACCTCCGCGCCGACGGTGGCATTGACGCCCGTGGGGAGCAAGACCGGCATTTTTGCGATTCTGGACATGATCCGGCTTCCTCAGGCCACGACGCAGAGCACTTCGCCGCCCTGCCCGGCGCGGCGCGCGTCGCGGTCGGTCATGACGCCGGCCGGCGTCGAGACGATCGCGATGCCGAGACCGCCCAGCACCTTCGGCAGCTCGTCCCTGGAGCGGTAGTTCCGCAGCCCGGGGCGCGACACCCGCTCCAGCCGCTCGATCACGGGCTTGCCGGCGTGGTACTTGAGCGCGATCACGAGCGTCGTGCGCCCGCCGTCCCTGCGCACCACGAAATCGTTGATGTAGCCCTCGTCCTTCAGCACGCGGGCGATGGCCTGCTTGACGCGCGACGACTGCACGGAGACATCCACCTTGCCGGCGCTCTGGCCGTTGCGGATCCGGGTCAGCAGGTCGGCGATCGGGTCGGTCATGCTCATCGGTATTCGCTCCTCACCAGCTCGCCTTGCGAAGGCCCGGCACGTCGCCACGCATCGTCGCCTCGCGGAGCTTCACGCGCCCGAGGCCGAACTTCGCGTAGTTGCCGCGCGAGCGTCCGGTGATCGCGCAACGGCTGCGCGCGCGCGACGGGCTCGAGTCCCGCGGCAGCCTCTGCAGGGCCTCGATCGCGGCCATGCGGTCCTCCTGCGAGGCCTTCGGGTCGCGGATCTGCTCCTTGATGCGCGCGCGCCTGGCGGCGTACTTCTTCACCGTCTTCGCCCGGCGCTTCTCGCGCTCGATCATGCTGGTCTTCGCCATCGGTCACTTCCTGAACGGGAAATTGAAAGCCTCGAGCAGCGCGCGGCCCGACTTGTCGTCGCCCGCCGAGGTCGTGATCGTGATGTCCATGCCGCGGAGCTGGTCGATCTGGTCGTAGGCGATCTCGGGGAAGATGATCTGTTCCTTGACCCCGAAGCTGTAGTTGCCCTGGCCGTCGAACGAGCGCGGATTGACTCCGCGGAAGTCGCGGATGCGCGGCATCGCGACGTTGATCAGGCGGTCGAGGAACTCGTACATGCGCGCGCCGCGCAGCGTCACCATGCAGCCGACCGGAAGCCCTTCGCGGATCTTGAAGGTGGCGACCGACTTCTTCGACTTGCGCACGGCCGGCTTCTGGCCGGTGATTTTCGCGAGATCGCCGGTCGCCGCGTCCATGATCTTCTTGTCGGCGACCGCCTCGCCGACACCCATGTTCACGGTGATCTTGGTGATGCGCGGCACCTGCATGTCGGAGGCGAGCCCGAGCTCGGTGCGGAGCTTCGGCCTCACGTTCTCGCGGTAGTGCTTCGCCAGCCTCGCCGTCGTGGCCATCGGTCCGTTCTCCGATTTCACGCGTCCACCAGCTCGCCGTTCGACTTGAAGAAGCGCAGCTTGCGGCCGTCTTTCAACCTGCGGACGCCGACCCGGTCAGCCTTCCTGGTGGCCGGGTTCAGCAGCGCCAGGTTCGAGGCGTGCAGCGGCGCCTCCTTCGGCACGATGCCGCTCTGGACGCCCTTCGCGGGATTCGGCTTCTGGTGCTTCCTGACCATGTTGACGTTCTCGACCAGCACGCGCCCGTTCGCCAGCACGCCGACGACCGTTCCCGTCCTGCCTTTTTCGCGTCCCGCCGTCACGACGACGGAATCGCCCTTGCGGATCTTCTTCACAGGACCTCCGGCGCCAGCGAAATTATCTTCATGAACTGCACGTTCCGGAGCTCGCGCGTCACGGGCCCGAAGATGCGGGTGCCGATCGGCTCGAGTTTCGGCGTCAGCAGCACTGCCGCATTGCCGTCGAAGCGGATCAGCGAGCCGTCGCCGCGGCGCACGCCGCTTCGGGTGCGCACCACGACCGCGTCGTAGACCTCGCCCTTCTTGACCTTGCCGCGGGGGATCGCGTCCTTGATGCTGACCTTGATCACGTCGCCGACACCCGCATAGCGGCGCCGGGTCCCGCCCATGACCTTGATGCACATCAGCTCGCGTGCGCCGGAATTGTCCGCCGCCTGCAAGCGCGTCCTGAGCTGGATCATGGTCCTGCCCTCCCGCCGCTCATTCCGCCGGCGCGCGTTCGATCACGCGCACCAGCCGCCATGACTTGTGCCGCGACAGCGGCCGGCACTCCGCGATCGCGACCGTATCGCCCGCGCGGCTCTCGTTCTTTTCGTCGTGCGCGAGCAGCTTGGTTGTGCGCCGGACGTACTTGCCGTAGGTCGGGTGCTTGATGAGCCGCTCGACCGCCACGGCGATCGTCTTGTCCATCTTGTTGCTGACCACGGTGCCGGTCAGCGTGCGCGCCACTTCGCTCATTTGCCGGTCCTCTGCTGGTTCAGCAATGTCTTTACCCGCGCGATGTTCCTGCGCACCTTGCCATGCTGGTCCGGCCGCGCCGGCTGGCCGCTCGCGGCCGCCATGCGCAGGTTGAACTGCTCGCGGCGCAGCGCGATCAGCTCGTCGCGCAGTTCCGGCACGCTCTTCTTGCGCAGCTCCTTGGTGGCCATCAGCGCACCTGCCGCTTGACGAACGTGGTCCCGACCGAGAGCTTCGCGGCGGCCAGCTTGAAGGCCTCGCGCGCGGTCGCCTCCGGCACGCCCTCGATCTCGAACAGCACCTTGCCCGGGGTCACTTTCGCGACCCAGTACTCGACGTTGCCCTTGCCGCTGCCCATGCGCACCTCGAGCGGCTTCTGCGTGATCGGCACGTCCGGGAACACGCGGATCCAGATCTGGCCGCCGCGCTTCACGTAGCGCGTCATCGCGCGCCGCGCCGCCTCGATCTCGCGGGCCGTCATGCGCGAGCGCTCGACCGCCTTCAGGCCGAAGTCGCCGAACGCGACCGAGCTGCCGCGATGCGAGCTGCCGGCCAGGTTTCCCTTGAACTGCTTGCGGTACTTGGTCCGCTTGGGCTGCATCATGTCGGTGCGTCCTCAGCCAGCGCCCGGCGCCGGCGCGGTTGCGGCCGGCTGCTCCGCCGGTTTCTCGGGCGCCGCGGCCTCGGCCTGCGCCTCGGCCTCGAGCGCCTCGGCCTCGACTTCTTCCTCGCGATCGAACACCTCGCCCTTGAACACCCACACCTTGACGCCGATGACGCCGTAGGTGGTGCGCGCCTCGGCCGTGCCGTAGTCGATGTCGGCGCGGAAGGTGTGCAGCGGGATGCGCCCCTCGCGGGTCCATTCCGAGCGCGAGATCTCGGCGCCATTCAGCCGGCCGGCGATCCGCACCTTCACGCCGAGCGCGCCGCTGCGCATCGTGTTGGTGACCGCGCGCTTCATCGCGCGGCGGAACATCACGCGCTTCTCGATCTGCTGCGCGATGCTCTCGGCCACCAGCGTGGCGTCGAGCTCGGGCTTCCTGATCTCGGCGATGTTGAGCCGCACGTCCGCGACCGCCATCTTCATCAGCTTCGCCACCTCGAGCCTGAGCTTCTCGATGTCCTCGCCCTTGCGGCCGATCACGACGCCGGGGCGCGCGGTGTGGATCGTGATGTTGGCCTTGCGCGCCGCGCGCTCGATGTGGATCCGGCTGACCGACGCGTCGGCGAGTTTCCTGCGCAGGAATTCCCGCACCTTCCAGTCCGACAGGATGAAAGCCGGAAAGCTCTTCGTATCGGCGTACCAGCGCGACGCCCAGTCGCGGGTGATCCCGAGCCTGATGCCGATCGGATTGACCTTCTGACCCATGTGCTGCTCCGTTCCTGCGTCTTACCGGGCCTTGTCGGCCACGGTGATCCTGATATGGCTCAAGCGCTTGACGATGCGGTTGCCGCGTCCCTTGGCACGCGCGTGGAAGCGCTTCGCGACCGGCGCCGCGTCGACCTCGATGCGCGCGATCTTCAACTCGTCGATGTCCGCCTCGAGGTTGTGCTCGGCATTCGCGATCGCGGACTCGAGCACCTTGCGCACGATGCGCGCGCCCTTCTTCGGCGTGTACGCGAGCACGGCGAGCGCCTGGCCCACCGGCTGGCCGCGCACCAGGTCCGCGACCAGGCGGCATTTCTGCGGCGAGATGCGCGCGTGGCGCAAGATGGCTGACACCTGCATCGCTTACTCCGGAGTCGCCTCGACCTTCCTGGCCGAAGAGTGACTCTTGAAAATCCGGGTCGGCGCAAACTCGCCGAGCTTGTGGCCGACCATGTTCTCGGTGACCAGCACCGGCACGTGCTGGCGGCCGTTGTGCACGGCGATCGTCAGCCCGACCATGTCCGGCAGCACCATCGAGCGGCGCGACCAGGTCTTGATCGGGCGCCGGTCGTTCTTGTCGCGGGCCACCTGCACCTTCTTCGCGAGATGCAGGTCCACGAACGGGCCCTTCTTCAGGGAACGTGACATCTCGCTTACGCTCCTTTCCTGCGGCGGCGCACGATGAATGCGTCGGTGCGCTTGTTCTTGCGGGTCTTCTTGCCCTTGGTGTGCCAGCCCCAGGGCGAAACCGGGTGCGGATTGCCCTGGCCGGAGCGGCCCTCGCCGCCGCCGTGCGGGTGATCGACCGGGTTCATCACGACGCCACGCACCGTCGGCCGGATGCCGCGCCAACGCTTGGCGCCGGCCTTGCCGAAGCTCCGCAGATTGTGCTCGTCGTTGCCGATCTCGCCGATGGTCGCGCGGCACTCGACGCTGACCTTGCGGGTCTCGCCGGACTTCAGCCGCAACAGCGCATTTCCGGCCTCGCGGCCCGAGTACTGCGCGGAAGTGCCGGCGGCGCGCGCGAGCTGGCCGCCCTTGCCGGGCTTGAGCTCGATGTTGTGCACGACCGAGCCTACGGGTATGTGCCGGAGCGCCATCGCGTTGCCTGAACGGATCGGCGAATCCGCGCCGGACTGCAGTTCGTCGCCCGGCTGCACGCCCTTGGGCGCCAGGATATAGCGCCGCTCGCCGTCACGGTACAGCAGGAGCGCGATGTACGAGGAGCGGTTCGGGTCGTACTCGAGCCGCTCGACTTTCGCGACGATGCCGTCCTTGTCGCGCCGGAAATCGATCATCCGGTAGTTGTGCTTGTGGCCGCCGCCCTTGTGGCGCGTGGTCAGCCGGCCGACGTTGTTGCGGCCGCCGGTCGCCTTGTGGCCGGCCACCAGCGAGCGCACCGGCGCGCCCTTGTGCAGCTGCGAGCGGTCCGGACGCATCTGGAAGCGGGTTCCGGGCGAGGTCGGCTTCAGTTTTTTCAGTGCCATGGTGCTGTCACGCGGCGGCTCAGGCGCGCTCGCTGCCTCCCATCTCGATCTGCTGGCCTTCGGCGAGGCGGATATAGGCCTTCTTCCAGTCCTGCCGGCGACCCGGCGTGCGGCCGAAGCGCTTCGCCTTGCCGGCCTGGTTGACAACGTGGACGGTGTCGACCTTGACCTCGAACATGAACTCGACGGCGGCGCGGATCTCGGGCTTGGTCGCATCGCTGCGCACGCGGAACACGTACTGGTTGCCCTGCATCGCGATGCGCGCGCTCTTTTCCGACACGTGCGGCGCGATCAGGACGTTCGCCAGCCAGTCCTTCGAGCGCATGTTCACGCGTGGTTCCGATCGCGTGCTCATGCCAGCTTCTCCTCGAGCATCCTGAGCGCGCCGATCGTGGCCAGCACTTTCGGATAGCGCGCGAGCGACAGCGGATCGAGGTTCGCGACCGTGCGCACGTCGACGCCGACCAGGTTTCGCGACGCGAGGTGCAGCTTCTCGTCGTAGGCCTCGACCAGGATCAGCGCGCTGTCCAGGCCGAGCCCCGCCAGCAGCCCGACCAGCATTTTCGTCTTCGGCGCCTCCAGCGCGAGCTCGCCGGTCACGACCAGGCGCTCCTGGCGCGCGAGCTCCGACAGCATCGAGCGGATCGCGCCGCGGTACATCTTGCGGTTGACCTTCTGCGCGTGGCTGCGCGGCTTCGCCGCGAAGGCGCGGCCGCCACCCACCCAGATCGGGCTCCTGATCGAGCCGGCGCGTGCCTGGCCGGTGCCCTTCTGGCGCCAGGGCTTCTTGCCGCCGCCGCGCACTTCGGCCTTGGTGAGCTGCGCCTTGGTGCCGGCGCGGCCGGCGGCCGCGTAGGCCGTCAGCACCTGGTGAACCAGCGGCTCGTTGAATTCGCGGCCGAAGGTCGCGTCGCTGACGTCGATCTCCGCGCCCTTCTTCCCGCCATTGACCAGCTTGAGCTTCATGCGCCCTGCACCCCGCTCACTTCTTGACCGCGGCGACGGACTTGCGGCGTCCGCGCGCTGCGGCCTTGACCGACGGCCGGACCACGACCCGCCCGCCGGGTGCGCCGGGTACCGAGCCGCTGACCAGCAGGAGGTTGCGCTCGGCGTCCAAATGCACGACCTGGAGGTTCTCCTCGGTGCGCCGGGCATTGCCCATGCGTCCCGCCATGCGCTTGCCCGGGAATACGCGACCCGGCGTCTGGCGCTGGCCGATCGAGCCGGGCGAGCGGTGCACGACCGAGGCGCCGTGACTCGCGTAGCCGCCGGCGAAGCCGTGGCGCTTCATGACGCCCGCATGGCCCTTGCCGATCGTCGTGCCGGCGACGTCCACGATCTGCCCGGCCTTGAACATGTCCACCTTGAGCTCGACGCCGGCCTTGAGGTCCGCGCCCTCGCCCTCGGCGAGGCGGAACTCGACGAGCTTCTCGCCCGGCAGCACGCCGGGTTTGGCGTAATGGGCGGCGACCGGCTTGGTGAGCCGGGATGCGCGGCGGGTGCCGAAGGTGACCTGCACGGCGCGATAGCCGTCGGGCTTCGAGTCCTTGACCTGCACGATACGGTTCGGCAGGACCTCGATGACCGTCACCGGCAGGGAATCGCCCGCGTCGGTGAAAACCCGAGTCATGCCGGCCTTGCGGCCGACCAGACCTATGGTCATGATTTATATCCTTTTTTCACCGCGCCGGCTGCAATTGGCCGACACTGTCTGGTGGAGGGGACGCTTCCCTTCAACGTCAGAATTTTTCCCGTTCAACCGTCGCGTTGTTGAAGGGAAGCGTCCCCTCCAAAATAGCCGCTCAGTATAGCGGCCCGTCCGTTCAGTTCAACTTGATCTGCACGTCCACGCCGGCCGGCAACTCGAGCCGCATCAGCGCATCGACCGTCTTGTCGGTCGGGTTGACGATGTCCATCAGACGCTTGTGGGTACGGATCTCGTACTGGTCGCGCGCGTCCTTGTCGGCGTGCGGCGAGACCAGCACCGTGAAGCGCTCGATTTTCGTCGGCAGCGGCACCGGGCCGCGCACGGTCGCGCCGGTGCGGCGCGCTGTTTCCACGATTTCGCGCGCCGAAGTGTCGATCAGCTTGTGATCGAAGGCCTTCAGGCGGATGCGGATGTTCTGGCTGGTTGCCATCGTCGTTCCTTACTTGATCACCTTGGAGACCACGCCGGCACCGACGGTGCGGCCGCCCTCGCGGATCGCGAAGCGCAGCCCCTCCTCCATCGCGATCGGCGCGATCAGCTCCACCACCATCTTGATGTTGTC
>JBOHZL010000062.1:0-18593 GCA_050738495.1 Steroidobacteraceae bacterium | reverse complement strand
GTCGCGATCACGCCGCCTCGCATCCGGGCGCGCGGCGATCGCATCGCCGCGGCGATCAACGCCTGCTATCCGTCCGCGTCGCGCCGCCTGAGCGAGGAAGGGCGCGTGCTGCTCACGATCTCGATCGGCGCCGATGGCAAGGCCGGATCGATGAGCGTTTCGCAGAGCAGCGGGTTCCCGCGCCTGGACGGCGCCGCCGAATGCGTGATCCGCAGGTTGCCGTTCGATCCGGGCAAGCGGGACGGCCAGCCGGTCGAGGCCCAGGCCACGTTGCCCATCGTCTTCAAGCTGGAGTGACGCAGTAGAAGAACTGTCAGGGACCGGGAGCTCGACGGGCCGCGGGCTGCGACGACCTTCCGGAAGGCATTTTCAGTTAAAGGAATTGCAGAATGGATGATGAAACCGGTATGACCGATAACCCGTACGGCATCGAGTCGATGTGGATGCAGAGCGACTATGTCGGCAAGGGGGTGTTCGTCATCCTCATCGTGATGTCGCTGTGGTCATGGCTCGTCATGATCAACAAATGGCTGGACCAGCGCATGCTCCGCAAGGTCGCGAACGAAGCGGAGAAGAGCTTCTGGTCCGCGGGGTCGATGCAGGAAGGCATCGGCAAGCTGAAGGGCAAGGTCAATCCGTTCCGCGACATTGCCCAGGATGGCCTGCAGGCCGTCGATCATCATCGGCGCAGCGCCTCGCGCGACGTGTCGAGCGGCATCGAGCTGTCCGACTGGGTGGCCTCGCACATCGACAAGCGCACCAACATGCTGCAGTCGAGCCTGCAAAGCGGCATGGTCGTGCTCGCATCGGTCGGCGCAACGTCGCCGTTCGTGGGCCTGTTCGGCACGGTCTGGGGCATCTATCACGCGCTGATCAGCATCTCGATCGCCGGCCAGGCGTCGCTCGACAAGGTCGCGGGTCCGATCGGCGAGGCGCTCATCATGACCGCCATGGGCCTTGCGGTCGCGGTACCGGCAGTGCTCGGATTCAACGGCCTGCTGCGGGGCAACAAGGCGCTGATGGAGCGCGCCAACTACTTCGCCCACGACGTGCAGTCGGCCCTGGTCGCCGGCTCGCGCGTGCCCGGGAAGTAGTCGATGGCAATTGCGGTCGGCAAGGACGAGGGCGACCCGATGGTCGAGCCCAACGTCATCCCGCTCGTGGACATCATGCTGGTGTTGCTGATCATCATGATCATCACCGTCCCCGTGATCACGCAGGCGGTGAAGATCGACCTGCCGAGGGAAGTGAACCGCCCGACCGAGACCAAGCCGGAGAACATCAACCTGTCGATCGATTTCGACGGCTCGGTCTACTGGAACGAAAACAACGTCGATCGCGATTCGCTCATCAAGTACGTGCTGCGGGAGGCGATCAAGGATCCTCAGCCGGAGATCCACATCCGGGCCGACCGGCGCGCCCGCTACGAGCATGTCTCCGATACGCTCGCGGTGCTGCAGCGCGGCGGGATGCGCAAGGTCGCATTCATCGCGGAACGGCCCCAGGGCCAGTAGTGCCGCAGCGTCCGTCGCCAGGGAATGGCCCGCTCATGGCGGGCTTTTTCTTGGGCAGATCAGCCTGAATAGCGGCTGAATCGCGGGTTGAATCTTCGGGACAGGAACCCGCGCCGGCCGGGACAGTCCATCAGTACAGTGGTCCGGCAGACAGCCGGCCGGTTTTTGGGGTATAAACCCGCCCCACGCGAATAAAGCCGGCCGGGTGCCGCCGCCGAGGTAGGGAAATGACTGGATTCACTCGTTCCATGAACCGATTCGCCGCGCTGGGCATGGCGCTCGCCCTGGCATGCGCCTGGCCGGCGATCGCCACGGCCCAATACCAGCAGCAGCTGCCGCAACCCAAGCCGAAGGAAGTGCCGGACCGCGACGAGGACAAGGAGGACGAGGAGAAACGGGACGAGAACGCTCCGAAGCCGGAGTACAGCAAGGACTTCCTCAAGATCGCGGGCAAGGTCCAGAAGGCCGCGGACGAGAAGAACTGGGCGGAAGTCATGGCTGCATTGCCGGAACTCGAGGCCGTGCCCAGCCCGACGCCGGACGACCGCAAGGCCATTGCCACCTGGCGCCTGCAGGCGACGCAGGGCGTCGGCGACCAGGACGCGTTTGCCGCGGCCATCGAGAAGTACCTCGCAGACGGCTACGCGACGCCGGACCAGGAAGGCGCCATGCACCGCCAGCTCGCCGCTCACTACAGTGCCAAGCAGGACCGCGAAAGGACCCTGGAGCACTTCCGCAAATTCGTGGACGCGACGCCCGATGTCGAGCCGGACGAGCTCGAGACGCTCGGGCGCCTGTACATCCAGTCGAACAATCACGCTGAGGGCGCGCAATGGCTGGGCAAGGCCATCGAGCTCGCCGCGAGCCGCAATGAGATGCCGAAGGCCCTCTGGTTCCAGTTGCGCGACAAGGCATTCATCGATCTCAAGGACGACGCGTCGCGGCTCGCCAACCTCGAGTCGCTCGTCACCTATTACCCGGACAAGGAGTACTACAGCCGCATCGTCGCGATCTACCAGAATCAGTCGAAGGACGACCGGGTCGTCATGTTGAATGCGTACCGGCTGGCGGTCACCGATCCGCAGGGCGGGCTGGAGAATGTCGGCGGTTACATGAGCTATGCCGCCACCGCTCTCGATGCCGGCAGCCCGGGCGAAGCCGCGCGGGCGCTCGAACGCGGCATGAAGGAAGGCATCGTGCCGGGCGCGGGAAGCAACCAGCAGACCTTGAACGAAGCGAAGGCGGCGGTGGCCCAGGACAAGAAGTCCCTGCCGGCGGAGGCCACGGCGGCCGAGAAGAACCCGAAAGGCGAAGTGGCCGTCAAGGTCGGCCTCGGCTTCTACAGCATCGGCGACTTCGAGAAGGCGGCCGCACTGGCACGCAGCGGCATCGCCAAGGGCGGCGTCGAGCGGCTCGATGACGCGAACCTGTTGATGGGCGCGGCGCTCATGGAGCTCGGGCGCCGCGATGAGGCCAAGGCGGCATTTGAAGCGGCGGCCGCCGCCGCGACCAGCGGCAGCCACATGGCCCGCATCGCGAATCTGTGGCTCGCCCGCGCGGCTCGTGCGGAGCCCGCGGCCACAGGCGGTTGAAGCAGGAGAAAAACGATGTCTATCACCCCGAAACTCCGTGCCAGCTTGCTGGCGACACTGATCGGCCTGCCGCTCGCCGGCCTGGCGGTTCTGGCGCCGTCCACGGACGCGGTCGCGCAGCAAAGCAAGGACGGATGGCGCAAGGAGCTCGCCGACAAGGCGCAGCAGGCACAGGCCGCGGGCCAGAAGGGCAATTTCGGCGAGGCGATCCGCCTGCTGAAGGAAGCCAAGGCCAAGGCACCCTTGTCGGCAGCGGAAGAGCAGGGCATCAACGAGCTGCTGCTCTGGGCTGCGAGCAGCACCAAGGACCACAGGCTCGTGCTGCAGACGATCGACGAGCGGATCGCCACGGGTCGCGTGTCGGGCGCGGACCTGGCGCGCAAGCTCCGGCTCAAGGCCACGACGCATTACACGCTGCGCGAGTACCGCGAGGCCGCTGCCGCGATGAACAAGCTGGCAGCGACCCAGGCGCTCAATAACGACGACATGATCCTGCTAGGCAACAGCCAGATGCAGCTGCGTGACTTCCGCAATGCCGCGGTCACGCTCGAGAAGGCCGCGGACGGCGCGATCAAGACACGGAAGGCTACCCGCACGATTTCGAATCTGCTGCTGTCTCTGCACGAGGCCTACCAGCAGACCGGCAACGACGCCAAGCGCATGCAGACGCTGCACCGGCTGATGGTGGCGGCGCCGAGCAAGGATTCCTTCAAGTGGATCGCGAGCGCGTACGAGAAGGAGTCGGCGCGTGACCCGGTCGTGATGATCAGCATCTACCGGCTCGGCGCCTCGAGAAACCTGCTTTCGTCAGAGCACTACGCCAAGTACGCGGAGACCGCGCTCGACGTGTCGAGCCCTGGCGAAGCGGTCGCGATGCTCGAGAAAGGCATGGCGAATGGCGCGATCAAGAAGGACGACCGCAACAACCGCCTGCTGGCCGACGCCAAGGGACAGGTCACCCGGGTCAAGGCGACGCTGGCGCAGCAGGAGGCCGAAGCGAAGGCGATCGCGACCGGCGAGCCGGAGGCCAAGCTCGCGACGGCCTATTTCACGCTGAAGAATTACACCAAGGCAAGCGAGGCGGCGAAGCGTGGCGTCACCAAGGGCAAGCTGCGCAGGCCCGACGGGCTCAACATGCTGCTCGGCATCGCCCTGGCCGAGAGCAAGAATGCCGCAGCCGCGCGCAATGCATTCAAGGCGGCGGCGGAGGCGAACCCGAAGGTCCGCGGTGTCGCGGACCTGTGGTCGAGCATGGCCGGCTGATCGCGACGCGAGTTCGTTTCGCAAGAGGCCGCGGCGCGAGATCGCCGCGGCCTCTTTGCGTATACAATTTGGCCTGATGACGCAACGCAGCATCGACATCGTGGAAGTCGGGCCGCGCGATGGCCTGCAGAACGAATCCGCCGCCGTGCCGACGGCGGCAAAGATCGAGTTCATCCGCCGCGCGGTGGCCGCCGGGCTCAGGCGTATCGAGGTCGCGAGCTTCGTGAACCCGAAGCGTGTGCCGCAGATGGCGGATGCCGAGGCCGTCATGCAGGCCTTGCCGCGCCGCCAGGGCGTCCGCTACATCGGCCTGGTCCTGAACCGCGCCGGATTTGATCGCGCCCAGGCTGCGGGCTGCGAGGAAATCGGCATGGTGGTGTTCACCACCGATACCTTCAACCAGCGCAACCAGGGCGCCACCAGTGCCGAGTCCGTGCGCACCTGGCTCGATATCGCCGCGGCGGCGCACGCGGCGGGCATCCGCGCGCAGGTGACGATTTCCGCCGCTTTTGGCTGCCCGTTCGAGGGCGAGGTGGCGCCATCGCGGGTGCTGGCGCTCGCCCGCGAAGTAGCGGACGGTGCTCCCTTCGAGATCGCGCTGGCGGATACGATCGGTGTCGGCGTGCCGGGACAGGTGACGGAAGTGTTCGGAGAGGTTGCGGCAGCGCTCCCTGGCATGGCATTGCGCGGCCATTTCCACAATACCCGGAATACCGGTCTGGCGAATGCCTATGCCGCGGCGATGGCCGGCGCAACGGTGCTCGATGCGAGCCTGGGCGGCATCGGCGGCTGCCCGTTCGCGCCGGCCGCGACCGGCAACATCCCCACCGAGGACCTGGTGTACATGCTCGAACGCATGGGATTCGGGACCGGTGTCGACCTCGAGCTGGCGATTTCGACGGTGCACTGGATAGAGCAGCAGATCGGCCACGTCGCACCGGGAATGCTTGCCAAGGCGGGGACGTTTCCCGGTGCAGGCCGGCAGGCGGCACACACCATGAACCGGCAATGAAAACTGGAGGACACATCATGACCATCAAGGCAGGCGACCGCATCCCGGGTGGCAAGCTCAAGGTGATGGGCAAGGACGGGCCGGCGAACGTGACGACGGAAGAACTCCTGGGCAAGGGTCGCGTGGTGCTGTTCTCGGTGCCCGGCGCGTTCACGCCGACCTGCGATGCCAAGCACCTGCCGGGTTACGTCGAGAGGGCCGCCGCGCTCAAGGCCAAAGGGATCGACAAGATCGTCTGTCTCGCCGTCAACGACGTGTTCGTGATGAACGCCTGGGGCAAGTCCGCCGGCGTCGGCGACGCGATCGTGATGGCCGCGGACGGCAACGGCGATTTCTCGCGCGCGCTCGGGCTCGAACTGGACGCTCGCGGATTCGGCATGGGCATGCGCGGCCAGCGTTTCGCGCTCGTGATCGACGATGGCAGCGTCAAGGATGTGCAAGTCGAGGCGCCGGGCGAATTCAAGGTCTCGAGTGCCGAGCACATCCTCGGACGATTGAAGTGACGGTCGACACGCCGTCATTCTTCTACGCGGCCCTGCTCGGGCTGCTGCTGATCGTGCTGTCGGTCAGGGTGGTGCTGGCGCGCTGGCGCTTCAACGTGCGCCTCGGTGTGGGCACCGAGGATGCCATGCAGCAATCGGTACGCGTGCAGGCGAACTTCACGGAGTACGTGCCCCTGGCGGTCGTGCTGCTGGTCCTCGCCGAGGTCACCGGCCTGCCGCTTGCGGCGGTGCACGCCGCCGGCATCTTGCTCCTTGCGAGCCGCCTGATTCACGCCTGGGGACTTTCGCGCCATCCCGGTCGGACCTTCGGCCGGTTCTACGGAACTGCCGGCACCTGGCTCGTGATCGCCGGGCTGTCGCTCTGGCTGCTGGTCGCAGTTACAGGATTTTCTCGATCTCCGGCACCAGCTTGAACAGGTCGCCGACCAGGCCGTAATCGGCGACTTCGAAGATCGGCGCCTCGGCATCCTTGTTGATCGCGACGATGGTGCGCGCGTCCTTGATGCCGGTCAGGTGCTGGATTGCACCGCTGATCCCGATGGCGACGTAGAGCTCGGGCGCGATGATCTTGCCGGTCTGGCCGACCTGCAGCTCATTCGGCGCGTAGCCTGCGTCAACCGCCGCGCGCGAGGCGCCGATCGCGGCGCCGAGACGGTCGGCGAGCTTCTGCACCAGCGCGAAGTTCTCCTTGCTGCCGAGCGCCCGGCCGCCGGAAACCACGCGCGTCGCCGTCTGCAGGTCTGGCCGGTCGCTTTTCGCGGCCGAGACGGACACGAAGCGGGTGTGGGACGGCAATTCGACATCGAGTGCGGGCGTCTCGACCGGCGCCGGCTTGCCGGCTGCCGGCGCCTGGAACGATGCGACGCGCACCGTGCCGACCACCGGCATTCCATCCGGCGTTTCGACCGTCGCGATCGCATTGCCCGCGTAGACCGGCCGGCGGAACCGCGTCGCCGACTCGACCGACATGATGTCGCTGACCTGCGGCGCACCGAGCAGGGCTGCGACCCGCGGCATCAGGTCCTTGCCGAAGGTGGTGGAGGGACCGAGTACGTGGCTGTGGCCGGCCGCGAGCTTGGCGAGCTGGGGCGCGAGCACGGCAGCGAGTGCCGGTTCGTTCGCCGGGTTCTGGACCAGGACGACACGCGCCACGCCGGCGAGCGCGGCCGCGGACTCGGCAACCGTCCTGCCGTCGGCAGCCAGCACCACGACGCTCAGATCGGCATCCGGGATCGAGGCCGCGCAGCTCACGCACTTCGCGGTGCTGGCATTGAGCTTGCCGTCCGAGTGTTCGGCGACCACGAGCACGCGATTCATCAGACCAGCCCCTTCTGACGCAGCGCCGCCACCAGCTCCGCGGCATCCTTGACGATCACTCCTTTTTGACGCTGCGGTGGTGGCTCCAATTTCAGGACCTTGAGCAAGGGCGCCGGATCCACGCCGAGCGCTGCCATGTCGGTCACGTCGAGCGGCTTCTTCTTCGACTTCATGATGTCGGGCAGCTTGATATAGCGCGGCTCGTTGAGCCTGAGGTCGGTGGTGCAGACGGCCGGCAGATCGACTTCAATCGTCTCGAGGCCGGCGTCGATCTCGCGCGTGACGCGCGCCGCCTTGCCTTTCAGCTCGATCTTCGAAGCGAAGGTGGCCTGAGGGCGGTCCCACAAGGCCGCGAGCATCTGGCCCGTCTGATTGCAATCGTCATCGATGGCCTGCTTGCCGAGGATGACCAGCAGGGGATCCTCCTTCTCCACCAGTTTCAGCAGCGCGCGCGCAACCGCCGGCGGCTCGACGGCGGCGTCGCACTTGACCAGGACTGCGCGATCAGCGCCCATCGCGAGCGCATCGCGCAGTTGTCGCTGCGCATCGTCCGGCCCGATGCCGATCGCGACCACCTCGTCGGCCTCGCCGCGCTCGCGGATGCGCAACGCCTCCTCGAGCGCGATCTCGTCGAACGGGTTGATGCTCATCTTGACGCCTTCGGTGACCACGCCGGAGCTGTCCGGCTTGACGCGCACCCGCACGTTGAAATCGATCACCCGTTTGACGCCCACCAGGATCCTGCGCATTGAGCCCTCCGATTGCCCGCTCCGCATGGTATCGGATGCGGGCCCCGCTCGGCCAACATCAAATGGACAATCAGTATGTTACGCGCAGTTGTTGAAGTCGGTTCACATTGCGGGCCGGAGTAGCTGCCGGCGATCGCGCCGCGTGGCCCCGGCGTCCGCGGCCGGCAAATGACTTGCGGCGCCGCGCGTACCGGTCTAGTTTCCCGCAACATCGCCAGCTATGCACCACGAGGGAACCGCTCCACCGGACAATGAGAACCAGAACGTGGGGCGGGAGGGGAGCATCCGCTTGACGCACGACGCGCGCGGATGCATCACGCGAGCGGCTTCCCGGAAGCCGCTTCTTTTTTTGCGGCGCGCGCGATGCGGCTGACAGGCGCGGCGGGTTTCATCGCGCGGCGGCTGTTCGGCGCCATTCCGACGCTGGCCGTCATCGTCGCATTGTCCTTCCTGCTGACGCGGCTCGCGCCTGGCGGTCCGTTCGGCGAAGAGCAGGCCCTGGCGCCCGAGATTCGCGCCAACCTCGAGGCCGCGTACGGACTCGACCAGCCGGTCGCGGTCCAGTTCGGACGCTATGTCTCGGGACTGCTGCATGGCGATTTCGGTCCCTCATTCAAGTTCCGCGATTTCACGGTCACCGAGCTGATCGCCGGTGGCCTGCCGGTGAGCCTGTCCATCGGCCTCGCGGCGCTGGCGCTGGCGCTCGCGCTCGGCGTGCCCGCCGGCGTGCTCGCGGCGCTGTCGCGCGGCGGGTTTGCGGACCGGCTGGTGATGACGCTCGCCGTCGCCGGGATCTCGGTGCCGGTATTCGTGATTGCGCCGGTGCTGGCGCTGGTGTTCGGCGTCTGGCTCCGCTGGTTGCCGGTCGCCGGCTGGGCACCGGGCCGGATCGCCGACCTGGTGCTGCCGGTCGTGACGCTGGCGCTTCCGGTGATCGCCTATCTCGCGCGCCTGACGCGCGGCAGCCTGCTCGAGGTGCTGCGTGCGCCGTGGATCCGTGCGGCACGCGCGCGCGGCCTGCCGCCACGCGTCGTCCTGCTGCACCACGCGCTGCCGGCCGCCATGCTGCCGATCGTGAGCTTTCTCGGCCCGGCCGCGGCCGCTGTGCTTGCGGGCTCGCTGGTCGTCGAGACGATCTTCGGACTGCCCGGCATGGGCCGCCATCTGGTCCAGGGCGCGCTCAATCGCGATTACACGCTGGTCATGGGCATGGTCATCGTCTACGCGGCGCTCATGATCGTGCTCAACCTGCTCGCCGACCTGGTCTACGCCTGGCTCGACCCGCGCATCCGGCAGGAGCGGCGCCGGTGACGAGCGGGCTGTGGCGGGACGCCTGGCGCCGGCTGAGGTCCGAACGGCTCGCAGTCGCCTGCGCTGCGATCCTCGCACTGCTCTGCGTCGTCGCCGTGGCCGGTCCGTGGCTGCTGCCGTTCGGCGAGGAGCAGATCGACTGGGCCCACATGGCATCCCCGCCGTTCGCCGCCGAAGGCCACTGGCTCGGCACCGACCGGCTCGGCCGCGACCTGCTGGTGCGCACGCTGTTCGGGCTGCGCGTGTCGCTCGCGGTCGCGCTTGCGGCTACCGTGATCAGTCTCGTGATCGGCGTCGGCTGGGGCGCGCTCGCAGGCTACCTCCGCGGCCGCACCGATGCCCTGATGATGCGCTTCGTCGACGTGCTCTATTCGCTGCCGCAGGTGTTCTTCGTGATCATCCTGACGGTCGTGTTCGGGCGCGGACCGCTCACCTTGCTGGTCGCAATCGGCGCCTTCGGCTGGCTGACGATGGCGCGCATCGTGCGCGGCCAGTCGCTGGCTTTGCGCGAGCGCGAGTTCGTCGAGGCGGCAATCGTCGGCGGCGCGGGGACGCTGCGCATCGTCGCCCGCCACATCGTGCCGAACCTGCTCGGGCCGGTGATCGTCTATGCGACACTGACATTGCCGCAGGTGATCCTGGTGGAAAGCTTCCTGAGCTTCCTCGGCATCGGCATCCAGGAGCCGCTCGCAAGCCTCGGCAACCTGATCGCCGACGGTGCCGGCGAGATCGAGACCGCGCCCTGGATCCTCGCGGTTCCGGGCGCCTGCCTGGTGGTGGTCGTGTTCTGCTTCAATTTTCTCGGCGACGGCCTGCGCGACGCCCTCGACCCGCGGGACCGCTGATGGCGATCCTGGAAATCCGCGCATTGACCGTGGACTTCGCCGGCACGCCGCCGGTCCGGGCGGTCGACCATGTCGACCTCGCGATCGAGCGACAGGAATGTGTCGCGATCGTCGGCGAATCCGGATCCGGCAAGAGCCAGCTCCTGCTGGCCTGCACAGATCTGCTGGCGGCCAATGGCAGGATCCTGGGATCGGTGCGCTTCGACGGCAAGGAGCTGATCGGCGACGCCGACGCCGCAGCTTCGATACGCGGCCGGGGCATCGGCTTCGTGTTCCAGGACGCGGCGGGCAGCCTGACGCCGCATCGGCGCATCGGCGACCAGCTCGCCGAGACGGTGGTAGCCGCGCGCGGCACGGCCTGGGCGCAGGCGACGGTGGAGGCGGAGCGCATGCTCGATCGGGTGCGACTGGCGGATGCGCGCCGCCGCCTGTCACAGTACCCTCACGAGCTGTCCGGCGGCATGCGCCAGCGCGTCGCGATCGCCGCGGCGCTGATGCCGCGGCCATCCCTGCTGTTCGCGGACGAACCGACCACGGCGCTCGACGTGACCGTGCAGTCCGAGGTGATGGCGCTGATCGCGGAGTTGTGCCGCGATCTCGGCATGGCGCTCCTGCTCGTGACCCACGACATCGCGGTGGTGGCGGCGCTCGCGGATCGCATCGCGGTGATGTATGCCGGGCGCATCGTCGAATCCGCCGCAGCGGCCGAATTTCTCGCCGGACCGGCACACCCCTATAGCGCGGCTCTGCTCGCTTCGGCACCGGCGCTTGCCCAATCGCCCCGCGACGAGCTGCCCACGATTCCCGGCTCGCCGCCAGCGCCGGGCACTGCCTTTGCCGCCTGCCGCTTCGAGCCGCGCTGTCCGCGGGCCCGCGAGCACTGCCGCCGGCAGGATCCGCCACTGCTGGCAAGAGGCGCATCGTCGGTCGCCTGTCATTTCCCGCTGGCCGGGGAGCGCCCGTCGTGAGCGCTGACTTGCTGGAGCTTTCCGGCGTGACGGTGCGCTACCGGTCGGCCGGCGCCGGTGGTCCGGCGGTCACCGCGGTGGACGACGCCAGCTTTGCGATTGCCGAAGGCGAGGCGCTCGGGCTGGTCGGCGAATCCGGTAGCGGCAAGACCAGCGTGGGGCGGGCCATCCTGCGGCTGGTGCCGCTCGCAGCCGGCGAGGTGCGCTGGCGGGGCGGACGCATCGACGATCGCAGTGAACGGCAGTTCCGCGCGCTGCGGCGCGAACTGCAACTCGTATTCCAGGATCCGCACTCCAGCCTCGATCCGCGCATGACCATCGGCGAGAGCGTTGCCGAGCCGCTGCGCTCGTTCGCGCCGGAGCTCACCAGGACCGTCCGCAGGGAGCGTGCAATGCCCCTGCTCGCCGATGTCGGCCTCAATGCGGAACACGCCGAGCGTTATCCGCATCAGTTCAGCGGCGGGCAGCTGCAGCGCGCGGTGATTGCGCGCGCACTGGTCGTCGACCCGCGGTTCATCGTCTGCGACGAGCCGGTCAGTGCGCTTGACGTGTCGGTGCAGGGACAGATCGTCAATCTGCTTGCGCGTATCCATCGCGAGCGCGGTGTCGCCAGCCTGTTCATCAGTCATAACCTGGCCGTCGTCGCGCATCTCTGCGCGCGGATCATGGTCATGTATCGCGGATCGATCGTCGAATCCGCACCGCGCGCCGCATTGCTAGGCGCGCCGCTGCATCCCTACACGCGCCTGCTGCTCGATGCCGTGCCCGTGATCGACGCGGGCGCGCGGCGGCGGCTGCTCGCCCGCCCGGTGTCGCCGGCCGTGATGGCAGCCGCGACGGTCAGGGGCTGTCCCTTCGCAGCGCGCTGCCCGCATGTCCTGGATCGCTGCCGGTCCGAACGTCCGCCATTGCAGATAGCAGGCGATGGCCGGTCAGTCGCCTGTCACCGTGCCGGCGAATGGCCACGAGGCCTGGCCCCGACCACGGACCATTGACGGGCCGGGCTCATCTGCTGAGCCTGCAGTGACCCTAAGCTTGCCTGTGGCGGGCCAGGAGACCGACGGGTGAATTGCAACGCGCGTGCCGTCCTGCACCTGGAGAATGGCGGCTTGCTGCTGACGCCGGACCTGCGCCAGTCGCGGATCTTCAGGCGTCTGCACGACCGCGACCGGATCGCGGCCGGCAAACGCGTGTGGCCGTCGGCGCAGGTCATGCCGCTCGAGACCTGGCTCCAGCAAATCTGGCGCGAAGCGGGTGCCATGCGCGGCGCTTTGCCGCAGCCATTGCCGGCGATCGCATTGCGCTGGCTGTGGCGACGCGAGGCTGTTGGAGACATGCCCGGGCTCCTCGATCCCGCCGAGCTCGGTGCGCGCGCGCGGACGAGCTGGCTACGGCTCCAAGCCTACGGCGGCCGCCTCGAGGATCTCGCGCGCTATCCGATGACCCGCGACCAGCAGGCTTTCGTCGGCTGGGCGGTCGGGGCGGAGACAGGACTGCGTGAGCGGGGCGCCTGCGATGCTGCCGATCTGGCGCGTCTTCTGGTCGAGTCCGATGCCTTGCCGGCGCCTGGCCCACGCCTGTTGCTGGCGGGTTTCCGCCGCATGACTCCGGCGCAGTCGGCGCTGTTTGCGGCGCTGGCCGCACGCGGCTGGTCGATCGAACGGCTCGAGCCGGAAGTCGCTGCCGATCCGCCACGCCAGTTTGCGGCCGCCGATCCGGAGTCCGAGCGTGGCGCGATGCTCGCGTGCTTGCGTGCGCAGTTCGAACTAAAGCCGGACGGCCTGCACGCGCTGATCGCGCCGGGCCTCTCGCAACAGCGCGGCGCCTGGGAGCGCGCGCTGGCCGCGAGCCTGCAGCCGGAACTGGAGTTGCCGGCAGCAGGCCGGCACGAGCGCGTATTCGACCTTGCCGGCGGCGACCCGTTGTCGTCGCAGCCGGTCGTGGAATCCGCGTTGACTGCGATCGCCGCCCTGTTCGGTCCGATGGATGCCGGCATCGCGAGCCGGCTGCTGCGCAGCCCGTACCTCTCGGTCGTGCAAAACGAGCAGGCGTCGCGCCTCAGGCTCGACGTCGAATTGCGCCGCGCGGGCTGGTCGCTGGCGAGCCCGCCCGGAATCGCAGCCCGTGCCGCGGCGGGTTACGCGCCGCAGTTCGCTGCGGCCATCGCGGCAGCGATTGCCGCGTCCACCGGCCCGCTGCAGCGCACTGCCGGCGACTGGGCGGAATGCTTCGGCGCATGCCTGGGCGCCTGGGGCTGGCCCGGCGAGGTCGTGCTCGGCAGCGAGGAGTACCAGGCCGCCAGGCATTTCCAGGAATTGCTGCGCGAGCTCGCGGCGCTCGCCAGCGTCGCGCCGGAAATGCAAGCCCCGCAGGCGCTAGACGAATTGCGCAGGCTGACCGCAGCGCCGTTCCAGCCGGAAAGCGGCGAGCCCGCCGTATTCGTGCTGGACGGCTACGAGGGCAGTGGCGTGCGCTTCGACAGCCTGTGGGTCTCCGGACTGACGGCGGCAGCCTGGCCACGGCCGGTGACGGTCGATCCCCTGCTGCCGATCGAAATCCAGCGCCGCCTCGGCATGCCCTGCGTGACGGCGGACGGCTGCGTCGAGGAGGCGCGCGCGATCATCGGCCATTGGCGCGCGCAGGCCGGCCTGCTGGTGCTGTCCTGGCCGCAGCGTGAGAACGACATGGATGCGGATGTCACGCCGCTCATCCCGGCGGACGCGATTGCGCTCGCGCCTCCAGCGCCGGTTGCGACACGCGAACGGCTCGCGTTCGCGGCCACTGCCCTCGAAGCCGTTCCCGACGACCAGCCGCCGCCGCTCGCCGGCGCCATCGCGCGGGGCGGTGCACGCATGCTGGAACTGCAATCGCATTGCCCCTTCCGGGCCTATGCGCAATTGCGGCTCGGTGCCGAGCCGCTCGAGGAACCCGAGCCGGGCATCGATCGGCGCCTGCGTGGCACGATCCTGCATCGCGCATTGCAGCGACTGTGGACCAGGATCGGCTCGCAGCGGGCGCTCTTGCGGCTCGATGAGGGCGCGCGCGAAACACGGATCTCGGACGCGATCGACCGCTCGCTGGCGGAGCTCCTGCCCGCCGCCGGCGCCGCGGCAACCCTGCTCGAGCGCGACTGGCAGCGGCGCGCCATCGCCAATCTGCTGGAACTCGAGCGGGTAAGACCCGACTTCACTGTGGTGGAAACGGAGCGCGAGCTGGCCGGCAGGATCGGCGGGCTGGAGCTCAGTCTCCGCGTCGATCGCATCGATCGTGTCGGCGACGAGCTGGTCGTGATCGACTACAAGGGCGGGGCGATCGGCAATGCGCCGTGGCGCGGCGCCCGCATGGACGCCCCGCAACTGCCGCTCTATGCCGTGCTGCATCCGGATCGCCCATCGGCTATCGCGGTCGCCCTGCTGCGCGCCGGCGAGGCGGCGTTCGTCGGCATCAGCCGCGAAGCCGGCGTGATCGAGGGCCTGCAGCCGGCCGCGCGATTCAAGCTGACGGAGGATCGCGAGGACGGCTTCGAGTGGGCGGAGATCAAGACGCATTGGTATGCCTGGCTCGAACGGCTCGCCGAGGATCATGCGGCGGGCCGGGCCGAAGTGGACCCCAAGCTCGGCCCCGACACCTGCCGCCATTGCCATCTGGGCGCCTTGTGCCGCGTCGCGGCCGTCGCGCCGGAAGAATCCGATGCGGCGGAGGGCGGCCATGGCGACTGAGCCGCTGCAGGACGATCTGGAACTGCGCCGCCGCGCGGTCGACCCTGAGCATTCCTTCATCGTCCAGGCGCCGGCGGGATCGGGCAAGACCAGCCTGCTGACGCTCCGGTACCTGCGACTGTTGTCGGCGGTCGAGAGTCCCGAGCAGGTCGTCGCCATCACCTTCACGCGCAAGGCGGCGGCCGAAATGCGGCACCGGATGCTGAAGGCACTGAAAGAAGCCGCCGGCCCGCCGCCGCCGTCGGCCGCGCCGCACGAGCTCGAGATCCACCGCCATGCAAGCGCGGCGCTGGCGCGCAGCCGTGAGCGAGGCTGGGGCCTGGAGCAGAACCCGGCGCGGCTGCACATGCAGACCATCGACGGCCTCAATCACTGGCTTGCGCGACGCCTGCCGCTGGCGGCACGACTGGGCCTGTCGGCGACGCTCGTGGACGATGCGCGACCGCTATACGCCGAGGCGGCGCGACGCACGGTTGCGCGGCTCGAGACCAGCGGGCCGGTCGCTGCCCATTTGCTGCGCCTGGCGCGCGCCCTGAACCACGAGCCACGGCTGCTGGCGCGCCTGGTCGAAAGCATGCTGGGCGTCCGCGAGCTCTGGCTGCCGAAAGTCCTGGCCGTCGCGGGCGGCGAGCCGCTGCGTGCGTCGATCGACCGCCTGCTCGAGTCGGCCATCGAGACCGAGCTCGCGCGCATCGAGCGCGAGCTGTCCGTCACCGGCCTGCAGCCCTTGTTCGAACTGCTCGGCGAAGCGGCAGCGCTGGCGCCGCCGGAAGGGCCGCTGGCGGCGCTCGCCGGAATGCGCGGCCTGCCGCCGGTGGCGTGGTCCGCAGTCGATCGCTGGCAGGCGCTCGCCGAGCTGTTGTTGCGCAAGGACCCGAATGGCGAGTTCCGCAAGACCGTCGACCGTCGCCAGGGATTCCGCGCAGCCAGCGAAGGCGCAGCCTGGGGAGCGCTCAAGCGATGCATGAAGGAGCTGCTCGAGGAATTTGCCGCGCACCAGGGCATGGGCAAGTCGCTGGCGCAGATCCGGCGCCTGCCGCCGCCCGCACTGACGGACGATCAGTGGGAGCGTATCGACGCGCTCTGTGCCGTGTTGCCGCACGCAGTCGCCGAGTTGCTGGCACTGTTCGCCGAGCGCGACCGGCTCGATCACCCGGCCGTGGCAGCGGCGGCGCGCGATGCGCTCGGCGACGAGTCGGCTCCGACCGAGCTCGCGCTTGCGCTCGACTACCGCATCCGGCACCTGCTCGTCGACGAGTACCAGGACACGTCGCCCTCCCAGGAGCGGCTGCTCGAATTGCTGGTGGCCGGCTGGCAGCCCGGCGACGGGCGGAGCCTTTTTTGTGTCGGCGACCCGATGCAGTCGATCTATGCCTTCCGCGAAGCCGATGTCACGCTGTTCCTGCAGGCGCAGCGCCTGGGAATCGGCGGCGTGCCGCTTGCCGCCGAGCGGCTCGGCCAGAATTTCCGCTCGAGTGCCGCCATCGTCGACTGGGTCAATGCGAGCTTCGCGACCTTGATGCCGGCCGCGGACGACTTCGAGCGCGGTGCGGTGCGTTACTCCGCGGCCGCGTCGGTGCACGCCGGCGCCGCGTCCGACGGTGTGTTCGTGCACCCGCTGCTCGATGCCGACGAGGCCGCCATGGGAGCGGCGACGGCAGCGATCGTTGCGCAGGCCCTGAGTGCGGCGCACGACGCGCGGCCTTCGATCGCGGTGCTGGTCCGCGGCAGGACGTCGCTGCCGGCCTTGCTGGCTGCACTGCGCGAGGCGGGTATCGAGTACCGCGGCGTCGAACTCGAGTCGCTGCTCGATCGGCCGGCGATACGCGACCTGGTCGCGCTCACGAAGGCGATGCTGCATGGCGGCGATCGCACCGCCTGGCTCGCGGTTCTGCGGGCGCCCTGGTGCGGGCTTTCCCTCGCCGATCTTCTCGCCGTTGCGAGCGGCGATGCGCGTGCCGTGTTGCCGCTCGCCATCGACGATCCGGCGGTGGCAAGCAGGGTCTCGATGGACGGTGCCGCGCGGCTCGCGCGGCTGGCGACTCGTCTCGGCGCCGCCATCGGCGGGCGCGGCCAGCGCTCGCTCGGAAGCTGGGTCAAGTCAGCGTGGCTCGCGCTCGCAGGCCCTGCGACGATTCCGGATCCGTCGGACCTCGCGAATGCGGAGCTGTTGTTCGCGGCGCTCGATCGGCTGGAAGGGGAGAGCGGCTGCGTCCCGGAAGCCTCCTCGGTCGATGCCGCCGTGGCCGGCATCATGGCGTCGCCGTTCGGCAGCGAATCGGCGCCGGTGCAGGTGATGACCATTCACCGGGCCAAGGGGCTGGAGTTCGATGTCGTGGTCGTGCCCGATCTGCAGCGCGGCGTGCGTGGCCGCGAGCGGCCGCTGCTGTACTGGACCTCGGTCGCGACCGGAGCGCAGAGCCGCGGTATCGTGCTGGCGAGCCGCTCCGATGTGGCTGCGGGCCGCGAGACCGCGGATGCACTCGAGCAGTGGATGCGACGCCTGGCTGCCGAACGCGACGCGCTGGAACTGGGGCGCGTCGCCTATGTCGCGGCGACGCGCGCCAGGCGGCAGCTTCATCTCATCGGCAACGCGAACCTCAAGCGTACCGAGGAAGGGCCACAGTTCCACAAGCCGGCTGCGGGCAGCCTGCTCGGATTCTTCTGGCCGGTGCTGCGCCGTCATTTCGAGGCAGCGCTCGCGAGCATGACCGACAGTGCGGCGAACGCGCCGCGGCCCGACGGACGGCGGCGGCTGGCCGCGCCGCCGCTGCGGCGATTGCCGCGCGACTTTTCACCGCCCGAACCGCCCGCTGCGCCGCGGCCGCCCGTGTTGCGCATTGTCGGTGAGACCGAGGGGTCGATCCGCCCCGAATTCGACTGGGCCGGCACCATTGCCCAGGCGGTCGGCCAGCTCGTGCATCTCGAGCTTCATCGCCTGGTGCGTGCGGGCAGGGCGCATGACACGCTCGCGCCGGATTCCGGTGCCTGGCGGCGCGGTTTGCGCGAGCTCGGGATCGACGACGCGCATCTGCCAGCGGCGCTCGAGCGCGTGGAGCGGGCGCTGGCTGCGATCTCGACCAGCGCGCTTGCCGGACGGCTGCTCGATCCGCTGGCGCTCGACAGCCAGAGCGAACTCGCGCTCACGGCGGTGTTCGACGGGGTCGTGCAAAGCCTGCGCATCGACCGGACCTTCGTCGACGCCGATGGCAGGCGCTGGATCGTGGACTGGAAGACCGGCACACACCTGGGCGGCGATCTCGACGCCTTCCTCGACAATGAGCTCGTGCGTTATGCGCCGCAGCTGCGACGCTACGGAGAGGCGATGTCGATGCTCGATTCGCGCCCGCAGCGCATCGGCCTCTATTTCCCGCTGCACGACGCCTGGCGGGATTTGAATGGTGCCGGGTCGAACATTCGAACATATTGACCAAGCACTTCGTTGCTGACCGAGTCGACTCGACGCAATATGTTCGAATGTTCGACCCGGCACCATCAGAGGGTGCCTTCGATGGTGAACGGCCGGCGGCCGAGGTCGTCGGACGGGCCGAGAAAGCTCAGGGTGTCGAAGATCGCGGGACCGGCGCCGGGCCCAGGAGCCGCTTCGCCGCTCATCAGGTAACTGCCGTCGCGCTTCAGCTTGACCGCGCCGCGCACATGCAGCGGGCCGCCGAGGTCACGCAGCCGTCCGGTCAGGGTGTCGGTCCCGACGGCGCCTTCGCCCACGACGAGCTCGAAGTCACCGAGCAACTCACCTGCTGGTCCCGGCGCCTTGAGACTCCGCAGCACCAGCGTGCCCG
>JBOHZL010000061.1:0-18981 GCA_050738495.1 Steroidobacteraceae bacterium | reverse complement strand
GGCCTCAGGCTGCTCGGACCCGCGCCGGCCGCGATGGAGCGGCGCGCCGGGCGGCATCGCGCGCAGTTGCTCGTCGAGTCGCCGCGGCGCGCCGTATTGCAGGAATTCCTCTCGGCCTGGCTGCCGCTGGTGACCGGCTTGCGCGCGCCGCGCGACCTGCGCTGGTCGGTCGACGTCGATCCGCTGGAAGTGGACTGATAGAATCCCGCGCTTGAAAAACCTGATCGAAGCACTGGTGACGACGGCGCTCGCGTCGCTGCCGCCGGGCGCGCTCGGCGAAGGCGCGTGGCCCACGCCCGAGATCGAGCGCAGCCGCGACGCGGCGCATGGCGACTTCGCCTGCAGCATCGCGATGCGGGTCGCGAAGGCCGCGCGCAAGAATCCGCGCGCGCTGGCCGCGCAGATCGTCGCCGCCCTGCCCGCCAACGAGCTGATCGCCAGGACCGAGATCGCGGGGCCGGGATTCATCAACTTCTTCATGACGCCGGCGGCCTGGCAGGCGGAGACCGCGCGCGTGCTGGCGGCGGCGGTGTCCTACGGGCGCGGCGACGCCGGCCGCGGCCGGAGCGCGATCGTCGAGTTCGTCTCCGCCAATCCGACCGGGCCGCTGCACGTCGGTCACGGCCGGCATGCGGCCTTCGGCGCGACCGTCGCGAACCTGCTCGAGGCCGACGGCTGGCGCGTGCATCGCGAGTATTACGTCAACGATGCCGGCCGGCAGATGGAGATCCTCGCCGCCAGCGTGTGGCTGCGCTACCTCGAGGCCTGCGGCGAGACGATCCGGTTTCCCGCGAACGGCTACCGCGGCGACTATGTCCGCCCGATCGCGGCCGCGCTCAAGGCGCGCCGCGGCGAGTCCTTGCGCCGCCCCGCGGCAGAGCTCGGGCGCGCACTGCCGCCGGACGAGGCCGAGGGCGGCGACAAGGACCAGTACATCGACGCGGTGATCGCACGCGCGAAGGAACTGCTCGGGCCCGAGGATTTCCGCGCCGTCTTCGACGCGGGACTCGCCGACATCCTGTCCGACATCCAGGGCGACCTGGCCGAGTTCGGCGTGCATTTCGACCGCTGGTACTCCGAGCAGGACCTCGGCGACGGCCGCGACGGCGGTCCGATCGACCGCGCGCTCGGGCGCCTCCGCGAGCACGGCAATGTTTTCGAGCAGGACGGCGCGACGTGGTTTCGCGCCACGGCCTTCGGTGACGAGAAGGATCGCGTCGTGGTGCGCGCCAACGGGCAGAAGACCTATTTCGCCTCGGACATCGCCTATCACCTCGACAAGCGCGAGCGCGGATTCGAGCTGCTCGTGACCATCCTCGGTGCCGACCATCACGGCTATGTCGCCAGGGTGCGCGCCGGGCTCGCGGCGATGGGCGAGCCACCTGAATCGCTGCAGGTGCCGATGGTGCAGTTCGTCACGCTGTTCAAGGGCGGCGAGAAGGTGGCGATGGGCAAGCGCGAGGCGCAGTTCGTGACACTCCGGCAACTCCGGACCGAGGTGGGCAACGACGCGGCGCGGCTCATCTACGTGATGCGGTCGAACGACCAGGCGCTCGACTTCGACCTCGAGCTCGCGAAGAAGCAGACCAACGACAACCCGGTTTACTACATCCAGTACGCCCATGCGCGCATCGCGAGCGTGCTGAAGCAGGCGGCGGAGCGCGGCCTGCCGTTCCAGCGCGAGGCCGGCATCGCCGCGTTCGGCCTGCTGAGCGGCGAACCGGAACAGGCGCTGATGCGCGAGATATCGCGCTGGCCCGAGGTCGTGCGCCAGGGCGCGGAACTGCGCGCTCCACACCTCGTCGTGCAGTACCTGCGCGAGCTGGCGCAGACTTTCCATGCCAGCTACGCGACGCTGCCGTTCATCGTCGACGACGCCAGCCTCCGGAACGCGCGGCTCGCGCTGATCGCCGCAGCGCGTCAGGTATTGCAGAATGCCCTCGGGCTGCTCGGCGTCTCGGCGCCGGAGACAATGTAGATGGTGTCACGCGACTACAAGCGAAGCCGCGCGCGGCGCGAGCCGTTCTCGGGCTGGACCGGGCTGGTCATCGGCCTGGGGGTCGGCCTCGCGGTGGGTCTGGCGCTCTATTTCTTCGATCCGCGCGCGCCGAAGTCGCCCGAGCACGCCGCGACGGATGCCGCCGAGCCGGCATCGGCGCGCGAAAGCGCCGGCGAGGACCCCGGCACCAGTTACGATTTCTACGAGATGCTGCCCAACTTCGAGGTGGTCGTGCCGGAACGCGAAGTCGCCGTGCCTCGCGATGCCCCGGCGCCGGTCGAGGCGCAGGGAGCCTACGTGCTGCAGGCCGGCTCGTACCGCCGGTTCGAGGACGCCGACCGGGTGCGCGCACAGCTCGCGCTGCAGGGCATCGAGTCGCGGGTGCAGAACGTCTCGATCGACAATGACACCTGGCATCGGGTGCGGGTCGGGCCGATCACCGACCTCAAGGAGCTCAACCGCGTACGCGACCGCCTGCGCGAGGCCGAGATGGACGTGATGATCATCAAGGTCGGCGACTAGTTCCTGACGCCCAGGTTGTTCTGCACCGACTTCACGCCCTTGACCCCTGCGGCGACTTTCGTGGCCGCGGACCTGGCGGCTTCGCTGTCGACGACGCCGCTCAGCTGGACGATCCCGGCCCTGGTCTCGACCTTGATGCTCGCGGCTTTGGTATCCGGGCTGTCGATCAAGGCGGCCTTGACCCGGGCCGTCACGGTCGCGTCGTCGATGAGCTGGCCTGCCGTCGTCCGGCCCTGCTTGATCGAGAGGTTGTTCTCGACGGCCTTCACGCCGTCGACGGCCCTGGCGACCGCCGTGGCGCGTTCCCTCTCCTTCGCGGTGTCGACGAAGCCGTTGAGCTGAACGACGCCCTTGTTCACCTCGACGTTGATCTCACCGGCTTCGGTGGTGGCGTCGCGGACAAGCGCGGTCTTCACCTTGCTCAGGATGACCTTGTCGTCCGCGTATTCGCCGAACGACCGCCTGGCTTCCTCGGCGGGCGCTGCGATCGCCGTCATCAGTCCCGCGGCGGCAATCGCCGCCGTCAGCAAGTCTCTCGCGAACATTCCTGGACCCTCCATTCGAGTGCCGGTCAGTCCTCGGTGATCTGGCGGAAGTCGACGCCGAGCGAGCGCAGCTTCCGATAGAGGTGGGTGCGCTCCATGCCGACGCGCTTGGCGAGCAGGCCCACCTTGCCGTTGCACAGCATGAGCTGCTGCAGCAGGTAGGCCCGCTCGAACTGCTCGCGCGCCTCGCGCAGCGGCAATGCCAGCAGGTCCTGCTTGACCAGGGGCTCGTCGGGCGCCTGCTGGCTCGCGAGTTGCCGCTCGATCTCGTCGAGCCCGATTTCCTCCGGCCCGCCGATGATCAGCAGGCGCTGCACCAGGTTGCGGAGCTCGCGCACATTGCCCGGCCAGGGATAGTGCCGCAGGCGGTTCTGCGCAGCGACCGAAAAGCGCCGGAACGGCATGCCCTCGTCGTCCACCAGCCGGTCGACGTAGTGCCTGAGCAGCTCGGGCACGTCTTCCGCGTAATCGCGGAGCGGCGGTATGCGTATCGTGATGACCGAGAGGTGCGCCAGCAGGTCGCGGCGCAGGCTGCTCGCGGGCCCGTCGTGCCCCGGATACGCGGCCGCGACGAAGCGCGCGGCGAACGGGCTGCGAACGCCGCCGCCCTCGCGCTGCCAGCCGCCCTGCTCGAAATCGGCGAGCAGCGTGCGTTGCGCCGTCGCCGACAGGTCGTCGATGCCGCCCAGGAAAAGCATTCCGCCCGTGGCCTGCTCGTAGTATCCCGGCTCGGACTTGCCGCCGTCGCTCGTGCCGCGCAGCTTCGCCGCGGCGCTGGCCTCGTCGAGGCTCGCGCCGCTGACCGCGACGAACGGTCCGGCGGCATGGGGACCCAGCGAATGCATGTAGCGCGCGAATGCCTCGCGACCCGTTCCGGGCTCGCCGATCAGGAGCACCGCAGCCGCGTGGTCGGCGACCTGCTGCACCTGCTCGCGCAGCGCCTGCATCAGGCGGCTCTTGCCGACCGGGGCGACGAACGGCGGGATCAATGTGCGCTGCGCCTGCCGGCGCCGGCGGCCCGCCTCCAACGCCCGTTCCACGGTGCGCAGGAGCTTGGCGATCGACAGCGGCTTCTCGACGAAGTCGAACGCCCCCAGCCGTGTCGCCTCGACCGCGGTCTCGACCGTGCCGTGACCCGACAACATGACCACCGGGCAGCGCAGCGTCTGCTTCTCGGACCATTCGCGGAGCAGCGTGATGCCGTCCATGTCCGGCATCCAGATGTCGAGCAGCACGAGGTCCGGCTCCTGCCGCGCGCAGGCGCGGCGCGCGGAGGCGGCGTCGGCCGCGACTTCGACCTCGTAGCCCTCCTCGGCGAGTATCTCGGAAAGCAATCCGCGGATATCGGCCTCGTCGTCCACGACCAGGATTCTCGCTGAGCTCATGCCTTCTCTCTCCTCGCCTCGGCGCGCCGCGCCTCGCGCGGCGCCGCCGGCAACGTGATGCGGATACGCGCGCCGCCCTGCGGCGCATTGTCCACCTCGACCTGGCCGCCGTGCTCCTCGACGATGCGGCGCACGATCGCGAGCCCGAGGCCGGTGCCCTTCGGCTTGGTGGTCACGTATGGATCGAAGGCCTGCTCGATCAAGCCGCCCTGGAACCCGGGACCGTTGTCGACCACGGTCAGCACGATCTGCTCACCCGCACGATGGGTCTCGATCATGATGACAGGATTCGGCCGCCCGTCGAGCGCCTCGAGCGAGTTGGTCAGCAGGTTGCTGAGCAACTGGCGGATGCGCCCCTGGTCGGCCTCGAGCGCCGCCGCGCGCGGATCGAGCGACAGGCCGAAGGCGACGCGCGGGTCCTGCGCGTGGTAGAGGTCGGAGACCTGGCGGATCAGCGCGGCGAGGTCGAACTCGCTGACGCGCATCTCCGGCGCCTTCGCGTACTCCGAAAATGCCGCAACCATCTGCTTCATCGCCTCGACCTGCTGGACGATGGTATGCGTCGCGCGATCGAGCAGCTCGGCCTCGCTCGGCTGCAGCCCGCGCATGAGCTTGCGGCGCATGCGCTCGGCGGAGAGCTGGATCGGGGTCAGGGGGTTCCTGATCTCGTGCGCGAGCCGGCGCGCGACCTCGCCCCAGGCGGCCTGGCGCTGGGCCTGCAGGAGCTGCGTGACCTCGTCGAACACGATCACGAGTCCGGCCTGCGCGCCGGCATCGCCGGGAAGCGCGGTCGAGGCGCAGACCAGCTCGCGGCGCCCGGCCTCGCTCCGCAGCGTCACCTGCTCGCGCCACTCGGTCTCGCCGGCATCGAGATGCTTCTGCATCGCGGCATGCAGCTGCGCGAGCAGCGGATGCTCCGCCGCGAGCGCCGCCAGCGGCCGGCCGGCCGCCTCGGCGAAGTCGACGCCCAGGATGCCGCCCGCCGCCGCGTTGGCCACGCGCACCGACTGGTCCGGCTCGAGCGAGATCACGCCACTCGTCAGACGCGCGAGGATCACCTCGAGCGCGGCGCGCTCCGCCTCGACCGCCGCGCGGCTGCGCTCGGTCTCCTCGCGCGCGCGCGCGAGCTTCTTGGTCATGTCGTTGAACGAGGTGACCAGGAAGCCGATCTCGTCGTGCGACGGGCGCTCGATGCGCGTGTCCAGGTCGCCTTTCGCCACCGCACGCGTTCCCGCGATCAGGTCCTGCACCGGCCGCACCAGCCGCTCGGAGAAGTACAGGGCGCCGTACAGCGCCGCGAGCAGCGCCATCAGCAGCACCAGCGAAAGCGTCAGCACGAAGGTCAGCTTCAGCGGCTCGCGCAGGAATGCGAGCCGGCTGTATTCCTGGTGGGCCTGCTGCACCGTGCCGGCCAGGTCGGCGAGCCGCTGCGGCACCGGAAAGGTCGCGATCAGGAGCCGCGCGGACGGCATCGCCGGTCCGCCGCCGATCTGCGTCGCGGCGCGGATCAGGTAGCCGCCGCCCCGCGCGGGCTGAAGACCCACGTACGGACGGCCCTGGCGCAACTGCAGCAGCAGTTCCTGGGGCGGCGCGTCAGGCAGCTCCGACAGCATGCCGGCGCGGCTGTAGCCCTGCATCTGGCCGCCCGAGCTGGTGACGATCAGCTCCTCCGCGCCCGATTGCCGGAGCTGGTCGTCGAGCACCGCGTACAGCGAGCCGCCGGTCAGGCCGATCATCCGGTCGGCCATGCGGCCGGTGCGCTCTAGATACTCGCGCATCCGGAGGTCGAGCGCCGCGCGCGACAGGTCGAGCGCGTCGGACAGTCCCTGGCGCACCTCGGCGTGGAACCAGCTGTCGATGCCGCGGGTCAGGAACAGCACCGAGAATGTGAACACCAGGAGCAGCGGCGCGATCGCAAGCCCACCGAACATCAGCACGGTGCGGCCGCGCAGCCGCGAGCCGGGCACGTGACGGCGCCAGTCGCGGACGAAGTCGGCGAGGCGGCCGCCGATCAGCGCGAGCAGCACGACGACCCCGGCGATGTTGATCAGGAGGATCCACGGCTGCAGCTCGCCGTAGCGCTGCGAGCCCTCGGCGGTGACCGCCAGCAGCGCGAGCGCCACGACCCAGACCACGATGCCCGCACCGATCGCGATCGGCAGCCAGCGCCGCGTCATGGCCGCACGCTCCACTCATACCAGTCGGTGCTCCGGGACCAGCTCCGCCAGAACAGCAGGATGCGGATCGCGGCGGGCAGGTCGCCGATCTCGACCATGGCGCGCACGCGCATGCCGAAGCGCCCGTCCGGCGGCAGCGTCCTGGTGTCGGCGATGACGATGCCGGAAAGGCGCGCGAACGCATCGAGCGCGTCCTGCTGCGAGACATGGCTGACCTGCTCGCCGCTCTCGCGATCCGTCACGATGTAGTGCTGGGAAATCGCGTCGTAGGCGAGCTCCCAGCGGCGCGTCATCTCGACGACGGCCTCCGCCGGCAGGAAGCGCCGCGCGACGCTCGCCTCGATCTCGAGCTCGAGCACCAGCGGCACGCCGCCCGCGAACGCCTGCTGCGCCGCCTCGGCGAGCGCCAGGTCGAGCCGCACGTCGAGATGCCAGCGATCGCCGGCGAGCTCGACATAGGCATTCCTGACCTCGAACCGGCCTTCGTCCTGGGCGCGCGCGGTGGCGGGCGCTGCCGCGCAGATGAGCGCCGCGCAGCAGGCCAGTCCGGTATGTCGCCAACCCATTGACTGCACGCCGGATCCTCAGGCCCGCTTCTCGAGGCAGGCGTAGTAGAAGCCATCGGCGTCGGCCGCCCCGCTGGCCAGCGCGCAACCCGGTTCTGCGTCCCGGGCCGGCAGGCTGCCTGGCAGCAAAAGCCTAGCAGATTCGGTCACGTCGCCCGCGAGCGGCTCGGCGCGCAGGAATTCACCGACGACCGCCGCATTTTCCGCCGCGAGCACCGAGCAACTCGCATACAGGAGCCGGCCGCCCGGCGCGAGCAGCGTGAACGCGGCGCGCAAGAGCGCCGCCTGCCGCAGCGCAAGCTGCGGTATGTCCGCGGGCCTGCGCAACAGCTTGATGTCGGGATGACGGCGGATCACGCCGGTGCCGGAGCACGGCAGGTCGAGCAGGATGCGATCGAATGGCCGCCCGTCCCACCAGGCTGCGGGATCGAGAGCATCGCCGACGACGACATTCGCGGCGAGCCCGAGGCGCGCGAGATTCGACGACATGCGCGCCGCGCGCGCCGGATCTATTTCAAGCGCGACCAGTTCGGCGAGCCCGGGCACGAGCTCGAGCAGGTGACAGGCCTTGCCGCCGGGTGCCGCGCAGGCATCGAGCATGCGCATGCCAGCCTGCGCCTCAAGCCAGAACGGCGCGGCCTGGGCCGCGGCGTCCTGCACGGAAACCTCGCCGTCCGCAAAGCCGGGGAGCCGAGCGACGTCCACGGGTTCCGCGAGCCGGAGCGCCTGCGGCGCGAATTCGCAGGTCTCCGATGCCATGTCCGCTGCGGCGAGACGTGCCCGGTAGTCGTCGCGTGTCGCGCGCCGTGCATTGACGCGCAGCCACATCGGCGGCTCGGCGTTGCCGGCCACGGCGATCGACTGCCATTGCTGCGGCCAGTCCTTCGCGAAGGCATCGAGCATCCACTGCGGATGCGCGTACTGCGCCGTCGGCGCGCGATGAGCCGCGCGCGTGATCGCCTGGTGCTCGCGCTGGAAGCGCCTGAGCAGCGCATTGACGAATCCCGCAGCCCGCGGGCGGCCGAGCGCGCGTGCCGCCTCGACGGTTTCCGACACGGCCGCGTGCTCGGGCGTGGCGCCGTGCGAGAGCTGGTAGAGGCCGACCAGCGCGAGTTCGCGGATGCCGGGATCGAGCGCTGCATCGGGCCGGTCGAGCAGCAGGGCGAGGACTGCGTCCAGCTCGAAATGCCAGCGCAGCGTGCCATAGGCGATCGATTGCACGGCGGGGCGAAATTTCGGCTCCGGGACGTGCTCGGCGAGCGCGGCCTCGAGCCGGCGGCCCTGCTTCGCTACCGCTTGCACCGTGCGCGCAGCCGCGGCGCGGATCCGCGCTCCGTCGCGCGTGCTCAGGCGAGCACCAGGCCGGCGAGCCGGCGTGCGTTGGCGAAGTCCGCCGCCGCCACCGCCCGCCGACCCGGTAGCTGCAGGCGGCGGATCGCGAGCGCCCGATCCCCGCACATCACGACGATGCCTTCCGTTCCGGCGCGCAGGATCGTTCCGGTCGCCGCGCCGGGTGCCGCAGCGTCGGCGACTTCGGCCTCGAATACCCGTAGCTGCTGGCCCTCGAGCGTTGTCTCGGCAACCGGCCAGGGATTGAGGGCGCGGACGCGCCGCTCGAGCTTCACGGCCGGCTCGCGCCAGTCGAGGCGCGCCTCGGACTTGTCGAGCTTCGGTGCCTGGGTCGCCCGCGATGCGTCCTGGGGCAGGAAGCGCGCGCGGCCCGCGGCCAGCGCCGCCAGCGCCTCGACGATGGCCTGCGCGCCTTCCACGGCCAGCCGCGACTGCAATTCACCCGCAGTCTCGCGCGCGCCGATCGCCAGCTCGCGCGCGAGCATCACCGGCCCGGTGTCGAGCCCGGCCTCCATGCGCATGACGCAGACGCCGGTCTTCGCGTCTCCCGCCATGATCGCGCGCGCAACCGGGGCCGCGCCGCGCCAGCGCGGCAGGAGCGAAGCATGGATATTGAGGCAGCCGTGCCGCGGCACCGCGAGCACGGCCGCCGGCAACAGCAGGCCATAGGCCACGACGACCATGACGTCCGGGGCGAAAGCCGCCAGTTCCGCAGGCGCGCCGGGATCGCGGAGCGTCTCCGGCTGCAACAGCGGGAGCCCGAGCTCGAGCGCGCGTTCCTTGACCGGGCTCGCGGCCAGCCGCCTGCCGCGACCGGCGGGCCGGTCGGGCCGCGTATAAATGACGGCGAGCCGGTGCCGCGAAGCGGCGATCGCCTCGAGTGCCGGCAAGGCAAAGTCGGGTGTTCCTGCGAACGCGACCGCCAGGCCGGGCTCCATGGCGGCGATTCCGGTCAGATCGCGGGTGCGTGGACCGGCGACGGCGCCTGGCCCTCGGCGCGCAACCGGCGTTCCTTCTCGATTTTCTTGCGCACTCGCTGGCGCTTCATCTCCGACAGGTAGTCGACGAACAACTTGCCGTCGAGGTGATCGATCTCGTGCTGCACGCAGATCGCGAGCAGCCCGTCGAGGTCTTCTTCGAAGGGATTGCCGTCGCGGTCGAGGGCGCGCACGCGCACGCGTTCCGCGCGTTCCACGTCGTCGTAGTAACCGGGCACCGACAGGCATCCCTCCTGCGACAGGGTGACGCCGTCTCTCGAGAGGATCTCCGGGTTGATGAACACCCGCGGGGCATCCCGCGTGTCGGATACGTCGGCGACCAGCAGGCGCCGATGCACGTCGACCTGGGTCGCGGCCAGGCCGATGCCGTTCGCCGCATACATGGTCTCGAGCATGGCGTCGATCAGTTCACGCAATGGGGCGTCCACGGAGTCCACCGGGGCCGCCCGGGTGCGCAATCGGGGGTCTGGATACTCCAGGATTGTGAGGCGCGTCATGAGAGCGGACCCGTGGATGCGTATAACTGACCGGTGAATGCTGCTAAAGTTCGTCGAAGCATGGACTTACGTCGGTATCCGGATGCCCCGAATTATACGCGTTCGGGCCACCCCGGCAGTAAGGGAGCACCTCGCATGGCATCGTCCTTGAAGTTCCGGTCCGCCGGGCCCGTCCGCAGCCTGATGGCCGCGTCGCTCGCTGCGCTCGCGATCGCGATGGCGATCCCCGCCGGCATCGCGTCCGGCCAGGATCAGGGCATCGACCGCAGCGTCATCCCGATGGCGCCCGATGCGCCCGAGCGCTACGTCGTGCAACCCGGCGACACGCTGTGGGACATCTCCACCAAATTCCTGACCGATCCCTGGTATTGGCCGGAGATCTGGCACGTCAATCCCCAGGTCGCGAACCCCCACCTGATCTATCCCGGCGACGAGCTGGCGCTGACCTGGGTGGACGGCCGCCCGGTGGTCTCGCTCGCAAGTGGCGGGCCGGTGCGCCTCTCGCCGCGGGTGCGCGAGCATCCGCTGTCGGAAGCGATCCAGGCCGTGCCCTACGATCGCATCGCCGCATTCATGTCCCGGCCCGGCGTGCTCGCCGCCGAGCAGGTGAAGGGCGCGCCCTATATCGCATACGGCCGTGACGATCACATGGTCTATTCGGTCGGCAACGCCATCTACGTGCGTCGCATGTCGAGCGCCCCGGCCGGCAGCCGCTACAGCATTTATCACGTGGGCGACGAGCTCAAGGATCCGGACGACGGCGACGTGCTCGGCTACCAGGGCGTGTTCACCGGCGAGGCCGACCTCAAACGGCACGGCGACCCGTCGACGATGCTGGTGGTCGATTCCGCGCGCGAGACGCTCGAAGGCGACATCCTGCTGCCGCTCGAGGGCGAGGCGAAGCTGGACTTCATCCCGCGCCCACCGGCCTCGAAGGTGGACGGCACGGTCATGTCGGTGCTGGACGAGCGCTCGGTGGTCGCGCAGTACGACGTGGTCATCATCAATCGCGGATCGCGCCACGGTCTCGAACCGGGGCACGTGCTCGAGATCTGGGAGGCGGGCGAGCAGGTCCGTGACGTGACGCCGAACCGCGTCAGCCGCCACCTGCAGACGCCGGAAGAGCGGCTGGGCGTGTTCATGGTCTTCAAGACCTTCGATCGACTGAGCTACGGGCTGGCGCTCGAGACGGAGCGCGAGATTCACGTCGGCGACCTGATCCGCTCGCCCTGACCGCAAGCTCATCGATCGACACGAACGCCGGCCACGGGGCCGGCGTTCTCGTATACAGCGCAAGCAGGCGCGTGGTCTGTCGGTCGGGACCACCGCGCGGGCCTGCGACCGGGACCTTGCGAGCGAGCGCGTAAGTTCCGGCGGCGCGAGCGAGCAAGGGTCCCGGGCGTTACGCCCGCGCGCCGGCCGCTCGCAATCAAACGTCCGGAATACGCCGTACTGGTAACCTGCGCGGCATGCGCGAGTATCCGACGTTCGTGACGCATCTGGAGTGCAGCGCCACCGGCAAGGCGCATCCGGCGGACCGGTTGCAGGGGCTGTCGGAGGCGGGAAAGCCGCTGCTGGTGCGCTATGACCTCGAAGGGATACGCCGCAGCGTCACGCGCGAATCGTTCGCCGGCCGCGCGGGCGGATTCTGGCGCTATCGCGAGTTCCTGCCGGTGCGCAAGACTTCCGACGTGGTGAGCCTGGGCGAGGTCGTGACGCCCATCGTCGAGCTGTCGGCGCTCGCCGCGCGCCACGGCGCGAAGCGTCTCTTGGTCAAGGACGAGGGCAGGCTGCCGACCGGCTCGTTCAAGGCGCGTGGGCTCGCGCTCGCGGTCGCGATGGCGAAAACTTTCGGCGTGCGGCGCATGGCGATGCCGAGCAACGGCAATGCCGGCGCGGCGCTCGCCGCCTATGCCACCCGCGCCGGCATCGAGAGCTTCGTGTTCTGCCCCGAGGACACGCCTGCGATCAACCTGCGCGAGACCGCGCTCGCGGGCGCGGAAGTCACGCGGGTCGCCGGGCTCATCAACGACTGCGGCAAGCGGGTCGCCGAGGACCGCGAGCGCATGGGCTGGTTCGACACCTCGACACTCAAGGAGCCGTACCGGATCGAAGGCAAGAAGACGATGGGATACGAGCTCGCCGAGCAACTCGGCTGGAGCCTGCCCGAGGTCATCTTCTACCCCACCGGCGGCGGCACCGGCCTGATCGGCATGTGGAAGGCCTTCGCCGAACTCGAGGCCGCGGGTCTCATCGGCGCGGACAGGCCCCGCATGGTCGCGGTCCAGGCCGCGGGCTGCGCGCCGATCGTCCGCGCCTGGCAGCAGGGCGTGGAGACGGCCGAGCCCTGGCCGGACGCGCACACGTACGCGGCCGGCATCCGGGTGCCCGCGGCGATCGGAGATTTCCTGATCCTGCGCGCCATCCGCGAAAGCGGCGGCTTCGCGATCGCGGTGGCGGACCGTGAGATCGCTGCGGCGCTCGCCGAGGTCGCGCGTGCAGAAGGGCTCCTGCTCTGCCCGGAGGGCGCCGCGACCTATGCCGCCTGGCGCAGCGCACTCGCCGCGGGCCAGGTCGTCGCCTCGGAATCGGCGCTCCTTTTCAATTGCGCCTGCGGCCTCAAGTACCCGCTGCCCGGCGCCTGAGCCGCGCGAATCCGGTCATTCCGGCAGCCTTTCGGCGTACCGGGCGACTCCCCGCCCGCCGACAATCGCCGGGTGACGATCGCGCCCCGTCCGGATGCGCCGACCGAATGGCTGCACCTGACCGCCGGGGATCCGTGCTATCCGCTGCAACTCGCCGCCGTGCCGGGCTGCCCGCAGACCCTGTTCGTCCGCGGCAATCCCGGGGCGCTCGCGCTGCCGCAGATCGCCATCGTCGGGAGCCGATCGGCGACCGCGGCCGGCCGCGAAACCGCCTTCCAGTTCGCCGCCGCACTCGCGGCCTCGGGTCTGGCGGTCACGAGCGGCCTCGCGGTCGGCATCGACGCGGCGGCGCACCGCGGAGCGCTCGCCGCGGGCGGCACGACGATCGCCGTCTGCGGCACCGGTCTCGACCGCGTCTATCCGGCCGAGCATGCGGCGCTCGCCGCAGAAATCGTCGCGCGCGGTGCGCTCGTCAGCGAGTTCCCCGCCGGCACCGCGCCGCTCGCCATCAACTTCCCGCGGCGCAACCGGATACTGTCGGGCCTCGCGCGCGGCGTGCTGGTCATCGAGGCGGCGGCCCGCTCGGGTTCGCTGATCACGGCACGACTCGCCGGCGAGCAGGGACGCGACGTCATGGCCGTTCCGGGTTCCATACATAATGTGCTGTCGCGAGGCTGTCATCGGCTGATCAAGGACGGCGCTGCGCTCGTCGAATCGGTCGACGACGTGCTCGCCGCGCTCGGCCTGCCGGCGCTCGCGACACGCCCGAGCTGCCGCGACGAAACGCTCGGGCGCGCGGAATTCTCCGGCGCGACGTTGGACAGCGACGCGGAAATGCTGTTGAATGCGCTCGGTTTCGGGCCGGCGGACCTCGATCGACTGGTCGAACGAACGGGCCTGGCGGCCCATGCCGTCCTCTCGAAGCTGCAACTGCTCGAGCTCGAGGGTCGAGTCGCTGGCCGGCGGGCGTTACAGCCGCACAACGAAGAGGCAGGCGCGATGAAGGACAGCGTGCTCGACATCCTGATCCACCTGTTCGAAAACTTCCTGGATGCCGAGGACGACTCAACGCCGGAACGCGAAACGCTCAAGCAGGAGCTCGAGCAGGCCGGATATCCGGAGGCTGACATCGAGCGCGCGCTGGTCTGGCTCGAAAGTCTCGCCACCGACCCGGACCGCGCCCTGTCCGAGGGCACGGCACGCGCGGTGCGCGTGTTCAGCGGTTCCGAGCAGGTCCGCCTCGATACCGACGTGCGCGGCTACCTGCTGCACCTGGAGAACCTCGGCATCCTGTCCGCGGCGCAGCGCGAAGTGGTGATCGACCGGCTGCTGGCGCTCGAAGCCGACGACATCGACATCGAGCAGCTGAAATGGGTGGTGCTGATGGTGCTTTTCAGCCAGCCGGGGCAGGAAAACGCCTACCAGCGCATGGAGGATCTGGTGTTCGACGAGCGTCGGGACGCGATGCACTGAACGCGCTGCGCCCGCTTCGGCCAGAGAGCCGCGGCCGGGACCGCGGCTTTGGCGTCTCTGGGACCTTATTTTGAAACCGGACAAATGAGCGCAAATCTCGTCATCGTCGAGTCGCCCGCAAAGGCGAAGACCATCAAGAAATATCTCGGCCCGGGCTTCGAGGTGCTCGCCTCCTATGGCCACGTCCGCGACCTGATCGAGAAGGAAGGCGCGGTCAACCCGGAGCGGGATTTCGAGATGAAGTACCAGCTCATCGAAAAGAGCCGGCCGAAGCTCGACGCGATCGAGCGCGCCATGCGCAAGGCCGGCGCCCTCTTCCTCGCGACCGACCCGGACCGCGAGGGCGAGGCGATTTCCTGGCACCTGTCCGAGATCCTGCGCGAGCACGGCGCGCTCGACGGCAAGGACCTGCGGCGGGTGCGCTTCTACGAGATCACGAAGAACGCGGTGCGCGAGGCGGTGGAGAACGCCGAGCCCGGGCTCAACGACAACCTGGTCGACGCCTACAAGGCGCGCCGCGCGCTCGACTACCTGGTCGGGTTCAACCTGTCGCCGTTGCTGTGGAAGAAGATCAAGCCGGGCCTGTCCGCGGGCCGCGTACAGAGCGTCGCGCTGCGGCTGATCTGCGAGCGCGAGGAGGAGATCTCCCGCTTCGTCCGCCAGGAATACTGGACCGTCGAGGCCGAGGCTTCCCGGGACAAGGCGCGCTTCCCGGCACGCCTGACCGAGTACCGCGGCGGCAAGGTCGAGGCGGACACGCAGAAGTCCCGCTTCACGATCACCAACGAGGAGCAGGCGCGCGAGGTCGAGCGCACCATCGCCGCAGCGGCCGGCGGCTGGCTCACGGTCGAGAACGTCGAGCGCCGGCCGAAGCGGCGCAATCCGCCGCCGCCGTTCACGACCTCGACGCTGCAGCAGGAAGCCGCGCGCAAGCTCGGCTACACGGCGCGGCGCACCATGCAGTCGGCCCAGCGGCTGTACGAGTCCGGCCACATCACCTACATGCGCACCGATTCGGTGTCGCTGTCGAAGGACGCGGTCGCCGAGATCCGCGACACGATCCGCGCGAGCTTCGGCGGAAAGGCGCTTTCGGACGGCATCAACGAGTACAAGACCAAGTCGAAGAACGCGCAGGAAGCTCACGAGGCGATCCGCCCGACCTCGGCCGCGGAAACGCCGCAGAAAGCCGAGCACGACATCCACGACGAGGACCAGCGCCGGTTGTACGCGCTGATCTGGAAGCGGGCGGTCGCCTGCCAGATGGCGCCGGCCGTTTTCGACACGGTCGCCGTGGACCTGGTCGCGGGCACCGACACCACGGTCGCCGGCGAGGCGCGGCACGTGCTCCGCGCGACCGGGCAGACGCTGCTCGAGCCGGGATTTCTCGCCGCCTACCACGAGGACCACGACGAGGACGAGACCGACGTCGAGAGCGAGGACGAGCGCGCGCTGCCGGCGCTCGAGGCCGGCGAGCGGGTCGCGCTCGAGGCGCTGAAGCCCGAGCAGCATTTCACGCAGCCCCCGCCGCGCTACACCGAGGCGTCGCTCGTCAAGTCGCTCGAGAGCCACGGCATCGGCCGGCCGTCGACCTATGCGTCGATCATCGAGACGCTGCGCTATCGCCGCTACGTCGAGATGAGCGGCCGCGCCTTCATCCCAACCGACATCGGCAAGATCGTCAGCAAGTTCCTGGTCAAGTACCTCGGCAACTACGTGGAGTACGGCTTCACGGCGCAGATGGAAGACGTGCTGGACGAAATCAGCAACGGCGAGAAGGAATGGCACGTCGAACTGGGCCGCTTCTGGAAGCCGTTCATCAAGTCCGTGGATCACATCACCAAGTCGGTCAGCCGCGAGGAAGTCGCAGAGTCGCGCGAAGTCGGCCGCGACCCAGTCTCGGGCAAACCGATCACGGTGCGCATGGGACAGTACGGGCCGTTCGTGCAGCAGGGCACGCGCGACGACCCGGACAAGCCGCGATTCGCAAGCCTGATGCCAGGCCAACGCATGGACGACGTCACCCTGGACGATGCGCTCAAGCTGCTGTCGTTGCCGCGCGAGCTCGGGCATGCACCCGACGGCACGCCGATCAGCGTCGGCCGCGGCCAGTACGGCCCGTACGTGAAGTTCGGCGCCAAGTACGCGTCGATCAAGGAGGACGATCCGTTCACGCTCACGCTGCCGCGCGCGCTCGAGATCGTCGAAGCCAAGCTCGCGGTCGATCGCGAGCGCACGATCAAGGACTTCGCCGAGCACGGCATCCAGATCCTGAAAGGGCGCTATGGCCCGTATGTCACCGACAAAAAGCGCAATGCCAAGGTGCCGAAGGACCGCGAGCCCGCCTCGCTCACGCTCGAGGAATGCCAGGCGCTGCTCGCGGCCGCGCCGGAGCGCAAGGGACGATTCGGGCGGCGTCGCGCCAAGCCCGCCGTCGATGCCGCGGCGGCGCCGGCGGCCGATGCCACCGCAGAAGTCAATCCGGCCACCAGGCCAGGTACAAAGCGCAAGCCCGTCGTGAAGAAAAAGGCTGAGCCGCGCGCGGCCGCCCGGGGCCGCGCCGCCAAGGAGTGAGCCGTGACCGATCGTGTGGCCGTGCGCGCATGGCTTGCCGATCAGCAACAGCGGATCGCGCAGGCGATCGAGCAGGCCGACGGCGGCGCCCGCTTCGCGATCGATCGGTGGACGCGGCCCGCGGGCGGCGGCGGTGAATCGCGCGTGCTGACGGGCGGGGCGCTGATCGAGCAGGGCGGCGTCAACTTCTCCGAGGTTTCGGGCGAGGCATTGCCCGCTTCCGCGACCCATGACCGGCCCGCGCTCGCGGGCAATCCATTCACGGCGATCGGCGTCTCGGTCGTCCTCCATCCCCGCAATCCGCACGTGCCGACCACGCACCTGAACCTGCGGTGGTTCATGGCCGAATCGGCGGGTGGCACCGCGAGCTGGTGGTTCGGGGGCGGCTTCGACCTGACGCCGTTCTATCCGGTGCTCGAGGACGTGCTCGCCTGGCATCGTTGCGCGCGCGCCGCCTGCGATACGCTCTCCGCGGATTCATATCGGCGCTACAAGGACTGGTGCGACCGCTATTTCTATCTGCCGCATCGCGGCGAGACCCGCGGGGTCGGAGGGATTTTCTTCGACGACCTGAACCAGCCGGATTTCGAAACCTGCTTCGCCTTCGTGCGCCGCGTGGGCGATGCCTTCCTCGAAGCCTGGCTGCCGATCGCCGAGCGCCGGCGCCGCATTTCCTTCAGCGAGCGCGAACGCGACTTCCAGCTCTACCGGCGCGGGCGCTATGTCGAGTTCAACCTGATCCACGACCGCGGCACGCTTTTCGGACTGCAAACCGGCGGCCGTATCGAGTCGATCCTGATGTCGCTCCCGCCGCTCGCGCGCTGGGAATACGGCTGGAAACCCGCGCCCGGCTCGCCCGAGGAAGCGCTCTACCGCGACTACCTGCGCCCGCGCGACTGGCTGGAAGAAGCCGGGGCGTCTTGAAATACCGGCACGCCTGCCACGCCGGCAACTTTGCCGACGTGACGAAGCATGTCGCACTGGTTGCGGCGCTTGCGCGCCTGACGGAGAAATCGCGTCCGCTGTTCCTGCTCGACACGCACGCCGGGCGCGGCCGCTACGACCTGCACTCGCGCGACACCGCGGCCGAGGCTGCCCGCGGCTACCTGAAGCTCGCGGCCGCAAGCCTGCCCGCGCGGCCGCCCGCCTGCATCGCGCGCTATCTCGACATCGTCGCGGGACTGGACGGCGCCGACGGCGGCAAGCGGCGCTGGTATCCGGGTTCGCCGCTGATCGCGATGGCGCTGCTGCGCGACAAGGATCGCGCGGCGTTCTGCGAGCTGTCGCCACCGGAAGCGGAGGCCTTGCGGCATGAATTGCGCGGCGACAGGCGTGCCGGCATCCACTGCCGCGACGGCTTCGAGGCGCTCGGCGCGCTGTTGCCGCCGGACGAAAAGCGCGGGCTCGCGCTCATCGACCCGCCTTACGAGGAACAGGACGCCGACATGACGCGCGTCGCGGACGCGCTCGCGGGAGCCGCCCTGCGCTGGCCGCAGGGCGTGCTGCTCGCCTGGTACCCGATCAAGCAGGGTGCCGTCGCCGCCCGCCTCCATCGCCGGCTGCTGGATGCGGGCATCCGGCGGCTGCTGGTGGCCGAGCTCTGCGTGCATCCGGACGATTCGCGCGCCGGTCTCAATGGCTCGGGGCTGGCGATCATCAATCCGCCCTGGCAGCTCGACCGGGACCTGCGCGAGGCGCTGCCGCTCCTGCATGACGTGCTCTCGCCCGAGGGCGCCGGCCGCAGCCGCGTCGCGATGCTCGCGGGAGAATGAGCGATGCGGCCGACCGGGACGCGGCTTACGCGCCCCAGTCCACCGCAGCGAAGACCTTCTGCGCGACGCCGTCGATGTCGCGGACGCCCTGGCCGACGACGGCGATGCTGCCACGCGGCGCCGGCAGCACGACACCGTCCAGTCCCTGCTCCGAGACGCGGATTGGCTCGTCGATCCCGCGATGCCGCAGCAGCAGCACGGTGACCGCGCCTTCGGGCACCCGCACCACGAGGTGCGGCACCACGCGCCCGTCGTGCAGGCAGCGCGCCGCGAAGGTCACGTCGCCGATGCCGGGGCGGAGCCGCGTTCCCTCCGGATCCAGCACGACGGCGAGCGCGGCCGGCGCGATCGGCGCCGTGCCGGTCATGCTGCCCGGCTCGTGCATGACGTGATCGACGACCTCGCGCGCGATCGAGGCGCGCGGCGCGCCGACCAGCAGTACGAGCCCGACCGCGAGCCCGACCGCGATGCTGGCCGCGAT
>JBOHZL010000060.1:0-18994 GCA_050738495.1 Steroidobacteraceae bacterium | reverse complement strand
GGTCAGGGCAACCTGACCCCCTTCCTGTTTCAGGTGGATCGACTCAGGGAACTTGCGGCAGCAGCTGGCCCCGGACTTCTCCAGCCGGAAACGTCGACGAATGCCGCTTATTTGCGCCGCCGTCGATCGACGGTATGTGGGCCGAAGCCTACGCTTTGAATGCCGTCGCTTCGCGCGGCCGACCTCGAATGCCTGGCTCAAAAAAACCCCGGCCTTGCGCCGGGGTTCTTGATTTAGCCGCCGGTGCCGGCGCACTTCATGCGGGACGACGTCGTCTCCCGAGCAGGGCGGCGAGGCCGAGCAGCAGCTCGACGAAGCCCGTTGCTCCGCCGCCGCCGCCGCCGCCGCCCGGAGGCGGAGGCGGAGCCGTCGCGCTAGTGGTCGAGGTGAACGTCGTCGAAAAGTCGCCGACGGTCAACGTCGTCACTCGGCTCGTCGACGCGTCGGGGTGCGCCGAATGCCGCAGGCACAGGGTATCGCCGTTGCTGACGGTGCCGTCCAGGTCGGTGAAGTCGGCGTTGGTCGTACCGCAACCGATCGAATACCTGCCGATGCGGACGCTGATCGGCGTGGGGACTTCGATGCCGGTGATCGTCACTTCGTTCGACGTGACGTCCGAAGCTGCCGTGACGTCAGTCTGGCTGGTGAACGTGAACGGATTCGGCGAGGTGTCGCATTCCTGGCGCGTGAACGTCGCACTCGCCGACAGCGCCTGGCCCGTGACCGCGACCTCGAGCGTGTGTTCCGCGCAGTCGGCGATGGCCGACGGGATGGACAGCAGGTACTCGTTGCTCAGCAGCTCCTTGATCGTGACATACGCTGCCGCGATCTCGGCATCGTTCGGCGCCGGGAGGAAATCGCCTCCGGTCTGGACACCGAGGTCCGTCATCAATTCCGTGCGGCCGGGCAGCGTGAAGTCGCCGACGCCGACGCCAAAGACGGGAATGCTGTTGGCATTGGCGTTGGCGATGACTTCGGTCGCGGTGGCCGTCGATTCGTTCTCGCCGCCGTCGCTCACGACGATGATCGCCTTGGGTCCGTCCGGAAGCGGAATGGCTGGCGTGACGAACTGGTCGACCGCGAGATTGATGGCGTCGAGCAGGTTGGTGCCATTGCCGGGATAGTCGCCATTGACGGCAGCCGTCAATGCGATGTCGCCGGCGCCACCGTCGTCGATGAGCGTGAACGGCAACACGACTGCGGCGCCGGTGTCGGCATTGAACTTGATCACCGTGGCGGCATCGCCGGCATTCATGGCATCGATGAATGCGATGACCGCGTTTCGCATCGCGTCGAGCGCAACCACCGTCACGCTGTCGCTGTAATCCATGGCGAAGGCGACTGAAACCTTCTGGTTCGGATCCTGCGCCGGCGGCAGGGTCAGATCGCCAGGCGCGATGGTCAGTGGATCTCCGTCCAGGTTGACGGTGAAGCTGGCTGCGGTGAGGCCGCCGACCGGGTCGCCGTTGGCGTCGGTTACCGTTATGAATGCCTGGATCGGGTCGGCGATCGGCCGCGCCTCGACGCGAAGCTCGACGGTTGCGAGCGCCGAGCCGGAATAGAAAACTGCCGACAGCAGCAGCATCGCTGTCCACTGCCGAAGAATCCGGAAAGTCATCTCTTATCCCCCTGTATCGGCTTTCCATCGGAATGCCGTTTGCCGGACAATACCCTTTCCACGGCGGAATCCCAAGCCGCCGCATTTGACCGAATCGGGACTTGTTGGGAACCGAGAACTGGTTCCCAATCTGCATTACTTAATTCCCGTTGACCGCCCCGGGAACGCATGGACTGAACATGTCCTCGATCGCAAGCAGCGTATCGCGCGCGTCTATTCGTCCGCGGTCCGCAGCGTCGCGCTCCAGCTTCCGTCGGCCTCGGTCCAGGCTTCGACCTGCCAGGGACGGCAGCAGACAGGACAATCCTCGACATAGGCCTGATGCGCTGCGCCGCCGAGATCCACGCACAGCTCGACCGCTTCGCCGCAGTAAGGGCATTGCAGATCCAGGCATTCGTCCATGGCCGATATCGTTGCACGATGCGCGGCTGTTTCAGCAGGCAACCGCGTCAGGGAGTTGTAGTCGTTGGCCGACAGACGCCGTGCGCCGGCCGCTGGCACGATCGGATGCAATGCGACGAGCGCCAGGGCCAGCGCCGAGGAGCCAACATGAAGAACAAGTCATCCAGCGGCAAGCATCGGCTGACTGGATTATTCTCCGATACCGGAAGTGCGGAGCGCGCATTCCAGACCTGCATCGACCGCGGCTACGAAATCGGTCAGGTCAACGTCGTGATCTCGGAAAGTACCCGCCGCGCATTGTTCGCGGATGACAGCAAACTCGGCACGGAGCTCGCCAGGCACAAGGCTGAAGGCGGCGAGCTCGGTGGTCCGAGCGGTGGGCGTGTCGGAATCCTGGTCACGATATTCGCTGCGATGGGTGCTGCGGTTGCCGTCCCTGCGCTCGGCTTCGTGCTGGCGGGTCCGGTCGTCGTGGCACTTTCCGCCGCCGGGGCCGCGGGTCTCGCCGCCGGCCTGATCGGGGCGCTTGGCGACTGGGGCGTCCCAAAGGAACGCATTCGGCAGTATGAGGCGGCCGTGAAGGATGGCGGCATCCTGATGCTGCTCGAAACCCGCGACGAAGCGGACGCGCGCGCGATAGAAAGGCGATGGAAGGAACTCGGAGGCCGCGACATCCATTATTCTTGACGGATGTCGCCGACGCTCGGTGAGATACGCCAGGCCCGCGAACGCATCGCCGGCTCCGCGATCCGCACGCCGCTCGTGCGTCTCAATCTGCCGGAGTCGCCGGCCGAGATCTGGCTCAAGCTGGAGAATCTCCAGCCTATCGGCTCGTTCAAGATCCGCGGCGCTTCGAACGCCATGGCGCAGATTCCCCCCGCACGACTCGCGCGTGGCGTGTTGACGGCGTCGGCCGGCAACATGGCGCAGGGCGTCGCCTGGTGCGCGCGCCAGGCCGGCGTGCCTTGCACCGTCATCGCGCCGGAGACAGCGCCGGCGACGAAGCTGCGCGCGATCGAGCGGCTCGGCGGCCGTGTGATCCAGGAGCCGTTCGAACGCTGGTGGCAGACATTCCAGGACCGGGCATATCCCGGAGTGAACGGCACCTTCATCCATGCGTTCGACGACCCACAGGTCATGGCGGGCAATGGCACGATCGGGCTCGAGATCTTCGAAGACCTCCCTGACCTGGATGCCGTCGTCGTGCCCTGGGGCGGCGGTGGATTGACCTGCGGCATCGCGGCGGCGTTGCGCGCCCTGAAGCCGGCTTGCCGGATCTTCGCAGCCGAGGCGGAGACCGGCGCCCCGCTTGCGGCATCGCTTGCCGCCGGCTCGCCAAGGACGGTCGAATACAGCCCGACATTCGTCGACGGCATCGGCAGCCGGAGCGTATTCCCGCAGATGTTCGAGCGCGCGAGCGCGCTGATCGACGGTGCGCTGACTGCAGGGCTGGCGGAAATCGCGGCGGCGCTCGCGCTGGTTGCCGAACGCAATCACGTCATCGCCGAGGGGGCGGGCGCCTGCCCGGTGGCCTGCGCACTCGCAGGCGGGGCGGGGAGCGGCAAGCTGGTGTGCATTGTTTCGGGCGGCAACATCGACGTCGCCAGGCTTTGTGACGTGCTGGCGGGCAGGATTCACTGATAGCATCGCCGGCGCGCGGTTCGCGTAATGGGAGCGAGATCGATGCGGGACGTGCGAAGAATGGCTGTTGCGACTCTTTCGATGCTGCTCGTCGCAGGCGTGGCGGTGGCGGCACCACGATTCAGCGTCAGCTACCCGACGGAAATGAGCGCTGAGCCATTGACCGGGCGATTGCTGTTGATCGTCGCTCCGGCTGGCGAGCAGGAGCCGCGACTGATGGTCAACTGGGACCGGGATGCCGTTCCCTTTTTCGGCATCGACGTCAAAGGCTGGAAAGCCGGAAAGAGGCAGGTCTTCGACCGCAAGGCATCCGGTTTCCCGATCCGTTCGCTCGACGACCTGCCGCCGGGCGACTACCGCGTCCAGGCCGTGCTGAACCGCTATGAGGTTTTCGAACGCAGCGACGGCCAGCGCCTGGAGCTTGCGCCCGACCAGGGCGAGGGCCAGGTGTGGCACCGCAAGCCTGGCAACCTGTATTCGAAGCCAATCGCGATTCACGTGGATCCAGAACGGCACGGACGCGTCTCGATCGTGCTCGACCAGAAGATCCCGCCGGTGGAGTCCTTCGAGAAGCAGCAGACGTCGTACGTCCGCTACCTGCGCATTCGCAGCGAGCGCCTGTCGAAGTTCTGGGGACGCGATATTTTTCTCGGTGCCTGGGTGCGGTTGCCCTGGGGCTTCGACACGCATCCTGACGCGCACTATCCGCTGGTCATCGCGCATGGGCATTTTCCGGCGGAGCCGTCCGGCTTCCGTGAGACGCCGCCCGATCCCGGACTCAAGCCCGAGTACAGCAAGCGCTTTCGCCTCGAAGGCTACAACCGCATCCAGCAGGAATACGCCTGGCGGGCGCACCAGGACTGGATCACGATCGGTTTCCCGCGCGTGCTTCTGGTCGAGATCCAGCATCCGACGCCTTTCTATGACGACTCCTATGCGGTCAACTCCGCCAACAACGGTCCCTATGGCGATGCGATCCAGTACGAACTGATCCCGGAGATCGAGAAGCGTTACCGCGGCCTGGGAACCGGCTGGTCACGCTTCGTCTACGGCGGTTCGACCGGCGGCTGGGAGGCGATGGCCGTGCAGATGTTCTACCCCGACGAATACAACGGGGCCTGGATCGCCTGCCCGGACCCGATCGACTTCCGGCATTACGAACTGGTCAACATCTACGAGGACAAGAACGCCTATTTCATCGCCAATCCCTACAAGCGCACGGCGCGGCCCGCGCATCGCAACTGGCTCGGGCAAGTGGATGCGACCGTCGAGGAGCAGAACCTGTACGAGCTGACGCTCGGGACGAACGGCCGCTCGGGGGATCAGTGGGATGCCTGGGAGTCCGTGTTCTCGCCGGTCGGGCCGGACGGTTATCCGCGCCGCATCTGGGACCGCGAGAGCGGCGAGATCGACCCGGTCACCGCCGCCCATTGGCGGGATCACTACGACCTCGGCCACATGCTGCGACGGGATTGGGCGACGCTCGGCTCGAAACTCCGCGGCAAGCTCCGGATCCATGTGGGTGACATGGACAATTACTACCTGAACAACGCTGTCTATGCCGTCGAGGAATTCCTGAAGACGGCGGACCCGCCGGCGGATGCGGTGATCGAATACGGCGATCGCCACGAGCATTGCTGGAACGGCGATCACACGCGCGACAATGCCTACTCGCGACTGCGTTACCCGCAAATGGTGCTGCCGTGGGTGGTGGACAGGATCCTGGACACGGCGCCGCCGGACGCGGACGTCGATAGCTGGCGCTACTGAGACTTCTGGCAGGAGAGCTGGAGATGAACAACAAGATCGTCGGCATGTTGCGGATCGCGGCAGTCGCCACGCTGATCGCTGCCTGCTCGACCAATCCGGTGACCGGCAAGAAGGAATTGATGCTGGTCGGCGAAGGACAGGAATTGTCGATCGGGGCGCAGAACTATGCACCGATGCGACAGGCGGAAGGCGGCGACTACGTGATGGACCCGGCGCTCATCAGTTACGTCCAGGGCGTCGGGCAGAAAGTTGCTGCGGTCAGCGACCGGGAGCTACCCTACGAGTTCACGGTGCTCAACAACTCGGTCCCGAATGCCTGGGCGCTGCCCGGCGGCAAGATCGCGGTCAATCGTGGCCTGCTGACCGAACTGAAATCGGAATCGGAGCTTGCCGCAGTCCTCGGGCACGAAGTGGTGCACGCCGCGGCCAGGCATTCGGCTCAGCAGATGAGCCGCGGCATGCTCCTGCAGGGCGGCATGGTCGCTGCCCAGGTCGCGGCAAGCGACAGTGAGTACGGCAGCCTGTACGTGCTCGGCGCGAATCTCGGCGCGCAATTGCTGATGCAGCGCTACAGCCGGGAAGCCGAGCTCGAAGCCGACAAGTACGGGATGCAGTACATGCAGGCTGCGGGCTACGACCCAAAGGGTGCGGTGAACCTGCAGGAAACTTTCGTGCGCATGAACGAGCGCAAGGACAGCGGCTGGCTCGGGGGTCTGTTCGCCAGTCATCCGCCGTCACAGGAACGCCTCGAGGCCAATCGCAGGCGGGTCGCGGCGCTGCCGCCGGGCGGGGACGCAGGCGTCGATCGCTACCGCGTGGCGCTCGCGAAGACCGTCGCGGCGAAGCCGGCTTACGACGCCTACGATACGGGCCGCAAGGCACTCGCCGACAAGCGCGTCGACCAGGCGCTGTCCCAGGCGGACCAGGCGATCAAGCTGCTGCCGGGAGAGGCGCATTTCCACGCGCTCAAGGGTGACGCCTACCTTTTGAAGAAGAATTATCCGGCTGCGACCCAGGCCTACACCGACGCGATTTCGCGCAATGACAACTTCTTCTATTACCACCTGCAGCGCGGCCTGATTGCCGAGCGCCAGCGCAATGACCAGGCGGCTCGCGCGGACCTCGAGACCAGCATCAAGCTCCTGCCGACCGGCCCGGCCCATTACGCGCTCGGCAAGATCGCGCAGCGATCGAATCAGCTCGACGCGGCCAGGCAGCATTTTGCGGCCGCCGCCGGGGCCGAGGGCGAAGTCGGGCAGGCGGCGACTGCGGCGCTGATGCGATTGGAGCTGCCGCAGAATCCCGGGAAGTACCTGCGCGCGCAGGCCGGGCTCGATTCGCAGGGGATGCTGGCCGTCGCGATCGGCAATCCGACCCGCGTGCCGGTGACGGCAATCGCAGTCCAGATCGAATATGTCGACGCCAATGGGCGCGCGCGCGTACTGCGGCGCAATCTGGACGGCGTGCTGGCGGCGGGGCAACAGGCACAGCTCGCGACCGGACTCGGTCCCTTCCAGAGTGCCAATCAGTACCGCGTCACGATCATTTCGGCACGCGTCCGGGAGTAGGCGCAAAAGCCGGCACCTGTCCCCGCGTCCACAACGCGGTCACGGGCGCCAGCCATCGAACGGTCGGCCGATCAGGACTGACTGAGAACCAGTTCGCCGTCCTCGACCGGGATGCGCTCGCCAGGCTTGCGTTCCATGCGGACCACGCGCTGGACGCCATCGAGCTCATACGTGACGTCGAAACCGGCCGGAACCGACTCGGTGTCGTAGACCATCACGCAGTCCCCCTCGGCAGCGGCATCGCCGGTGCCTTCCGGCTCGGGCTCGGTGTTCCCTTGCTGCGCGGGCTTGTCAGCGCCCGGCTTCGCAGGGACTGCCGGCTTGTCGGCTGCAACGCCGCCAGCCGGCGGCCCGGCCACGGCCGCGGTCGGCCCGCCGCCGGGTGCGCTGCCCGGAACGGTCGACTGCGCCGTCAGGGCTTCGTCGCCGCAGACCTGGCGCGGAACGCGATTGGTGTCGAATGCCGGTTCGACGGCCACGACAGTCGCGTACTTCTGCAATGGATTGAATCCGCTGTTGACGGCGATCGCACTTCCTGCGGCGACCACGACGGCGCCGACGATCAGACCGGCCAATACTGTGTTGTTCACCTTCTCCTCCTTAGGCAGCCTTCACCCGCTGCTGTGGCCTTGCTCACGATGTCCAAATAACCAGCGCGCGCGGTTTTCCGGTAGCAATGCCCGTCGCCCCGCGGAGACGTGAATTCCTGACCTACTGGACTGTCAGACTGCGCCCGTGTTTCCATTCGGCGACATGTCGGATGACGCAGCAATGATTGGCGATCCGGTCGCGATTCTTGTCGTGCTGCTGGCCGTGCTCGCCGCGGTCTTCTGGTTCGGCGAAACGCCGTACGGCAAGCGGTTGTTCGGCATCGTGCCGAGCCTCGTGTTCTGCTATTTCCTGCCGACCACGCTGACGACACTCGGCGTGCTGCCGGCGGATTCCCCGCTCTACGACTGGATCAAGGCCTACCTGCTGCCGGCGAGCCTGATGCTCCTGATCCTGGCGCTGGACGTGCCGGGCATCGTCCGGCTCGGGCCGAAGGCCCTCATCATGATGTTGGCCGGCACCGCAGGCGTCATTCTCGGCGCGCCGATCGCGCTCTGGATTTTCTCGGCATGGGTGCCGCCGGACACCTGGCTCGGCATGACGGCGCTGTCGGGCAGCTGGATCGGCGGCGGTGCGAACATGGTGGCCCTGGCGGAAATGGTCGGCACGCCCGACGCGATGTTCGGAATGATGGTGATCGTGGACGTCTCGATCGCCAACATCTGGATGGGGGTGCTGCTCTATCTCGCAGGCCAGCAGCAGCGCATCGACCGGCGCACCGGTGCCGACGTCACTGCAATTGAAGAACTGAAGCGGCGCGTGGCGGAGTTCACGGCGAAGACCGCGCGCATCCCGAGCCTGACCGACCTGTTGCTGATCATCGCGATCGGCTTCGGCGGCATGTGGCTGGCGACGCTCGCGGGACGCGTGCTCGGCGCAGGCGCGCAGGTGTTCGATGCAACCGTGTGGAAGTTCATCATCGTCACGGCGCTCGCCGTCGCCGTGTCGTTCACGCCGGCGCGGAGGCTCGAAGGAGCAGGGGCGTCCAGAATCGGCACGCTGATGCTCTATCTGCTGGTCGCAAGCATCGGGGCCCACGCGGATTTCACGCAGATGAAAGATGCGCCGGTCCTGGTCGCCGTCGGTGCGGTCTGGATGCTGATCCACGCGACGATCATGCTGCTGGTCGCATGGCTGATCCGCGCGCCGGTGTTCTTCATGGCCGTAGGTTCGCAGGCCAACATCGGCGGCGCCGCCAGCGCGCCGATCGTCGCATCGGCGTTTCACCCGAGCCTCGCGCCGGTCGGCGTGCTGCTCGCGGTGCTGGGCTATGTGCTCGGGACCTATGGCGGACTGGTGGTGATGGGATTGCTCAAGCTCGTGCAGGGAATCTGAATGATGCGACAGCCACTACTGGTGGGCCTGTTGTGTGCATTCGCGGCAGCAGCGCAGGCTCAGCAGGCGCTCGACGACGCGGCCGCCGGGCGCTTCGCGGGGCTCGCTCTCGCCTGCGCCCACCGCGAGTATCCAAACAAGATTTCGCACGTGCTCGGCAGCGACGCGGACGTCAGACCCCCGCGCGAGTTGACGCCGGTTTTCTACGGATGCTTCGACTGGCACTCGGCGGTTCACGGCCACTGGTTGCTCGTCAGGCTCGCCCGGCTGCATCCCGAGGCCGGGTTCGCGGCCAGCTCGCGCGAGGCGCTCGGGAAGAGTTTCACCGAGGCGAATGTCGCGGCGGAAGTTTCCTACCTCCTGGGTCCGGGTCGGGTCTCGTTCGAACGACCCTATGGTCTCGCGTGGTTGTTGCAACTGATCGCCGAGTTGCGCGCCTGGCGTGACCCGGATGCGCAACGCTGGGCGACGATTCTGAGGCCGCTGGAGCAGGAAGCTGCAGCGCGCATCCGCGGCTGGCTGCCGAAGCTGCGGTATCCGATCCGCGTCGGCGAGCATGCGCAGACCGCATTCGCCTTCGGACTGATCCGGGACTGGTCGCGGATCGCCGGCGACACGGCCATGCGCGAACTCATCGACGAGCGCAGCCGGACTTATTACCTGGCCGACAAGGACTGTCCGCTGGCCTACGAGCCGTCCGGCGAGGATTTCCTGTCGCCTTGCCTGGCGGAGGCGGACCTGATGCGGCGTGTGCTGCCGGCGCGGGACTTCGCGGACTGGCTCGGCCGTTTCCTGCCACGCATTCCGCGCGTGGCGTCGTCAGACTGGCTGGCGCCCGGCATTGTCACGGACCGGTCGGATCCGAAGCTCGCGCATATCGACGGACTCAATTTGAGCCGCGCATGGATGTTGCATGGCATCGCATCGGGACTATCCGGTGGCGACACGCGGCGCACTGCCCTGGAGCAAGCCGCTGTGCGGCACGCCGCGGCCGCTTTGCCTGCGGTGACGGGCGAGCACTACGAGGGTGGCCATTGGCTCGGCAGCTTCGCCGCCTACCTGCTCGGCGGCTCGGGCCGCGCGAATCAGCCGCCCCCGGCGCCCTGAAGGTAGTCGACGGCGACGTGCAGCAGGCTTCGTAACCCGACGGAGATCCCGTCCTCGTCGACGAAAAAGTAATCCGAGTGGTTGTCAGGTGCCGTTTTCGGGTCCTTGTCGGGCGGCGTGACGCCGACCCACCAGTAGACGCTCGGTATGGCGCGCGAGATGTAGGCGAAATCCTCGGCGACCGTCAACAGGGCCGGCGTCGTCACGGCATCGGTACCGAACGCGCCCTTCAGCGAAGCGGTCACCCGTTCCGTCAGCGCGGGATCGTTCTCGAGCACCGGGTTGGGTGCCGGCATCATCTCGAGCGTGGCGCTCGCCCCATTGGCCGTGGCGACGTCTGCCGCCATCTTCCCCATACGGTCGATGACCTGCTGCCGTGCAGCGGGACTGAAGGTCCGGATCGTGCCGAGCAGTTCGACGGTCTCCGGGATGATGTTGTGACGCACGCCGCCGTTGATCGCGCCAACGGTGAGGACGGCCGGCGCCGCGGTGATGTCGAGCTGGCGGCTGACGATGGTCTGGAGCGCGACCACGATCTGCGCCGCGGTCACCACCGGGTCGATGCCGGCCCAGGGTCGCGAACCGTGGCTCTGACGGCCGGTCACGAGGATGCGGAAGAAATCCGAGCCCGCCATCAACGGTCCGGAACGCAGCGCGATCGTCCCGGTGCGCCAGGCGGAGCCGACGTGCATTGCGAATGCCGCTTCGGGCTCGGCGATTTCGAACAGGCCCTCGTCGAGCATCAGCGGCGCGCCGCCGCGTTCCCCCTCGGGCACGCCTTCCTCGGCCGGCTGGAACACGAGCAGGATCGTGCCGGGCAGGCGCTCGCGCAGGCCGACGAGTATTTCAGCAGCGCCCATCAACATCGCGGTGTGGGCATCGTGCCCGCAGGCATGCATGACTCCGACGGTACGGCCACGGAATTCGCCGGTCGCGGTGGAGCGGAACGGCACGTCGGTGCGCTCGGTCACCGGCAGCGCGTCCATGTCGGCGCGGAGCAGGATCGTCGGGCCGGGCACTCCGCCCTTCAACACTGCGACCACGCCGGTGTGCGCCACGCCGGTCTTGACCTCGAGGCCGAGCTTGCGCAGGTGCTCCGTCACTTTCTCCGCGGTCCGCAGCTCGCGGTTCGCGAGTTCGGGATGCCGGTGGAAATCGCGACGCCATTCGAGGACGCGAGTCTCGAGCTTGCCCACGGCAGCATCGAGTTCCTGGGGCGAGATTTCCGCTCGCGCGCTGCTCGCGACGCCGAGCAGTGCGATCAGCAGAACGGCGTGTTTCATCGAGTCCCCCGCGCTTGTTCCACCGGCAGTCTAGCGCAGGAGATTCGTGATCGAGCCCGTGATGGCGAGTTGAGGCAGCCGTGGCCCTGCGCTATCATGCGCGCCGGTCGGGGGCGTGGCATGCGCCACCGCGGCGAGGGCAGCGAGGCCCGGCCGTGGTCCCCTGGAACCACGGTCGATCAAGAGGCCCCCTCGCGGGGCCTTTTTGTTGCGATCAGGTCGCCGGAAATGGGCCTCGTGCCCATTTTTTGTGCCCGGCGGCCGATGGAGGCCGGATGAAGGAACGATTGTTCGGCCTGCTCGAGCCGGTGGTGGCGGGTCTCGGCTACGAGCTGCTGGAGATCGAATTCGGCTCCGCGGGCCGCAGTGCCCTGGTGCGGGTCTATATCGACCGCACCGACGGCGGCGGCATCGGGCTCGACGATTGTGAGCGGGCGAGCCGGGCGATCGCGGCGGTGCTCGGAGTCGAGGACCCGATCGGGCACGAGTACCAGCTCGAGGTTTCGTCGCCAGGATTCGACCGGCCGTTGCGCACGGCGGCGCATTTCGCGCGGTTCGCGGGCAGCGAAGCGCGCATCGAGCTCGCGACGCCGATCGAGGGCCGGCGGCGATTTCGGGGCCGTCTCGGACAGATCGAGGACGGCACGGTGACGATCGAGGTGGACCGGCGGGAATGGAAGCTCCCGCTGGCTGGTATCAGCAAGGCGCGACTGGTGGGTTGATCATGAACAAGCAGATCCTTGAAGTCGTCGAGGCCGTCTCCAACGAGAAGGGCGTCGCACGCGAGATCATCTTCGAGGCGCTCGAAGCGGCGCTCGCCTCGGCAACGCGCCGCAAGCACGGCGAAGACATCGACGTGCGAGTCGACATCGATCGCAAGACCGGCGAGTACAAGACCTTCCGGCGCTGGAAGGTGTTCGCCGACGATTCGACCGAGCTCGAGTTTCCGGAGCGCGAGCTGCGCCTGGAAGACGGCACCGACGTCGACCCGAAGGCCGAGATCGGCGGCTTCGTCGAGGTGCCCATGGAATCGGTGGCGTTCGGGCGCATTGCCGCCCAGACCGCCAAGCAGGTCATCGTGCAAAAGGTGCGCGAGGCCGAGCGCGCGCAGGTGGTCGACGAGTACAAGGACCGCGTCGGCACGCTCGCCTCGGGCATCGTCAAGCGCGTCGACAGGCACGGCGTCTATGTCGACCTCGGCGGCAATGCCGAGGGGTTCGTGCCACGCGAGCACATGATCCCGCGCGAAATGGTGCGGCCACAGGACCGCCTGAAGGCGCTGCTGCGCGAAGTGCGCTCCGAGGCGCGCGGCCCGCAGCTCTTCCTGTCGCGCACCTCGCCGGATTTCCTGATCGAATTGTTCAAGCTCGAGGTGCCGGAAGTGGGGCAGGGCCTGATCCAGATCCTGGGCGCCGCGCGCGACCCGGGCGCCCGCGCCAAGATCGCGGTGAAGAGCCTCGATCCGCGCATCGACCCGGTCGGCGCCTGCGTCGGCATGCGCGGCTCGCGCGTGCAGGCGGTCTCCAACGAGATTGCCGGCGAGCGCGTGGACATCATTCCCTGGGTCGACAACCCAGCCCAGTTCGTCATCAATGCGATGCAGCCGGCCGAAGTCACCTCGATCGTCATGGACGAGGACGCGCACTCGATGGACATCGCGGTGACCGAGGATCGGCTGTCGCAGGCAATCGGCCGCGGCGGCCAGAACGTGCGCCTCGCGAGCGAGTTGACCGGTTGGCGCCTGAACGTCATGTCGGAGCAGCAGGCGACCGAGCGCAGCGACGCCGAATCCGGCGAGTTGCGGGAAATGTTCAAGCGCCTGCTCGACGTCGACGAAGACGTCTCGAACGTGCTGGTCCAGGAGGGCTTCTCGACCATCGAGGAGGTCGCTTACGTGCCCGCCAGCGAATTGCTGAGCGTCGAGGAGTTCGACGAGGAAATGGTCGAGGAACTGCGCAATCGCGCGCGCGACGTGCTGCTGACCCAGGCGATCGCGAGCGAGGAGAAGATCGACGAATCCGGCCCTGCCGAAGACCTGCTGGCGGTCGAGGGCATGGACCGCGAGCTCGCGTACGAGCTGGCATCGCGTGGCATCCGGACGCGCGACGAGCTTGCCGACCAGTCGCTCGACGAGCTGGAGTCGGTTCCGGGCCTCGATCCGGAGCGGGCCGGACAGCTCATCATGGCGGCGCGCGCGCACCTGTTTGAAACCGCGGGCCAGGCCTGAAGCCGGGCGGGGGTAATCGAAGATGTCCGACGTCACGGTCGAACAATTTGCCGAGGTCCTGAAGGTCACGGTCGACAAGCTGCTGGCGCAGCTCGAGGAAGCCGGGATCAGATCGCTGGGCCCGAAGGACCGGATCAGCGAGGATGCCAAGCACGAGTTGCTGACGCACCTGCGCAAGGCCCACGGCAAGAGCGAGGACGGCAGCGCGCCGCGCAAGATCACGCTCAGGCGCAAGGCGCAGAGCGAAATCAAGGTCGCCGCACCGATGGGCAAGGCGCGTACGGTGAGCGTGGAGGTGCGCCGTCAACGCACCTACATCAAGCGCGACGTGCTCGAGGAGCAGGCGCGCGCGGCGCAGGAGGAGGTCGACCGGCTTCGCGAGGCGGAAGACGCCGAACGGGTCGCCGTCGAGGAGCGTTTGCGGCGCGACGTCGAGCAGAAGGAGCAGCAGCGCCGCGAGCGCGAGGAATCAGAACGCCGTTCGTCCGAGGAAAATTCACGGCGGCAGGCGGAGGAGCAGTCCCGGCGCGAAGCCGAGCAGAAAGCCCGTGAGGCCGCCGAAAAAGAACGGCGGCAGCGCGAAGAGAAGGCCCGCAAGACCGCCGAAGACGACAAGAGCACGCGCTACGGCCGCCAGGAGCTGCACATCGCGGGGGGATTGTCGGCGCGGCACAAGAAAGGCCGCGCGCGGCCCGAATCGCGCCGGCGCGCGGCCTCGGTCAGCGCCGACCGCAAGCACGGCTTCGAGCTTCCGACCCAGCCGATGCAGCACGAAGTGGCGGTCGGCGAGACCATCACCGTCGCCGAGCTCGCCCAGCGCATGGCGGTCAAGGCGAGCGAAGTGATGAAGACGATGCTCAACATGGGCGTCATCGCGACTATCAACCAGCCGGTCGATCAGGACACGGCGGTGCTCGTCATCGAAGAGATGGGCCATGTCGCCAAGGTGCTGAAGGCCGACCAGGTCGAGGAAGCGCTCCAGGCCGGCATGCATGCTTCCGAGGAGGCGCTGCCGCGGCCGCCGGTGGTCACGATCATGGGCCATGTGGACCACGGCAAGACGTCGCTGCTCGATTACATCCGGCGCACCAAGGTCGCGGCGGGCGAGGCGGGTGGCATCACCCAGCACATCGGCGCCTATCACGTGGAGACGCCGCGCGGTGTCATCACCTTCCTCGACACGCCGGGCCACGCTGCATTCACCGCGATGCGCGCCCGCGGCGCGCAGGTGACCGACATCGTCGTGCTGGTGGTCGCGGCCGACGACGGCGTCATGCCGCAGACCAAAGAAGCGATCCAGCATGCCAAGGCGGCGAATGTGCCGCTGGTGGTCGCGGTCAACAAGATCGACAAGCATGGCGCGGACCCGGAAAAGGTCCGCAACGAGTTGTCGCAGGAAGGCATCATCGCCGAGGAGTGGGGCGGCGAGAACATCTTCGCGCCCGTGTCCGCCAAGACCGGCGATGGCATCGATCGCCTGCTCGAGTCGATCCTGCTGCAGGCCGAGGTTCTCGAGCTGACGGCCGTGACCGACGCGCCGGCGGTAGGCGTCGTGCTCGAGGCCTCCGTCGAGCGTGGCCGCGGCGCGGTCGCCACGGTGCTGGTCAAGCGTGGCACCCTCAAGGTCGGGGATTCGGTGGTGGCCGGCGAGCAGTTCGGGCGCGTGCGCGCGCTGTTCGACGAGCTCGGCAAGGAGATCGAGTCCGCGGGCCCGTCGATCCCGGCGCAGATGCTCGGGCTTTCCAGCCCGCCGAATGCCGGCGACGAATTGCTGGCGGTCGACAGCGAGCGCAAGGCGCGCGAGGTCGCCCTGTACCGTCAGGGCAAGTTCCGCGACGTGCGACTGGCACGGCAGGCGGGGCCAAAGCCCGAGGACGTGTTCTCGCAGTTGGGCGAGGAGGCCAAGGGCACCGTCAACCTCCTGATCAAAGCGGACGTGCAGGGTTCGGCAGAAGCCTTGCGCGAGGCCCTGATCAAGCTTTCCACTGGGGAAGTCTCGGTCAAGGTGATTTCGAGCGGTGTCGGCGGCCTGACCGAGTCCGACGTCATGCTCGCGGCTGCTTCGAAGGCCAGGATCGTCGCCTTCAACATCCGTGCCGACGCCGCGGCGCGCGAAGCGATGCGCGACCAGAATGTCGAAGTCCGATATTACAGCGTGATCTACGAGGCGATTGACGAGATCCGCGCGGCGCTGACCGGCATGCTGGCGCCGGAAGTCAAGGAACAGATCGTGGGGCTAGCCGAGGTGCGGGAAGTATTCCGCTCCAGCAAGTTCGGCACGGTTGCGGGCTGTCTCGTGGTCGACGGCTACGTGCGACGCAACAACCCGATCCGGGTTTTGCGGGACAATGTCGTGATTTTCCAGGGCGAGCTCGAATCCTTGAAGCGCTTCAAGGACGACGCCTCCGAGGTTCGCGCCGGCACCGAATGCGGCATCGGCGTCAAGGGCTACAACGACATCAAGGTCGGCGACCAGATCGAGTGCTTCGAGCGCGTCGAGGTTGCGCGCCAGCTTTAGAGGCGCCATGCCGCGTGAATTTCCGAGGGCCCGGCGTGTCGAGGAGCAGCTCAAGAGGCTGCTCTCGGAGCTTGTGCGCCGCGAAGTCAAGGATCCGCGCGTCGGCCTGGTGACGATCACCTCGGTCGAGGTGTCACGCGACCTGACGCACGCCAGGATCTTCTTCACGCCCTTCGCCGGCGTCGGCGACGCGAACTCCGCGCTGGAAGCGCTTCGTCACGCCGCGGGCTACCTTCGCCACCAGCTGCGAAACCAGATGCGGCTTCGCGTCGCGCCCGAACTCGACTTCCGGATCGACGATTCGGTCGAGCGCGGCGCGCGGCTCTCGGCGCTGATTCACGACGCCGTCGAAGACGACCGCAGGCGCCACGACGACAGCGACCCGGACGGGGAATGAGCGACGCGGCGGCTCCGCCGCCCGCGCCCGCCGCCCGATGGCGGGACGTCGACGGCATCCTGTTGCTCGACAAGCCGGAAGGCCTGACTTCCAACGCCGCGCTGCAACGCGTGCGACGCTTGTTTCGCGCCCGCAAGGCCGGCCACACCGGCAGCCTCGATCCGCTCGCAACCGGCTTGCTGCCGGTTTGCCTCGGACAAGCGACCAAGGCGAGCGGCTTGCTGCTCGATGCCGACAAGACATATCGCGTGTCGATCGCCCTCGGCGAACGGACCGCGACCGCAGACCGCGAGGGCGAGGTCGTCGAGCGCGCGGCGGTGCCGGACCTGGCAAGGGAATTCGTCGAACGTGTCGCCGGCGGATTCCTCGGCGAATCGGCGCAGGTCCCGCCGATGTACTCCGCGCTCAAGCACCGCGGCGAGCGGCTCTACCGCCTGGCGCGCCAGGGGCTCGAAGTCGAGCGGTCGCCGCGAAACGTGGTGATCCGGCGCCTCGACTTGCTTGGCCTCGAGCCTGGAGAGCTGCGATTCGAGGTCGAATGCAGCAAAGGCACCTATGTGCGCAGTCTCGCGGAGGACATCGCACGCGCCTGCGGCACGGTCGGCCACGTCACGAGCCTGCGCCGCCTGCAGCTCGGTCCGTTCAGGGATCCACGCATGCATCGGCTGGACGAGGTCGAGCAGTCGTTTCCGGGCCTGCAGGAGCTCGATGCACTGCTCCTGCCGACCGATGCCGCCCTGGCCGCCCTGCCGGCGGTTCATCTCGGCGTCGCGGAGCAGGCCTTCGTCCTCCAGGGACAGCCGGTCTTCGCAACGGCTCCAGGCGCGGTGCTGGTGCGGATGTACGGTGCCGAAGGGCGTTTCCTGGGTGTTGGCCGCATGAGCGCGGAAGGGCGCCGACTGGCGCCCGAGCGCATCATGATCGACCTGTCGGGTCGGTCCACGCAGCGTGCTTGAGGCGACCCCGGGCCGCGGGTACAATGCGCGGCTTTCTAAAGGGTTAAGTGAACGAGATGCCACTCACGAATGCACGCAAGGCGGAGGTCGTCGGCAAATTCCGGCGCGCCCCGACGGACACGGGGTCGCCTGAAGTGCAGATTGCGTTGCTGTCCGAACGCATCAACGGGCTGACCGAGCACTTCTCCACTCACAAGAGCGACCACGCCTCGAGGCGCGGGCTGCTCAAGATGGTGGCACAACGCCGGCGGCTGCTGGACTATCTCAAGGCCAACTCCCCCGAGCGGTACACCAAGGTCGTCAACGAACTTGGCCTGCGCCGTTGAGGCGCTGCGGGCGCCAGGCGCCCGTTTTCCGCAACCGACTTCAGGGGGCATCCGCTTGAGCGTATCCAGGCAGACTTTCAATTACGGCGCGCATTCGGTCACGATCGAGACCGGCCGCCTGGCGCGTCAATCCGATGGCGCCGTGGTCGTGACAATGGGCGACACCGTGGTGCTGGTCACCGCGGTCGGCCGGCGCGAAGCCGTCGCCGGGCGGGATTTCTTCCCGCTGACCGTCAATTACGTGGAAAAAACCTACGCCGCCGGAAAGATCCCCGGCGGCTTTTTCAAGCGTGAAGGCCGGCCTTCCGAGAAGGAAGTGCTGACCTCGCGCCTGATCGACCGGCCGATCCGGCCGCTGTTCCCGGACGGTTTCTACAACGAGGTGCAGATCGTCGCGACGGTGCTGTCGCTCGACCCGGAAATCGATTCGGACATCCCGTCGCTGATCGGCGCCTCCGCGGCGCTCGCGATATCCGGCATTCCGTTCTCCGCGCCGATCGCGGCAGCCCGTATCGGTTACAAGAACGGCAGCTATCTGCTCAACCCGACTGCGACCCAGGTCAAGACCGAGTCCGATCTCGATCTCGTGGTGGCAGGCACGGCCGAAGCCGTCCTGATGGTCGAGTCCGAGGCCAAGGGGCTGTCCGAGGAGGTCATGCTCGGCGCGGTCCTGTTCGGCCACACGGAGATGCAGGCTGCGATCGTCGCCATCAACAAGCTCGCCGGTGACGCCGGCAAGCCGAAGTGGGACTGGAAGCCCGCCGAGGACAATGCCGCGCTGAAGCAGGCGGTCGCTGCCCAGGCGCAGGCCGATTACACGGCCGCCTATGGCATCGTGGTCAAGCAGGCGCGCGTGGCGCGACTGGCCGAGATCCGTCAGGCGGCGCAGGCTGCACTTTCCGGCGGCGAGAGTCCGAAGTACACCCGCGAGCAGGTGGCGACCGAGCTGCACGAGCTCGAATACCGCCTGGTGCGGGACATGATCCTCTCCGGCAAGCCGCGCATCGACGGCCGCGACCTGAAGACGGTCCGGCCGATCACCGTCGAAGTCGGCGCATTGCCGCGCACCCACGGCTCCGCGATCTTCACGCGCGGCGAGACTCAGGCGCTGGTCACGACCACGCTCGGCACCGGCCGCGACGCGCAGATCATCGACGCGCTCGCCGGCGAGCGGCGCGAGCCGTTCATGCTTCACTACAATTTCCCGCCATTCTCGGTCGGCGAGACGGGCTTCCTG
>JBOHZL010000059.1:0-19022 GCA_050738495.1 Steroidobacteraceae bacterium | reverse complement strand
CACCAGACCAGCGCGGTCGATCGCGAACACCACCGGCAGGCGCTGCAGCGCCACATCGTGGATCAGCTGGTCATAGGCGCGCTGCAGGAAAGTCGAATAGATCGCGACCACCGGCCGCATGCCGTCGCAGGCGAGGCCCGCGGCGAGCGTCACTGCGTGCTGCTCGGCAATGGCGACGTCGAAGTAGCGCTCGGGAAAGCGCTTCTCGAATTCCACCATTCCGGATCCCTCGCGCATGGCCGGCGTGATGCCGACGATGCGGCTGTCCTGTTCCGCGATATCGCAGAGCCATTCGCCGAAGACCTGCGAATAGGTCGGCCCGGCGGTCTGCTCTTTTAGCATCGTGCCGCTGGCCGGATCGTAAGGACCGGGCCCGTGCCACTTGATGGGGTCGGCCTCGGCAGGGGCGTAGCCCTTGCCCTTCTGCGTCACGACGTGCAGCAGCTGCGGTCCCGGCAGGGTGCGCATGTTGCCGAGCGTGGTCACCAGCGCGTCGACGTCGTGTCCGTCGACCGGGCCGATGTAGTTGAAGCCCATTTCCTCGAATAGCGTGCCCGGCAGCACCATGCCCTTCGCATGCACTTCCGAGCGGCGCGCCAGCTCCCAGGCCGAGGGCATCGAGCGCAGCACTTTCTTGCCGCCCTCGCGCAGGTGCGAATACATGCGCCCGGACAACAGTCGCGCGAAGTAATTGGACAGCGCGCCGACATTCTCCGAGATCGACATGTCGTTGTCGTTCAGTACGACCAGCAGGTCGACGTCGATGCTGCCCGCATGGTTCAGCGCCTCCCAGGCGAGCCCCGCGCTCATCGCGCCGTCGCCGATCACGGCGACCACGCGCCGGTCGCTGCCCGTCATGCGGTTGGCGATCGCCATGCCGAGTGCGGCGCTGATCGAGGTGCTCGAATGACCGACGCCGAAGCTGTCATACACGCTCTCGGCGCGCGCCGGAAACGGGGCCAGCCCGCCGCGCTGCTTGATGCTGCCGAGGCGGCGCCGGCGGCCGGTCAGGACCTTGTGCGGATAGGCCTGGTGGCCGACGTCCCAGATGAGACGGTCGTAGGGCGTGTCGAACACGTAATGCAGCGCGATCGCGAGCTCGACCGTACCGAGGCCGGCCGCGAGATGGCCGCCCATCTGGCCGACCGTGTGGATCAGGTAGTCGCGCAATTCGATCGAGAGCGGACCGAGTTCACGGCGCTTGAGCGCGCGCAGGTCGGCCGGCGTTTCGATCATCTCGAGGAGGCCGGCGGGTTTTTCGTCACCCATCCCGGCAGTTTACTGGAGCGCCGGCAGCCGGCATACGGGCCGGCAGGGCAGGCCTAGCGCCCACGGACGGTGAGCTCACCCGCGAATTCCCGCAGTTCCCCGGCCTCCGGCCCGAACGCCGCCAGCGCCTGCACGCCCTGCTCGGCAAGCGCGGTCGCGCGCGCGCGTGCTTGCGCGACGCCGGCGACCGCGGGATAGGTCGGCTTGCCGCGCAATGCGTCCGAGCCCGTGCCCTTGCCCGTGACGGCCGGGTCGCCGAGCACGTCCAGCAGGTCGTCCACGATCTGGAAGGCGAGGCCGATCGCCTGGCCGTAGCGATCGAGCGAATCGCGGGCCGGCGGAGCCAGGCCCGGCCGCGCGGCGCAGGCCATCAGGATCGATGCACGGATCAGCGCTCCCGTCTTCAGCGCATGCATCTGCTCGATCTGCTGCGGCTCGAGCCGGCGGCCGGTCGCGGCGAGGTCGATCGCCTGGCCTCCGGCCATGCCCTGGGTGCCGCTGGCGTGGGCGAGCAGGCGGATCATCTCGATCCGGCCCGCCGCATCGACCGTCGGCATCGGGTCGTTCGCGAGCAGGTCGAAGGCGAGTACCTGCAGGGCATCGCCCGCGAGGATCGCGGTCGCTTCATCGAAGGCGCGATGGGTCGTCGGCCGGCCGCGCCGCAAGTCGTCGTCGTCCATGGCCGGCAGGTCGTCGTGAACCAGGGAATAGGCGTGTATCAGCTCGACCGCGGCCGCGGGCGCATCCAGCGATTCCGGCGACAGCCCGATCGCTGAACCGGTTGCATAAACGAGCAGCGGGCGGATGCGCTTGCCCTGGCCGAGCGCGGCATAGCGCATGGCGCGATGCAGGGCCGCGGGCTCGTCGCCGGCAGCCGGCAGGCGCCGCTCGAGCACGCCCTCGACGCGCTCGCGGTAGCGCTCCTGCCAGTTCGCTGCAGCGGACCCGGCCAGCATCGGAGGCGCCGGTCAGCTCTCGTCCGGCGCGCTGAATTCCTGCTCGACGACTCCGCCGTCCTTGTCGCGCGTGAGGAGCCGGATCTTCTGCTCGGCCTGCTGCAACGCCTTCTGACAGCCACGGGTCAGCTCGACGCCGCGCTCGAACTGCCGGAGCGATTCCTCGAGCGTCAACTCGCCCTGTTCCAGGCGCGCTACGATCTGCTCGAGTTCGGCGAGCGAAGCCTCGAAATCGGGTGTGGCTGGTTTCGGTCGTGTCACGACAGCCGCCTGCGGGTAGGCCGATGAGGCGGGAAGTTTCACAGTCACGGACAGCGTGGTCAACGAGATGCCGCGGCCGGGGACCTGCCGCCGGCGCCCGTTCACCGCGCAGCCAGCGGTGTTAGAATCTGTCTAATCCACCGGCCGGTGGCCGGCCCAGCCGAGGAGGCAATCGTGAACCTGAAGGGCAGCAAGACCGAAGGCAATCTGAAGGCGGCCTTTGCGGGCGAGTCCCAGGCCAATCGCCGCTATCTTTATTTCGCGCAGAAGGCGGACGTCGAGGGCTACAACGACGTGGCCGCAGTCTTCCGCTCGACCGCCGAGGGCGAGACCGGCCATGCGCATGGCCACCTCGAATATCTCGAACTGGTGGGCGACCCGGCGACCGGGCTTCCGATCGGCGGCACGTCCGACAACCTGAAGGCGGCGATTGCGGGCGAGACGCACGAGTACACCGACATGTATCCGGGCATGTCGCGCACCGCCCGCGACGAGGGTTTCCACGAGATCGCCGACTGGTTCGAGACGCTCGCGAAAGCCGAGCGCTCGCATGCCAACCGGTTCCAGAAGGCGCTGGACCAGCTCAACTGAGCACGGCTCACGCATTGCGCGCGCGCGCGTGAACGAGCGCCCGAGCGGCGGCGCCCGCGAAGGCGGCCTCGATGCGCCGACCCGGCACGCGCTCGGCTGGCGGGACGCCGGCTACCACGATGCGGAATCGCTCGAGCGGGAGCTCGAGCGCGTCTTCGACATCTGCCACGGCTGCCGCCGCTGTTTCAGCCTGTGCAACTCGTTCCCCGTGCTGTTCGGCCACGTCGACGACACGCCGACCGGCGAGGTCGCTGCCGTCGCGAAACCGGCGCGATGGGAAGTGGTCGACCACTGTTATCTCTGCGACCTGTGCTACATGACCAAGTGTCCGTACATTCCGCCCCATGAGTGGAATGTCGACTTTCCGCACCTGATGCTGCGGGCGAAAGCGACGCGCTTTCGCGAGCAGGGCGCCTCCGCGCGCGACCGGTTGTTGTCATCCACCGATGTCGTGGGTCGCATCGGCGGAATTCCGGTCGTGCGGGAAATCGTCAATGCCGCGACCCGCAGCCGGATCGGCAGGCGCCTGCTCGAGGGCACCCTCGGCGTGCATCGCGATGCGCCCCTGCCAGCGTTCGATGGCGCGAGCTTCCGGCGTCGCGCCGCTGGCAGCAAATGGCCGCAGCCGGAGCCCGTGGCTGCGGCCGGAACCACCGGCCGCGTCGGACTGTTCGTCACCTGCTACGGCAACCGGCACGAGCCCGGCATCGTCGAGGACCTGGTCGCGATCCTGATCCATAACGGCGTCCCGGTGACACTCGCGGCCAGCGAGCGCTGCTGTGGCATGCCGAAGCTGGAGCTCGGTGACCTCGATGCGATCGCGGCCCTCAAGGAGCGGAACATCCCCGAGCTCGCCGCGCTCGTCGACACCGGCCACGACATCCTGGCCGTGGTGCCATCCTGCGTGCTGATGTTCAGGCGCGAATTGCCGTTGATGTTCCCGGACGACCCGGATGTGATGCGCGTCGCCGCGCGCACATTCGATCCCTTCGAATACCTGATGCTGCGCCACGCCGCGGGTCGGCTGCGCACGGACTTCAGCGCGAGCCTCGGCAAGGTCGCCTACCACGTGCCCTGCCACCTGCGCGTGCAGAACATCGGGCAGAAGACGCGCGAGCTGCTGTCGCTCGTGCCCGGCACCGAGATTGCGACCATCGAGCGCTGTTCGGGCCATGACGGCACCTACGCGGTCAAGCGCGAATTCCGTGCCGTATCGATGAAGATCGCGCAACCGGTCGTGCAGCGTGCGGCCGCTGCGCAGGCGGCCCACCTCGCGAGCGACTGCCCGATGGCGGCCAGCCAGATCGCGGCGGGGCTGGACGGGGCACTCGAGCCCGAGCATCCGCTCGGCCTGCTGCGCGCGGCCTACGGCATCTGAGGAGACGCCGATGAACGACCAGACCGGCGCGCTCGCCGCGCCCGACCTGATGAGCCTCGAGCAATACGCGCGCGAGCGCGAGGCGTTTCGCGCGAAGGTCATCGAGCACAAGCGCCCGCGGACGGTCGCGATCGGCCCCAACATGACCTGGGTGTTCGAGGACCGACTGACGATCCAGTACCAGGTGCAGGAGATGCTGCGCATCGAGCGCATCTTCGAGCCCGCCGGCATCCGTGAGGAGCTCGACGCCTACAACCCGCTCATCCCGGACGGCGCCAACTGGAAGGCGACCATGATGATCGAGTACCCGGACCCGCGCGAGCGCGGTCTGGCGCTCGCGGAACTGCGGGGCATCGAACGGGTCTGCTATGTCGAGCTCGCGGGACACGGCCGGGTGATCGCGACCGCGGACGAGGACCTCGAGCGCGCCAACGAGGAGAAGACCTCGGCGGTGCACTGGCTCCGTTTCGAGCTGCCGGACCCGGAGCGTGCCGCGATCCTTGCCGGTGCCGCCGTCGCGGCCGGCGTCGATCATCCGCGTTACCGGCATTCGACGCCGATGTCCGCCGCGACCGTCGAGGCGCTCGCTCGCGACCTGCGCTGATTTCCGCGCGCCCGCACGCGGTTGCGGCTGCTAGAATCCGCGCCGGCGGCGAGCTGCCGCCCCCTCGAAAGGTCGAGATGAGCCAGTCGTACACCGCCTCGGACATCGAGGTCCTGAAAGGCCTCGAACCCGTTCGCCGCCGGCCCGGCATGTACACCGACACGCGCAGCCCGAATCACCTGGTGCACGAGGTGGTGGACAACAGCGTGGACGAGGCGCTGTCGGGCCACTGCGAGAACATCGCCGTCGTGCTGCACAAGGACGGCTCGGTATCGGTCGAGGACGACGGCCGCGGCATGCCGGTCGACGTCCATCCGAAGGAGAAGGTCAGCGGCGTCGAGCTGATCCTGACGCGGCTGCATGCCGGCGGAAAATTCTCGGAGAAGAACTACGAGCACGCCGGCGGCCTGCACGGCGTCGGCGTGTCGGTGGTCAACGCGCTGTCGAAGCACCTCGAATGCAATGTCCGGCGCGACGGCCGCGAATGGAACATCGGCTTTCGCGACGGCAAGGTCGTCTCGAAGCTCGAGGCGGCGGGCACGGTGAAGCGCGGGCAGACCGGCACCTCGATCCGGTTCTGGCCGGATCCGCAGTTCTTCGATTCGCCGGGGATTTCCCTGCCGCGCCTCAGGCACGTGCTGAAGGCCAAGGCCGTGCTCTGCCCGGGGCTGCGCATGCAGCTCTCGGTCGAGGCCAGTGGCGAGACCGAGGAGTGGTTCTTCACCGGCGACCTCGCCGCCTACCTGGTCGAGCAGCTGGGTGCGGTCGGGCGCCTGCCGGACGAGCCCTTCATCGGCCATTTCAAGGGCGGCAGCGAGAGTGCCGACTGGGCATTCTGCTGGGCGCCCGGAATCGAGTCGCCGGCGGCGGAAAGTTACGTGAACCTGATCCCGACGCCGCAGGGCGGCACGCACGTCAACGGCCTTCGCGCCGGCGCGACCGACGCGGTGCGCGAGTTCTGCGAATTCCGCAACCTGGTGCCGCGCGGACTCAAGCTCGCGCCCGAGGATGTCTGGCAGGACGCGGCCTTCGTGCTCTCGGTGCGCATGCAGAACCCGCAGTTCGCCGGCCAGATCAAGGAAAAGCTGTCCTCGCGCGAATCCGCGGCCTTCGTCTCGGGCGTCGTCAAGGACGCGTTCGCGCTGTGGCTCAACCAGCATCCCGAAGCCGGCGAGAAGATCGCGCAGTTCGCGATCGGCAATGCGCAGGAGCGCAACCGCCAGGCGCAGCGCGTCACCCGCAAGCGCATCACCAGCGGTCCCGCGCTACCGGGCAAGCTCGCCGATTGCACGCTGCAGGAGCCGGAACGATGCGAGCTGTTCCTGGTCGAGGGTGACTCGGCAGGAGGCTCTGCCAAGCAGGCACGCGACCGGACCTTCCAGGCGGTCATGCCGCTGCGCGGCAAGATCCTGAATACCTGGGAGGTCCACGCCGGCGACATCCTGGCGTCGCAGGAAGTGCACGACATCACGACCGCGATCGGCGTCGACGCGGCGTCCACCGACCTCTCGGGGCTGCGCTACCACCGGATCTGCATCCTCGCCGACGCCGACTCGGACGGCGCGCACATCGCCACGCTGCTGTGCGCGCTGTTTCTGCGGCATTTCCGGCCGCTGGTGCAGGCGGGCCACGTCCATGTCGCCATGCCGCCGCTGTTTCGCATCGACGTCGGCAAGAACGTCTACTACGCGCTCGGCGAGCACGAGAAGAGCGGTATTCTCGACCGGATCCAGGCCGAGGGCATCCGCGGCCGCTCCGTGATCACGCGCTTCAAGGGGCTGGGCGAGATGAGCCCGCTGCAATTGCGCGAGACCACCATGGCGCCGGAAACGCGGCGGCTGGTGCAGCTCACGATCGAGGCCAAGGACGGTGCCGACCAGATGCTCGACATGCTGCTCGCGAAGAAGCGCGCAGCCGATCGCCGCGAATGGCTCGAGAGCAAGGGCAACCTGGCGGAAGCGATCGGATGAAACAGCAGCCGCCGCTCGATTTCGAGGGCGTCGAGCGCCAGCCACTGAAGGCCTTCACCGAAAAGGCCTACCTCGATTACTCGATGTACGTGATCCTGGACCGTGCGCTGCCGCAGCTCGCGGACGGGCTCAAGCCGGTGCAGCGGCGCATCGTCTACGCGATGAGCGAGCTTTCGCTGTCGGCCGGCGCCAAGCCGAAGAAGTCCGCGCGCACCATCGGCGACGTGATCGGCAAGTACCACCCGCACGGCGACAGTGCCTGTTACGAGGCGATGGTGCTGATGGCGCAGGACTTCAGCTACCGCTACCCGATCGTCGACGGCCAGGGCAACTGGGGCTCGACCGACGACCCGAAGTCCTTCGCGGCGATGCGCTACACCGAGTCGCGCCTGCGGCCTTACGCGGAGACCCTGCTTGCGGAGCTGGAGCAGGGCACGGTCGACTGGACCGCGAACTTCGACGGCACGCTCGAGGAGCCGAAACTTCTGCCCGCGCGGCTGCCGAACCTGCTGCTGAACGGCACCCAGGGCATCGCGGTCGGCATGGCGACGGACATCCCGCCGCACAACCTGGGCGAGATCGCGGCAGCCTGCGTCCTGCTGCTCGACAAGCCGGACGCCTCGATCGCCGAGCTCTGCAGGCACGTGCAGGGGCCGGACCTGCCGACCGGCGCGGAGATCATCACGCCCAAGTCCGAGCTGCGCGCGATGTACAAGAGCGGCAACGGCAGCTACCGCGCGCGTGCCGCCTGGGAGCGCGAGGACGGCGAGATCGTCATCACGGCGCTGCCGCACCAGGTCTCGGGCTCGAAGCTCCTCGAACAGATCGCGGGCCAGATGCGCGCCAAGAAGCTGCCGATGGTCGAGGACCTGCGCGACGAGAGCGACCACGAGCACCCGACCCGCCTGGTCATCACGCCGCGCTCGAACCGCGTCGACGTCGAGCAACTGATGGCGCACCTGTTCGCGACCACCGACCTCGAGCGCAGCTACCGCGTCAATCTCAACGTGATCGCCCTCGACGGCCGGCCGAAGGTGCTCGGCCTCAAGGAACTGCTGGCGGAGTGGCTGGAATTCCGTACCGCGACCGTCAAGCGCCGGCTGAAATACCGCCTCGCGAAGGTGGTGGCCCGCCTGCACATCCTGGACGGCCTCCTGATCGCCTACCTGAACCTTGACGAGGTGATCCGGATCGTGCGCCGCGAGGAGGAGCCGAAGCCGGTGCTGATGAAGCGCTTCAAGCTGTCGGACGAGCAGGCGGAAGCGATTCTCGAGACCAAGCTCCGTCATCTCGCAAAGCTCGAGGAAATGAAGATCCGCGGCGAGCAGAAGGAGCTCGCGGCCGAGACGGACGCGCTGGAGAAGACGCTCAAGAGCCCGGCTAAGCTCTCGAAACTGATCCGCGAGGAGCTCGCCGCCGACGCGGAACGCTACGGCGACAAGCGCCGGACGCGGATCGTCGAGCGCGAGGCCGCGCAGGCGATCGACGAAACGGAGCTGGTCACGTCCGAGCCGGTGACGGTGGTGCTGTCGACGCTCGGCTGGGTGCGGCAGGCTCGTGGCCACGACGTCGACCCGGAGCAGCTCTCGTACAAGACCGGCGACGCCTTCCAGGCCGCGGCGCGCGGGCGCAGCACGCAGCAGGCGGTATTCATCGACTCGACCGGCCGCGCCTATTCTCTGCCCGCGCACGGATTGCCCTCGGCGCGCGGCCAGGGTGAACCGCTGTCGGGAAAGCTCGATCCGCCGGAAGGCGCGACCTTCGCAGCCGTAGCGATCGGCGAACCCGCCGACCGCTGGTTGCTGGCCTGCGATGCGGGCCACGGATTCATCGCGAAGCTGGAGTCGCTCACCGGCCGCAACCGCGCTGGCAAGACCGTATTCCGGCTGCCCGAAAACGCGAAGGTGCTGCCGGCGGCGCCGGTTCCGGCCGAGGAGGGCGCGCTGGTCGTCTCCGTGAATGATGACGGCCGCATGCTGGCATTTCCGGTTGCAGACCTCCCCGAGATGGAAAAAGGCCGCGGCAACCTGATCTTCGGCATCCCGGGCAAGAAGTCGCGCACCGGCGAGGAGCTGATGGTCGCGGCCGTGGTCGCGCGGCCGAACCAGTCGGTCGTCGTGCACTGCGGCGACCGCAGGATGACGATGTCGTGGAAGGACCTGCAGCATCACCTCGGCGCGCGCGGCCAGCGCGGCGCCGTGCTGTCGCGCAACTACCGGAAAGTCACCCGCCTCACCATCGAGTGAGTCTGCGCGGAGCTCAGTAGAGATAGACGGCGCCGGCGAACGGCGCCGTATCGTCGTTCTGGTTGCCGCCGATGCCGGTCACGCCGCCCGCCTCCTGGGAAGAAACCACGGCGAGCGTGGCGCCATCCGCGCTGAGCGCCAGACTGACGCCAAACAGGTCGTTCCCGTCAGGATTGGATGCCTTGAGGTATGCACGCTGGCTCCATGGCTCGGAGTTGCCGGCCCGGCGAAACACGTAGACGGCGCCGGCACCGTCGGCGCCGTTGTCGGCCTGGTCACCGTCGATGCCAGTCGAAACACCGTCCTCCAGGGCGGCGCCCAGGGCAATCGTGTTGCCGTCGCCGCTCACTGCGACGCTGAAGCCGAACAGGTCGCCCGCCTCGGGATTCGATGCCTTGAGGTACGTCCGGTAGCTCCACTCGCTGCCGCTGCGGCCGTACACGTAGGCCGCGCCGGCTTCGATCGCACTGTTGTCGTCCTGCGCGCCATCGACGCCGATCGCGGCGCTGTCCTCCCGCGACGCGCCCACCGCAAGCGTGTTGCCGTCGGCGCTGAGCGCCACGGTATGGAAGAAGTCGCTGTTCTCGGAGTTCGGCGCTTTCCCGTACGACTGCGGCTGCCAGTCCTCGCCGGCATCGCCGCTCGCGTAGACGTAGACTGCGCCGGAATCCGTCGCGCTGTTGTCGGACGCATTGCCGTCGATGCCGACGGCGGCGCTGTCCTCGCCCGTGGCCCCGACGGCCAGCGTGTCGCCGTCGTCATCGAGCGCCAGGCTGCTTCCGAAGATATCGCCGGCCTCCGTGTTGGTGGCCTTGACGTAGGCGCTCTGCGCCCAGACTTCCGCGGCATTGCGCCGGAAGACGTAAACTGCGCCGGCATTGGACGCGCTGTCGTCATCCTGGTCGCCGCCGATCCCGGTCGCCGCGCTGTCCTCGCGACTGGCGCCGACCGCGAGCGTGTTGCCGTCCCCGCTCAGGGCGATCGCGAACCCAAAAATATCCGCGGCTCCCGTATTGGACGCCTTGACGTAGGCCTGCTGGCTCCAGGTCGCGGCGTCGTCATTCACGAACACATACACGGCGCCGGCCGCAACCCCGGAGTTGTCCAACTGATCCCCGCCGATGCCGACGGCGGCGCTGTCCTCGAGTGGCGCGCCGACCGCGAGCGTAGTCCCGTCGGCCGACAGTGCGATGCTGAGGCCGAATCTGTCGCCCACCTCTGTATTGGTAGCCTTCAGGTAGGCCTGCTGCGACCACTGCCCGTCGATGCGGCGATACACGTAGACGGCGCCCGCGTCTGAGGCGCTGTTGTCGGCCTGGTTGCCGTCGATCCCGGTCGCCGCGCTGTCCTCGCCTTCGGCGCCGACCGCGAGCGTCATGCCGTCGGCACTGATCGCGACGGCACCGGCGCTGTCTCCGGCCTCGTGATTCGAGTTCTTGAAGTAGCCGATCGCCGCGAGCGCGCCGTCGATCGTGCCGACCTCGTTGGAGCCGGTGCAGCCGCCGTCGTTGCAGGCGTCCAGCAGGTAGCGCGCATCGGCCCAGTCGTGCAGGTGCACGGGGACGTCGAGGTCGACGCTCGTCCCACCGGCCGGGATGTCGTCGCCGACCTGGGTGAACCCCGAGGCGCCGTCGGGATTCGCGAGCAGCCGGTAGCGGGTGGCGCCGTCGACGGCGTCCCAGCTGAAGCGCAGCGTCTTGAGATCGATCTCGAGCGCAAGCGCCGCCGCACCCGGCAGGTCGATCGGATCGGGCGGCCCGGGACCGCCGCCGTTTCCGCCGCCGCCACCGCATGCCGCGCAGAGGGCGAGGAGGATGCCGAATGCGAGTCGAGGCGGGGATGCTTGCTCCGCCGCGGGGACCGTCCGGTTGGCCACGTTTGTCTCCCTATGCTGTAATCTGCGCGTCGCCGGTCCGCATTGTGTGGCGCGGTCCTATATGTGATTACCGGAAATCGCGATCAAACCGGCCATTCGGTGGATCTCGGGGCCGAAGTGCGGGCCCTGGCGAACGATCTCGCGCCCCTGTTCTACGAGCAGCTCAAACGCATGGCGCATCGCGAGCGGCTGCGGCTGGGTGCGTCCAGCACGTTGCAGACGACGGCCGTCGTGAACGAGGCGTACCTGAAGCTGCGCGGCTCCCGGGGCTGGACCGACGACGCGCATTTCCTGCGGGCCGCTGCCCAGGCCATGCGCCACGTCCTCATCAACAATGCGCAGGCGCGTGCGTCCCGGAAGCGAGGCGCGGGCGCCATCCACGTCTCGCAGACTCAGTCGGACGAAATCGCTGCGGAGAACGACGACGATCTCGTCGCGCTGGAAGAAGCTCTGCAGCACCTGGCGCGGCACTCGCAGCGCCTGGCCGACGTGGTCGAATGTCGCTACTTTGGTGGACTCGACGAACCGTCGACTGCGCGCGCATTGGGGATTTCGGAGCGGACCGTGAGGCGGGACTGGGTTCTGGCACGCGCATGGCTGTATCGCGCGTTGAGCGATTCGCGGGAGATCGTCGCATGAAAGTTACTGCAACAGGTCCAGACGCGCCTGCGCCGCAACGAGCGACGGATGAACAGGATCGACCGTGTTGCGCAGATGTTCCACGGCGTGGCGATACGCTTGCGCGGCGCCTGCTTTCTCGCCCTCTCGTTCGAGCACACGCCCCAGCATGAGCCACCCGTTGCCGGTGCGGGTGGAATAGCGCTGGCTTTTCTGCAGCGACTGCGCGAGGGCGAGCGCGTCCTCCGCGTCCCGGCGCGCTGAAGTCAGGTCTCCTTCGTCGAGGAATACCTGCGCCCGGCCGCGCAAAGCCGCGATCCGATATCCAAGTCGGTCCTGCTCGGTGATGATCCTGGAGAAGGCCGCCCTGGCGTAGTTCAGGCGGTTGCGGGTGTGGGCGATGTTCGCGGCTTCGAGATCGATGGCCGTTGCAACGGAACTGCCCGGCGCCGCGATGCGACTTTCGTAGTCCGCAGCCTGCGCCAGGTAGCGTTCCGCCGCGTCAACTTCTCTGCTCTGGTGCGCGATTCGCGCGAGTCCGAGCAGTGCATGGGCGGCCGTGCCGTCGTTTCTTTCCCGCCTTGCCGCAGCGAGCGCCGCCTCGTACGCCCGTGCAGCCTCAGGCCCGCGGCCCAGCATCTCCAGCGTCGTCGCGCGGTTGGCCTGAACGAGGGGCGACGGCAATCCGTCCGGATCGTCGGTCACTTCGATCTCGATCAGCCTGTCGTAAAGCTCCAGGGCGCGCCGCTCGTTGCCCATGGTGCGGGCGACGATGCCCCAGTTGTTGATCAACGTGACTGCCTCGGGACTGCGCGCGAGTCCGAGCCGCTCGAGGCTCGCCAGGGCGCGCGCGTAGTAGGCGTCGGCCGTCTCGGTGTCGCCATTCAGGTTATGGCCCGCAGCCAGACTGCCGAGAAGCTTCGCCTCGAGTATCGGTGACTGAACGCCCCCGGCACGCCACCGGGCCAGCGCCTCGGAGGCATGACGCACCACCGCGACGCCGTCGCCGGCATACTGCGCCATCGACGCGAGCACCAGCAGACACGCGGTTTCGACCTGCGAGGCCAGTGACTCGCGCGATCGCAGGGCCTCGGCGACCAGTGTTCTCGCGCGCTCCGGTTCGCCCGTGCGCGACAGCACCGCTGCGTACTGGCATTTCAGCTCGGCGCGCAGCGACCGATCCCGCGAGCTGTCGACCAGTCCGGATGCGCGTGAAAGAAGCGTCCGCGCAGTATCGAGATCGTCCAGCTCGGAATGATTCGCGGCCAGCATCATCAGCACCGCCACCTGGTGCTCTGCGTTGTGCGCGAACGCGCGCTCTGCGAACTACTGGCTGCGATCGAGGAGCTGGGCCGCAGTCACCGGTCGGCCTGCGCGCGGCGCGGAGGTGATGACGACGCTCATGAACTCGTTGACCGCACGGTTGCGATCGGCGAGCGCCTGGGCGTTGTCGCGCTCGTCGGCGGCAATGCGCGCCTGCCACGCCGCAACGCCGCCGGCGGCGACTATCGCGAGTATCGCCGCGGTGGTGACTGCCGACAGGAGCTTGCGCCGCGCCATGAGCTTCAACACGCGCCGCGCCGGGCCGAGCGGTCGGGCCTGAACCGGCTCTCCATTCAGGTGCAGCTCGATATCCCGCTTCAATGCGGCCAATGTGCCGTAGCGATCCGGCGGCAGGGGCTGGAGACATTTGAGGACGATCGCGTCCAGGTCGCCGCGCAGCCTTCCGGCGGCGACCGGCGCGGACTGCATCGTACCGGCGACGCGGCTCGGCGCGATGGTTGCGCCGCTACGCGGCGGGCGCGCGCCGGTCATTAGCTCGAAAAGAACCACGCCGAGCGCATAAACATCCGTGGCCGTGGTGACCGCTTCTCCCGCGATCTGCTCCGGAGCGGCGTATTCCGGCGTGAACATCGAAACTGCCGCCTCCTTCCCGGCGATCTCCTCACCCGCGAGCAGTCTTGCGATGCCGAAGTCCACCAGCCTGACGTGGCCCGTCGCATTCACCAGGATGTTCGCGGGCTTCAGGTCACGATGGACGACCAGGTTCTGGTGCGCATAGGCCGCGGCGTCGCATACCTGCAGGAACAGCTCCAGCCGGCCGCGCAACCCCAGGCCGCGAGCATTGCAATAGCAATCGAGTGCTTCGCCTTCGACGAACTCCATGACCGTGTACAGACGCCCATCCGCGCACACGCCGCCGTCCAGGATGCGGGCGATGCCGGGGTGATCCAGACGAGCGAGGATCTGCCGCTCGATGCGGAAGCGTTCCGCGTCCTGCGCTTCGTTCCTGCGCAGCACCTTGACGGCGACTCGCTGCTCAAACGCACCGTCCGCTCGCATCGCCGAGTAGACGTCGCCACTGCCGCCGCGACCGATGAGGCCAAGGATGCGCCACGACCCGAGCATCGATTCCGCCTCCAGAAGGGGAATCTCCGCAGCCTCGTCAACGAATGCGGGAGGCGAATCGAGCACGCCGACGGCATCGTGACCGCGCAACAGGGAAACGAGTTCTTCGTGCAGCGTCCTGTCCGATTCCGCGAGCGACGCAAGAAGGGAGGACCGCTCGTGCGCCGACGCGTCGACGAGGCGCGGGAAAAGTTTCTCGATTCGACTCCAGTGTTTCAACGCGCAGATGACTCGTGATCCCGCGCGATCTTACCGCGATGCCGGCAAAATGTGCAGCCAGAGTCCGGGTACAGCAGGGTTTGCAGCGCGCGACAGCGCGGCGCCGTGCTCTCGCGCAACTACCGCAAGGTCACGCGGCTCGCCGTCGAATGACCGCTGCGCGAAGCGCGCCGCTCAGTCGCCGACGATGCGCAGTCCGAACACGAGCTGCGCCGCCTCCAGATGCGTCGCCGTGCCCTCGATGTTCATGCGCACCACCGTCGGCTGCCGGAAGAACTCGTCGGCCAGCGCCTCTGTCAGGCCGTAAGTCATCACCAGCCCGCGCCGGGTGACGAAGCCGGCGATGCAGGTCGCGCTGTCGCGGTGGAACTCGTCGAAGGCCATGCCCGATGCCAGCGGCACGACGATCCGTTCGCTGGACGTCATCCCAGCCAGCAGGCTGCCGCCGAACGGCAGGCCGGTCTGCGGGTTGATCAGCGCCGGATCGTCCAGCACCGGGTTTTCGACCGTGAGCGTGGGCGTGTAGGTCAGCTCGGCCAACTGGGCGACAGCGGTTGCATTGTTCCAGGCCAGGCTCAGGTGCGGCGAGAACCAGTGGCACAAAATCGATTTGGAAGCCTTCTCCGGCAGCTCGATCCTCGCCACATCGTCGAACGCGAAGAGGGTGGTGCCCGCCGCCGCCAGCGTCTGGCAGGCATAGTCCTCGATCGGTCCCGGCGGGCAGGTGTCGAGCAGGTCGATGTTCATCTGTTCCACGCCGAGCCAGCGCAGGCTGCGCTTGAACGAGTCGACGTCGCCGACCTCCTCGACGGTCGGAGCCGCCGCCATCGCGCCTGGAACCCGGAGCGAAGCTGCATCCTGTGCCGCTGCATCGGCGTGCGACCCGAGAATCGCCAGTGCGCCCGCAGCCCACCGAGTCTTCGTCATCATGCCGGCCTCCCTGGAAGTGGCCATCAGTAGAGATACACGGCGCCGGCGGACGTTGCGGCGTCGTCGTCCTGGTTGCCGCCGATGCCGGTTGCGGCGCTTTCTTCGAAGGGTGCGAGAACGGCGAGCGTGCCCCCGTCCGAGCTCAGCGCCGTTGCGATGCCGAACTGGTCGTCCGTATCGGCATTGGACGCCTTGACGTAAGCGAGCTGGCTCCACGGCTGCGAAGCGCCGTTGCGGCGGAATACGTACACCGCCCCCGCGTCGACTGCATTGTCGTCGGCCTGGTCTCCTTCAATTCCAGCCGAGCCGCCCGCCTCCTGGGACGCTCCGACGGCAATCGTGTTTCCATCCGCGCTCACGGTCACCCCGGCGCCCGCGCTCAGGGTCACGCCGGCGCCGAACTGATCGGCTGCGTCGGCATTCGATGCCTTGAGATACGTCTGGAAACTCCAGATGAATCCGCTGCGGCCGTACAGATAGACCGCGCCGGCATTGGCGGCGCTGTTGTCGCCCTGGGCGCCGTCGACGCCGGTTGCGGCGCTGTCTTCCAGCTCCGCGCCGACCGCGAGCGTATTGCCGTCGCCGCTCAGCGCCACGGAATGAAACTCGTCGCCCGCCTCGGTGTTCGGCGCCTTCACGTAGGCCTCGAGCTGCCAGCCATCGCCCGCCGGGTCGCGCGAGTACACGAAGACCGCACCCGAATCCAGCGCGCTATCGTCGAACGCGTCGCCGTTGACGCCGACCGCCGCGCTGTCATCCCGGTGAGCGCCGATTGCGAGCGTCGTGCCGTCAGCGTCGAGTGCGAGGCTTGCTCCGAAACGGTCGAAAGGATCCGTATCGATGGCCTTGACATAGGCGCGCTGGCTCCAGCCGCCGGGATCGTCCCACCCGAACACGTAGACTGCACCGGCGCCCGTCGCGGTTTCATCGAGCTCGTTGCCGCCGATCCCGGTCGCCGCGCTGTCTTCGGATGCCGCGGCAACGGCCAGCGTGTTGCCGTCGCCGCTCAGACGCAGCGTGCCGCCGAATCGATCGTTCGTATCGGGGCTGGAGGCCTTGATGTATGCCTGCTGACTCCAGGATCCATCGTCATCCCGTTCGAACACATAGACGGCGCCGGCAGCCGCAACGCTGTTGTCGGTCTCGTCGCCGTCGACGCCCGATGCGCCGCTCGATTCGCCGGGTGCGCCGACGGCCAGCCGGAGCCCATCCGCGTGGAGCGCCACCGACGAGCCAAACCCATCGCCAGTGTCCGCATTGGAAGCCTTGAGGTACGCATGCTGAGACCATGCACCATCGATGCGGCGGAACACATAAACGGCGCCGGTGTCTTCGGCGCTGTTGTCGGCCTGGTCGCCGTCGATGCCGGTGGCCGCGCTGTCCTCCTGCGGCGCGCCGATCGCGAGCATCATGCCGTCGGCGGAGAGGGCGATTGCAGCGCTGTGGTCGCCGGCCTCGTGATTGGAATTCTTGAAGTAGCCGATGGCCTCGAGCGCGTCGCCCGGCGTCGTGCCCACCTCGTTCGATCCGGTGCAGCCGCCCGCGTTGCAGGCGTCGAGCAGGTAGCGCGCATTCGGCCAGTCGTGAAGGTGGACCGACAGGTCGAGCTCGATGGCCGTCTCACCGGCGGGAATGTCGTCGCCGAGCTGCGTGAACCCAGACGAGCCGTCCGGATTCTGGAGCAGGCGGTAGCTCGTGGCTCCGTCCACCGCACCCCAGCTGAAGCGCAGCTGCTTGAGGCCGAACTCGAGCGCGAGCACGGCGGCCCCCGGAGGACCCACCGGCGGCGGCTGATTGCCGCCGCCATCGCCGCCGCCACCGCCGCACCCGGCCGTGATCGCCGCCGCCGAAACTGCCAGCACCAGGACCCATCGACGCTTCCTGCGCATGTCCGTTTTCCCTTCCAACTTCGAGTTGGCGTCAATCACGCCGGCTGCGACCGCGCGAGCGCCGCTTCAATACAGCCACACGGCCCCGGCGAACGGCGCCGTGTCGTCGTTCTGATTGCCGCCGATGCCGGTCGCAGCGCTTGCTTCCGTACGCGAGAGCGCGGCGAGCGTGCCGCCGTCCGCGGACAATGCCAGCCTGGACCCGAAGCGATCTCCGTCGTCAGGATTCGTGGCCTTGACGTAGGCGCGGGGGCTCCAGGGCGACTCGCCGTCGTCGCGGCGAAAGACGTAGACCGCTCCGGCCGCGTCCACGTTGTTATCCGTCTCGTCCCCGCCGACGCCACTCGAGCCGCCGTCCTCGCCGCCCGCCGTCACGGCGATCGTGTTGCCGTCCCCGCTCAGGGTCATCCCGAATCCGAACAGATCGCCGATTTCCGGGTTCGAAGCCTTGAGGTAGTTCTGAAATGCCCAGGTCGCGCCGCTCCGTTCATACACGTAGAGCGCTCCGGCATTGCCCGTACTGTCGTCGTCCTGGTCGCCATCGACGCCGGTGGCCGCGCTGTCCTCCTGCGGCGCGACGACCGCCAGCGTGCGACCCTCGTCGTCGAGTGCCACGCCCGACCCGAATTGATCGTTCGCATCCGTGTTGGGTGCCTTGACGTAGTCGAGGAAGTGCCAGACGTCGGAATCGTCATTGCCGGTGTAGATATAGACGGCACCCGCCGCATTCGCGCTGTTGTCGGTGAAATCGCCGTCGATGCCCGTGGCCGCGCTGTCCTCCAGTGTCGCGCCGACCGCCAGCACGTTGCCGCTGCCGTCGAGCGCCAGGCTGCTGCCGAAGCTGTCGACTGCCTCGGTGTTGGACGCCTTGATGTACCGGCGCTGACTCCAGACTCCTGCCAAATCCTGGCGAAATACGTAGACGGCTCCGGAGCTGCTTGCGCTGTTGTCCGATTCGTCTCCGCCGATGCCGATCGCCGCGCTGTCCTCGAACACGGAAGCCACGGCGAGCGTGTCGCCATCCCTGCTCAGGGCCAGGACGTGCGCAAAGAAATCGCCCGACTCGGGGTTCGACGCCTTGACATAGGCCCGTTGGCTCCACGATCCGGCTTCGTCCTGGACGAAGACGTATGCGGCACCCGCACTCGCAGAGGAGTTGTCGGTCTCGTCGCCGTCGACACCGAGGGAGCTGCTGTCCTCGTCCGGCGCTCCCACCGCCAGCGTGCGGCCATCGGCGCTCAATGCGGCGCTTCCTCCGAAGCCGTCGCCGGCCTCCGCGTTGGACGCCTTGAGATAGGCGACCTGCGTCCACTCTCCGGCGATCCTGCGGAATACGTATACCGCCCCGGCGCCGCCAGCGGTGTTGTCCGCCTGGTCGCCGTCGATCCCGGTCGCGGCGCTTTCCTCGCCCGGCGCGCCGATTGCCATCGTCATGCCGTCGGCGGACATGGCAACCGCGGCATTGTTGTCGCCGGCCTCGTGATTGGAATTCTTGAAGTAACCGATGGCCTCGAGCGCATCGCCCGGAGTTGTGCCCACCTCGTTCGAGCCGGTGCAGCCACCCGCATTGCAGGCGTCCAGCATATAGCGCGCATTCGGCCAGTCGTGCTGGTGCACCGAAACGTCGACATCGACGCCGGCGTCGCCACCAGGGATGTCCGCGCCGAGCTGCGTGAAGCCCGAGGCGCCATCCGGGTTGGCGAGGAGCTGATAGCTGGTGGCGCCGCTGACCGCCGGCCAGGTGAAGCGCAGTTGCTTGAGGCCGATCTCGAGCGATAGCACGGCAGCACCGGGCGGATCCACGGG
>JBOHZL010000058.1:0-19069 GCA_050738495.1 Steroidobacteraceae bacterium | reverse complement strand
AGCCAATATGTTCGAATGTATGACCCGGCACCTAATGAATAAGGTCCTCGACGTACTCCGAGACATGCGTGGCATGGAAGCGCTTGCCCGCCGACCGGCCACGGCCGCGCTGGTCGAGCGCATAGACCGCGAGGCCATTCGCGGCGAATTGCCCCGCTGCCCAGAGGTATTGCCCGCCGTGCGAATTGAAACCATGCACGAGGACCAGTACGGCGCGCGCCTTGCCGCCCGTCGCTCGCCAGGAGCGGAAGAAGACCTCGAGGCCGCCTATGCCCTCGAACCTGTCTTCGTGCATGGGAGCCCCCGGCTTTCGGTTTTCGAAGTTTTTGCTATGGCCGCATTGTGGCGGGGGTCACCACGCGGCGGCAAACTCGCGCCCGGGCGGCGCGGTCCTGAATCGTGCATGCTCGGGGCGGCGCGAACTTAGAGGGCGCTGAAGGTCTGGCGAATCTCGGCAGGCGCGGGGATCGGGGTCGCGGCCTCCGCCTTCCCGAAGAAGTAGTAGATCGTCGCAATCAGCATCGCGACGATGGAAATGAGCTGGCGCCGGTCGGTCATCCTGTTCTCCGCGCGGGTCGCAAGCCGCGACCCGTTCCATCCGACGCCATGATAGGGATGACCGGAAATTGACTTCTGACGCGGCTCTCAGGTTAGGTGTAGTCCACGGCCGGAAATCCGACGCGCGTCACGACTTCAGGGGGTTCAGAATGCTGGCTCACTGGTTCGCGGTCTTCCCTGCGCTGCTCGCGGGCGTGTGGCTGCTTGCCGGATCGTCCTCGGCCGCCGGCCCGGGACCGGACGCACTCGCCGAGCCGGAGCGGCTCTTCCTCGAGTTCCTCGATGCGAGCAATGCGGTCGACTACATCCACTCCGGCATGGTCGCCGAGTACGAAGGCCGCGGTGCCGCGAGCTGGGAGCAACAGCTCCGCGACCGCCATGTAAAACTCCTCGCCAGTCTCGCCAGTCTCGCCAAGCTCGATCCGGCCAGGCTCAGCGACGAAGAAAGAACGGCGGTCGCCGCGATGCGCGTGACGCTCGCCGACTTCGGCGATCCGAGTCCCGCGGTCGCGAACGATCCCGACAGTCCCGCCTGCAAGGACCGCAACGACAAGACGCTCGACTACGAAGGACTGAGCGCCGCGCTCTCGGCCTGCTACCGCGAGATCGGCAACAAGCTGAAATTCGAGCAGGGCACGATCGATCGCGGCGGCGCGCTCGGGCTCTTGTACGACCTCGAGGAGCCGGAGCGGCGCAAGGCCCTGTTCGACGCATTTCTGCCCCTGTGGGCCGCGCTCAACGGCAACAACGAGCCCGACAGCCCGTACCGGCGGCTGATCAAGCTGGCCGCGGCCGCCGAGAGCAAGAATGGCTCCGGCGCCGAAGCTGCCGCGCGCGCGATCGGCGTCACCGTCCCCGAGGTCGAAAAATGACTCGTCCGGATCCTCGAAGCCTGGCGCGATGCAACCGGACCCAAACTGGTCGAGCCCTGGGATTATCGCTTCACCGTCGGCGAGGCGAGCCGCCAGCTCGCGCCGGCCTTTGAAGGAAAGACGCTGCTCGGGCTCGATCACCGGTTTTACCAGGACCTCGGCGCTGATCTCGACGCACTCGGCGTCGTCTATGACATCAAGGACCGGCCGGACAAGTCGCCGCTCGCGTACACCGATTTCCTGCGGCGCGGACGCTTCGTCGGCGGCGAGTGGAGGCCGACCATCGCGCGGGTGGTCGGACGTTACGAGGACAGCGGCCTGGGCTCGCTCAACGAGCTGGTGCACGAGAACGGCCACGCGGTGCACATCAGCGCGATCCGGAATCGCCCGGCCTTCACCGACTGGACCGACACGATCTTCACCGAGGCCTTCGCCGACGTGCCCTCATGGAGCGTGTACGAGCCGGCCTGGCAGCGGAAATATCTCGGCACCGAGGTGCCGCTGTCGATTTCGCTCAAGGGCCTTCACGGCAGCGTCATGGTCGATATCGCCTGGTCGCTGTTCGAGATCCGCATGCTGCGCGCGCCGGACACCGATCCGAACGCGCTCTGGACCGAGATCACCCAGGAATACCTGCACATCGAGCCGCACCCCGAAGTGCCCTGGTGGGCGGTGCGCGTGCAGCTCGTGAGCCGCCCCGGTTACATGGTGAACTATGGCCTCGGCGCGGTGCTCACCGCCGAGATGCGCAAGGCGACGGCCGCCGCGATCGGGCCGTTCGATGCCGGCAACCAGAAGTGGTACAAGTGGTCAAGCAAGCAGATGTTGCAATACGGATCCGAAAAAAGTGCAAGGCAATTGATGCAGGAACTGCTCGGGCGGCCGCTGTCGCCGGAGGCGATGCTCGCCGAAGTCCGACGAATTCGCTGAAAGGGGACGTTCCCTTTCAATGGGAAGGCTGGCTTTCGAACGTCAGCCTCCGCTTCGATCTCATGACAGGACGTCACCATGAAACTCGCCATCTTCGGATCCACCGGCTCGGTCGGGCGCGAGCTCGTCAAGCAGGCGCTCGAGCAGGGCCACGAGGTCACCGCCTTCGCGCGTGATCCCGCGAAGCTCGGCATCGAGCATCCCAGGCTGAGGACCGTCCAGGGCAACGCGATGGACGTCACCTCCGTCGAGCGCGCCGTGCGCGGCCAGGACGCCGTGCTGTGCGCGCTGGGCGCAGGCCGCAAGGGCCAGGTGCGCGCCGAGGGCACGCGCAACATCCTCCGCGCGATGGAGGCGACGGGCGTGCGGCGCCTCATCTGCCAATCCACGCTCGGTGCCGGCGACAGCCATGGCAACCTGAACTTCTTCTGGAAATACGTCATGTTCGGGCTCTTGCTGCGCACGGCCTACGCGGACCATGAGGAGCAGGAGAAATACGTCGAGCGCAGCAGCGTCGACTGGACGCTCGTGCGGCCCGCGGCCCTCGCGGATGGCGAGCGCACCGGCGAGTACCGGCATGGATTCGGCGGCGGCGTCCGGAACCTCCAGCTCAAGATCTCGCGCGCCGATGTCGCTGACTTCATGCTGAAGCAGCTCACGGACGATCGCTACGTTCACCGGACGCCGGGCCTGTCGTACTAGGAATGGCGCTACGCTTTGCCGCTAGAATGCCGCCGACACGTCACGAGGGGATTGCCACATGAGCCGCATCACACGCCGGGATTTCGTCACCACGACCGCCAGCGCCGGCGCCGCCCTCTGGGCCGCGACGCGGGCGCAGACCGCCTTCGGTGCCGCGAAGGGCGATCTGAAGCCGATCTACGACGAGATCGAGCGCCGCCACGACGAAAATATCCTGCGGCTACAGCAGTGGATCCGCCAGCCCTCCATCGCGGCCGAAAATGTCGGCATGGAGGAGGGCGCGGAGCTGATGAAAAAGCTCGCGCTCGATGCCGGCTTCCAGCACGCGGAGCGCATCGGCACCCAGGGCGCACCCGGCGTCTTCGCGACGCTCGACGCCGGCGCGCCGGTGACAGTCGGTCTCTACTTCATGTACGACGTCAAGCAGGTCGATCCCGCGGAATGGAGCTCACCGCCCTGGGAGGCGAAGCTCATCGAGATGCCGGGCAAGGGCACCGTCATGATGGGCCGCGCCGCGACCAATCAGAAAGGCCCGCAGGCCGCGCTGCTGGCGGCCCTGCACGCGATGCGCGGCGCCGGAAAGAAGCTTCCCGTCAATCTCGTGCTGGTCGCGGAAGGCGAGGAGGAGATCGGCTCGCCCAATTTCCCGGAAGTCGTGCACACGCCGCGCGTGCGCCAGGCACTCGAGCGCTGCATCGGCATCTACATGCCGAGTCATTCGCAGGAATCCGACGGCAGCGTGGGGATCACGCTCGGCTCCAAGGGCGACATCGAGTGCGACCTGGTCGCGAGCGGCGAGAAATGGGGCCGCGGGCCCACGCGCGACATCCATTCGAGCGCCGCGGCGCAGCTCGACCAGCCGGCCTGGCGCCTGGTGCAGGCGCTCAATACGCTCGTGACGCCGACCGGCGAGCCCGCCATCGAAGGTTTCTTCGAGCATGTCCGGCCGGTCACCGCCGAAGAGAGCGCGATGCTCGACCGGATGGCCCAGGTCCTCGACGAGGCGACGGCCAAAGCGGACATGGGCGTCAAGATCTGGGCACGCGATGCCAACTGGCGAAAGGCGCTCGAGGACTATATTTCCCGGCCGACGCTGACGATCGAGGGCCTGGTCGGCGGACACACGGGGCCGGGCGGCAAGACCATCCTGCCGCACAAGATGACCGCCAAGCTCGACATGCGCCTCGTGCCGGACATGACGCCAGAGGACATCATGACGAAGCTGCGGGCGCACCTCGACAAGCGCGGGTACCGCGACATCGAGATCGTCAAGAACGGCGGCTTCAACTATGTGTCGTCGACACCGGCAGACTCGAAGCTGATCCAGGCGCAGCAGACCGTTTACAAGGCCTATGGCATCGATCCGCTCATGCAGCCGCGCTCAGGCGGTTCGTGGCCGGGTTCGGTATTCACCGATGCGCCACTCAAGCTGCCGGCCGGTCACTTCGGTCTCGGCTTCGGGGATCGTGCCCACGCGCCGGACGAGTACTGCCTGATCGACTCGAAGAACGAGAAGCTGCACGGCATGAACGACATGATCCGTTCCTGCGTCGACTACTTCTACGCGCTTAGCGGTTAGGACGCTCATTCCCCGGTCGTGAATGTCTGCTCGACGACCACGATGTTGCCGTTCTCGGCGATGCTGTGGATGCCGATCTGGAATTCGCCACCCGGAGGCAGTAGCGCGGCCGGGATCCGCCAGCTCGTCACGTTTGGCCCGAGGTCGATCGTGAGCGCCTGCTCCGGATCGGCCGACTCGTTCTCGAATTCGAGCACATAGCCCGCGACACCCGTCACCTTCGACCAGCGGATGGTCAATGGCTGCCGGGCGGGCAGTTCCGCCTCGTCAGCGGGATGGAGAATGGTCGCCGCGGCCGGCAACTGGTGCGAGAGATTGAGCACGGTGCGGAACACTTCGCCCGTCGTCGACACCCCGCGCAGCACGTACTTGCCCTCCGGGTAAGCGGCCAGCACCGCCTCGCCAGGCGGCTCCGGCGATTCGAAATGAAACTCGCGCATGCCGAGCGTGGACAAATCCGGTGCGCGCAAGGTCGCCATTGTCCGGCCGTCCGGCGACTTGATGGTCAGGAGCTGGAGCCCGTCGTCGCCCGCAGTCCCGGAAATCACGACCTCCGTGTCGCCGTCGGTCGCGTTCTGCTCGACGAACATGGTCGCTTCCTCGAACGGCATCGGTGGAGGCCCGCTTGCGGCGGCCACGGCCGTGGCAGCAAGCATCGCGAAGCCGGCGTGAACTCTCAGGTGTGACATGGCCCTCTCCCAGGTTCGTTGCGGATACCTCTGATTCGACGCGGCAGCCGGGAGAATCCTCTGCGGCGAGCGAAGGATTTCCCCGGCCGGCGCGTCTATCTCGGAAGCAGCCCGCCAAACAAGGAGGCGCCCCCATGACGTGCCGAACTGCCGTTCGCAGCACCCTGCGGCTGCTCGCCCTGTCCCTGGCCGCCATGGCGGCCTCGGCCGACGAAACCGGCAACATCGATATCGGCGCGCATTACGGGACCATGCTCGGAAGCGGCGTGCCCGCCAATGACATGCCGGGCTACAGGATCTATGGCCTGTATTACCTGAATGACCGCTGGGCCTTGGGCATCGGTTTCGATCGCTCGAAGTTCGATTACGAGGAACCCGCACGACGTCTCGGCCTGCCGATCGATCCCGACGCGGAGCCGATCGACGCCAAGGCCGAAGCGGATATCGTCAGCGCCTTCGTCCAGCGAGCGATCGCTAAGTCGGAGCGCCGGGAATGGTTCGTGGGCGCAGGGGGCGCCATCGTCTTCACCGACGTGCCGGACATCACCGGCCCGACGGCGACCGGCGGCACGTTCGACATCCGCACCGAGGTCGACCGGGAGCTCATCGCATCGCTATTCGGCGGCGTCCGCCAGCGCTTCGGCGAACGCTGGTTCCTGCAGTTCACGCTGCGCGCCGACCAGCACTTTGCCGCCTGGGAGCCCGAGGATCGAGTCTCCGGCGCCATGGGCCGGCACGATGACTATTTCGCCTATGGCGGCCACCTGGGAATCGGCTACCGGTTCTAGTCCGCTGCAAACGGGCGTAGCATGCGGCCTGCTCCCCGGGAACTCCGGTCCCCGGGGTAGGGAGGTCAAATGAAAAGAATCACGATCTTCGTGTACGGGGTCTTGAGCTACGTCATTTTCCTCGGGACATTTCTTTACCTGATCGGCTTCGTCGGCAACCTCTGGGTGCCGAAGGCCATCGACTCGCCGGCGACCATGCCGACCGCGCCGGCGCTGCTGATCGACCTGGCGCTGCTCGGACTTTTTGCCGTGCAGCACAGCCTGATGGCGCGGCCGTTCTTCAAGCGCTGGCTCACCCAGTTCATCCCGCCTGAAGCCGAGCGCAGCACCTATGTGCTGGCCTCGAGCCTCGCGCTGATCCTGCTGGCGTATTACTGGCAGCCGCTCGGCGGCATGGTCTGGCAGGTCACCGCGCCCGCGGGCGTCGCGATCCTCTATGCCCTGTTCGCGGCGGGCTGGGCGCTGATCCTGCTCAGCACTTTCCTGATCAATCACTTCGACCTGTTCGGATTGCGCCAGTCCTGGCTCGCCCTGCAGGGGCGGCCGTATGCGCCGGTGCAATTCCGCCAGCCCTGGCTGTACAGCCAGGTCCGCCATCCGCTCTATGTCGGGTTTTTCATCGCGTTCTGGGCGACGCCGACCATGACCGTCACGCATCTCGTGTTCGCGATCATGGGCTCGGCCTACATCGTCGTCGGCACGCTGCTCGAAGAGCGCGACCTGAAGACGCATCACCCGGAATACACCGAGTATGCGAAGCGGGTGCCGAGGTATATCCCGCGGCTGATGCGCTAGTCAGGATGGTGCCGGGTCAAACATTCAGGATGGTGCCGGGTCAAACATTCGAACATATTGTTTGGCCGCAATATGTTCGAATGTTTGACCCGGCACCAATCAGAAGACTGCGCGGCCTATTAAGCGCCACGCCGCCAGCAGCACCATTGCGACCAGCAGCCACCAGCCGACGGTGAATGCCCGGCGCCGGTTCGGCACGTAGTTCGAGGTCAAGTGGATCCAGGCGTGCGCCAGGCGGCTCAGGACGAAGAGCCAGGCCACGACCAGCGCCACGATGCCGACCGCCTCGAGCGCCCAGAGCACGAAGGCGACCACGTAGAACAGCACCGGGATCTCGAACTGATTCCGGATGCAATTGTTGATCTGCAGCACGCTGTCGGGCCAGGCGTCCTCGTGCAGGGCGCGGCGTTCCTTGTCGACCTGGCCCGCCTTGATCGCGCGGATCTTGACCCGGATGAGATGCACGTAGACCAGGAGGGTGAGCGCCACCTGTACCAGGATCGGGTAGAAGATCAGATTGCGGTACATCGGCGACCTCCTTCAGGCAAGAGTCTTGTTCCAGGTACGGAAATCCGCGAGCCGGATCCGATAGCGTGCGATGTTGGCTTCGTTGAGTCTCGCAAATTCTTCCTCCACCAGTTTGACGAAGTGCTCCAGATCGCGCGGGTCGACGAGTTGGAGGGCGCTCTCGCGAATCGTCCGTTCGCTGAGATCCCTGTGCTCGCGCACGATGCCGCCTACCACTTCAATCACTGCATTGCGGTACTTGAGCCTGAACAGGTCAGGCTCTGCAACGGAATCCCGAATGACGACATATCGTTGGCACGAGCGTTCGTAGGCCCATGCAAAGACATCGCGAAGTAGCTCCGGCCGGGTCATTTCGTAGATGCCAAGGTAGCCTTCGATGTAGGCACGCTCCGGAACGTCCACGAACGACAGTGGACAGAAGTTGCCGCGAATCAGCGGGATATTCGCAGCCAGGCGTGACGCGCGCTTGTTGACGTCCTCGAACGGCTGCAGATACGGCACGTGAACCATGATGAAAAATGCCTGCTCGAACGGATCGCCGATCGCAACGGCCGTGCGCAGGGTTCGCGTGAACAGATCATCGACAACCTGCGGAATGGCGAGGGGCGTGTAAACGCTTCCACCGATATCGACCGGGCGCCTTCTCAGGCGCCCGGACGCTTCCGGGTCCGCCATCAGGTTTTCCGAAAGCAGGGAGTGCAGGTTCAGCAACGTGTGGCGATTGATGCCGACCTCGTCTTCACTGCCCTCGACCAGCCACTCGATTGCGGCCTTGTGATTCAGGATCATCTGCGTTTCTTTGGCGTCCTTGCCCGTCGCTTCCTCGCCAAACCGGATCAATCGCTCGGTATCCAGCCGCGTATACGTATTGCCTTCCAGTCGGCTGGATGACCACGAAAGATCGATCAGCAGCCGGCTCAATATGTCACGCGCAAACGTTCCCGCAGTCCGCTCGGCGGCAATGGGCCTGCCAATCTTGTGGAGATGAACTTTGAGCTTGTCCGGAACGTACGCCGTCTGATTCGGAATGTACTCGTCGAGCAGTCGGCGTTCGTAACCGCATGGCGTACGCGCCGCGGTCGGGCGCGATACGTACTCCTTGATGTGTTGCGAGTACGGCGCGAGGCTCAGTTCGACGGCGCCATCCGGCACCTGGTATGGCGTCCCGGTCTCCGGTGATGGGAGGGACGCAGGGAAATAGCGCGTTGCCGGTCCTTCGCCGCGCCGCACGATGCGGCCCTGCGCGATCAGGCCATCGAGCCGGCGTCGGAGCGTGCGTTGGTGGATGGATCCGGCAAGCGCGCGATGGAGTTCTGCGACCGATGAACCGTCAGGGAATCGAAGGAGCGCGTTCTCGACGCGCTGAAACTCGTCGGCGGTGACTTGTTTTGGCATGAAAGGTCTTTATTTGGCACAGATTGATGTCTATCTGGCCAGTAATCGTAGAACTCATTGTTTTAAAAAGCAAGTTATCTGGCCAGAAAAATCCTTATTTGGCCAGATTGACGATAGCAGCACAGTGCCAGCGGCGCCCGTCGGTCAGCCGCTGCTGCCCTCGGCCTTCGGGTCGCATCTCGTCGGATCATTGGCGGCCGACAGCGCGGCCCATCGCCCCGTCTGCTGCTGCCTCGCGGCCTCCCACAGATCCCCTTCCACATCTTTTCCCGGCTGATAGGGCTTGCGCAGGAACTCGCAGGCGCCCAGCTCTTCCGACAGCGCCCCGAGCACTTCGGGCAATACGCTCGATTCGAAGCCGAGCGCCAGGTCTTCGATCGCCCGCATCCAGACTGCGGAGCTGCGCTGCTCGAAGCGCAGCCAGGCATTCATGACTAGGTTCCAGCGATTCGCCAGCGGCCGGACGATGTAGGTCTTGCCGACCAGGATGTTCTCGGTGACGTCCCCGATGACGAGGCCACGCACCGCCGGGATGGCAAAGCGCTTCATGCCGAGCGCCGCGGAGATGGCGTGCACCGCGACCGCATACAGCGCCACGGTCTTCAGCTCATCCTGCACCGAGGTCCAGTCGGTCACCTGCAGCCGCTGATGGCCGCGCGCGATCGCGTGCTTGGGCACGATCATCATCGGGCGCTGCTCGAGCGCCGCGCAATCCCCGGCCGGCATCGTGAGCGTCGCCCGGCAGACCGCGATCGAGTCGTTGTCGGCGAGCGGCACCAGCCAGGCGGCATAGGTGCCGCGGCGGTCGACGTGGGCGCGATGCAGCCAGGCGATCCCGTTGTAGCTCTTGCCGACGACCGCGAGCCGGCGCCGGGCACCCTTGGCCGTCGTCACCGGACCAGTCTGCTTGAACTTGCGGAAAGCGGCGTCCGTGGCGGCCTGGCACTTCTCGCGCAATTGCCGGAGGTGGTGCCCGGCCAAGCCATGCGCATGTCGGTCGGTGATGGTCATGGGGGCTCGCCGCGGTGGATAGCCGGAGTATCCGCCTCTTCAGGGCGCTTGCCGTGAGCCAGGTAGCAGAAAGCCCTGGGACTGTCCCCTTTTCCGAAGGAAAAGGCGGACTGTCCCCTCTTAGTTGTACGATTCCCGCGCGGGCATCCAGCCGCGCCACGCAGGCCGCTTGCGGCCGATCCTGACAGCGCTCGATTGTGCCTGCCGGCCTGCGGACATGAACGCCCCGGGCTGGCGTCTGCATGAACTGCATGGTGACCTGCAAGGGTTTCATTCAGTGACGGTGGGCGCGAACTGGCGCGTGGTCTTCCGGTTCGAAACCGGCAACGCCTATGGCGTCGGGGTATGTTGACTACCACTGAGGAGCCGGAGATGTCGCGAATGCACAACCCTGCCCACCCCGGTGAAGTGTTGCGGGAGTACCTGCCCAAGGATCTACCGGTAGGCGAAGCCGCGAGTCGCCTGGGAGTTTCGCGCCAGGCGCTGTCAGCGCTCTTGAATGGCCGGGCCGGAGTCAGTGCCGAAATGGCGCTGCGGCTCGAGGCTGCGCTTGGCACCAGCGCCGAGATGTGGGTGCAGATGCAGGCAAACCACGATCTCTGGCAGGCGCGGCAGCATGGCCGCCCGAAGGTGCGGCGTATCGCTGCCTGAGGCCGAAATGAAAAGGCCCGCGCCTTGCGACGCGGGCCCTGCCAGAGATGGCCACAAGGCCAGATTGGAACCGCGGTTCAGTGTATCACCATCACGGCGCCGTGAACGCGACTGCGACGTAATTCGCCGTGAGCGTCGTGCTCGCGTCGTCGAACGAGCCGCGCGCGGTGAGCCCCTGCATGGTCGAGCCGCTGACCAGCATCTGCGCGACTTCGTCCTCGAACGCATCAAAGTCGCGGAACACCTGGACGCTTCCCGGCACGCCCACCGCGAACAGCGTGCGTCCGGTCGCCGGCTCGATGGTCATTGGCGTGCCGAGCAGCGTGACATCGAAGATGCGGAACCCGATCCGGATGTGTCGGCGCGCGCCGAGATCCGGGTTGGCGGTGTCGAGCACGAACCCGGCGTCGCTAGCGGACAGGAAGGGCGCGGTCGTGCCGTTCACGCCCCAACCGACGCCCAGGAGCGCCCGCAGCCCCTCGAAATCGACCAGCGTGCGGCCGGTGAAGTCGGGCGGCGCCGCCCCGAACGGCGTGACGAAGCCGAAGACCCGCGCATCGGTGCCGATGTCGAAGTCGGCGAGGTCGAGCGCGCCGGTGTCGATTTCGTAATTTGCCGGATCGGCGTCGGTCGCGACACCGGTGCCGCTGAAGTCGAAGAAGTCCGGGTGGCGGCCGTCGATCGCCAGCAGCTCGAGGTCAAGCTGGCCGGGGTTCGAATTGACCACTTCGCCGAACAGGTGCGTCAGGTGCAGCCGCACGCGGCCATCGGTGGCGTCGAGCACGACATCCACGTCCGAGGCGCTGGCATCGCCGAAGGCATGGATACGCTGGCCGACCGATATCGCGTCGATGTCGAGCGGCGTGTCGCTGCCGCCGTCCTGGGTTACGACCGTGTCCGTGCCGATCTGCACCAGGATGTCGCCGCGGATGAAGGTGACCGGATCGTCCTCCTCGTCCGCACGGATCACCGTGCCGCCGCTCACGATCAGGTCATTGTCGGCGCGCGCGACCACATTGCCGACCACGACGTCGAAGCTCGTGCCCGGGACGCTGTCGCCCGCGAGCACGCGATCCGCGGTGAACTCGCGGTCGGAGACATCATAGACGCCGTTGGCGACGGTCGGGGTTCCGGCACCAGCGTCTTCCAGTGCCGCAAGGCCGGCCGCGCCAACCAATTCCTCGCCGTCGATTTCGAATGCGGTCGTTGTCGTCGTCTCGATCGTGAAGCGCCCGAGCTCCGCGTCCGGATGATTGAAGGGGCGCAGGTCCACGACATAGCTGCTGGCGGCGGTATCCACGGAGACGAGCGGACCGCGCACGCGAAAGTCGCGCTCGTCCACCGGCTCGATGCTCGCGACCAGGAAGGGCTCCGCGACGGCCGTGGCCGGAATCGTCGCGATATTCACGTCGTGCGAGGCGGCGAGATCGAAGTCGAGCTGCAGCAGAGCCGGCAGGCCCGGCGCGACCACGACATGGTCGGCGTTGTCGAGCTCGAGCTCGATTTCAACCTCGCCAAGCGCGTCGCCGTTTTCATCGACGACTACGGTCTCGACCGGCGCGCCGAACGCTTCGACGCTCACTGCCGCCTCGGCATAGTCGAGCGTGATCGTCGCGCGCACGTAGTTGCCGTTCGGGATGGTCGCAGCCGTGACGAATTCGGTCACGTCCACCAGCTCCGCGAAGTCCACGCGCTGGCTGACGGGCAGTGTCTCGACGATGTCGCCATCGCTGCGCTCGAGCTCGAGCGAGACCACATCCACGGCATAGGAGAGGAAGTCCCCGTCCGCGTCGGTCAGGCCGATCAGCACCTGGCCGCAGGTGGTATCGGTGCAGGCCGCGGGCGGCGGGTTACCGCCGTTGTCGTCGTCATCTTCCCGGGTGCCGCTGCAGGCGGCGAGGGCGAGGATGCTGACGGCCAGGGGCGCTATTAAATGAGCGCGCATGCGGCTCCAAGCGGTTGTTTTACATAGCGTAGACAGGGCAAGGGGCAACATGGTTCGCTCCCGGGTCGTGGCGAGTATAGGGAGAGAACGGAGCTTCGGGAGTACGGTTGACGTCGTCAGCCAAAGACCGGCGGGGCTCTCGTGACAGTATGTCTAATAGAGAGTCGACGCGGACGGGGGGTCAGCATCGGATCAAAGAACAGGTCGTCCTGGTTGACTTGGGCGAAGCTGCTGGGCGGGACGGATTCGGCGCTGTCGTACAACTTCCGAACCGCGCCGTTGCCTGCGCGGTTACCGCAATCAGGTCCAGAAGCGCAGGGCGGTCAGCACCAGGCCAAAGCCTGCAATCATCATCGATCCCAGTTTGACGAGAAGTAGTCCACGGCGCGCCTCATTCAGCTTCAATAATCATCCGAGTCTGCGTGCGGCTTATCGGGTCCGTGCATCCCGAACCGCCGCCAACTGGCGGGTACAATTTGCCCCATGATCCCGCGCTACCGTCCGCTCGCGATCTACAGCCTGCTGCTCGCCGTGGCGACCGGCGCGTGGCTCGCCATCGCGCTCGTGGGCGCGACGGATTTCCCGCAGCTCTGGATCGCCGCCCTGTGCGTCGCCTTCAACCTGTTCGTGTTCCAGTTCGGCATTCCCTCGCCCTGGGTCGGACTCACCTCCATGGAGCGCCTGCCGCAGGTCGGCCTCCTGCTTGCGCTAAGTCCCCCGGTCGCGGCCACGATCTGCGCGGTGGCGTCGCTCCTCTGGCCGCTGCTCAACCGCGGCTACAGCCACGGCTCGACCACGCTCGCCGCGATCCGCGCCTGCCACAACGCCGCGATGGCGGCGCTGATGATCCTCGTCGCCGGCTACGCCTACGAGCTCGCGGGCGGGCGCCATCCGCTCGACGCCTTCGGCATCGCCGACCTCCTGCCGCTCGCCGTGCTCGCGCTCGCGATGCAACTCGTGAACGAGGCCTGCATGGCGCTCTTCTATTACTTCGACGGCCGCGATGTGCGCGCGCTGTTCAGGCCGATCTACACCGTGATGGACCTGATCTTCGTGCCCGCGGGCGTGCTGGCCGCGCTGCTCTACAACGCCAATCACCCGGCGACGTTCGCACTCTTCATGGTGCTGATGGCGGTATTCGTGCTGAGCGTCCACGGCATCGGCCGCGCGCTCACGGCCGAGGACGCGGAGCGCAGCCCCTTCGCGCGGCTGTTCAAGGCCGGCCGCGCCCTGCACGGCGCGCGGCGCATCGACGAGCTCGGCGACCGGCTCCTGGAAGAACTGCGCCCGCTCCTGCGCTTCGACGACTTCTATCTCGTGCTCGTCGCCCGCAAGCAGCCGGCGCTCGATTTCCGTGTGCACGAGCAGCGCGGCCAGCGGCAGCCCGGCGGCCGACTACCGCTCGACACGGGCCTCTTCGGCTGGTCGTCGAGCGCGGGGAGCCGCTTCTCGTCGAGGACTGGCCGCGCGCGCCCGAGCAGTTGCGGAAGCGCGCGCTGGAGACCGGCAAGGAAACGGGCTCGATCCTCGCCGTGCCGCTCAAGCACGACGGCGCCGTCATCGGGCTCGTGAGCGTCCAGCACACGGAGGCGCACGTCTACTCGACGGCGGACCTGAACCTGCGCGGAGCTGGTCCGGCGCGCTCGTCCGGAAGCGCGCGTCTTCGTTGCCCGCGCTGACCTCGAGCATGGAGTCGCGGTCCGGTTCCGAGATGAATCGGACGCAGAGGCTCTTGTAGCCCCAGGCCGCGAAAGTCACGGAATAAACGGAGTAATCCCCGAGCGCCCACTGCTCGCGCAGTTCGTGCCCGGGCCACCAGGCGGCCCGCTCGAGCCGTTCGGCGATCTGCGGTTCGATTTCGCGAGTGATGGCTTCCGGCTCCGGCGGCGATGGCTGGCCGAGGTGCAGCGTCTCCCAGTTGCAGGCGGGCGGGTTCGCCGAGGCCGGCGGCTCGACCGACGCGGTAGTCGCATTCGTCATTTCTTGTTTCCCTCCAACAGGCTCGCCATGCCTGTCTTCGGGGACATCGTGTGGTGGCCGGTGGGTCAGGCGAAGACCCCGGGGCCAGGATTGGGATTAAGTCACCTGAGTGCGAATTTCTCGATGAAAACCGCGGGTTTGGCATTTGCCATGGAATCTCATGAGGTCTAACGTACGCACCAGATGCTGATATCGCACGATCGCGAAAAGCTCATCAACGCTATCGTCTACTTTGCCCGGAACACGAAGTTCTGCGGCAAGACGAAGCTGTTCAAGCTCCTGTATCTGCTCGACTTTCATCACTTCCGGCAGACGGGCAGGAGCGTGACCGGCCTGGAGTACCGGGCTTGGAAACTCGGTCCGGTGCCGATTGCCCTGATGCAGGAATGGGATGCGCGAGAGCCCGATCTCGCGGCGGCCATCGACGTGGTACCGGAGCCCGTGTTCGATTTCGACCGCTTGCGTGTCGAATCCAAGGTGACCTTCGACGACAGTCAGTTCACGAAGCGAGAGTTGCAGCTCATGCGCGAACTCGCCGAGCGGCATCAGAACGACATGACGGCGATGCTGGTCGGGCTGACTCACGAAGAACGTGGACCTTGGGACAAGATCTGGGACGGTGGCCGCGGCAACGATCAGCGCATCCCCTACGCATTGGCCGTGCCCGACGACGATCCCAACCGGGACGCCGTGCTTCGAGCCGCGGCGGAGTACGAAGCGATCGCCGCGGCGGACTCCGCCCGTCACTAGGCGCGTGACTCAAGCCGGACGATGCGAACCGGCGAGATCTATCGCGACATTCGGTTCTACGTGGATCGAGAGACCGGCGAACTCCGGTCCAAGTACCTGCTGCTGCTGACGGCAACGCGCAGCGGGGATTGGGTCGCTCGTCTATTGACGAGCCGGGAGAATGGGCGACCGCGCAATCCTCCTTGCTATCACGGTTCGCCCTACCCGGGTTTCTATCTCGGCGTGCCCGGGGATCCGCTAGACGTTGAGACCTGGGTTGACCTTCGCTACATGCCAGACGTCGACAGCGATGCGGCGCGAACCAGAATTGCGAGTGGCGTGCTCACGAGGGTTCGCACTCTTGCCAGTGGCCAGCTGTGCGATATCCTGGAGTGCGTCGCCGCTGCCCCGGATACGACCATGGCCCAGGAACGAGCGCTTCGTGACCGGTTGTCCGACCTCCGCTAGGCGGCGGTAGCGGTCATGAATCCTGGCCGGCACACCGACGAGTTCATCCGCAAGGCAGCGTTCGACTGGCTGGCGGCGAATTCCGAACTCAACGGCAATGTCTTCAGCCGCAACGCGCTCGCCCGGGGCTTTGACTTCAACGGTGATCAGGTTCGGCTGGTCGGTCCCCAGGGAATCTTCAAACCGCGGAAGATGACATTGCCGCTGTCGATCACGACGAGTGCGGACAGCCCGTACAGCGATTCCATTGACGGCGGCAATCTCTATTACAGCTATCGGGGCACCAACCCAGACCACCCGGACAACCGCGGCCTGCGGGAAGTCATGCGAAGCGGAAGAGGTCTCGTCTATTTCCATGCGTTGATGCCGGGCCGCTACTTTGCGATGTGGCCGGTGTTCGTTGTCGGGGACAATCCGAAAAAGCTGACATTCACGATTCTCGTGGATGACGAGCGCGTCATGAACCTGACTGAAGCTACGGGCGCGTCGGTCGCCGATCCTGAGGCCGCCGACGTGCGACGCCGCTATGTGACCGCGATCGCTCGCAGGCGCCTGCATCAGGCTGCGTTTCGCGAACGCATACTCGAGGCGTATCGCGAACAATGCTCATTGTGTCGCTTGCGGCATCTGGAGCTGCTCGATGCCGCACACATCATCGGCGACCTGGAGGAGGGCGGCGAGCCGGTCGTATCCAATGGCATCGCGCTCTGCAAGCTGCACCATGCGGCCTTCGATCGGTTCTTTATCTCGGTGCGGCCGGACTATGTCATCGAAGTGCGCCGTGACCTGCTCGAAGAGGTCGACGGTCCTGTGCTGAAGCACGCACTGCAGGGCCTGCACGGCCGGACGATCGAAGTACCGCGGCGCGCGGCGCTCAAGCCGGATCGGGACCGGCTCGAGATCAGGCACGCGAAGTACCTGGAATTTGCACGGGCGCGAGCGGGCAGCTGAATCGGCGTCGGCTCGGAAGAAGATGACTTGATCGGGACGCTACCTGCAATCTGACGCGGGAATCGCATCGAAACCGCAAGTTTTGTCGGCGGTGTTGATGGAAATCCCACCCAATGATGGTCGTCGATGCCGTCTCCATAGCACGCGGGCGATCCGGTGGGAATCGCCGGGCATTCTGGTGTTGCGCGGGCAGCGGGTGCTGCTCATTGAAGACTTGGCTGGTCTGTACGGCGTCACAGCCAAGCGCCTTGGCGAACAGATTCGGCGCAAAACTTCGTGCCGCAATTTGCGGCACCAAGATTGGGCGGGCGACGTTGCCACACGCTGGCATTCACGGAACACGGCGCAATCATGGCCGCAACGGTCCTGGCCTCAAACACGAAACTCGCCCGCAAGCTCGAGGGGCTGGAGAAATCGGTTGCGACGCTGGATGCCAGGACGCGCCGGCAGTTCGAGGAGGTTTGGGCGGCGATCAGGGGTCTGATGGCGCGCCGCTTGAAAGTGTCAGGTCGCATCTCCGAACCGCTCCACCATGATCTCCGTCAGCGCCCGCACCTTGCGCGGTGGATGGCTTCCGGGCGGGCGTACGACGTAGAGGCCCGCCTCGGGCATCGGGTAGTACGCGAGCAACTGCACGAGCGCGCCGGTCGCGAGGTGTTCTTCGATCAGGAAATCCGGCAGCGCCGCGATGCCGAGCCCGGCGAGCGCGCCGGCGACCAGGGCCGGGCCGTTGTCCGCCTTGAATCGGCCCTGCGGGTGCACGGTGTGCACGCTCCCCGCGACCGTGAATCGCCAGGACTCCGTGCCCTGCATCAGCGCGGCATGCTTCGGGATCTCGTCGGGCGTCTGCGGCGCGCCGTGTGCCGCGAGATATGCGGGGCTCGCGACCACGCGGCCGCGGACCGAACGGATGCGCCGCGCGACCAGGTTGGAGTCCGCGAGATTGCCGAGCCGGATGGCGGCATCGAAACCCTCGCCGACGAGGTCCACGAACTGGTCGCTGTACGCGGCGTGCACCTGCAGCCGCGGATGACGCCGCGCGAGCTCGGCGAGAACCGGCGCGATGTGCGTCGCGCCGAACGAGAGCGGCGCGGAAACGCGAAGCAAACCGCGCACGTCGCCCTCGGGCGCGATGCTGTCGCACGCGGCCTGCATCTCGGCACAGACGCGCGCCGCGTGCTCGCGGAACGTCGCGCCGGCCTCGGTCAGTGCCGCGCCGCGCGTGGTGCGGGTCAGGAGCTGCGCGCCGAGCTCCTGCTCGAGGCGTGACAGTCGCCGGCTCACGATTGACTTGGGCAGCCCCAGCCGCCGCGCGGCGGGCGAGACCCCGCCGGTATCGGCGACGGCCACGAAGGCCTCCAGATCCACCAGATCGGTCATAGCGTTCCAGTTACAGCAACACAGAGATACAAAAACGGGATCTAGTGTAGCCGATTACGGTACGCCAAGCTTTCCCGCAACAGGCGCCGACGGGCGGCGCCCCAAGCCGGGAGACTCGCAATGCCGAAATCACAGGGAATCTGGAAACACGACGAGGTCGCCCTCGTCCTGATCGACTACCAGGAAGAGATGTTCGAGAACATCCGCTCCGAGACCGGCGCGGACCTCGTGGACCTGAACGTGCGCCTGTTGATCCAGGCGGCGAAGGCCTTCGGGATACCGATCGTGCTTAGCACGGTCGGCGTCGAGATGGGCGTGAACCGCCCGACCCGGCAGTCGATCCTGGACGAGCTGCCCGGCATTCAGGTCATCGACCGCAGCTCGATGAACGCCTGGGAGGATCCGGCGTTTCGCGCGGCGGTCGAGAAGACGGCGCGCCGCCGGCTGATCTTCGGCGCGCTCTACACGGAGATCTGCCTCGCGTTCCCGGTGGTGCACGCGCTCGGGGAGGGTCGTGACGTCGCCTTCGTCGCGGATGCCGTCGGCGGGCTGTCGCAGCTCGCGCATCGCACGGCCATCGACCGCCTGGTGCAGGCGGGCGCGGTGCCGCATACGGCGCTGGCGCTGGTGACGGAGTTCTTCCGCGACTGGAAGTCGCCGCTCGCGGGCCGCGCGCGCGAAATCGTCAAGGAGTACCTGGCCGAGGCTCCGAAGCTCGCGGCGCGCGCGTGAGGAGATCGATCATGCAGCACATCCTGGCAATCAACTCGAGTGTCGCGGGCGAGGGCTCGGCCTCCCGTCTTCTGGTCGAGGAGACGGCCGACCGCCTGCGCGCCGCGATTCCCGCGGCGTCCGTCACTTGGCGCGACCTCGGCGCCTCCCCGGTGCCGCATCTGACGCCCGCGACGCTTGCGGGCGTGCGGGGCGAGCCGGCGACGGCGGCCGAGCTCGCCGCGCGCGCGCTGTCGGATGCGCTGATCGCGGAGTTGCGTGCGGCGGACACGATCGTGATGGGCGTGCCGATGTACAACTTCAGCGTGCCGACGGGCCTGCGCGCCTGGTTCGATCACGTACTGCGCGCGGGCGAGACGTTTCGCTACTCGGCCGCCGGCCCGGAG
>JBOHZL010000057.1:0-19089 GCA_050738495.1 Steroidobacteraceae bacterium | reverse complement strand
GCGCCGAGCTGGCCGGCCGATCTCCGGCCGTGCGTGTCGCCGCGCTTGCGCAGCGCATCGCACACGCCGGCGCGCGCCTGCCGGGCGCGCTGCGCCACCGGATCGCGGTCATGAACGGCCGCCTCGGATCGGTTGCCCGCGGACTCCATGCCACGAGTCCGCTCGCGACGCTCGCGCGCGGCTACGCCATCGTGACGCTTGCGGACGGCGGACGGATCGTCACCGACGCAGCGAGCGTTGCTCCCGGCACCGAGGTCGATGCGCGGCTGGCGCGCGGACGCCTGCGCGCACGCGTGATAGCCGCCGGGGATTGAGTCAGCTCCTGCCCTCGCGGAGCCGCCGCTGGCGGCTGCGCCGCTGCCTCGGAGTGAGCTTTTCGCGCCGCCCGGCGAAGGGATTCTGCTCGCTGCGGAAATCGACCCTGACAGGCGTGCCGGCTAGCCGGAACGCCTCGCGAAAGCAATTGGCCAGGTAGCGCCGATAGTCTTCCGGCGTGCGCTCCGCCTGGGCCCCATGGATGACGATGACGGGCGGGTTGCGCCCGCCCTGGTGCGCATAGCGCAAGCGGATGCGCCGGCCGCGCACCAGCGGCGGCTGATGCTGTTGCATCGCGGCTTCCAGCACCCGCGTCAACTCGGGGGTCGGCATGTCGCGCATGGCCGCGGCATAGGCACCGCGCACCGCGTTCATCAGTTCGCCGACGCCGCTGCCGTGCAGCGCCGAGATGAAATGCAGCGGCGCGAAGTCGAGGAAACGCAGCCGTGACGCCAGCTGGTCGCGGATCGCGTCGCGCTGCTGCGGCGAGACGTGATCCCACTTGTTGACCGCGATCACGAGCGCGCGTCCGCGGTCGGCGACGATGCCGAGCAGCGTCGCATCCTGCTCGGAGACGGTCTCGTGCGCATCCAGCACACCGATCACCACATGGCAGGTGTCGATCGCCTGTAGGGTCTTGATTACACTCCATTTTTCGAGCTTCTCTTCGATCCGCGAGCGGCGCCTGACGCCCGCCGTGTCGATCAGCACGAAGTCCTGGCCATCGCGCGCGAACGGAACCTGAACGGCGTCGCGGGTCGTGCCGGGCTGGTCGAAGGTGATCAGCCTTTCTTCGCCGAGCAGCCGGTTGATCAGCGTGGACTTGCCGACATTGGGGCGCCCGACGACGCAGACCCGGATTGCGCGCGCATCCGGTGCGGCATCGACGGCCCCGGCCGGGTCGCGGCCCTCGAAGACCCGCTCGATCAGGTCGTCGATGCCCCGCCGGTGCGCCGCCGACAGCGTGAGCGGTTCGCCGAAGCCGAAGGCGTGGAATTCGGCCGCGGCGATCGCCGGATCGCGATCCTCACTCTTGTTGACCGCGACCGTGACGGGCTTGCCGCTTCTGCGCAGCAGGTCGGCGACGAAACGGTCGGCCGGGTCCAGTCCGGCCTGGCCGTCGACCAGGAACACGAGATGATCGGCCTCGTCGATGGCGCGTTGGGTCTGCTGCGCCATCAGTTGCATCACGCCGCGCGGCGATTCCACCAGCCCGCCGGTGTCGATCACGATGAAGCGATGCGGCTCACTCCTGCCGAAACCGTACTTGCGGTCGCGGGTCAGTCCCGGGATGTCGGCGACCAGCGCGTCGCGCGTGCCGGTCAGCGCGTTGAACAGCGTGGATTTGCCGACATTGGGCCGGCCGACCAGGGCGAGCACGGGAAGCATGACATGTCGTGCCGGAACGGAACTTCAGCCGGAGCCGCGCGGTTCCGTGCGCCAGGCCTGGACCTCGCCGGCATCGGTCTGCAGCAGCAACAGCTCGCCTGCCGCAATGGGCGCATTGCTGATGCGGCCACCGCCCGTCTTGCCTCGTGCGAGCAGCTCGCCGGTGGCGGTGTCGAGCCAGTGCACGTAGCCCTCGAAGTCGCCGACCACCAGCGCGTCGCCAGCCATCGCAGGCGCAGTCACCGAACGCCGCAAGAGCTTGTCCTGGCGCCACACCTCCGTGCCATCGCGCCGGCGCAGCGCCACGACCGAGCTGTCGGCCGCGGTGACATAGAGATAAGTGTCGTCGGCCGCCAGTCCGCGGTGGCTCGACAGTTCGCGGCCCCACCAGATCTGGCCCGAGTTCCGCGCCAGCATGGCGATGCGGCCCTGATAGCCGACCACGAACACGTCGTCGCCGAACACGCGGACCGGCGAATCGATGTCCACCAGCCGCTCGATCTCCGTGCGGCCATGAGAGGGCGCGACGGTCGTGTTCCAGAGCAACTCGCCGCTCCCGAGCGCCAGCGCGACAACTTTGCCATTGTCGAATCCGGCCAGCACCATGTCACCGCTGACCACCGGCGCGCCATTGCCGCGCAATGTCAGCCTCGGCACCGGCTGCTCGTAGTTCCAGACCTCGCGCCCATTATCCGCGCGCAGCGCGCGCAGGCGCCCGTCCACCGTGCGCACGATGACCAGCTCGCCGGTGATGACCGGCGCCGCCAGCACCTCGCCGCCGACCGACGTCAGCCAGCGCTGCGCGCCGGTGTCCGATTCCAGCGCGACGATCCCGCCCTCCGAAGTGCCGAGCACGACCAGTCCCGCGCCGACCGCGGGGCCTGCGCTCAATTCCAGCTCGGTCCTGGCGCTCCAGATCTCGCGGCCGCTCTCGAGCTCTATTGCCTGCACGTCGCCGCCATGGCCCGCGACATAGACGCGGCCGGCATCCGCCGCCGGGCGCAACGCGAGCCGCAACACGTCGTCGCCGCCCTTCGTGGAAGCGCTCCAGACGCGATCGATCCGGACCGCCGGCGAAAAATCCACGAGCTCTGCCGGCGGCTCGATCTCCTTTTCCTTGCCGCAGGCGGCCAGCGCGAGCAGAGCGGTCATCAACCAGGCGATCTGTTTCATGCCCATTCCCTACTCCGTCGCCGGCGCGGGCGCCGGCGTCGCGGCCAGTTGGTCGATCTTCATGGCGAGCAGTTCGGTGTCGAGCAGCCCCGCCGCCGCCGTCTCCGACGAGGCCGCGGCCTGCGCCCGGCGATAGGACGCGAGTGCGGCCGAGCGCTCGCCGCGCGCCAGTTGCACGTCGCCGCGCAGTTCCTCGATGCGCGGCTCGATGACCGGCTGCTGCGCGGCATCGAGCGTCGCGAGCGCCTGGCCATGCTCCCCCTGGGCGAGCTGCACCCGCGCGAGTCGCAATCGCGCCACCAGGGCGAGCTCCGGATCGTCGGATTCGCCGGCGACCCGCGCGAGCCGGCGCTCCGCCTTGGCGAATTCTCCCGCTTCAGCGTCGAGCCGGGCCAGCATCAGCTCCGCCTGGTCCGCGTACGGCGTCCCCGCGAACTCGCCGGTGACTTCCGTCCCGATGCGAACCCCCTCCTCGCGCTTGTTCCCGGACAGCGCATCCAGCATGGCGCTGAATCGTGCTTCCGCGGCAAGCGCGCGGCTGGCCTGGCGCGATTCCCACCAGCGGTTGCCGTAATAGCCGCCGACCACCAGCGCGACGCCGGTGACCAGCCAGATCCAGTTCTCGCGCAGCCATAGTCGGAATTGCTCGGCCTGTTCGCGCTCGGAGAGATATTCATCGACCATCGTCAGTTCCCGTGGTTCCCGCCGCCAAGCAGCGCGGCAATGCGTTGCGGCAATTCCTCCAGGCCCGCTTCCTGCTGCGGCGACCCGGCGCGCAACGGCTTGATGGCCGCCACGTTCCGCGCCGCCTCGTCGTCGCCGACGATCACGGCGAGCGTGGCCCCGCTCCTGTCGGCGCGCTTCATCTGCGCCTTCAGGCTGCCGCCATCCATGTTCACCAGGATGCCCGCGCCCGGCAGCGCGTCGCGCAGCCGCTCCGCGAGCGCGATGCCGGCGCGCTCTGCGCGCTCGCCCGACAGCACCAGGAACACCGCCGGGAGAGTCCCGGCCGCCGCACTGCCGGCTGCCTGCATCAAGCTCACCAGCCGCTCGATGCCGAGCGCCCAGCCGATCGCCGGCGTCGGCTCGCCACCCAGTTGCTCGACCAGGCCATCATAGCGGCCGCCGGAACAGACGGCATCCTGGGCGCCCAGCGCAGACGTCGTCCATTCGAACACCGTGCGCGTGTAATAGTCGAGGCCGCGCACCAGGCGGGGATCGACCTCAAATGCGATGCCGCTGCTTTCCAGCAGCTCGCGGAACCGCTCGAAATGCCGCCGCGACCCGCCGTCGAGGTGATCGCTCAGACGCGGTGCGTTCGCGATCACGTCCCGGAGCGCCGGGTTCTTGGAATCGAGGATCCTGAGCGGGTTCGATTCGAGGCGGCGCAGGCTGTCGGCGTCGAGCGCTGCGCGCCGGCCGTCGAAATAGCCGACCAGCAATTCACGATAGCGGCTGCGCGACTCCGGCGTGCCAAGCGAGTTGATGCGCAGGGAAATGCCGTCAAGCCCGAGCTTGCGCCACAGCCGCGCGGACACCAGGATCATCTCGACGTCGATGTCGGGGCCCGCGTAGCCAAAGGCCTCGCAGTCGATCTGGTGGAACTGGCGGTAACGGCCCTGCTGCGGCCGCTCGTGCCGGAACATCGGGCCCGCGGTCCAGAAGCGCTGTTTCTGGTTGTGCAGCAGGCCGTGCTCGATCGCGGCGCGCACCAGTCCCGCGGTCGCCTCGGGCCTCAGGCTCAGGCGATCGCCGCCGCGATCCTCGAAACCGTACATTTCCTTCTCGACGATGTCGGTGTGCTCGCCGATCGAGCGCTGGAACAGCTCCGCGTGCTCCACCAGCGGAACGCGGACTTCCTGGTAGCCGTAGTCGGCGAACAGCTCGCGCGCCGAGCGCTCGACCCGCTGCCAATACGGCAACTGGTCCGCGAGCAGGTCGTTCATGCCGCGGACGGCCTGGAGTTTCTTTGCCATCGGCTAGGTCCGCGCAGTCCACCACCAGAAGGCGGCCACGAACACGATCGCGAACAGCAGGGCGACGACCGGCCAGACCCGGCGCAGCTGGCTCCGCGCCTTCGGCTTGATGTCGAGTGCCGGCAGGAAGCTCGGCGCGGGCACCTCGTCCGCGTCGCAGGCCGCGAGGATTTCCGGCTCCGGCACGCCGACCAGCGCCGCGTAATTGCGCAGGTGCCCGCGCGCAAATACCGGCGCCCCGAGCAACGCCAGACGGTCCTGTTCCATCGCGAGCACCAGCGCCGCATTCAGCCGCATGCGTTCGGCGACTTCCTCGATCGAGAGGCCGCAGGCTTCGCGGGCAGTACGCAATCGCGCACCGGGCGAAGGACCGCTGGCCCTCGCATTCATCCGGGGTTCCGGCCTTCCAGCTCTTCGAGCCTGCGGAATTGCGGCGAATCCGGGAATTCCTTGCGCAGGCGCTCGCTGAAATTCGCCGCGGCCGCCGCGTCCTTCTGCGCGACCTCGATCCGGTAGCCGAGCAGCAGCATTTCGGGCGTCACCGGTGCGACGGCGAGGAAGCGCTCCACGAATGCGCGGGCCTGCAGGTAATTGCCGCGGTCGTGCAATACGCCGGCCAGCTGCGCGTAGGTCTCGGGATAGTCCGCGTGCGCGTTCAGAGCCTGGCGCAGGTACTGCTCGGCCCGGTCGAGCGCGCCGGCGCTGCGCGCGCAGACGCCCGCGTTGGTATAGGCGACCACCGGCGTGCTGTATTCCTGGTTGCGCGCCGCATTCAGGAACATTTCCTCGCCCTTGGCGTGCTCGCCGTTCCGGCAAAGAAATGCACCGAGCGCATTCTGCGCCTCCGGGCTGTCGTCATCCGCTCTGAGCGCCAGGCGGAAATGCTTCTCGGCGCGATGCTTGTCGCGCAGCCGCTCGTACACCAGGCCCGCCGCGAGCTGCACGTTGACATCGCGCGGATTCTGCACGAGCGCTTTATCCACCTTGTCGCGAGCGACCGTCAGCTGCTCGCGTTTCAGATATTCCATGGCGAGCCGCGCATTGATCCGGCCGGCTTCCATGGTCGGATCGGGGGGCGGCTGCTGCTGCGCCGCCGCCGCGGCCCCGGCGACCAGTAACGCCGCGATGAGCGCCGCGCAACGCGCGCTCATGGCCGCACCGCAAGCCGGACCAGCCTGCTCCCGAGCCGCACCTGCGTGCGATCCATCACCTGCCCGCGCAGCTGTCCGCAGGCCGCCTCGATGTCGTCACCACGGGTACGCCGTATCGTCGCCATGACGCCTCCCTGCATCAGCACGTCTCGGAACCGGCGGATCGCCTCGGCCGGCGAGCGGCGGTATTTCGTGCCGGGAAATGTGTTGAACGGGATCAGGTTCACCTTGGCGTCATGACCGCGGAGCAGCGCGCCGAGTTCGCGTGCCTGTTCCGGCCGGTCGTTCACGCCGTCCAGCATCGTGTACTCGAAGGTCACGCTGCGGCCATTCTGCCGCTCGAGGTAATGCCAGCAGGCAGCCAGCAACTCGGCGATCGGATGCTTGCGATTGATCGGCACCAGCTCGTCCCGCAGCCGGTCGTTCGGTGCGTGCAGCGAGACGGCGAGCGCGACATTGCAGTCTTCGGCCAGGCGATGGATCTGCGGCACCAGGCCCGAGGTCGACAGGGTCACGCGCCGGCGCGAAAGGTCGTAGCCCAGGTCGTCCATCATGAGCCGCATCGCCGGCAGCACATTCCGGTAATTGGCGAGCGGTTCGCCCATGCCCATCAGCACCACGTTGGTGACGATGCGCTCGCCGTCGGGGTCGTAGCCCAGTTCGCGATTCGCCAGCCACACCTGGCCGACGATCTCCGCGGCAGTCAGGTTGCGGTTGAAGCCCTGCTGTCCGGTGGCGCAGAACGAGCAGTCCAGCGCGCAACCGATCTGGCTCGAGATGCAAAGGGTGCCCCGGCCCGGCTCCGGAATGAATACGGTTTCGATCGCCTGCTCCGCGACGCTCGCACCGGGCATGCAGAGGAGCCACTTGCGCGTGCCGTCCGCCGCAGTCCTTGCGCTGATGATCTCGGGCACGCTGACCGTCGCGACCTCGGCGAGCGTGGCGCGGAAATCCTTCGCGAGATCGGACATGCGCGCGAAATCCGCTTCGCCGCGCCGGTAGATCCATTTGAGCAGTTGTCGTGCGCGGTAGGGCTTCGCGCCGAATCCGCCGACAAAAGCCTCGAGTTCGGGCCGCGTCATGCCGAGCAGATTGGTGCGTCCGGCGGGCCCGGCATTCATGGCTGCAATCGCTTCAGCGCGTGCGCGCGCACAATGCCGTTTCGGCGAAGAAATACGCGATCTCGCGCGCCGCATTCGCCGTGCTGTCCGAGCCGTGCACGATGTTCTCCTCGATGCTGGTCGCGAGATCGGCGCGGATGGTGCCGGGTGCGGCCTGCTTCGGGTCGGTCGCGCCCATGACGTCACGATGGCGGGTGATCGCCGATTCCCCTTCCAGCACCTGCACCATCACGGGCCCGGAGGTCATGTACTTGCAGAGGTCGCGGAAGAACGGCCGCTGGCGGTGGACTTCATAGAAGCCCTCGGCCTGGCCCTGGGTCAGGTGCAGCATGCGCGCCGCAATGATGCGCAATCCAGCGGCCTCGACGCGGCGATACACGTCGCCGATCAGATTGCGGGCGACACCGTCGGGTTTGACGATGGACAGGGTGCGCTCGAACGCCATGGGGTCCTCAGTCGTGCGGGAGTCGAATCAAGCGCGGCATTGTAGCGCCGGGAGCCGCTTGCCGGCAATTGCGGCATGCACGGAAGTGCCCGTCCGGAAAGGAAAAATCAGATGCTGAAGCTCTCGCCGCAGCCGCATTCGCCGCGCACGTTCGGGTTCCTGAAGCGGAATGCCTCGCTGAGCCCGTGACGCACGAAATCGACTTCGGTGCCGTCGATCAGCTCGAGGCTGGCGGCATCGACGAGGACGCGCACGCCCCCGCAGTCGAACACGCGATCGTTCGGCGCGACCTCGTCCGCGTAATTGACGACATAAGCAAAGCCGGAACAGCCGGTCTTGCGCACGCCGAGACGGAACCCGATCCCGTGCCCGCGCTCGGCCAGGAAGTGCCGGACGCGCTCTGCCGCTGCGGGTGTCAGTGTGATGGCCATGACTCAGGCGGATTGTAGCGCACGGGCCGCAGCCTGCAGTGCGCGAAGCGCGTCTTCCACGACCAGCAGTCGCCCCATTTTCTCCACCGGTACATCGAGCTCCTCGGCCAGTTGCCTTGCATCAATGGCGCCGGCAGCCTCGATTGCAAGGCCGCGGATGGCGGCAGCGGCCCAGGCGGACGCGGCCAGCGTATGGGGACAGCCCCAGGCGCGGAAGGCGCAGTCCACGATAGTGCCGCCGTCGATGCAGGCCTCGAACCGGACCCACGCGCCGCGATCCAGGGCCGCGCTTTCGCCGTACACGATCCGGCCGCGGCAGGCTGGCAGCGCCGCGCTCCCCGGCAGGCGCCGGAACAGGTCCAGTGCGCGTGCCGAATAGTCGCCGAGGCTGCGGTTCATGCGATGCGTTCGAGCGCGCCGGCCGGCAGGACCGCACGCAGGCGGCTGACGCCGCCGACCAGGATGTGCGCCGCTCGATCGACCTCGTCGAGGGTCGTTTCCCGCCCGATGCTCAGCCGCAACGACGCCTGGATTGCCAGGTCCGACAGGCCGAGCGCACGCAATACAGTCGAAGGCTCTGCGGTCGCCGAACTGCAGGCGGCGCCGCTTGCGACGGCGAGCCGGCCATCGAGTTCGAGCAGCAGGCTCTCACCCTCGATCCCGGCGAAGCCGACATTCAGGATGCCGGGTACGGACGGCTCCGGCGCGCCATTGCGCCAGAGCGGCGCTGCGTCCTGCAGCGCCAGCCACAAGCGCTCGCGCAGTCCGCGGATCCGCGCGGACTCGTCGAGCAGCGAATGCTCCGCGATCGCGCAGGCGGCGCCGAAGCCGATCAACTGGTGGGTCGCGAGCGTGCCTGATCGCAATCCGCCTTCATGTCGGCCGCCGAACAGCAATGGCTCCAGCACGGGGCGCGGCCGCCTGCGCACGTAAAGCGCGCCGATTCCCTTCGGTCCGCCCAGCTTGTGCGCTGAGAGGCTCATCAGGGCGACGCCTGAGCGGCCGACATCGATCGGAAGCTTGCCGGCGCTCTGCGCCGCATCGACGTGCAAGATTACGCCACGCTCGCGGCACGACTCTGCCACGGCCTCGATATCGTTCGCGACGCCGGTCTCGTTGTTGGCATGCATCAGCGACACGAGCGCCGTGTCCGGCCGCAATGCAGCGGCCGCATCGGCGTACGTGACTCGTCCGCCCGCCCCCGGCTTGATCCAGCTCACGGCGAAGCCCTCACGCTCGAGCTGGCGGCAGGCGTCCCGGCCCGCGCGGTGCTCGGTGCGCGAAGTCACGACATGACGATGCCCGCGATCGGCCGCGCGCGCGCTGCCGAGGATCGCGAGATTGACGCTCTCGGTCGCGCCGGAGGTGAACACGATCGACTCGGGCGTCGCGCCGATCAGCGCCGCGACCTGGGCGCGGGCGGCCTCGATGTGCGCCGCCGCCACGCGGCCCGCCGCATGCGCGGAGGCGGGATTGGCCTGCAGCGCCGGGTCGCGCAGACAGTCGGCCATGACCGCGGCCACGCGCGGATCGAGCGGCGCGGTGGCCGCGTAGTCGAGATAAATCGGCGGCTCCGGTGTCATTGACGTCATGCACCGGAACCGATGCGGCGCTCGATTGCCGCCAGCAGGCCGCGCAGGATGCGGACTTCGGCATCGTCGGGCACGGCGCGCGCGAACAGGCGCTGCAGGCGCGGGGCGAGTTGCGCCTCGTTGCCGTCGTGCAGGAATCCGATGCGCGCGAGCACCGTGTCGAGATGCCGGAACAGCGCCGCGAGCGAGCTTGCGCTCGCCGGCGCAAGCGCCGGTTCCGCCGCTGCGCGGCCGGCGGCGGCGTCCGCGGCAAGCCGCAGTTCGTAGCAGACGATCTGCACGGCCTGGGCCAGGTTCAGCGTGCCGTACTGCGGATCGGCGGGAATCCGGAGCACCGCATGGCAGTGCGCGAGTTCCTCGTTGGCGAGCCCGTTGCGCTCGCCGCCGAACAGCACCGCAGCGGGCCTGGCGGAGTCCGCGGCTACGAGCTCCGCTGCGGCCGCGCGCGCGTCCAGCACCCGGTGGCGGGCGCTCCGTGGCCGCGCGCTCGCGCCGATCACCAGTCCGCAATCGGCGATCGCGTCGTCCACCGACTGCGTCACGCGCGCATGCCGGAGCAGGTCGGCGGCGGCCGAGGCGCGGGCAATCGACTCTGCGTCGGGATGCGATTTCGGGCGCACCAGTACCAGCGACGACAGGCCCATGTTCTTCATCGCGCGCGCACTCGCGCCGATGTTGCCAGGGTGGCTCGTGTCCACGAGCACGATGCGGATGCTGTCTGACATCGCGATCCGCGAATGATTGCTGATATTCTCGGCCGATGCACCCCCTGGTCAATATCGCGGTCGGCGCCGCGCGGCGCGCGGGCGAGCTGATCGTCCGCAACCTCGACCGGGTCGGGGGCGTCACCGTCAGCGAGAAGAGCCGCAACGATTTCGTCAGCGAGGTAGACCGCGCCGCCGAGCAGGCGCTCATCGCCACCATCCGCAAGGCCTATCCCGGCCACGGGATCCTCGCCGAGGAAAGCGGTCGCCACGAAGGCGACGATTACACCTGGGTGATCGACCCGCTGGACGGCACCACCAATTTCCTGCACGGATTCCCGCAGTTCGCCGTTTCCATCGCCTGCCGCCACCGCGATCGTACCGAGGTCGGCGTGGTGCTCGATCCGCTGCGCGGCGAACTGTTCACCGCCGCGCGCGGCGAAGGCGCGCAGCTCGACGGCCGCCGATTGCGGGTGACGGAGCGCAAGGGCCTGGACGGCGCGTTGATCGGCACCGGATTCCCGTATCGCGAAGACAGGCGCTGGCTGAAGTCGTATCTCGCGATGCTGGAGCATGTCATGTCGAGCACCGCGGGCGTGCGCCGGCCGGGCGCCGCGTCGCTCGATCTGGCTTACGTCGCGGCGGGCCGGCTCGACGGCTTCTGGGAGGTCGGCCTCTCGCCCTGGGACACTGCCGCCGGCAACCTGCTGATCACCGAAGCCGGCGGCCGCATCGGCAATCTGGCCGGCAACGAGTATCGCGACGGCGGCAATCTGGTCGCCGGGAGCCCGCGGGTCTATGCCGCGCTCATCGAATGCTTCGCGCCGTTTCTCGACGACGATCTTCGCAGATGAGCGGCCGCCCCGCGCTCGCAATCGTTATTGGCCTGGGTTAGAGTCCGCTTCGGTTTCGCAGGGGAGATCGCCGCATGAGCCTTTTCCGCACCCAGCCGGTAAGCGCGCAGCCGCACGTCGATGCCGGCGAGCCCGTGGAAGGGAGCATCGACGGCGAAGTCACGCTGAAGCGCGTGCTGACCGCGCGGCACCTCGTGATGCTCGGCATCGGCGCGGTGATCGGCGCCGGCATCTTCGTCATGACCGGCACCGCCGCCGCCAACCATGCCGGGCCGGCGATCGTGCTCTCGTTCGTGATGGCCGGCGTCGCCTGCGGCTTCGCCGGGCTCTGCTACGCGGAATTCGCGGCGATGCTGCCGGTGTCGGGCAGCGCCTACTCCTATTCGTATGCGACGCTCGGCGAGCTCGTCGCCTGGTTCATCGGCTGGAACCTGGTGCTCGAGTACACCTTCGCCGCGGCCACCGTCGCGGTCGGCTGGTCCGGGTACTTTACCGGGCTGCTCGATTCGATCGGCACCGGGCTCGGTACTTCGCTCGCACTGCCGGCGGCACTGACGAGCGCGCCGCTCAACGTGGTCAACGGCCGTCTGGTGACGACCGGCGCGCTGATCAACCTGCCCGCAATCGCGATCGTGATCGCGGTCGCCACGCTCTGCTACCGCGGCATCAAGCAGTCGGCCACGGCCAACGCCATCATCGTGGCGATCAAGGTCGGCGTCATCCTGCTGTTCATCGGCTTCACGCTCCAGTACATCGATCCGGCCAACTGGACCCCGTTCATTCCGGAGGCGGAAGGGCCGGGACGCTTCGGCTTCGACGGCGTACTGCGCGGAGCAACCGTCGTGTTTTTCGCCTACATCGGCTTCGACGCCGTGTCGACCGCGGCACAGGAAGCGAAGAATCCGCAGCGCGACATGCCGATCGGCATCCTGGGATCGCTGGCGATCTGCACCCTGATCTACATCGCGATGTCGGCGGTGATGACCGGCATCATGCCATACGACCTGCTTGGCACGCCGAAGCCGGTCGCGACGGCGCTCGAGAACTATCCGAGCCTGCTGTGGCTGAAATCCGTGGTCGAGCTCGGCGCGCTCGCCGGGCTGACATCCGTGATACTGGTCATGATGGTCGGTCAGCCGCGCATCTTCTATTCGATGGCGCGCGACGGGCTCATCCCGCGCCTGTTCGGCCGCATCCATCGCGAGTACCGCACTCCGCACGTCGGCACCGTCATTGTCGGCGTGACCGCGGTCATCCTCGCCGGCCTGCTGCCGATCAACGTGCTTGGGGACCTCGTGGCGATGGGCACGCTGCTCGCGTTCGCGACGGTCTGCATCGGCGTGCTGGTGCTGCGCCGCACGCGTCCCGACCTGCCGCGGGCGTTCCGGGTGCCATGGGCGCCGGTGGTCTGCATCCTGGGCGCCGCCTGCTGCCTGTACCTGTTCTTCCGCGCCTTCATCGACAACTGGCACTGGATGAGCGGCTGGATCGCGATCGGATTCCTGATCTACTTCGGCTACAGCCGCCGCCACAGCAAGCTGAACGCTTAGCCCGCGCCGTTCGTCGCCGGGCGGGCTGGCTCGCTCGCGCCGCCGGAACTTACGCGCTCGCTCGCCACCCGCCCGTCGCCGCACCGCACGCGCGATACGGCACCGGTGCGACCGCGGGCCGTGGTGGCCGGGGTCCCGAGCGAGCGAGGGAGCCCCGGCCGGCTCGGCAAGCGGGCGTGCCGCGACCTCAACGCTTGGGCCGATCGTCCGGCGGCAGTTCCGGCCCGTAGAGGTCGACCGGCCGGCCGCGGCGCCGCAAGCGGATGTTGATCATCTCGACGCAGACCGAGAAGGCCATCGAGAAGTAGAGATAGCCCTTGGGTATCTCGAAGTCGAGCGACTCGCCGATCAGGGCGACGCCGATCAGGATCAGGAACGACAGCGCCAGGATCTTGATCGTGGGATGGCGGTCGATGAACTCGTTGATGGGCCTTGCCAGAAACATCATCACGAAAACCGCCACCACGATCGCGACCACCATGATCTCGACGTGCTGCGCCAACCCGACCGCCGTGAACACCGAATCGAGCGAGAACACGATGTCGATCAGACCGATCTGCACGACCACCGCCATGATGCTCGTCCGCAGCTTGACGTTGGGGTTGCCGTGCTGGTCCGAGCCCTCGAGCGCGCCGTGGATCTCGTTGACGCTCTTGATCAGGAGGAACAGGCCGCCCAGGAACAGGATCAGGTCACGCCCGGAGATCTCCTCGCCGAGGATCGTGAACCACGGCGCGGTCAGCCGGATCAGCCAGGTGATCGAGAACAGCAGGCCGATGCGGGTGAGCATGGCGAACGCGAGCCCGAGCACGCGTCCGCGCTGCTGCAGCTCGGCCGGCAGCTTCGACACCAGGATCGAAAGGAAGATGATGTTGTCGATGCCGAGGACGATTTCGAGCAGCGTCAGCGTCAGGAACGAGACCCAGACTGCCGGATCGGCGAGGAATTCCATCATCGTGCCTCCCCGGACATCGGGTCAGGGCAGCGCATCGACGTCGCCGCGCTTCTCCGGAGGCATGAAGTCGCGGCCCGACGCGCCGAGGTCGAGCGCGATCGCCCCGGCGATGTAGATCGACGAGTAGGTGCCGATGACGATGCCGATGGCGAGCGCCACCGCGAAACCGCGGAGCGTCTCGCCGCCGAGCACTGCGAGGAAGATCACCGACGAGAGCGCGCAACCGGCGACGATGATCGTGCGGCCGAGCGTCTCGTTGATCGCGCGGTCTATCACCTCGGCCGGCGTCGTCTTGCGCATCGACTTGAAGCGCTCGCGGATGCGATCGAAGATCACGACCGTGTCGTTGACCGAATAGCCGAGGATCGTCAGCAGCGCGGCGACCACGTTCAGATCGAACGGGATGTCGAGGAGCGCGATCGCGCCGACCGCGACGATGGGATCGTGCAACGACGCCACCAGCGAGCCCACCCCGAAGCGCCAGCGGAAGCGCAGCGCGATGTAGACCAGCACCAGCAGCAGCGTCATCAGCACCGCGAGCGCCGCCTGCTCGCCGAGCTCGCGGCTGATCTGCGGCCCCACCGATTCCGTGCGACGCAGCTCGACGCCCGGGTCGAGCGTCCTCAGCGCATCCATGACGCGGCTGCCCTGGTCCACGGCCGCCCCTGATCCGGCCGGCGGCAGCCGTACTTCGAGGTCGGTCGCGGCGCCGAAGGTCCGGACCTGGAAATCCTCGAACCCGGCGGCGTTCAGTGCGTCGCGCGCGCCCTCGAGGTCGACTGCCTGCGTGAATCCGATCTCGAATACGATGCCGCCGGTGAAGTCGACCGTCAGGTTGAGCCCGCGGACCGCGACCAGGGCGATCGACGCCGCGACCACGAGCACCGACAGGACGTACCAGTAGCGGCGCAGCGCCATGAAGCGGATCGAGGGAACTTGCTTGAGGAATTCCACGTTCGTGCCTCAGATCGCCAGCCGCTCGATGCGGCGGCGGCGTCCATAGACCAGGTGGATCACCGCGCGGCTGCCGACCAGCGCCGTGAACATGGACGTCGCGATGCCGATGCACAGGGTCACGGCGAACCCGCGCACGGGACCCGAGCCGAACAGGAACAGCACGCCCCCGGACATCAGCATCGTGACGTTCGAATCCGCGATGGCCGAGAACGCCTTGTCGAAGCCCGCATTGATCGCCGCCCAGGGCGAGGCGCCGACCGCGACTTCCTCGCGGATGCGCTCGTAGATCAGGATGTTGGCGTCGATCGCGGTGCCGACGGTCAGCACGATGCCGGCGATGCCCGGCAGCGTCAGCGCGGCGTCGAACATGCCGAGCACGGCGACGATGAAGACCACGTTCGTCAGCAGCACGAAATCGGCGATCAGGCCGAAAACCCGGTAGTAGGCGATCATGAACACGAACAGGAACAGGGCCGCGATGCCGAGCGCGCGCGTGCCGGCCTCGATGTTGTCCTTGCCGAGGCTCGGTCCGATGACGCGCTGCTCGACGATGACGATCGGCGCGGCGAGCGCTCCGGCGCGCAGCAGCTTCGCGAGCTCGGTGCCCTCGGCCGCGGACAGGCCGGTGATCTGGAAGTTGTTCGAGAACACGCCGCGGATGGTCGCGACGCTGATGACCTCCTCCTTCGACCGGTCGACAACCACCTGGCGGCCGTCGCGCTCGACCTGCTCGCGCTCCTTCTCGATGAACACCACCGCCATCGGCCGGTTCAGGTTCTCGCGCGTCGCCCGGAGCATCTCGTCGCCACCGCGGCTGTCGAGCTTCACGCTGACCGAGGGCTCGCCCTGGGACGGCGCGAAGGAGGCGTCGATGAGCTGCTCGCCGGTCGCGATCACGTCCCGCTTCAGGAGCACGGGCGTGCCGTCGCGCTGCTTGTAGAGCCGCGTGCCGAGCGGGGCGCGCCCGGTGCGCTCGGCCTCGAGCGGGCTGTTGACCGTGTCCACCAGCCGGAATTCGAGCGTCGCGACCTTGCCGAGCAGCCGCACGACCTCGGATGCGTCCTGGACGCCGGGCACCTGGACCGCGATGCGGTTGCGACCCTGGCGTTGCACCACCGATTCTGCGACGCCGAGCGCGTTGATGCGGTTGCTGAGCGCGGTGATGTTCTGCTGGATCGCGAAGTCCTGGCGCTCGCGGACCTGCGTTTCGGAAAGTGTCGCCGCCAGCACGCCGGGCGGCGTTCCCGGCGCGAATGTCAGCAGCGGATCGTAGTCGAGCAGCACCTCGCGTGCCTTCTCGGTCTCGGCCGGATTCCGCAGGCGCGCCTGGGTGGTGGTGCCTGCGACCGACACGTCTTCGTACTGGATGCGCGCATCGCGCAGCTCCTTGCGGAAGTCGCGCTCCATGCGCTGCAGCAATTGCGCGACCGCACCCTCGATGTCCACTTCGTAGACCAGCAGCATGCCACCGCGCAGGTCGAGACCGAGGCTCATCGGTTCCAGGCCCAGGCTGTTGAGCCAGTCCGGGGCGCGCGACGCCGAGGTCATGGCGATCGCGTACTCACCCTCGTGCTCGCGCTGGATCAGGTCGCGCGCGAGCAGCTGGTCGTGCTCGTCGCTGAAGCGGATCCACAGCCGGCCGTTGTCGTCGACGTAGGATTCCTCGAACGCGACATTCGCCGCGCGCAGCTGGCTTTCGAGCCGCCCGGCCGCCGCCGTGTCGAAAGCGCCGCGGTCGCGTTGCGACAACTGCAGCGCGGGGGACTCGCCGTAATAATTGGGCAGTGCGAACAGGATGGCGGCCAGCAGCATGGCCGACAACAGGGCGCCCTTCCAGAAGGGATAGCGTTGCACGGGGGCGGCGCGGACGGGCGCTCAGGCGCCCTTGAAAGTGCCTTTCGGCATCAACTGTGCGATCTGGAATTTCTGCACCCGTATCGCGACGTTCGAGGCCACCTCGAGCGTCACGAAATGCTCGGTGACTTCGCCAATGCGGCCCAGGATGCCACCGTTGGTCACCACCTCGTCGCCGACCGCGAGCTTGCCGACCATTTCCCGATGTTCCTTGGCGCGCTTGGTCTGCGGGCGGATCAGCAGGAAATAGAAAATCACGAATATCAGCACCAGCGGCAGGATGGTGGTGAGCGTGCCTGCGGTTCCGCCAGCGGCAGCCTGGGCCCAGGCGGGCGTGATGAAAAAGTCCATGTCCTTCCTCTGCGGGGGCCGGCCGCGCCGGCCCGTTTCGGGCGCGTGATTATGCCACAGAGCCGGCCGGCGGCTGCCGCGCGGCGTGGAATGCGGCGCGGAATGCGGCGAAACCGCCGGCGTCGATCGCGGCGCGCATGCGCGTCATGAGCTGCAGATAATGGTGCAGGTTGTGCAGCGTAGCGAGCCGGGCGCCCAGCATCTCACCGCAGCGATCGAGGTGCCGGAGGTAGGCGCGGCTGTAGTTGCGGCAGGCATAGCAGGCGCAGTCCGGGTCGATGGGCGCCGTGTCGGCGGCGTAGCGGGCATTGCGGATGTTCATGACGCCCCAAGGCACGAAGAGATGCCCGTTCCGAGCATGGCGCGTCGGCATGACGCAGTCGAACAGGTCGATGCCGAGCGCGACCGATTCCACCAGGTCCTCGGGCCTCCCGACGCCCATCAGGTAACGCGGCTTGCCGGCCGGCATCGCCGGCAACAGCCGCTCCAACACCTGCCGGCGCGCCGGAAGCGGTTCGCCGACCGAGAGCCCGCCGATGGCGAGCCCCTCGAAGCCGATCCGTTCGAGGCCGTCGAGCGACGCCTTGCGCAAGGCATCGTGCATTCCGCCCTGGACGATGCCGAACAACACGCCGCTGCCCTGCCCCGCGTCCCAGGCACGGCGACTGCGCGCCGACCAGCGCAGCGAAAGCTCCATCGATTCGCGGGCCTGCGATTCCGACGCCGGGTAGGCCGTGCATTCGTCGAACACCATCGCGATGTCGGAATCGAGCGCGCGCTGCACCTGCATCGAGCGCTCCGGATCCAGGAAAACTTCGTCGCCGTCGACCGGCGAGCGGAATCGCACGCCCTGCTCGGAGAGCTTGCGCATCGCCGCGAGGCTGAAGACCTGGTAACCGCCCGAGTCGGTCAGGATCGGCCGCGGCCAGCCCATCATGCCGTGCAGGCCGCCGTGAGCCTGCACCACTTCCGGCCCCGGGCGCAGCATCAGGTGGAAAGTATTGGCGAGCACGATCTCGGCGCCGCAGGCAACGAGTTCCTCCGGCGTGACGCCCTTGACCGTGCCGTAGGTGCCGACCGGCATGAAGGCCGGCGTCGCGATGGCGCCGCGCGCGAGCGTCATGCGGCCATGCCGCGCCGCGCCGTCACGCGACCGCAGCTCGAATTTCAAGCACGCGCTCCGCGCGCGGCGAGCGCCGCGGGATCGGGCGTGACGAACATCGCATCCCCGTAGCTGTAGAAGCGGTAGTGCGCGGCGATCGCGTGATGATACGCGGCCAGCACCGGCCCGCGTCCCGCGAACGCCGCCACCAGCACCAGCAGCGTCGATTCGGGCAGGTGAAAGTTCGTGACCAGCGCGTCGACCACGCGAAAGCGGAAGCCCGGCACGATGAAGAGCCCGGTCTCGCCCTCGCCCGCCTGCAGCCGACCGCCGGCAGCCGCCGACTCGAGCGCGCGCACCACGGTCGTGCCAACGGCGACCACCCGGCCACCACGCGAGCGCGCCGAGGCGATCGCGCCGACCGCGGCTTCCGGCACGCGATAGCGTTCGGCGTGCATGCGATGCGCGGCGAGATCGTCGGCACGCAAGGGCTGGAACGTGCCGGCGCCGACATGCAGCGTCAGGCGCGCAATCGCAACGCCGCGGCTCTCGATCTCGCGCAAGGTCGCGCGCTCGAAGTGCAGCCCGGCCGTGGGCGCCGCGACCGCTCCGGGCCGGTCGGCGAATACCGTCTGGTAGCGCTCGCGATCGGACAGGTCCGCCTCGCGCGCGACATAGGGCGGCAGCGGCATCCGTCCCTCTGCCTCGAAGTAGCCGAGCGCATCCCGGTCGAGCTCGAGTTCATACAGATCTTCGCGCCGCGCGATCACGCGGGCCGTGGCGTCGGCGGGCAACATGACGGTCGCGCCAGGACGCAGCCCCTTGCTGGCTCGCGCCTGAGCCAGGATGCGGCGCGTGTCGAGAATCCGCTCCAGCAGCAGCTCGCAGCCGCCGCCGCTCGCCTTGCGGCCGCGGATGCGCGCCGGCAACACGCGCGTATCGTTCAGCACCAGCACGTCGCCTTCCCGCAGCAGCAAGGGCAGGTCCGCAAAACGCAGATCGCGCAGCGCACCGGTCGCGCCATCGAGCGCGAGCAGCCGGCTCGACGCGCGTTCCGGGAGCGGACGCTGGGCGATCAGTTCACGCGGCAGCGGATAGGAAAAATCTGCGCGGCGCAGGCGCCGCGCAGACTAGCACAGGGCCGGGGTCGCTCAGGTCGCTACCGGGGG
>JBOHZL010000056.1:0-19425 GCA_050738495.1 Steroidobacteraceae bacterium | reverse complement strand
GGGAAGCGTCCCCTCCATGTTCACATCATCCCGGTCTGCAGGCGCGCTGCTTCCGACATCATCGACTGGTTCCACGGCGGGTCGAATACCAGCTCGACGTCGGCATTGCGGATCGTCGGGATCAGCCTGAGCTTGTCGCGGACGTCGGCGACGAGCACCTCGCCCATGCCGCAACCGGGGGCGGTAAGCGTCATCCGGACCGCGACGTCGCGCGTGCCGTCGTCGTTCGGCGTGGTCGCGCAGTCGTAGACCAGACCGAGATCGACGACGTTGATCGGTATCTCGGGATCGAAGCAGGTCCTCAACTGGTCCCAGACCAGCCGCGTGACGTCCTCGTCCGTGGCGCCGGGCGGCAATTCGAGCGGGCGCGCCGGCTCCTTGCCGATGGCGTCGCCGTCGACACCCGCGATGCGGAACAGGTTGCCTTCGATATACACGGTGAAACTGCCGCCCAGCGCCTGGGTCAGGTAACCGACGCTGCCGGTCTTGAGTTTCACCTCGACGCCCGCGGGCACGATGACCGCGCGCACCTCGCGCTGAACGACGATCGGCTCGTGGCTTGCCCGCCGCATGGTCACTCCGTCGTGACCGGCGCCGTCTCGCCGGCGAGGGCCGCATTCAGCGTGTGCCAGCAGAGGCTGGCGCACTTCACGCGCGCCGGAAATTCACGCACGCCGGCGAGCGCGGCGAGCTTGCCGAGTTCCGCCGCCGGCACGGTGTCCCGTCCGGTCAGCATGCCGTGCACGGCCGCGAACAACCGTGCGGCCTCGGCGCGCCCCCGGCCCTTGACCGCCTCGCTCATCAGCGAGGCCGACGCCGTCGAGATCGCACAGCCATGCCCTTCGAAGGCGAGCTCGCGGATGACATCATCTTTGACATCAACATAGATGTGTAACTGGTCGCCGCACAAGGGGTTATTTCCCTCGGCCCGGTGGCTAGGGGCGCTCAGGCGACCGCGATTCCTCGGCCGGCGGTTGTGATCGACGATGACGTCGCGGTAAAGCTCGGCGAGATCCATCAGCGCAACATCCGGATCGCGTCCTGCACCGCATCGTGCAGGGCGTCGATCTCGTCTTCCGTGTTGTAGAGCGCGAACGATGCGCGCGCGGTCGCCGGCACGCCGAAGAATTCCATCACCGGCATCGCGCAATGATGACCGGTGCGCACGGCGATGCCGCGTGAATCGAGCACGGTGCCGAGGTCGTGGGGGTGGATGCCGTCGACCGTGAACGACACGAGGCTGGTCTTGTCCGGCGCCGTGCCGATGAACTTCACGGCGTCGATGGCGCCGAGCCTCGCGGTGGCCTGCTCGAGCAGGCGGCGCTCGTGGGCCGCGATGCGATCGAGGCCGATGCCCTCGATGTATTCGATCGCGGCGCCGAGGCCGACCGCGCCACCGACATTGGGCGTGCCGGCCTCGAAGCGGTGCGGCAGGTGATTCCAGGTCGAGCCGCCGAAGGAGACCGTCAGGATCATGTCGCCGCCGCCCTGCCAGGGTGGCATCGATGCGAGCAGCGACTCGCGCGCATGCAACACGCCGATGCCGGTCGGCCCGTACATCTTGTGGGCCGAAAATGCATAGAAGTCGCTGCCGAGCGCCTGCACGTCCACCGGCAGATGCGGAACGGCCTGGGCGCCGTCGACGACGGTCGTGATGCCGCGCTCGCGGGCGGCGGCGAGGAAATCCGCGAGTGGCAGCACGGTGCCGAGCGCATTCGAGACGTGCGCCAGCGCGACGATGCGGGTGCGGGGCCCCAGCAGTTTCAGATAGGCGTCGAAATCGACCACGCCGCGCCGGTCGATCGGAATCACGCGCAACACCGCGCCGGTCTGCGAGCAGAGCAATTGCCAGGGCACGATGTTCGAATGGTGCTCGAGCCACGAAACCAGGATTTCGTCGCCCGCGGCCAGCCGCTGGCGGCCGTGCGATTGCGCGACCAGGTTGATGGCCTCGGTCGTGCCGCGCACGAACACGATCTCTGCGGTCGAGGCCGCATTGACATAGCGGCGCACGCGTTCGCGTGCGCCCTCGTACATCGCAGTCGCCTCCTGCGACAGCGTGTGCACGCCGCGGTGCACGTTCGCATGGTGCGAGCGGGCATGATTCGCGACTGCCTCGATGACGGAGACCGGCTGCTGTGCCGAAGCGGCGTTGTCGAGGTAGGCGAGGCGGCGGCCGTTGATCCGGCGCGCCAGCACCGGGAAGTCGGCGCGGATCCGCCTGCTGTCGAGCATGGGCGGCAGGCCGTGAACCGCGGCCATCAGGCGATGCCCCGCATGAAATCGCGGTCCGGCAGGAAACCGGCGATGCGTGCTTCGACTGCCGCGCGCAATTCCGGCAGTGGCAGCCTGCCGACCAGGTCCTGGCAGAAGGCGAAGGTCAGGAGCCCGCGCGCGGTCGCCGGGTCGATGCCGCGTGACAGCAGGTAGAAGTACTGCGCCGGGTCGTGCGTGCCGATCGTCGCGCCGTGACGGCATTGCACGTCGTCGACATGGATCTCGAGCTGCGGCCTTGCGTTGATCTCGGCGAGCGGCGCCAGCAACAGGTTGCGGCTGCTCTGGCTCGCATCCGCGCCACGCGCGGTCGGGTGGACGACGATGCGGCCGTTGAATGCGCCGCGGCCCCGGTCGCTCGCGATGCCGCGGAAGTCCTGAACCGTGCGCGTGGCGGCGCCGTGATGCGCGACCTGCGTGTGCAGGTCCACCTGGCGTTCGCCGTCGGCCAGGAACAGGCCCGACAAGCGGCAGGCAGCGGAGTGCCCGTCGAGCGAAAGCCGGAGATTCGAGCGCAGCAGCCTGCCGTCCAGCACGAGCAGGTGCTGGTCGTAGTGGCTGCCCGCCGCGAGTCGCGTCACCCAAGTCTCGACCTGGGCCGTGGACCCTTTCTGCCCGTGCAGGCGCAGGTGGGTGACCCTCGCGTCCGCGCCGACCTGCAACTCCGCGGCCAGATTTCCGAGCGCCTCACCCGCGCCGAGTGCGACGAAGTGCTCGACCAGCGTGCAGGTCGCGCCGGCGCCGACCTCGATCACGAGACGGGTCTGGTGGGCGGACGGCCGGGCGGCAGTGCTCACGTGCAGCAGGTAGAGCGGCGCCGCAGGGATCGCGCCGGCGGCGACCCGGATCAGCGCGCCGTCCGCGGCGAAAGCATCCGCCAGCAGCGCATAGCGGTCATCCGCGTCTTCGCCCGGCGCGCGCAGCAGTGCGAGCGCAGCCGCCGGGTCGCGTGCGAGCAGGGCGCGGAGATCCGTGACCGTCACGCCGTCGCCGGCATCGGCGTCCGACAGGCGCGCGTCATGGCGGCCGTCCACCAGCACGATGCGTCGCGCCTGCGCCAACGGCAGCGCCCGCGCCGCGAGCAGGGCGGCATCGACCTCGACCGGCACTGCGGCGGCGAAGTCGTATTCCGCGATGCGCGCATGGTCGAGGTAGCGCCAGTTCTCGTCCCGACGTTCGGGCAGGCCGCGGCCGAGGAGCGTCTCGAGCGCGCGGGCGCGGCGCTCTTCCCAGACGGCGCCACCCGCGAAGCCCGGCGCGCGCGCGGCGTGGCTGGCGGCGATGCGCTCCATGACGAGCGGCGCGTTCATGCGGCTGCCGACCCGGCACGGACCCAGTCGTAGCCGCGGCGCTCGAGTTCCTTCGCGAGCTCGCGGTCGCCGCTCTTGACGATGCGTCCGCCGGCCAGCACATGCACGCGGTCCGGCACGACGTGGTCGAGCAGACGCTGGTAATGGGTCACGATCACGATCGCGCGCGCGGGGTCCCGGAGCGCATTGACTCCCGCAGCGACGACTTTCAGGGCGTCGATGTCGAGCCCCGAATCGGTCTCGTCGAGCAGCGCGAGACGGGGTTCCAGCAGGCTCATCTGCAGGATCTCGTTGCGCTTCTTCTCTCCGCCCGAGAAGCCTTCGTTGACGCCGCGATTGAGCAGGCTCTCGTCCATGTGCATCGCCGTGAGCCTGCCGCGCACCAGGTTCAGGAATTCGAAGGCATCGAGCTCGGGTTCGCCGCGGTGGCGCCGCTGGGCATTCAGCGAAGCCTTCAACAGGTAGACGTTGTTGACTCCGGGAATCTCGACCGGGTACTGGAAGGCGAGGAACAGGCCTTCGCGCGCGCGCTCCTCGGGCGCCATCGCGAGCAGGTCGCGGCCCAGATAGCTCACGCTCCCGGAGATCACCTCGAAGCCCGGCCGGCCTGCCAGCACGCCGGTCAGTGTGCTCTTGCCGGACCCGTTCGGGCCCATGATGGCGTGTACCTCGCCCGCGCGCACCGCGAGCGAGAGCCCCTCGAGGATCACGCGATCGCCGGCGCGAACACGCAGCTCCCGGACCGCGAGGATCGGCTGGCCGGCTGCGCTCATCCGACGGCCCCCTCGAGGCTGACTGACAGCAGGTTCTGGGCCTCGACCGCGAATTCCATCGGCAACTCCCTGAATACCTGGCGGCAGAACCCGTTCACGATCATGTTGACCGCGTCTTCTGCCGAGATGCCGCGCTGCAGGCAGTAGAAAAGCTGGTCTTCGGAGATCTTCGACGTGGTCGCCTCGTGCTCGACGACGGCGGTCGGGTTCCTGACCTCGATGTACGGGAACGTGTGCGCGCCGCACCGGTCGCTCATCAGGAGCGAGTCGCACTGGGTGTGGTTGCGCGCGCCGTCGGCGCCCGGGAGCACCTTGATCAGCCCGCGGTAGGCATTCTGGCCGTGACCGGCCGAGATGCCCTTCGAGATGACGGTCGAACTCGTATTGCGCCCCATGTGGATCATCTTGGTGCCGGTATCGGCCTGCTGGCGGTGATTCGCGAGCGCGACCGAGTAGAACTCGCCGACCGATCCGTCGCCGCGCAGGATGCAGCTCGGGTATTTCCAGGTGATCGCGGAGCCGGTCTCCACCTGGGTCCACGAGATCTTCGAATTGCGCCCGCGGCAGTCGCCGCGCTTGGTGACGAAGTTGTAGATGCCGCCGACGCCGTGCTCGTCGCCGGGATACCAGTTCTGGACCGTCGAATACTTGATCTCGGCATCGTCCTGCGCGATCAGCTCGACCACCGCGGCGTGGAGCTGGTTTTCGTCGCGCTGCGGAGCGCTGCAGCCCTCCAGGTAGCTGACGTACGCTCCCTCATCCGCGATGATCAGCGTGCGCTCGAACTGGCCGGTTTTCGTCTCGTTGATGCGGAAGTAGGTCGAAAGCTCCATCGGGCAGCGCACGCCCTTCGGCACGTAGACGAAGGAGCCGTCGGTGAACACCGCCGAGTTGAGCGCCGCGTAGAAGTTATCGGCGACCGGAACGACCGTACCCAGGTACTTCTCGACGAGCTCGGGATGCTTCTGCGCGGCCTCGGAGAAGGGGCAGAAGATCACGCCGGCTTCCGCGAGACGCTCCTTGAACGTGGTCGCGACGGAAACACTGTCGAACACCGCGTCGACCGCGACGCCCGCGAGACGCGCGCGCTCGTGCAGCGGGATGCCGAGCTTGTCGTAGGTCTCGAGCAGCTTCGGATCGACTTCGTCCAGCGATTTCGGCCCCGCGGGCCGCTTCGGCGCGGAGTAGTAGGAAATCGCCTGGTAGTCGATCGGCGGGTAGTGGACGTGGGCCCACACCGGCACCGTCATCTTCAGCCAGCGGCGGTAGGCCTTCAGCCGCCAGTCCAGCATGAATGCCGGCTCGCCCTTCTTGGCCGAGATCAGCCGGATGACGTCCTCGTCGAGTCCCGGCGCCACGGTGTCGCTTGCGACGTCCGTGACGAAGCCGTGCCGGTACTTGCGGGCGACCAGCGATTCGAGTTCGGTCTGGTTCGATGACATGAGATTTCCCGGTTCAGCCACGCGCCGGCGGCCTCGCGGCGGCGGGATAGCGGCGCAGGTCCGGTACGGCGAAGGTCGCGTCGCGGCGTACGAGCTGATCGAGACTGACGTCGTTGAGCGCGCGGCGGATGGCGAGGCTGATCCGCTGCCAGCCGTGGCCGACCAGGCAGGTCGACTCGATGCCGCAGAGTCCGCCGCCGCTCGCGCACTCGGTCAGCGCGACCGGACCCTCCACCGCGTCGATGATGTCCGCGGCGTTGATTTCGGCGGCCGGCCGCGCGAGCTGGTAGCCACCGTGCGCGCCGCGCACCGAGCGCACGAGGCCGGCGTGCTGGAGCTCCTTCAGGAGCTTGCTGACCGTCGGCAGGCCGATGCGGGTGCGGAGCGCGATGTCCGCGGCGCTCGCAAGCCCGCCGCCGCCGAGGCTGGCGAGGATCACTGTCGCGTAGTCGGTCAGACGGCTGATGCGCAGCATGGATGCGGCCTCCGCGCCCGTGGATAGATACAGTACGATTTTAGTACTATTAGCCCTCGGGCGGTAGGGGGTCACGTCGCTCTGGTATTCTTCGCGCCCGAACGAGCGGAGGACCCGGATTCATGGACAGAAAGGAACTCGAAGCGAATGCGGCCGCGATGGTGGCTCCCGGCAAAGGCATCCTGGCAGCGGACGAATCGACCGGCACGATCAAGAAGCGCTTCGACAAGATCGGGCTCGAGTCGACCTTCGAGTCGCGCCGCAGCTTTCGCGAGTTGCTGTTCACCGCCCCCGAGGCCGAGCGCCACATCTCGGGCGTCATCCTGTACGACGAAACGATCCGCCAGCAGGCCGCGGACGGCCGGCCGTTTCCGTCCGTCCTTACGTCGCGCGGCATCCTGCCCGGCATCAAGGTGGATGCCGGAGCCAAACCGATGGCCGGCTTTCCGGGGGAAACGGTGACCGAAGGTCTCGACGGTCTGCGCGAGCGGCTCGCCGAATATCGCGGCCTGGGGGCGCGGTTCGCCAAGTGGCGCGCGGTCATCGATATCGGCGCCGGCATCCCGACCGCGGCTGCGCTCGAAGCCAATGCAGAAGCGCTGGCCCGCTACGCGGCCCTGTGCCAGGACGCGGCGATCGTGCCGATCGTGGAGCCTGAAGTCCTGATGGACGGCGATCACGGCATCGAGCGTTGCGAGGAGGTCACCGATGCGACGCTCGAAACCGTGTTCGACGCGCTGTTTCGCCACCGGGTCCATCTCGAAGGCATGGTGCTGAAGCCGAACATGGTCATCGCCGGCAAGAAGTCCGCGAAACAGGCGAAGCCCCAGCAAGTCGCCGAGTCGACGGTGCGCTGCCTGCGGCGTCGGGTCCCGTCGGCCGTGCCGGGGATCGCATTCCTGTCGGGCGGGCAGAGCGAGGCCGAGGCGACGCTGCACCTGTCGCTGATGAACCGCGTCGCCGGCCTGCCGTGGCAACTGTCCTTCAGCTACGGCCGCGCCCTGCAGCAGAGCACGATCGATGCGTGGCGCGGCGAGCGGGCCAATGTCGCCGCGGCTCAGCGCGTCTTCGCGAAACGCGCGCGCTTGAACGGGCTCGCCCGCGCGGGCAGCTACGAAGCCGCGATGGAACAGGCCGCGGCCTGAGGCCGCGGTCCCGGGGCGCGCGACTTGACAGCCGACAAGCGTCGCGATGCCGGCGTCGTTGCGCGCGTGCGGGGCGTTCATTACAGCGTGGGCGGACGCCGGATCTTCGATGGCGTCGACCTCGAGATTCCGCGCGGGTCGGTCACGGCCATCATGGGACCGAGCGGCACCGGCAAGACGACGCTCCTCAGGCTGATCACGGGCCAGGTGCTCGCGGATCGCGGCCAGGTCGAAGTCGAGGGACAGGACGTCTCCCGGCTCTCGCGGGCCGAGGTCTACGCCATGCGCCGCCGCATGGGGATGCTGTTCCAGAACGGCGCGCTGCTGACCGACCTGAATGTCTACGAGAACATCGCCTTTCCGCTGCGCGAGCACACCCGGCTGCCGGAACGGCTGTTGCGGCATGTCGTGCTGACCAAGCTGCAGGCCGTCGGCCTGCGCGGCGCCTCCGGACTCATGCCCGCCGAACTCTCGGGCGGCATGGCGCGCCGGGTCGCGCTCGCGCGCGCGATCGTGATGGACCCGGAACTGCTGATCTACGACGAGCCCTTCGTGGGTCTCGACCCGATCTCGATGGGCATGGTGCTGCGGCTGATCCGGAGCCTGAACGACACGCTCGGGCTCACCAGCATCGTCGTTTCGCACGACGTGCGTGAAATCTCGGCGGTCGCCGACCTCTGCTACCTGGTGTCGGGGGGCCGCATCATCGCCAGCGGGCCGCCGGCCACGCTCGCCGGCAGCGAGCAGGAGGACATCCGCCAGTTCATGCACGGCCTTCCCGACGGCCCGGTGCCATTCCACTATCCGGCGCCGGACTACGAACAGCAGCTCCGGCAGGTGAACTGAGTGCCGGCGTCGCTGGCGCGCGAACTGGTATCGAGCGCACGCGATGCGCTCGAGGGCATCGGCGCCTACACGCTCTTCACCGGGCGCCTGCTGGCGGAGACGCCACGCGCCTTGCTGCGCTTCAGGCTGATCGTCGAACAGGTGCACAATGCCGGCGCGCTCTCGCTGGTGATCATCATGATGTCCGGGCTGTTCGTCGGCATGGTGCTCGGCCTGCAGGGCTTCGACCTGCTGGAGCGCTTCGGCTCGGAGGAGTCGCTCGGCACCGCGACCGCGCTCGGGCTGCTGAAGGAACTCGGCCCGGTGGTCACCGCGCTCCTGTTCGCCGGCCGCGCGGGCACGGCACTGGCGTCGGAGCTCGGGCTGATGCGGGCGACCGACCAGCTCGCGGCGATGGACATGATGGCCGTGGACCCGGTGCGCCGCGTCGTGATGCCGCGCTTCCTCGGCGGCGCGATCTCGATGCCGCTGCTCGCGGCGATCTTCAGCATGATCGGCCTGTTCGGCGCGCAGCTCGTCGGCGTGCAGCTCATGGGCGTGGACGTCGGGCAGTTCTGGTCGCAGATGCGGGGCGCGGTCGAGTTCGGCGACGTCATGGAAGGGGTGCTGAAGAGCGTCGTATTCGGCTTTGCCTGCAGCCTGGTCGCGGTCTATGAGGGCTACCACTCGGTGCCGACCGCGGAAGGCGTCGGCCGGGCGACGACCCGGACAGTCGTGATTTCATCGGGACTCGTGCTGCTGCTCGACTACATGCTGACCGCGATAATGCTGTAAGGAGGAATCGCCATGCGCCAGACGCGCGCCATCGAGCTGGGAACCGGGCTGTTCGTGCTGCTCGGGTTCGCCGCGCTCTTCTTTCTCGTCACGCAGATCACGAGCCGCGAGTTCGGGCTCGGCGACGCCGGCTACCGCCTGAGCGCGAACTTCGACCAGGTCGGCGGGCTCAAGCCGGGCGCGCCGGTGTCGATGTCCGGCGTGACGATCGGCCGCGTCGAGTCGATCGCCTACGACTTCAACGAGTATCGCGCGCGTGTCACGCTGCGCATCGAGCGCGGCTACGACCGCATCCCCGACGACAGCGACGCGGGCATCCTGACCGCCGGCCTGCTGGGCGGCCAGTACGTCGGGATCGGTCCCGGCAGCTCGGAAACTTTCTTCGGCGACGGCGATCAAATCCAGTTCACGCAATCCGCCATCGTGCTCGAGAACCTGATCAGCAAGTTCCTGTTCTCCAAGGCGGCGGAGACCCAGGACGAAGGACCCCCGGAGGAAACCAAGCCATGATGCAACGCATCGCCCCGCGCCTCGCCTGCGTGCTCGCGCCGATCGCGCTCGCCGGCGCGGCCTGGGCCGCCGAGGCCGTTCCCGGGCCGGCGCCGCAGGAGCTGATCGAGAAGGCCGCGCGCGAGCTGCTCGAAGCACTCGACGCCGACCGCGAGGCGGCCAAGAAGGACCCCAGCCGCGTGCGCAAACTCGTGGACCAGATCCTGCTGCCGCATTTCGACACCGATTACTCCGCACGGCTGGTGCTCGGCAAGCACTGGCGTGCAGCGAGCGAGGAGCAGCGCCAGCGCTTCATCGACGCGTTCTACCAGTCGCTGCTGCAGAACTACGGCTCGGCGCTGGCCGAGTTCACGGCCGACCGCATGAAGGTGCTGCCGTTCCGCGGCGATCTGTCCGGCGGCCAGGCGACGATCCGCACCGAGGTCAAGCGCAGCAATGGCCAGCGCGTCCCGGTCAACTACACGCTGCGCGCGACTCCCGAGGGATGGAAAGCCTGGGACGTGACGATCGAAGGCATCTCCTACGTCCGCAATTTCCGCAATGACGTCGGCGCCGAAGTCGACCAGCGCGGCCTCACTTCCGTCATCGAGCGCCTCGAGCGCGAGAACCGCACCGGCCAGGTGGCAAAGAAGTCCTGAGCCGATGACGCAAACGCCCTCGCTGAAGGCGCTCGGCGACGGCAGCTTCGCGCTGTCCGGCGACCTCGTCTTCGAACACGTGACACGGCTGCTCGGGGAGGGCGATGCCGCGTTCGGCGCGTCGGCGCGGGCGGACATCGACCTGGCACAGGTCGGACGCGTGGACAGCGCCGGTCTCGCGCTCCTGCTCGAATGGTCGATCGTCGCGCGCGAGGCCGGGCGGTCGGTGAACTACCGGAACCTGCCGCCCGCGCTGTCCGCTCTGGCCGGCATCAGCGACGTCTCTGAACTGCTGCCCGCGGCCGCAGGCTCCGGCGGCGGCTGATCGAGCGGATCCTCGAGGGCCTCCGGATCCTCCAGCGGCGCCTCTTCCGGCACGTCGCCGTCCCGCACCTTGTATTCGCGCCGCTGCCGCCAGGCATCGCGGACGAACGCGTAGCTGTCGTAGGCTGAGGCGAGCGAACGGTCGACCGACAGGAGCTCGGCGCGGCGGTCCACCACGCTCACCGCGGTCAACGCAACGCGCTCCGCGTCCTTGAGCTTCGCCTGAACCCTCAGGTCCGTCTGCGAGTCGACGTAGATCGAGGGCGCATCGCGCACCGTCGATGGCCCGAGCAGCGGCAGCACCAGGTATGGGCCGGCTGGCACGCCCCAGCGTCCGAGCGTCTGGCCGAAGTCCTCGTCGTTGCGGGCAAGGCCCGCAGCCGACGCCGGGTCCAGCAGGCCGCCGATGCCGAGCGTGGTGTTGAGCACGAAGCGGCCGACGTCGACGGCGGCATCCTTCAGCTTGAGCTGCAGCAGGTCGTTGACGATGGTCGTCGGGTAGGCTAAGTGGGTCAGCAGGTTGCCGATGCCGGTGCGGATCACGCGCGGCACGTGGCGGTCGTAGCGCACCGCGACCGGCTTCAGGACCGCGCGATCCACGGCCTCGTTGAAGCGGTGCGTGCCGCGATTGAAGCGCTCCAGCGGGTCGCCCGGAGTCGCCGGCCCGGTGGTCGCGCAACCTGCCAGCAGCAGTGCGAGCAGAGCGCCGGCAGCGGCGCGGTTGACGGGTTTCATCCGCGGTTCCATCGCATGCATGGCCCGGATTCTAGCGGTTCGCGCTGCCGTCCGGCTGCGGACTCGTCGGCTCGGCGACTTCGCGCGCGCGCTTGCCCTTCGGCAGGTACTCCTGCAATTCGCGGATGCGCGCGTCGAAGCGCTCGCGCTGCACCGAGTTGAGCCCGGGCACCGCCTGCGCGAGACGCAACTGCCCGATCGCGAGCATCAGGTCACCGCTGATGACGTGGAATTCCGACATGTAGTAGTAGGAGTCGGCGATGTCGCCAGCGGCATTCGCGGCGAGCGCGGTGAATCGCGCCTGTTCCGCCGTCGGCGGCACGTTGTTGAACAGGTCGAGCAGCACGGTGTGCGCGAGCTTGGCGTCGCCGGAGCGCATCAGCGTTTCGGCGTAGCGCATGGTCACGGGAACACTGCGCGGAAACAGCTGCATCGCGTTTTCGAGCGTCGCCCGGGACGCATCCACCTGGCCGGCGGCGAGCTGGGCCTGGCCGAGCGCGGTGTGATAGAGCGTCACGTCGGGGCGGCGCTCGAGCATGATTTCGAGCGCCGGTATCGCCTCCGCCGGCGCGCCCGCGCGCATCAGCGCCATGGCGCGGCCGTATTGCTCGCCCGCGGTCGACGGGTAGTCGGCGCTCTGCGCACTCGGATAGAGGCGGCGGAATGACGATTCGGGCGGCAGCGTCTCGACATGGAGCCGCTCGCGGACCAGCGCGTAGCTGGTGCTGTCCGGCGTCCGCGGCCGCTCGAGCTTGTTGGCGCGATCGCGGGTCTCGGCGATGCGCTCGGTCGTGACCGGGTGAGTGCGCAACAGGTCGGGAATGTTCCGGCCGGCGCCGCCGCTGCGTTGCTGCATGGTCCAGAAGAATTCCGGCATCGCGACCGGATCGAAGCCGGACGTCGCCAGGATGCCGATGCCGACGCGGTCGGCCTCGCTCTCGTTGGCCCGCGTGAAGTTGATCTGCGATTGTTGCGCGAGTCCCTGCGCAGCGGTCACGGTTCCGAGCACCGCGTCGCTCGGCATGCCGGTCGTGGCGCCGATCAGGATCGCCGCCAGCATCGCGGCTGCGGAAGCGAGGTTGGCGCGACCCGCATTCTGGAGCGAGCGCGCGATGTGACGCTGGGTGACGTGCGCAATCTCGTGCGCCAGCACGCCCGCAAGCTGCGCTTCGCTCCGCGTCGCCGTCACGAGTCCGGCATTGATGCCGATGAAGCCGCCCGGCAGTGCGAAGGCGTTGATCGCCGGGTCCTTGATCGCGAAAAAGGTGAAGCGGTGTGCGCCCTCGTGGGCCTGGCTCGCGAGTCGCATGCCGAGCGATTGCAGGTACTCGGTGACTTCCGGGTCGTCCACGATCTGCCCCGCGTCGCGCAGGCTCCGCACGATCATCAGCCCGATCTTGTACTCGTCGATCAGCGACAGGGTGGTGCTCGCCGGCGTGCCGATGTCGGGCAGGTCGCTGCCGCTGGTCTGCGCCACCGCCGGAGCGCCGCCGGCCGCGATCAGGAGCGAGAGCAGAATCGCGAGTGCGCGCATCGATGCCTTCCTGGCGGGGTTGCCGGTTCGACCGTGGGCGCGGAGCATCGTTCGCCGGCCCGGGTCAGAGCGCCTCGGACGCGAAATCCGCGAGCCGCGACCGCTCGCCGCGAACCAGCGTGATGTGGCCGGCGTGCTGCCAGCCGCGGAACCGGTTGACGACGTAGGTCAGGCCGGAAGTGGTCTCGGTCAGGTACGGCGTGTCGATCTGCGCGATGTTGCCGAGGCACACGAGCTTCGTGCCCGGCCCCGCGCGGGTCACCAGCGCCTTCATCTGCTTCGAGGTCAGGTTCTGCGCCTCGTCGAGGATCAGGTAGCGGTTCAGGAACGTGCGGCCGCGCATGAAATTGAGCGAGCGGATCTTGATGCGGTGACGCAGCAGGTCCTGCGTCGCAGCGCGTCCCCAGCTGCCGCCGTCCTGGCCCTGCGTCAGCACCTCGAGGTTGTCCATCAGCGCACCCATCCAGGGCTCCATCTTTTCCTCTTCCGTTCCGGGCAGGAAGCCGATGTCCTCGCCGAGCGGGATCGTCACGCGGGTCATGATGATCTCGCTGAAACGGTTGGAATCCAGCGTCTGCGCGAGGCCCGCCGCGAGCGCCAGCAGGGTCTTGCCGGTTCCGGCGGGACCGAGGATGGTCACGAAGTCGACATCCGGGTCCAGCAGCAGGTTGAGAGCGAGATTCTGCTCGCGATTCCGGGCCGTGATGCCCCACACCGCGTGCCGCTCGCTGCGAAAGTCCTGCGTCACCTCGAGCTTTGCGAGCTCGTCGTCGACCGTGCGCACGATGGCCTCGAACGAGTTCCCGGCCGCGTCGTACAGGAACTGGTTCGGGTGCCACTCGCGCACCAGCGGTCCGCGCACGCGGTAGTAGGTGCGTGCCTGGTCCTGCCAGGACTCGACATTGGTGCCGTGGGTCTCCCAGAAATCCGCCGGCAGCGCGGTCGCGCCGGTAAACAGCAGGTCGGCGTCCTCGATGGTGCGGTCGTTGAAATAGTCCTCCGCGTGCACGCCGAGGATCGCGGCCTTGATGCGCAGGTTGATGTCCTTCGACACCAGCGTGACGCGCGTCCCCGGAAGCTCGAGCTGCAGCGCGAGCGTGTAACCGAGCAGGGCATTGTCGATGCCGTGTCCCGGCAGCGTATCGGGCAGGCCGGCAGCCAGGCGCCGGGTCTGGAAGAACAACCGCCCGCTCGGCGGCTTCTTGCCGTGATTTCCGGAGCGGCCGACCGGCAGCTCGAGACCGCGGTCGATCTCGTCCTTGGTCGCGTTCGCCATCAGTTCGTCGAGAAAGCGGCTGACCTGCCGCACGTTCCGCGCCGACTCGGACAGGCCCTTCTTGCCGGCGTCGAGCTCCTCGAGCACGCCCATCGGCAGATAGATGTCGTGCTCCTCGAAGCGGAATATCGCGGCGGGATCGTGCATCAGCACGTTCGTGTCGAGCACGAATGCGCGGCGGGCGCTTTTCGCAGGCCGGTTCTTCAGCATGGGGGACTAGAGGCCGCGGGCCGCTGCCAGGACCAGAGCGGCATGGCCGGCGACCCGGACCTTGCGCCATTCCTGGCGCAATACGCCCTTCGCGTCGATGAGAAACGTGCTTCTCTCTATTCCCATCATCTTCCTGCCGTACATGTTCTTCTGCTTCCAGACGCCGAACAGCGTGGCGATCGAATGGTCCTCGTCGGAGCCCAGCTCGAACGGAAACTTCATCCTGTCGCGGAACTTCCGGTGCGACTCCATCGTGTCCGTGGAGATCCCGAGAACTGTGGTGCCGGCGCGCCCGAAATCACGCGCAAGGTCGCGGAAATCGCTGCCTTCCGTCGTGCAACCGGGCGTGTTGTCGCGCGGATAGAAATAGACGACCACATTCCGGTCCTTCTGCGCGCCCAGCCGGAACTTGCCGCCGGTGGTCGGAATCGAGAATGCGGGCACCTTGTCGCCGACGCCGAACTCCGCCATCGCGTCAGTTCTTGACCGGTTCGAGGATGGCGTCGAGATTCATCTGGTCGCAGAAGTCCATGAATTCCTCGCGCAGCGCCCCGACGTGGATCCGGGACGGCACGTTGATGACCATGTAGACGGAGAACATCTGCGCGCCGGTGTGCGCCGCGGCGTAGCTCCTGGTCGACAGCTCGCCGATGTCGATGCCGCGCGCCGAGAAGAACCCCGAGAGTCCGGACACGATCCCTGCCTGGTCGATGCAGACGACGTCGACCGAATACGGGACCATGTCCTCGCGGGCGGCGCGCTGCACGGTCCGGCGCACCTGTATGGTCACGCCCGAGGTCTCCGCCAGCTTGCCGAGGTCGGTCTCGATCCGCGCGATCGAGTGCCAGTTGCCGGCCACCAGCAGCAGCATCGCAAAATCGGAGCCGAGCGCCGTCATGCGGCTCTCGCTGATGCTGCCGCCGCAGTCGGCGACGACCTTCGACACGTCGTGCACCAGGCCGATGCGATCGTCGCCGATGGCCGAGATTGCGATGAATTGTTTCATGCGGGGGAAGACGCGGGCCGGAGGAGGCGTGGCGGCCAGTTTACCGGTATCGGCGGGGCGATGATATCGCGGCAATCCGCGTCGCTTGCGCCCGCCGCACGCGCGCCAGTACGATCCCGCCTCCGGTTCCGGCCGATCGGCGCGGAGGTCTCATGTTTCGCGGCAGCCTGGTTGCGCTGGTGACGCCGATGACGGAGTCCGGCGACATCGATCACGTCGCCTTCGGGAGGCTGCTCGACTGGCACGTCCGCGAAGGCAGCGACGGCCTGGTCATCGGCGGCACGACCGGCGAATCGGCGACCGTCACCGCCGAGGAGGCCGCCGAATTGCTCCAGGTCGCGGTGCAGCGGATCGGCGGGCGGCTGCCGGTCATCGCCGGGACCGGCGGCAATTCGACCGCGCAATCGGTCGAACGCACGCGGGTCGCCTGCGAACTCGGGGCCGACGCCGTCATGGTCGTCACACCTTATTACAACCGTCCGCCGCAGGAAGGCCTGTACCGGCACTTCAGCCTGGTGGCGGACGCGGCGAGCGTGCCGCTGATCCTCTACAACGTGCCGTCGCGCACCGCCTGCGACCTGCTGCCCGAAACGGTGGAAAGGCTGTCGGCGCATCCGCAGGTCATCGGCATCAAGGATGCGACCGGCAGCATCGAACGGGGCGTCGAGATACTCGAGCGCTGCGGCGACGATTTCCTGCTGCTTTCCGGCGACGACGCCAGCTGCCGCGAGCTGATCGCGGCGGGAGCGCAGGGGGTGATCAGCGTGACCGGCAACGTGGCGCCGCGACTGATGCACGAGATGGTCGAGGCGGCGCTCTCCGGCGATGCGGACGGAGCGAGGGAACTCGACGACCGGCTCGCCGGTCTGCACACTGCGCTGTTCGTGGAATCGAACCCGATTCCGGCCAAGTGGGCGCTCGGGCGCCTTGGCCTGATCGGGCCGGGTATCCGGCTGCCGCTGATTGCGCTGGCGGAGGAACACCACCCTGCGGTGCTGGCGGCGATGCGCCAGGCTGGAGCGGAAAAATGAGGTCTCGCATGAATCGATACTGGATCGGGATTGCGCTGGCAGCAGCCGTGCCGGTTGCGGGATGCGGGGTGTTGCCGGACGCGTACAGCGGCTGCGACGAGATCCGGCCCTACCAGTCCGCGCGCCAGCAACCGCCCCTCAAGGTGCCGTCCGGATCCGAGCTTCCCGACACGCGCAGTGCCCTGAAGATTCCCGAGGTCAATGCGCCCGAAGTGCCCGTCGAGCCGGGACACTGCATCGATCACCCTCCCGAGTACGGCGCGCCGCCCGCTCGCGCGGGCTGATCGCCCTCCGGATGACAGCTCGCCGATTGCCGCTGCCCGGCTGACGGCGCAGTCCTACACCTGTCAGTTGAGCGCGGCCAGTATTGCAGTTGCGCGCCTATTCATGCGCGACGCCTGGCCGGCTGTAATGGCAGTTACAACCTCACTGCAATACCAGGGACGGTACCCATGGCAACGCGAAGCGCATTCTTCCCATTGGCTGTTGCGAGCCTGCTTGCTGCCGGTTGCGGTGGCCAACCGGAACGCCCCGTCGAACAATTGACACGCGCGCAGACCCTGATCGACCAGTCCGAGAAGACGGGCGCGCAGCGCTATGCGGCTGTGGAGCTGGAGCGGGCCCGCAGCAAACTGGCTGCCGCAAGCGCCGCTTCGGCCGAAGGTGACCAGGCGACTGCCAGCCAGCTCGCCACCGAGGCTGCGCTCGATGCCGAGCTCGCATCGGCGCTGGCGGCGGCGGGCCAGGCGCAGAAGGCTGCGCAGGAACTCGAGGCCGGCCTGGAGACGCTCCGTGAAGAGGCGACCCGCCAACCTGACGGTGGCGGCGCGGACCGGCCGTGAGGAGCACACCATGAGTATTCGCTACATCTTTTTTCTTCTGATTTTCGCATCGGGTCTTTTCGCAGCCTGTGCCACGGCCCCTGAACCTGTGCCTGCGCTGGATGAAGCCCGCACCAAGGTACAGTCGCTGGCGCAGGACCCGCTGGTGCAACAGGCGGCCAGCCGCGAGCTCCTGACGGCGCGCAACTCGGTGCAGATGGCCGAACTCGCCTTTGAGCAGCGTGAACCGCGGGAACGCGTTGCGCATCTTGCGTATATCGCCTCACGACAGGCGGAGATCGGCCAGGCCAGGATCGACGAGGCGAGGGCGCGCGAGGCTGTGACGAAGGCCGAGGCGGAACGCAAGCGCGTGCAGCTCGCGGCGCGCTCGCGCGAGGTTGATGTCGCAAGACAACAGGCCGCCGCCGCCAGGCAGGAGACTTCGACCGCGCAGCTTGCAGCGAAGACGGCGGCTGAGGAGGCCGAAACCGCGCGCCGGGCGCTGGCAGAATTGCAGGCCAGGCCGACCGAGCGCGGCATGGTGCTGACGTTGGGCGATGTGCTGTTCGATACCAATGAAGCGACCCTGAAGCCGGGCGCCATGCTGGCAATCGACCGGCTCGCCAGGTTTCTCGAGGAGAGCGCGGAAACCCGGGCGATCATCGAGGGACATACTGACAGCACCGGTTCCGACGCATACAACCAGGAACTTTCGCAGCGCAGGGCCCGGTCAGTGGCGGACGAGCTGGTGACGCGTGGCATCGCCTCCAGCCGTTTCGAAGTGATCGGCCGGGGCGAGGCCTTTCCGGTCGCCGGCAACGACAATTCAGCCGGGCGCCAGCAGAACCGGCGCGTCGAGATAGTGTTCTCCGACCAGTCAGGAAAGTTCAGCGCAGGCGCCGGGAGGACCACCCGTTAGGCCCGTTCAGACCTTGCGGGTTGCCCGATCGACGGTCGTTCGGTAGGCTTCGCGGCCGCGGAGAGGTGGCCGAGCGGTCGAAGGCGCTGGACTGGAATTCCAGTAATACCCACAAGGTATTCGTGGGTTCGAATCCCACCCTCTCCGCCATGAAAAGGGGGTCTATTCCGGACACATGGTTTACACCTGTTCCTGGGCGAAGGGATTGAGTGCGGGTTCGACCCGGACTTCATCCCGATCGAAGAAGCCGAGATCGTAGTGCATGAAGCTGACGAGCTACAGGCGATATTCGATCTGCTTGATGCAGACGTTCTGACCGACGAACGCCACGCTCAGGTTGATCTTGCGGTAATCGAAGCAGATCCACCCGCAGTGGGTGACCGTGACGACGCGGTCGTGGAACGGGTAGTCGAGCTCGGCGAGGCCACGATAGGGGTGCTCTGAGCCCGCTCCCAAGCGAGCGGAACCGGCGTCGCGCTCTGCGGCGATCACTCGTCGTCGGATGTCCCGCTCGGGCGCCGACCCGTGACGCTGCGGCGTCCGCCCTGTCGATGCCGCTGGCGATTCTACCCCTCCGGTCCGCCGACTCACTCACAGGCCGCGCGCCGCTCGACCGCCGACAGGATGGCTTTTGCATTACCTAGCCTCGTCGTCGACCGTCGGCTGGCAGACTCACAAAATCAATGGCACCACCCGCCACACATCGGCAATGTAACGATTGGATCTCCAACCTGCTGGAGCGTCCAATCATGAATGCTGAAGGCGAGGTAAACGCGATGGTCGTGACGTCGATGATCTAAGAAAGTTGTGCGCAATCCTCGCGAGATGGCGGAACCAATCATGCCCGCTAAGGCTCTGCCGTCACTGGTCCAAACCTGCACGACGCGAATCTGTCCGGATTGGCCAACTTCGACCACCGCGAAACCACGCTGACCATTTGCAGCACGGTCGGCAATCGGTTGGGCTGCAAAAGTGACTCGCGGAGTCGGGGTGAAGTTCGAGTTCGCCGGATGCCCTAGCTGATGCTGAATTAGCATCGCAGTTCTTGTACCTGGCACGCGAAGTCTGGACTCATTAAGTGCCTCGCTAGCGGATGCGCTGGCCTGCCTTCCAGGAACCAACTCAACTTGATCTTGCATCTCCGATCAGTAGTGTCCGGACGTTAACCGAATAGATTCAACTGGTTATCGAGATCGTCGGTTTCTGGAGATCGCATGGGAGGCGAGAACAGCGTGTTTAGCGGGGTTTTCTCAAACATGGTCAGGCTCAGGATCTGTAGCATTTCGTAGAGGCTGGCAGTGATTTTCAGGCGCTTTCGTACGATGGCAACGAGCACGTACACCGCGACGGCAGACCAGATTTGGGTCTTCACCGCGTTCTCC
>JBOHZL010000055.1:0-19848 GCA_050738495.1 Steroidobacteraceae bacterium | reverse complement strand
TCCCCGCCCGGCCCGGCGACCGCCGCGCCGCCTCCGGCCGCGCGCGATGAAAACCTGGTCACTGCACCGATGGTCGGCACTTTCTATGCCTCTCCGGCTCCCGGCGCCAAGTCCTTCGTCGAGGTCGGCCAGGAGGTCCGCGTCGGCCAGGTGCTGTGCATCATCGAGGCGATGAAGATGATGAACCAGATCGAGAGCGAGCGCGCCGGCAAGGTGGTGGCGGTGCTTGCCAAGAACGGCGAACCGGTCGAGTTCGGCCAGCCACTGTTCGCGATCGAGTAAGGGGATGCTCGACAAGATTGTCATCGCCAACCGCGGCGAGATAGCGCTGCGCATCCTGCGCGCCTGCCGCGAGCTCGGCATCAAGACCGTGGCCGTGCACTCGACCGCCGATCAGAACCTGAAGCACGTGCTGCTCGCGGACGAAACCGTCTGCATCGGGCCGCCGGCCTCGCGCGACAGCTACCTGAACATGCCGGCGATCATCAGCGCCGCCGAGGTCACCGACGCGGTCGGCATCCATCCCGGCTACGGGTTCCTATCGGAAAACGCCGATTTCGCGGAACGCGTCGAGAACAGCGGCTTCGTCTTCGTCGGTCCCAAGAGCGAGACGATCCGCCAGATGGGCGACAAGGTGTCGGCGATCAAGGTCATGAAGGAGCACGGCGTGCCCTGCGTGCCGGGCTCCGACGGTCCGCTGCCGGACGACAGCGACGAGTGCTTCCAGCTGGCGCGGACCATCGGTTATCCCGTGATCATCAAGGCTTCGGGCGGCGGCGGCGGCCGCGGCATGCGCGTCGTGCACAGCGACGCGACCCTCGTCAATGCGATCAACGTGGCCAAGACCGAGGCGGCCGCGGCCTTCGGCAACGACACGGTCTACATGGAGAAATTCCTCGAGAAGCCGCGCCACATCGAGTTCCAGGTTCTCGGCGACAACTACGGCGGCGTGGTCTCCCTCGGCGAGCGCGATTGCTCGTTGCAGCGGCGGCGCCAGAAGATCATCGAGGAGTCGCCGGCGCCCGGCATCACGGCCAAGCAGCGCGAGGAAATGACCGCCAGTCTGGTGACGGCCTGCAGCGCCGTCGGCTATCGCAGTGCAGGCACGCTCGAGTTCCTCTATGAGGACGGGAATTTCTATTTCATCGAGATGAACACGCGCGTGCAGGTCGAGCATCCGGTCACCGAGCTCGTGACCGGCATCGACATCGTCAAGATGCAGCTGCGGATCGCGGCCGGCGAGCCGCTGCCGTTCAAGCAGCAGGACATCGTGATGCGCGGCTGGGCGATGGAATGCCGCATCAATGCCGAGGATCCGAAGACCTTCGCCCCCTCGCCGGGTCCGGTGCGACTCTGGCACGCGCCCGGCGGCCCGGGCGTGCGCGTCGACAGCCATCTCTACTCGGGTTATTCCGTGCCGCCTTATTACGATTCCCTGATCGCCAAGCTGATCGCGTTCGGCGAGAACCGCGAGACTGCGATCGCCCGCATGCGCAACGCCCTGTCCGAGATGGTGGTCGAGGGCATCAAGACCAATGCGCCGCTGCACCAGGAGATTTTCGGGCATTCGGCGTTCCGCCAGGGCGGGCTCGACATCCATTACCTCGAGCGCCGGCTCGGCCTGAAATGAACGCGGCCACCGGCCGCCCGCGATGCCGTTCCACCAGCTGGTGATCGAGCTTGGCTGCTCGGACCCCGGCGCCGCGGAGCATGCCTGCCTGGCACTCGGCGCGATCGCAATCTCGCTGTCCGATGGCGGGAATCAGCCGCTGCTCGAGCCGGGCCCGGGCGAAACGCCGCTGTGGAGCGAAGTCCGCCTGCGCGCGCTCTATGCGGCCGAGGCGCGCCCCGATCTCCTCGCCGCGACCCTCGCCGCGGTGCTGGGGCTGCCGGCTCGGTCGATCTCGGCCGAACCGGTCGATCACCGCGCCTGGGAGCGCGAGTGGCTCGTCGATTTCCGGCCGATGCGATTCGGCAAGCGCCTGTGGATCTGTCCAGGCGGGCTCGCCGCGCCGGACCCTGGCGCAGTCGTGCTCATGCTCGATCCGGGCCTGGCCTTCGGCACCGGCACCCATGCGACGACGGCGATGTGCCTCGAGTGGCTCGATAGCAACGAGCTCGCCGGAGCCCGGGTTCTCGACTACGGATGCGGCTCCGGTATCCTCGCGCTGGCCGCACTCAAGCTCGGCGCGGCGGCAGCGACGGCCCTCGACATCGACCCGCAGGCCCTGATCGCCACGCGCGACAATGCCGCGAAGAATGGTCTCGAAGCGCGGCTCACGATCGCACACGCTGAAGGAGCGATCGTCGGCCCCTGCGACGTCGTGCTCGCGAACATCCTGGCCGAGCCGCTGCTGCGACTGGCGCCGGCATTCAGTGCCTTCTGCCGTCCGGGCGGCTCGCTGCTGCTATCCGGCCTGCTCGAATCGCAGGCCGCGGAAGTGGCGGCGGCCTATGGACCGTGGTTTGATGTCGAAACGGCGGCGCGGCGCGACGCTTGGGCGATGCTCGCGGGTCGGCGGCGCGCGGAGTAGGCGTGTACACCCAATGCCCTGATTGTGCGACGGTATTTCGCGTCACTGCGGAGGCACTGCGTGCCGCCCAGGGTGACGTGCGCTGTGGCGTCTGCTCGACCACCTTCAATGCGCTCGAAAACCTGAGCGAGAAGGCCTTCAAGGCCACACCGGAACCCGTCGAAGAGTCGTCGCCGGACGATTCGATGACCGTGGAGGAGCTCCCGGGCAACGAAAGCATCGAACTGTCATCCGCCAATGAGCTGGCGATCATCGAAGAGCCGGAGGCGCTCGAGCCGGCTGCCGAACCGGTTGACGAGCCGTCCGCGGCAGCCGCTGGAACGGACGAAGACCTGGCGCTCGAGTTTCACGGCAATGCGGCGGATCTGGAGCGGTTGTTCGTCATCGAATCAGCGGAGCCCGTGAGCTTCGATCCGGCCGCCGTGGCTGCGTCACTCTCCGTCAGCGAGACGCAGGCCGGGAAGACCGAGAAAGCCGGGAACGACGACGACTTTACCGGCGACCTCGACAGCACCGACGAGCACCCGATCCTGGTGCTGGACGAACGCGACCTGCCCTACGAGCACGTGGAATCGGTGGTGCTCGAGACGATCGAACCCGAGCCACCGGCAAGACCTGCCGCGGCGCCCGCTCCCGCGAAGATTCCTGCAACGGCCGCGAGACCGGCGCCCGCACCCTATCCCGCAGCACGTGTCCCGATCCCGGACGATGTCCGCAAGCGGCTCGCGGAGGAAGCGGGCGTGCGGACCACGTTCGTCAACGAGTTCGAGCCGGAGCGCCCCGCGCAACCGTCGCGGCTCTGGTTGTGGCCGGCGGGCGTCGCCGCACTCGCGCTTCTGCTGCTCGGCCAGATCGTGCATCACCAGCGCGAGCAGCTGGTCCGCAAGCCCGGTGTCGGCCGGCTGGTTGCCGGCGCCTATGCGCTGTTCGGCCAGGCGCTCAACTCGCCGAGCGACCTCGCCGCCTACGAACTGCGGCAATGGGGTGCCGCAAGCGATCCGAACCAGACGGACCGCCTGTTGTTGCGTGCGAGCATCGTCAACCGGGCCGCCTACGCCCAGCCCTTCCCGCTGCTCCGGCTCGCCTTGCAGGACCGCTTCGGGGCGACCGTGGGCACACTCGACATCGCGCCGGCGGACTACCTGCCGGGCGCCGGGCAGCCGGGGTTGTTGCAGCCCGGCGAGCGTGCCGACGCCGAGATCCGCATCGTGGATCCCGGCTCGGAAGCGGTCGGCTTCGAAATGGACCTCTGCCTGTCCGCCAACGGCGGCGTGCGCTGCGCCAGCCAGATCACCACCGCCCGGCAATGAAGATCGGCCCATTCAAGCTGGCGGCGCCGCTGGCGCTCGCGCCGATGGCGGGCGTGACCGACCGGCCGTTTCGCATGCTTTGCCGCCGCCTGGGCGCCGGCCTCGCCGCGTCCGAGATGGTCACGTCCGACGTGCGGCTCTGGAATACGTCCAAGTCGCGCCTGCGGCTCGACCATCGCGGCGAGCCCGAGCCGCGCGTCGTGCAGATCGCCGGCTACGAGCCGGCGATGATGGCCGAGGCTGCGCGCCTGAACGTCGAGATGGGCGCGCAGATCATCGATATCAATTTCGGTTGCCCCGCGAAAAAAGTCTGCAATCGCGCCGCCGGGTCCGCATTGATGCGCGACGAGCCGCTCGCCGGGCGCATTCTTGCGGCGGTCGTGGCCGCGGCGCGCGTGCCGGTCACGCTGAAGGTCCGGACCGGCTGGGACCGCGCGAACCGCAACGCCGTCGCGATCGCGCGCATCGCCGAACTGGAAGGCGTCGCCGCGATCGCCGTGCATGGGCGCACACGCGCGGATTTTTTCAAGGGCGAGGCCGAGTACGAAACGGTTCGCGCCGTCAAGCAGGCGGTTCGCATCCCGGTATTCGTCAATGGCGACATCGATTGTGCCGCCAAGGCATTGAAGGCGCTGGAACAAAGCGGCGCTGACGGCGTGATGATCGGCCGCGCTGCGCAGGGCCGGCCGTGGATCTTCCGCGAGATCGCGTCGGGACTCGCCGGAAAATTTTTCGCGCCGCCTTTGCTCGCCGAGGTCCATGGTATCATGCTCGCGCATCTCGAGGCCCTTTACTCGTTCTACGGCGAGTCGCAAGGTGTCCGCGTGGCGCGCAAGCATCTTGGCTGGTACTGCCGTCTCCATCCGGAAGTCGCGCGCTTGCCAGCCGGGTTGTTGACGACGGAATGTTTCAGGGAACAGTTTTCGCTGACGAGTGACTTCCTGTCGGGGCTGATCGCTGGCACGGCGCGCGCGGCCTGACGACAACGACGACGACCGCGGGGAAAATTTGGCAATGACCGGAAAGTCCAGGGCGCTGGCGTCGCGCCGATCGCAGCTATCCCGCCCGATGAACGGGCATTCGCGCGAGATTCCGCTGCGCGACCATACCGAGCAGGCCCTCTCAGCCTATTTCGACAGCCTGCACGGCCATCGCCCCGGCCGCCTGTACCGGCTCGTCATGCGAGAGGTCGAATTGCCGCTGTTCCAGGCGGTGATGGGCTACGCGGACGGCAACCAGAGCCGCGCCGCGACGATCCTCGGCATCAACCGCGGCACCCTGCGCAAGAAATTGCGCGAATACGGGTTGTCCTCCTGAGCAGATGATCCGGCAGGACGCCCGGCGGGTGCTGCTGTCCGTCTCCGACAAGACCGGCATCGTCGAATTCGCCCGCGAACTCGCAGCACTCGGCTTCGAGCTCGTTTCGACCGGCGGCACCGCGCGCGCGCTGGCCGCGGCGGGGCTCCCCGTGGTCGAGGTCGCAGGCGTCACCGGTTTCCCGGAGATCATGGACGGCCGGGTCAAGACGCTGCACCCGGCGATCCACGGCGGCCTGCTCGGGCGCGCAGGCATCGACGACGCCGTCATGCGCGAGCACGGCATCCGGCCGATCGAGCTCCTGGTCGTCAATCTCTATCCTTTCGCCGCCACCGTCGCCCGGCCGCATTGCGGATATGCGGAGGCGATCGAGAACATCGACATCGGCGGACCGGCGATGCTCCGTGCCGCGGCCAAGAATCACGCGCGTGTCGCGGTCGTGGTCGATCCGGCGGACTACGCCGCCGTGCTCGGCGAGCTGCGCGCCGGCGCAATCCCGGATGCCACGCGCAGGCGGCTTGCGGCCAGGGCCTATGCTCACACCGCGCAATACGACGCCGTCGTCTCGGCCTGGCTCAGGCGGCAGCAATGCGACCGTTCGTTTCCCGACACGCTGACGCCGGGATTCCGCAAGAAGCATGACCTGCGCTACGGCGAGAATCCCCACCAGTCGGCCGCGTTCTATGTCGATCCGCTCGGCACGGGCGCGTCGATCGCGAGCGCGACCCAATTGCAGGGCAAGGAACTCTCGTACAACAACATAGCCGATGCCGATACGGCGCTCGAATGCGTGCGGCAGTTCGACCCGCCTGCCTGCGTGATCGTCAAGCACGCCAACCCCTGTGGCGTCGCAGTCGCGGCCGATGCGACCGAAGCGTATCTCCGCGCTTACGAGCCGGATACGACCTCGGCATTCGGCGGCATCATCGCTTTCAACCGGCCGCTCGAGGCGGAAACCGCGCGGGCGATCATCGAGCGGCAGTTCGTCGAGGTCATCGTCGCGCCGACCGTGCAGCCCGAAGCGCTCGCGACGCTCGCCGCGAAGCAGAATGTCCGCGTGCTCCAGGCGGGCGACATGGACCCCGCGCCGGTTGCGGGGATCGAGCTGCGCTCGGTGGCGGGCGGACTGCTGGCGCAGGATCGCGAAACCGGCACGGTCGACGCGGGCGATCTCAGGTGCGTCACGCGCCGCAGTCCCGAGGTTGCCGAGCTCGCCGACCTGCTGTTCGCCTGGCGCGTCTGCAAGTTCGTGAAGTCCAACGCGATCGTGTTGGCCCGCGACGGCCGGACGATCGGCGTCGGCGCGGGCCAGACGAGTCGCGTGGTTTCGACTCGCCTCGCCGCGATGAAAGCGGCCGATGCCGGGCTAGCGGTCGCCGGCAGCGTGATGGCCTCGGACGCGTTCTTCCCGTTCCGCGACGGGCTCGACACGGCTGCGGATCTCGGCGTGCGCGCGGTGATTCAGCCCGGCGGGTCACAGAGGGACGCGGAAGTCGTCGCCGCGGCCGACGAACGCGACATCGCCATGGTCTTCACCGGCATGCGGCATTTCCGCCATTGATCGCCACGTGAAGCTGCTCGTCATCGGCGGCGGCGGCCGCGAGCACGCCCTCGCCTGGAAACTCGCGCAATCGTCACGCGTATCCGAGGTGCTGGTCGCGCCGGGCAATGCCGGCACCGCGACCGAGCCGAAGTGCCGGAATGTGCCGGTGCCGGCCATGGATATTCCCGGACTCGTCGCGCTGGCACGCCGCGAGGGCGTAGCGCTCACGATCGCAGGCCCCGAGGGTCCGCTGGTTGCCGGCGTCGTCGACGCATTCGAGCAGGCCGGACTCGCCTGCTTCGGTCCGACGCGGCTGGCGGCCCGGCTCGAGGGCAGCAAGCGATTCACCAAGGAATTCCTGCTGCGTCACCGGATTCCGACCGCGCGCTACACGGCGTTCACGCACGAGACCTTCGATCCTGCCGCGATCCGCGCCCAGCGCGCGCCGATCGTGATCAAGGCCGACGGGCTCGCCGCCGGCAAGGGCGTGGTGATCGCCGAATCGGCGGAGCAGGCGATCCACACCGCGGAGCAGATGTTCACCGGCGCTTTCGGCGACGCCGGCCGCGTCGTCGTCGTCGAGGAGTTCCTGTCCGGCGAGGAGGCGAGTTTCATCGTCATGGCGGATGGCGTGCACGTGCTGCCGCTCGCGACTTCGCAGGACCACAAGCGCCTGCTCGACGGCGATGCCGGCCCCAACACCGGCGGCATGGGCGCCTACTCCCCGGCCCCGGTCGTGACGTCCGCGATGCACGATCGCATCATGCGCGAAGTCATCATGCCGACGCTACGCGGGCTTGCGGCCGAGGGCATGCCCTACACCGGATTCCTTTATGCCGGACTGATGATTGCCCCGGACGGCACGCCGAACGTGCTCGAGTTCAACTGCCGTTTCGGCGATCCGGAGACGCAGCCGATCATGGCGCGGCTCACGAGCGACCTGGCGACGCTGTGCGAAGCGGCGCTCGCCGGGCGCCTGCACGAAGTGAAAGCCGAATGGGACCCGCGCGCGGCACTCGGCGTCGTGCTCGCGGCCGGCGGCTATCCGGACGAGCCGCGCCTGGGCGAGCCCATCGCAGGCCTCGAACAGGCGGCTGCCCTTCCGGGCAAGGTGTTCCATGCCGGCACGCGCCTGGACGGCGGCCGGGTGTGCACCGCGGGTGGGCGCGTACTGTGCGCAGTCGGCCTCGGTGACGGCGTCGCCCAGGCGCAGCGCGCCGCGTATGCGCTGGTCGACCGCCTGCGCTGGGACGACATGCAGTACCGCCGTGATATAGGCTGGCGTGCCCTATGAGCAGGATTCACTTGCGCCGCGCGCACGACCTCACCACCAAGGCCGCGCGTCAGCGCGTCGACCGCATGGCCGAAAAGCTCGCCAAGCGCTTCGACGCCGCCTGCGAATGGAAGGGGGACGTGCTGTCGATCAATCACAGCGACGTCGCTGGCACCGTCGAAGTCGGCAAGGACGAGATCGTGGTCGAGGCCAAGCTCGGCTTCCTGCTCGCGATGTTCCGCGACCGCGTCGACGAGGAGCTGGTGCGGATACTCGACGCGGAGTTCCCGGAACAGAAAGCCTAGGCCGCGGGCCTCACCAGGATCGGCCAGGACAGCGTCGATTCGACATTGACGCCATTCCGGCGCGCCGGCACGAACACGAGCCGGCGCAGGATGCAGATGCCGACTTCGTCGAGCGCTTCGTCGCCGCTGCTGCGGACCACTTCCGCCTTCTTCACGCGTCCGCCCTCGGTGACCGTGATCCGGTAGTTGATCGTGGCCTGGTCGTCGCGGCCTGCCGGATAGCACTCTCGATAGGCGTCGAGGATCGCCTCGTCATCGGATCGGACGCTCGGCGATTCGAGCCGCACGCGCTCGTGCGGGTTGCGCGACAGGTTGAAGTCGATCGGGATCGTCGCCCAAGACTCGACCGCGACCAGTTTCAGGCGCGCAGGAAAAAACTCAAGCCGGCCGGCGACACAGCGCGCCGCCTCGTCCATCCACGGCAGGACGCCCTCGGGCACGACCGTCTCGACCACGCGGCCATCCTTGCCGACCTTGACGAGTAGATCCAGCTCGCCCTCGTAGGCCGCATTCAAGGTCACGAGCGGATCGACCGCCGGCTGGCAATACTGGATCGCGCGCCGTAAATCCTGGCGAAGTGCAGGCGCGCTCGGGAATCCGATGTCGACGGTTATCCTGCCCGGCACGGCCACGCCTTCGAGCGTTGCCGGCTCGAAGCGCATCGTCACTGCGACACATTGGGCCGCCGCGGCGAGCGACTCAGGCGTGCCCGCGGGACTCGTCGCGCCGGTGATACGGCCCTGGGCGTCGACCGAAACCGTGACCGCGACTTCGCCGGTCACGGCGCCCGACCGGCCGTGCATGCGATAGCAGTTGTCGACCGCATTGCTGACGCCGCCGAGTGCCCGCGGCGGCTGGCTGCCTGCACCGTCCGCCGACAGGGGCCAGGCCAGCAATCCGACGCCGAATGCGGCGGTGACTGACAGACGCGCTGCCGCGCCACCGACAGGATTCAGCCACGCGGGGCGGTCCGGAAGACCCATGGTGGTCCCATGTACCGGCGATTTCGAATACTTATAACAGGCTTCGTCGCGATCGCCATGACTGCCTGCGGCAGCGAGGCGAAGCTTCTGGTCGAAGACGGCTCCGGGCCTGAACCGCAGTTGCCGCCGCCCGAGAAATCACTGGTGCCGACGGTCCAGATTGCGCCGGCGGTCGGCTGGCCCGAAGGCAAAGGACCGGCTGCGGCGCCGGGCACCGAGGTCGTCGCATTCGCCGATGGACTCGACCATCCGCGCTGGCTGTACGTGCTGCCGAACGGCGACGTGCTCGTGGCCGAGACCGCGGCGCCCGAGCGTCCGCAGGACGGCAGGGGCATCAAGGGCTTCTTCATGAAGAAGGCCCTGAAGCGCGCGGGCTCGGCGGTGCCGAGCGCCGACCGCATCACGCTCCTGCGCGACTCTGACGGCGACGGCGTCTCCGACAAGCGTTCGGTGTTGCTGGCGGACCTCCATTCTCCCTTCGGCATGACGCTCGTCGGCGATCAACTCTACGTCGCCAACACCGATGCCCTCCTGCGCTTTCCATACCGTTCTGGCGACATGCAGATCGGCGAGCGCGGCGCGAAGGTCGCGGACCTGCCGGGTGGCGAGCTCAATCATCACTGGACCAAGAACGTCATCGCGAGCGCCGACGGCTCGAAGCTCTATGTGACGGTCGGGTCCAACAGCAATGTCGCCGAGAATGGCATGGACCGGGAGCGGGAGCGCGCCGCAATCCTCGAGGTCGATGCAGCGTCCGGCGAACGGCGGATCTTCGCCTCCGGGCTCCGCAATCCGAATGGCATGGCTTGGGAGCCGGTCGGCGGGAGGCTGTGGACGGTGGTGAACGAGCGTGACGAGCTCGGCAGCGACCTGGTGCCGGACTATCTGACGTCGGTGCAGGACGGCGGCTTCTACGGCTGGCCGTACAGCTACTTCGGCCGGATCGTCGACGAACGGGTCGAGCCGCCGCGGCCGGATCTCGTCGGACGCGCGATCAAGCCCGACTATGCGCTTGGACCGCATACGGCGTCGCTCGGGCTCGCGCTGTCGGATGGCGCGAAGCTTCCGGCGCCATTCGCAACCGGCATGTTCGTGGGCCAGCACGGCTCATGGAATCGCAAGCCGATCAGCGGCTACAAGGTGATCTTCGTGCCGTTCAGCAATGGCAGGCCGTCGGGGCCCGCCATCGACCTGCTGACCGGCTTCGTCGACAGCGAAGGCAATGCCATGGGACGGCCGGTCGGGGTCGTCGTCGACAAGCAGGGAGGCGTTCTCGTCGCGGACGATGTCGGCAACACGGTGTGGCGCGTGAGCGCAGCCGGACCGGATCGCCGCGCTGCCAACAACTAACCAATAAAGGGGAGACGCAGGAATGTTCAATTATGCCGTCCTGTTGATCGTGGTCGCGGCCGCCATCGGACTTTACATGGCCGTCCAGCATTTTCGCGGTCACACGCCGCCGAAAGCCGGACTCGCGATCCTGCATGGCCTGCTCGCCGTATCCGGCGTCATCGTGCTGTTGCTCGGGGTCTGGGAAATCGGCTTCGGCACGACGCACACCTGGGCGCTCGTCCTGTTCGCCGTCGCTGCGCTCGGCGGCCTCTATCTCGTGAGCCATCACATGCGCCAGCGGCCACTGCCGAACGGCGTGATCGTGATCCACGGGCTCGTGGCCGTGATCGCCTTCCTGGTGCTGGTGACGGCGGTCTATCTCGTACCCTGACGGTGCATATCCACTGCCCGCCAGAGATACCACGAGGCAGTCGTCCGGTACGGAGCCCACAGCTCGCCGTAGCGCGTGAGCGCCTTCGGCTTCGGCAGCGTCCGCTTCCCGTAGGCGATCTTGTAGCCGAGGCGGACTCCGTAATCGTCCACCGGCAGCACGTCCGGCCGGCCGAGCGTGAACATCAGGAACATCTCGACCGTCCAGCGGCCGACGCCGCGCGCCTCGACGAGACGCTCGATGATGGCCTCGTTCTTCATGCGGGTGAGCGCCCGCCGTGGCGGGATGGTGCCGTCGAGCGTCCTGGCTGCAATGTCCCTGAGGGAAGCGGCCTTGGCGCGCGAGAATCCGCAACCGCGCAGCGATTCTTCCGGCGTCTCGAAGAGGCGTGAAGGCTCCGGGCAGCAATTGCCGCCGTAGAGCGCGTAAAACCGGCCGAGGATCGTTCTCGCCGCCGCGCCGGTCAGCTGCTGGTGCGCGACCGCCTCGACCAGCGCCTCGTAGGCACCGACGCCGCGCTCCGGCTTCGGCAGGTAGGGGCCTGCGCGGCGAATGAGCTGCGCCATCACCGGGTCGACCCGGCGCAGGTGGCGCAGCCCCGCGCTCATCCGCGTTTCATCGAGTCGAAGAAGTCCGCGTTGGTCTTCGTGTCCTTCATCTTGTCGAGCAGGAACTCGACCGCCGCCAGCTCGTCCATCGGGTGCAGGAGCTTGCGCAGGATCCAGATCTTCGCCAGCTCGTCCTGGGTCGTGATCAGCTCCTCGCGGCGCGTGCCCGAGCGGTTGATGTTGAACGCCGGGAATACGCGCTTCTCGGAGATGCGCCGGTCGAGGTGGATCTCGCTGTTGCCGGTGCCCTTGAACTCCTCGTAGATCACGTCGTCCATGCGCGAGCCGGTGTCGATCAGCGCGGTCGCGATGATCGTCAGCGAGCCGCCCTCCTCGACGTTGCGCGCCGCGCCGAAGAACCGCTTCGGCCGCTGCAGCGCATTGGCGTCCACGCCGCCGGTCAGCACCTTGCCGGAGCTCGGCACGACGGTGTTGTAGGCGCGCGCGAGGCGGGTGATGGAGTCGAGCAGCACGACCACATCGCGCTTGTGCTCGACCAGGCGCTTCGCCTTCTCGATCACCATCTCGGCGACCTGCACGTGCCGGCTCGCTGGCTCGTCGAAAGTCGAGGCCACGACCTCGCCCTTCACCGTACGCGACATCTCGGTGACTTCCTCGGGCCGCTCGTCGATGAGCAGCACGATCAGGTAGACGTCGGGATGGTTCCAGGTAATGGAGGTCGCGATGTTCTGCAGCAGCATCGTCTTGCCGGCTTTCGGCGGCGAGATGATCAGGCCGCGCTGCCCTTTCCCGAGCGGCGCCATCAGGTCGATCATCCGCGCCGTCAGGTCCTCGGTCGAGCCGTTGCCGCGCTCGAGCTTGAGGCGCTTGGTCGGGTGCAGCGGCGTCAGGTTCTCGAACAGCAGCTTGTGCCGTGCGCTCTCCGGCGTGTCGAAGTTGATCTCGCCGACCTTCAGCAGCGCGAAGTAGCGTTCCCCGTCCTTCGGCGGGCGGATCAGCCCGGAGATGGAGTCGCCGGTGCGCAGGTTGAAGCGGCGGATCTGGCTCGGGCTGACGTAGATGTCGTCCGGTCCGGCGAGATAGGAGCTGTCGGCGGAGCGCAGGAAGCCGAACCCGTCCTGCAGGATCTCGAGCACGCCGTCGCCGTAGATGTCCTCGCCGCCCCTGGCGTGCGCCTTCAGGATCGAGAAGATCACGTCCTGCTTGCGCTGGCGGGCCATGTTCTCGAGGCCCATACCCTCCGCCATCGTGACGAGCTCGTGGACCGGCTTGGTCTTGAGCACCGTCAGGCTCATCGCGCTTCGCGATGCGGCCAGCTCCTCCGGCGAAATGATGTCGCCCTCGGATCCGTCCATGTGATCGTCTACCGGCAGGCCCTCCTGTCCGTGACGTGGTCCGCCGCCGCCGCGATTGCGGTGCCCTTTCTGGCGATTGCGCGCCTGGTTGCCGAGATAGCCCCTCATAGGTGCTGGTCCAGCAGGGCCGTCAGTTTCGACTTCCCGACGAGCCCGACCTGTTGCGCCTCGGGCGCGCCGTTCTTGAACAGGATCAGCGTCGGGATGCCGCGCACGCCGTACTTGACGGGCGTGTGGCGGTTGTCGTCGATATTGAGCTTGGCCACCTTGACCCGACCCGCGTAGTCCTTCGCGATGTCGTCGAGGATCGGGGCGATCGCCTTGCAGGGACCACACCATTCGGCCCAGAAATCGAGTAATACGGGGGTTTCGGACTTGAGGACGTCGGATTCGAACGTCGCGTCGGACGTATGGACGATATTTCCGCTCACGCGGGGGTTTCTCCTGGTTTTAAGTTCATCGGTGACGGGCGAATGCCCGATACGGCACAATGTTCTGGCGCTGGGCCTCTGGCTGCCTAGTCAGGGTGTTGCCACATTCCCGGGGTCCTGTTCGGACACTTCCGGAGTGCAGGTGGACGCGGATATTTGCGGGGAACCCGCGATGCTCAGGTGCTTTTGTAGCGCGTCGGAGGCTATTTTTCAAGTGATGCCCGTGAAAGTGGGAAGCCGGTGACACAACAGCAGTTTTCCGACCTGTCGTTCACCGGCCTCCACCTACCCGAACCAGTAGCCCGCGGCGTCGCCGATGCGGGCTTCGAGCGATGCACGCCGATCCAGGCGGCGGCGCTGCCGCGCGCGCTCGCCGGCTTCGACGTCGCCGGCCAGGCGCAGACCGGCACCGGCAAGACCGCCGCCTTCCTGGTCGCCATCTTCACCCACCTGCTGCGCTACCCCGCCTCCCCCGACCGTCCCGGCACCTCGCCCCGCGCATTCATACTCGCGCCGACGCGGGAGCTGGCGATCCAGATCCACCGCGATGCCGAGATCCTGGTCCAGTACACGGGCCTGTCTCTCGGGCTCGCCTTCGGCGGCGTGGATTACGACAAGCAGCGCCGCACGCTGGCTGCGGGAGTGGACGTCCTGATCGGCACGCCGGGCAGGATCATCGACTTCTACAAGCAGCATGTCTTCGACCTGCGCCACGTGCAGGTCATGGTCCTCGACGAAGCCGACCGCATGTTCGACCTGGGCTTCATCAAGGACATCCGCTACCTGCTGCGCCGGCTGCCCGCGCCGGAGCACCGGCTCAACATGCTGTTCTCGGCGACACTGTCGCATCGCGTGCTGGAGCTCGCCTACGAGCACATGAACGATCCGGAGCTGGTCCGGATCGAGCCCGAGCGCATCACCGCGGAGCGCGTGCGCCAGGTGATCTACTACCCCGCCATGGAGGAGAAGGCCGCGCTGCTCGTGCACCTGCTGCGCGTCGGCGCCGCCACGCGCACGCTGGTATTCGTCAATACCAAGCGCCTTGCCGAGCGGCTCGAACGCCTGCTGCGCGCCAATGGCGTGGTCGCCTCGGCCATGTCCGGCGACGTGCCGCAGCGCAAGCGCATGCGCATGCTGCGCGAGTTCCACGAGGGCCGGCTCGCGGCGCTGGTCGCGACCGACGTCGCAGCGCGCGGCCTGCACATCCCCGATGTCAGCCACGTGTTCAACTACGACATGCCGCAGGATCCCGAGGACTACGTGCATCGCATCGGCCGCACCGCGCGCGCCGGCGCCGCCGGCGATGCCGTCAGTTTCGGCTGCGAGCAGTACGTCGAGTCGCTGCCCGACATCGAGGCCTTCATCGGCCACCGCATTCCGGTAGGCAGCTACGACCCGGCCGGGCTCCCGCAACTTCGATCGGCCCACCATGCCCCGCGCTCCTTCGGCGACGAGGAAGAGGACGGGCCACCCCCGAGCCAGATTCATCGCGCCAGCGGTCCGCCCGCCGGGAAGCGGCGCCGGCGCCGGCGCCCCTAGCGCGGCGCAAGCCCGTCTGCGAGCTCCTGCACCGACGCGACGCTGTTGAACTCCGTTTCCGCGCGCACGGGCCCGCTCAGGGACGGCCTGCGTATTGCATAAATCCATTCGATGCCGTGGGCGCGGGCGGCGCGCAGGACCGCCGGGGTGTCGTCGACGAACAGCGTGCGGCGCGCGTCGAAAGATTCCTGCTCCGCCAGGCGCGCCCAGAAATCCGCCGACTCCTTCGGCGCGCCGAGCGTGAAGCAGGTATACACCGCATCGAAATGACGCCGCACCCCCAGCTGCGCATCCTTGACCGCGAAGACCTCTGGATGGGCGTTCGTCACGAGTACCGTGCGCCTGCCGGAACCACGGAGCTTCGCGAGGAAGTTCAGGGACTCCGGCAGCCAGCGGATGCGGTGGCGCATGGAGCGCGTAAGCGCGGCGATGTCGAGCGACAGCGCACGGCTCCAGTATTCGACGCAATACCAGTCGAGCGTGCCCTTGGTGCTTTCGAAGATCGGCCGCATCAGGCGTTCGGCCTCGTCGGGCGCGATTTCGCGGCTTTCCGCATAGCGCAGCGGCAGCACCGTTTCCCAGAAATGGTTGTCGAATCCGAGATCGAGCAGCGTGCCGTCCATGTCGAGCAACACCGTGTCGATCGACGGCCAATCCGGAGAATGGGCGCTTCCCTGCACGCGCCTATGATATAACGCGCCACTTTCCGGAGCGCATATGTCGGCCGACCTGCATCGACTCCTGCTCGACGTGACCGCGCTCGCTCGCGACGCCGGGCGCGAGATCCTCGAGGTGTACGCGTCCTCCTTCAGCGTCTCGGTGAAGGAGGATCGGTCGCCGTTGACCGAGGCCGACCTGCGCTCCGAGCGGCTGATACTTGCAGGGCTCAGGCGCATCTCGCCGGAAACTCCGGTGCTTTCCGAGGAGTCGGCCCAGGTTTCCTGGGCGACGCGCCGCGGCTGGAGCAGGCTCTGGGTGGTCGATCCGCTCGACGGCACGAAAGAGTTCGTGCAAAGGAACGGCGAGTTCACCGTGAACATCGCGCTCATCGACAATCATCGGCCGGTGCTCGGCATCGTGCACGCGCCGGTGCTTGAGCGCGATTACTACGCCTGCGAAGGCGTCGGCGCGTTCCGCTCGGACGCGCAAGCGGCCGGCCGCCCGATCCGTGCCGCCAGGCGCGGCACCGGGCCGGTGCGCGTGGTCGGCAGCCGCTCGCACCGCGGCAGTTCGCTGGACGCATTCCTGTCCCGCGTGGGGCCGCACGAGTTCGTCGAAGTGGGAAGCTCGCTGAAACTCTGCCTGGTGGCCGAGGGCCAGGCCGACGTCTACCCGCGGCTCGGGCCGACGAGCGAATGGGATACTGCCGCCGGCCAGTGCGTGCTGGAGCAGGCCGGTGGCCAGGTGCTGATGCTGGACGGCGAGGCGCTTTCCTACAATGCGCGCGAGCAGGTGCTGAACCCCCACTTCGTTGGCATCGCCGACCCGGACGTCGACTGGCTCTCGATGCTGAAATGACCTGGGAGCTCCTGATCGCGGTGGCGGTGCTCGCGCTGCTCGCAGGCTTCTGGCACTCCAGTCTGGCCGCCCGGGAGCTCGCCAATCGCGTCGCGATGGAAACCTGCACGAGCGCCAACGTCCAGATGCTGGACGGCACCGTGGCGATCCATCGCCTGCGGCTGGTGCGCGGCGGCGACGCGCCGATTGCCTGGCAGCGCACCTATGTCTTCGACTATTCGGCGGACGGTTTCAGCCGGCAGCGCGGCTTCGTGGTGCTGACCGGCGACACCGTGGATACGGTGGGCCTCGGCCCGCAGGCCGTATGAACCCGCATTCCAGTGTCGATCTGCACCTGCACTCCACGGCCTCGGACGGCATGCTGGAGCCCGCCGCGCTGGTCGCGCACGTGGCAGATCGCGGCGTGAAGCTCATGGCCTTGACCGATCACGACACGGTCGCGGGCGTCGATGCGGCAACGGCTGCCGCGCGCGAGCGCGGCATCGGCTTCGTGGCCGGGGTGGAACTCTCGGTTTCCTGGCGCGGCCGGGCGCTGCACGTGCTGGGGCTCGCAATCGATCCACGCGCGCCCGCAATGACCGCCGGCCTCGGCGTGCAGCTCGAATTGCGCGAGTCGCGCGCCGAGCGCATCGCGGACCGATTGCAGGCTGCCGGTGCACCCGGGCAGGAAGCGCTCGCCAGCATCCGCGCCACCGGCAGCATGCCGACCCGGACCCATTTCGCCCGCGCGCTGGTTGCGCTCGGCGTCGCGGCCGATGCAGGCGCCGCATTCGACCGCTGGCTGAAGCACGGGCGGGCGGGCCACGTCGCCTGCGCATGGCCCGCGCTCGCCGATGCGACCGGCTGGATAACCGCCGCCGGCGGCAAGGCCGTCATCGCGCACCCGATGCGCTATCCGCTGTCGGCTGGCGCGAGACGCGAATTGTGCGGCGAGTTCGCCGCAGCCGGTGGTTGCGGCATCGAGGTGATCACCGGCGGCGGCACGGTTCGCGATCGCGAACAGGCAATCGCGCTCGCCGTGCGTTGCGGGCTCGAGGGCTCGGTGGGCTCCGACTTCCACGATCCCGCATTTCCATGGAATCCTCCGGGTCGATTGGCTAAGCTTCCGGGATCGGTCAGGCCGGTGTGGTTGGACCCGCCGTTTCCCGCGTTCGAAACCGATGCCGAGCCGGCATGACGGACGAAGACAAGGTCAACACCCAATTGTTCGAGCGGATGCAGCGCCTGCGCGAGCTGCGCATCGAGCACCGCGACCTGGACGACGTGATCTGCCGCCTTTCGCTCGACATCTACGTCGATGAACTGCAGCTGCGGCGGCTCAAGAAGCGCAAGCTCCTGCTGAAGGACCAGATCATGCGGCTCGAAAGCGAGCTGATCCCGGACCTCAACGCCTGATGCTGTCCTGGACCGCGTTCCTCGACGAGCTGGAGGCCGTTGCCGGCACCGGCCAGCTCGCGGTCATCGCCGTGACGATCGCCGTGGTGGTCGCGGGCGTGCTGCTCGGCCGGCGCTGGTATGTCGGCCAGCCGGACAACGGCGGACAGGCCCGTGGCATCCTGGTCGATGCGCTGGTCGTGATCGCGCCCTTCATCGCCGGTCTGGTGATCATCGCCGCGGCGCGCCTGTGGCTCGAGACCGGCACCGTCGACTGGCTCGAGAACGCGACGATCCTGCTCGCGCTGCTGGCGCTGATCCGCCTGCTCGCTTTCCTGCTCAGGCTCTCGCTCGGCCGCGGAACCCGCATCAGGGCCTGGGAACTGCGCGTCACGCTCGTCGTCTGGGCGGTCGTTGCCGCGCAGATCCTCGGCTGGCTCGACCCGGTGGTCGCGCAACTCGATTCGATCGGGCTGTCGAAAGGCAAGACGCGGATCACGATCTGGTCCGTGCTCAGGGCGCTGGCGACGGTGACCGCGTTCGTCGTCGTCAGCGTCTGGATCGCACGCTGGATCGACAAGCGCATCAACGCGGTCAAGGAATTCGCGCCGTCTACCCGGATCGGGATCGGCAAGGCGGCCTATGCCTTCCTGATCGCCTTCGGGATCCTGCTCGGCCTGCAGGCCGCAGGCGTCGACCTGACGACCCTGACCGTGTTTTCCGGCGCCATCGGCCTCGGCCTCGGGTTCGGCCTGCAGGCGATCGCCGCGAATTTCGTCAGCGGCTTCGTGCTTCTGATCGACCGCTCGATCAAGCCCGGTGACGTCATCAGTTTCACCGGCACGACCGGCACCAGCACGACCGGATTCGGCTGGGTCGAGGAGCTGCGCGGCAGGCATATCGTCATCCGCGACCGCGACGGCGTCGCGACGCTGGTGCCGAACCAGAACGTCATCACCAATCAGCTCATCAACTGGAGCTATGGCCATCCGCGCGTCCGCCTGCGCCTGCCGGTACGCATCGCCTATCACGACGATGTCGAGCTGGCGCTGAAGCTGCTGCTCGAGGCCGCCGAACACCCGCGCATCCTGCGCGACCCGCCGGCCGTGTCGCGCCTGCTGGAATTCGCCGACTATGGCATGGAGGTCGAGCTGCGCTTCTGGATCGGCGACCCTGCCGAGGGCGTCAACAACGTGCGCTCGGACGTCAACCGGAAGATCTGGGCGCTGTTCCGCGAGCACGGGCTGACCATCCCGCCGGCCCAGCGCGAGATCCGCATCCTCGAGGGCGCGAAGTCGGCATCGATGCTGGCGCCCAGGGATTCGAAGCCCATCACGCCCTCCGAGGACGGCCAGGACTGAGATGAACGGCGGCGCGAAGACCCGCCTTTCCATCCCCGAGAGCGATTACACGCTTTCCTATGTCCGCAGCCCCGGGCCGGGCGGGCAGAACGTCAACAAGGTCGCGACCGCCTGCGAGCTCCGCTTTGCGGTCGGCGCCACCGCGCTCCTGGACGACGGCGCGAAGCGGCGATTGCGCACGCTTGCCGGAAGGCGCCTGACGCTCGAAGACGAGATCGTGCTCGAGGCGCACCGCCATCGCTCGCGCGAAGCCAATCGCCGCGACGCGGTCGAGCGCCTCGAAGAGTTGCTGGTCAAGGCCAGGCAGGTGCCGAAGCTGCGCAAGGCCACGCGGCCGGGCCGGGCGGCGAAGGCAAGACGACTCCAGGGCAAGCGGCAGCGCAAGGAAACCAAGCGGCTGCGTGGGCGGCCGGCGCTCGACTGAGCTGCACAATGGCGATGCGTACCTTGCTGTGTGGAGTGACGGTCGTGCTGCTATCTGTTCCCATTCAGGCAGCGGATCAACAGGCGGCGATTTACGATCAAGACCCAGAGCACCTTTGGAATCGCCTCTATCGCGCGGTCGCTGTCCGAACAGAGGGGGGAATACAGGGTGATTTCCAGCGGTCGTCGCAACATCTCGTCAATGGAGGTGTTGTATGGGACGGCCACCAGGGTGGGTTAAGGAACGGACGGGCCGGGCGCCGATGCGGTCGCCGGGTCGGCCAGGTGTC
>JBOHZL010000054.1:0-20007 GCA_050738495.1 Steroidobacteraceae bacterium | reverse complement strand
GCCTCCGCCGCCGCGCGACTCGTCGCCTGTTCTTCGAGATGCTGCTCCTTCACGAGCCGCTCCGCGCGCGAGCGCTCGGCCTGGGCGAGCGCCTCCTTGCCGACATCCGGGTTCTGCGCTGCAAACTGCCGCGGCAGCCAGAAGACCGCTGCAATCACGGCAGTCAGGGCCGCGACCGTCGCCACGGGCAGCCACCGCGGGCGGCGGGAAAGCGACGGCGGCCCGCCGGCCGGCAAGGCATGCGCGAGCGGCTCGACCAGATCGGTGTCATCGGTGGCGACCGCAGCGAGCCGGTCGCGCACCGCCGCTGCGTTCGCGGGCCGCTCCTGCGGCGACTTCGCCAGCAGCCTCAGCGCGAGCTCGCGCACGCCTACCGGCACGGCGCCGCGCGGCACCAGTGGCGGGACCGGCTCGTGCAGCACGCGGTCGCGACTGATATCGGGGTAGTAAGGCGGGTGACCGGCGATCAGTTCGTAAAGGAGCGCGCCGAGTGCGTACAGGTCGTCGGCCGGCTCCGCGGGCTCGCCGCGCAATTGCTGTGGACTTGCGTTGTACGGCGAGCCACCGCCCGGCGCGCGGCTGCCGGCCGGCGTCGCCAGGCCGAAATCGGAGAGGCGGGCACGGCCCTCGCCGTCCAGCAGGACGTTGCTGCACTTGAGATCGCGGTGCACGAGGCCCACCGCATGGCAGGCAGCGAGTCCGGCCGCGACGTCGCCTGCGGCCCGCCCCCAGCTTTCGAAGGAACGGCCGCGGAACTGGCCGAGGTCGCCGCCGGATTGATATTCCATGGCGACGAGCGTCAGCCCATCCGCCTGCACGACGTCATGCACGGGGACGACGAATTCGCGCGGCAGCGACTGTAATCGGGGGTGGGGCATGACGAAGGGGACGCTTCCCTTCGCCGCGGCGGCGAAGGGAAGCGTCCCCTTCGTTACGGTCGTGTCGTCCAGCACCTTGAGCGCGACCTGCAGGCCGCGCTCACGGTCATCCGCGAGCCAGACCTCCGCGGACCCGCCGCGGCCGAGGCGGCGAACCAGTGCGAACCGGGCACCGAGTTCGAGCCCGGGCGTCAGTTCCTTCATGAGGAATCAACCCGCGCCGCTCGTCTCTGCCGCAGGCAAAGTCGTGTCGGCTGCAGGCGCAGGCGGCGGCGTCGCGGGCACGAGACCGGTTTCCTCCCGGTACAGATCGTGCAGCAGGCGGCGCCATTCCGCGTATTGTTCCTCCGCCGTGCCGGTCAGCCGCAGCGTGCGGCCTTCGACATCGACGATGAGCGGCGCCGCTTCGACCTGGAACGAGCCGGAGATTTCCTTCAACGACTCGGTATGTATCTTCGCCTCCTCACGCTTGCGATACCCGCTGATCACGGCGGCGACGCCGCCGGCGACACCACCATAGCGCGCGGCATCGGCAACGCGATCGCAGTTGTTGCTCTGGCAACTATCCGGCACCAGCACGGCCGCCGCGACGGCCGCGGCGCCCAGGATCATGCGGTTGCGGGCCTGCGCCTTCAGCTTCTCCTCGGCGATGATCTCGTCGTAGGTGTAGCGACGCCAGCTCGTGTAGGGATCTTCCAGCCGCTCGCTGAAGGCCGCGTAGTTCTCGCTGACCGTGTCGATCATGCCGTAGTCGCGCTCGCGGATCTGCTCGACGCGCTTCAACAGCACGTCATCCTCGGCGGGCAGGCGCAGGACCTTGTACTCGTCGGTCTTCTGGTCCTTCTCCAGGTACTGGCTGAAGGCGACCGGCGCGAAATCGGCGGCGAACCGCAGCTTGCTGACACGGCGGACGTTCTCGAGATCGCCGGCCGAGCGCTCGGCGCGCGCCGCCAGCAGGTCGTCCGCGATCGCCACATACACGTTCTCGAACGGATCGCGCTCGGACGTATAGTCGTCCTTGTAGGCGCGCGTGTCGGCGCGGCCCTCGTACTCCCGGTCCTCGAACCAGACGGCTCCCGTGGCGTCGCGGGCGGTCACGACCAGCTTGAGATACGCACCGTTCGACTCGACGATGCGGCCGTCCACGGTGAGATCGAAAGACTGCACGGTCTGCGGCACGACCCGCGCCGTGCCCCAATGACCGGTGTCCTCGAGCGTGTCGCGCAACTGCATCGCGATGTAGCGCGCCTCGGCCTGGCGGATCTCCGGATAGATCCGCGTCTTGTCCATCAGCTCCGGATCTTCCTCGACTCCCTTCGGCACGCCCGGATCGAGGATGTGCACGCCGACGTCGAGCAGCTGCTCGGCCGGCACTTCGGTCGTCGCCTGGGTGGCCTGCAGAACCGGCAACGGCCGCGTCTCCTTGACACAGCCAGCCGCCAGGAGCGCTGCCACGAAGATCAACCATCCGTTTGAAAACCGGTTCATGGCGCTCGCTTCCATGCTGCCCGACTCAGCTTCCCTTCTTGTAGCGACGGTACTCATCCCAGAGCGCCTTGCGCAATTCGGGATCCGTCTCCTTCATCGCCGCCTCGCGGATCTGCCGCGCGACGATGTCATCGTCCTTGCCGTCGGGAATGTCGGACGGGATCGTGGACGGTCCGCGGCCGCCCGCGCCACCACCGCCGACGCCGCCCTGCTCGCTCTCGGTTGGCGCACCGGCTTCTTCGGTGCCTGTGCCCTCGGTGCCGTCCGCGCCGCCCGCGGCTCCGCCGCCGCCGGTGGACTCGAGGCCGCCTTCCGGCCCGGCGCCATCCTCGCCGCCTTCACCGCCTTCGCCACCCTCTCCGGACGCGCCGTCGCCGCCTTCCTCGCCCTCGCCGCTGCCTGGCTCGCCGCCCGCAGCTTCCTGAGCCGCCGCGCGATCCTTGGCAATCGCCGCCTGCGCCGTGCGGACCGTCTCATCGAAGGTGCCGAAGGTCTCGTCCAGGCGCTTGCCGATCTGGGCGCTGCGGCCCGAACTGCCGCCCGCGGATCCAGCCGGCCCCTGGCCCGCTGTCGCGCTGCCCGGCGCGCCGGGCTGGCCACTGGCGTCGGTCCCAGGCGTACTGCCCTGGCCGCTGCCGTCCGGACTGCCGCCGGCGGGCGTGCCGCCGCCCGCTTCGGCGCCCGGCAATCCGCCTGGCGTTCCGCCCGGCAAACTGCCCGGCAAGCGGCCCGGGTTCTCGACGCAGGCTTCGATTTCCGTCGGCGTCTCGTCACCGGTGCTCACGCAGGGCTTGCCGGCCGTACCCGGCTGCCCGCCACTGGTTCCCGGCTCGCCACCGGCCGTGCCAGGCTGACCGCCTGAAGTTCCGGGCTGGCCGCCCGCAGTCGTGCCCGATTGACCGCCAGCCGTTGCGCCAGCTTCACCTTGCTGTGTCCCGCCGGCAGAACTGGTGCCACCGCTCTCAGCGCCGCCGCCAGCCGCACCGTCGTCCTCGCCTGGTATCGGAATCGGCGCATCGACACCGCCCTGGCCCTCGGTACTCGGGAACTCGGATGTCGAACTGCCACCGCCGGAAGAACCGCCGCCGGCTGAACCGCCACCCGAAGAGCCACCGCCCGGCATGCCGCCGCCGCCGCTGGAGCCGCCGCCGGACGAACCGCCCGCGGAACCGCCATCGCCGCCACTCGAACCGCCGCCCGATGACCCGCCACTGCTGCCGCCGGCCGAGCCGCTGCCACCGGACTCCGGCCGCGACGCCGAGTTCTGGGTCATGCAGCCGACGAGCAGACCGATTGCCGCAGCGACCGCGATGCCACGCATGATTCGATTGACTGTCATCTCGTTCTCCCGGCCAGACACCGCCCATCCTGGCGGCCGGCGTTGGGCAAGTCCGTGATCGATTTGAGGCTGACCCCGACGGTTGGTTCACCGCGCCGGGCGGCAGAAACCGGGATCAGGTCCCTTCCGCCGCCACCGACGGATCTTCGCCGCGCAGGAAACCCCCGAGCTGGCCCGCAAGCCGGTCGCAGGCCGTGCCCTGCACGCGGGCGATGAACGGCAACGGCACCAGCACGCCGACCAGCGCCGAGGTGCCGGTCACGTTGGTCGACACCGAGCCCGCCGTGCGGGCCGTGGCGAGGTCCCAGACCACCGCCTGATAGTCCGATTCCTTTTCCCACCAGCCAAAGCCGATGCAACCGCCGCCCGCCGGGCCGAGCGTGCAGGTAATGCTGCCGCCACTGTCGGTCTGGCGCGTCGCGCCATCCACCCAGATCAGGTAGCGCACGCCGCTCTCGGCGATGCGATCCGCCACGACGTCCCGCGCGAGCAGCTTGGTCACGCCTTCCGGCCGCTGCGGCGCGGTCGAGGGCTCGAGCCAGGGAAACATCGAGTCGACGAAGCTGTCGTTGGGCTGGACCTTGATGCCGGTTGCCCGCGCCATCTTGTCGCCGACGCAATCCATGAAATCGTCTTCCGCGGTGATGCCCTCGACGTGCGGCTTGGCCAGCAGCACCACCGCCTCGTGCTTGGCGATGGCGGTCGTGGTGTTACGGCTTTCCTCGAGCCGCGCGGTCATGCAGCCCGACAGCATCAACAGGGTCGCGGCACCCGTGCCTGCCTGACGCCATGCGCGGAAATTCAGGCAGGGCATGCGACGACTCCTCCGGGCGCGACGTGCTTTCGGTCCGAGTATACGCCGCGATCACCACAGTTCCATCTGATCGGGCGTGCGGCTTGGCGGGCGAAAAAGACCGGTCGTGAGCGGGTCTCTGCGGCCGCTTTCGAGGCCGTTTCTGCGGCAACTGGCTTCAAAACGCCGGCGCAGGAGCTCCGCGAACGGCCCCTGGCCGCGCATGCGATGGCCAAAGCGCGGATCGTTGTCGCGCCCGCTGCGCAGGGAATGGATGCGGTTCTGCACGCGATGGGCCCGATCGGGATAGTGGGTGTCGAGCCATTCATAGAACAGGTCCCGGACTTCTCCCGGCAGCCGGAGGAACAGGTAGCCCGCCGTACGCGCCCCGGCCGCCGCAGCCGCATCCAGCACGCCCTCGAGTTCGTGGTCGTTGATGGCCGGCACCACCGGGGCGAACATCACGCCCGTCGGGATGCCAGCAGCCGAGAGCTTCGAAATCGCCGCCAGCCTGGCTGCCGGCGAGGCAGCCCGCGGTTCCATACGCCGTTTCAACTCGTCATCGAGCGTAGTAACACTGACAAAGACCTTCACCAGTTGTTCCGCGGCGAGCTGTCCGAGCAGGTCGATGTCGCGCACGACCAGCGCTGACTTGGTCACCACGGTCACCGGGTGGTGGCTCTCGGCCAGGACCGCGAGCAGCGAGCGGGTGATGCCCAGGCGTTTCTCCAGCGGCTGGTAGGGGTCGGTGTTGGCGCCCAGGTTGATCGGGCTGCAGCGATAACTGCGCCGATTCAGTTCCTCGCGCAGCCGTGCCGCCGCGTCCTGCTTGAAGAACAGCCGCGTCTCGAAGTCGAGGCCGGGCGAGAGATTGACATAAGCGTGGCTCGGCCTGGCATAGCAATAGATGCAGCCGTGCTCGCAGCCCCGGTACGGGTTGATCGACTGGTCGAAGGGGATGTCGGGCGACTGGTTCCGGCTGATGACGCTCTGCGCCGGTTCCGGCAGCACGGTCGTCTGCAGCGGCGGCAAAGCTTCGTCGGCAATGCCCCAGCCGTCATCCACGGCTTCGACCGCGAGCGCCTCGAAGCGCCCCGCGCGGTTGGATATCGCTCCGCGGCCCCGGTGCTGGCTCACCCGCATGACTGTATGGATATACAGCCAGTGCGCCGGATCGTCAAGCCGGCGGCAATGCCGGCTCCGGGAAGCGATCGAGACGTCTCAGCATCGGGAACCAGCGCATCCAGAGGCCGGCAATGGCGATGCTTGCCACGCCGCCCACCACGACTGCGGGCTTCAGTCCCCACCAGGCCGCGGTGAGGCCCGACTCGAACTCGCCGAGCTCGTTCGACGCGCCGATGAACACGGCATTGACCGCGCTGACGCGGCCGCGAATCGCATCCGGGGTCTCGAGCTGGACCAGCAGGTGACGGATGTAGACGCTCACCATGTCCGCACCGCCGAGCACGACCAGCGCGGCCAGCGACAGCAGGAAATTGCCGGACAGGCCAAAGACGACGGTCGCGGCGCCGAAGATCGCGACCCCGGCGAGCATCAATACTCCCGCGTGCTGGGTGATCGGCCGCCAGGCAAGCGCCAGCGCGATGGCCGCCGCGCCGATGCCAGGCGCGGCGCGCAACCATCCGAAACCATCGGGCCCGACGTGCAGGATGTCGCTCGCATAGGCAGGCAGCAGCGCCACCGATCCCCCGAACAGCACCGCGAACAGGTCGAGCGAAACGGCGCCCAGGATGATCTTGCGCCGCCAGACAAAGCGAATGCCCTCGAGCAGCGTGTGCCAGGTGTCGGGCTCGGTGGAAGGCGCGGCGCGCCCGCCCTGCACGCCGAGCATCAGAAAAACCGCGGCCCCCGTCAGTCCCGCGACCGAGGCGTAGACGACCTCCGGCCCTGCCAGGTAGACGAGTCCGCCGATCGCAGGGCCGACGATGGTCGAGACCTGCCAGGTGCTCGAATTGACCGCAACCGCGCGCGAGAACAGCGCCGGCGGCACGAGGTTGGGCAGCAGCGCCTGGCCCGCGGGCATCGAAAACGCGCGCGCGATGCCGAACAGCACCATGACCGCGAACACCGGCCAGGCCACGGCAAGCCCCGAGAGCGTGAACGCGAGGAGGAGCGCCGCGCAGACGAACTCGAGCGCGTAACAGAGCGACAGGATGCGCGCGCGATGGCGGCGATCCGCGACATGACCCGCCGGCAGCACCAGCAGCACGAATGGCAGGAACTGCGAAAGGCCGATCAGGCCCAGGTCGAGCGGGTCGTGCGTGATCGCGTAGATCTGCCAGCCGACCGCGACGGTCTGCATCTGCACCGCGACCGAGACCGCGAGCCGCGCCGTCAGGAAGCGCACGAATCCCGGATAGGCGATCAGCCGTCCGAGCGGTGCGCCGGCGCTTTCGGTGAGGGCCATGCGGCAGTCAACGGCCGAGCAGCAGGCGCAACATGCGCCGGAGCGGCTCCGCCGCGCCCCACAGCAACTGGTCGCCGACGGTAAACGCGGTCAGGTAATCCGCGCCCATCGCGAGGTGGCGCAGGCGACCGACCGCGATGTCGAGCGTCCCGGTCACCGCGGCCGGCGTCAGTCGCGCGAGTGTCGCCTCGCGCTCGTTCGGCACGATCCGTACCCAGTCATGCGCAGCTGCGAGCAGGCGCTCGACTTCCGCTATCGGCAGCGCGCGCCTCAATTTGATCGTGACTGCCTGGCTGTGGCAGCGCATCGCGCCGACGCGCACGCAGATGCCGTCGATCGGCACCGGTGCCGACGACAGGCCGAGGATCTTGTTGCCCTCCGCGCCGGCCTTGAACTCCTCGCGGCTATAGCCATTGCCGAGATCGCGGTCGACCCAGGGCAGGAGATTTCCTGCGAGCGGATGGCCAATTGCTGCGACCGGCATGCCGTCGCGCTGCGCCTTCGCTGCCAGGCGATCGATGTCCGCGATTGCGCTCGCAGGATCGGCGAGGCGCCCGGCGGTCGCGGCGTGCATGTGTCCCATCTGCTCGAGCAGCTCGCGCATCTGGCGCGCGCCCGCTCCGGACGCTGCCTGGTAAGTCATGGACGTCATCCACTCGACCAGGCTTTCGCGGAACAGGCTGCCGAAGGCCATCAGCATCAGGGTCACGGTGCAGTTGCCGCCGCACCAGTCGCGCCCGTCATGCGCCAGTGCCGCGTCGATCACCGGACGGTTGACCGGGTCGAGCACGATCACCGCATCGTCCTTCAGTCGCAATGCCGAGGACGCATCGATCCAGTGCCCGCGCCAGCCCGCCGCGCGCAGTTTCGGATGCGTGGCCTCGGTGTAGTCGGCGCCCTGGCAGGAAACCAGGATGTCGCAGCGCGCCAGCGCGTCGAGGTCACGCGCGTCGGCGATCGGAGCGGACTTCGCCCCGATGTCGGGTGCCGCGGCGCCCGCCTGCGTCGTGGAAAAGAATGCCGGCTCGATCAGCGCGAAATCGCGTTCCGCGCGCATGCGCTCCATCAGCACGGAGCCGACCATGCCGCGCCAGCCGATCAGCCCGGTTTTCCGCAACGCGGTCATGGCTCGCTTGTACTATAGCCTGCCAGCCGGGGACGCATGTAATGGCAGCCGAACGAATCGTGCAGTTGGTCGTGCCGCGCGAAGCGGAATGGGGACCGCAATTCGATGTGGCGCGCGCGACCGACGCCTACGTCGCGAGCATCCCCGCCGCAGAGCGCGAAAAGTCCGACGCCTACTTCGAGGGCGGCTACTGGATCGGGTTGTGGTCGGCGCTGATCACCGTGCTGATCGGCTGGCTGCTGCTGCGCTCGCGATTCGCCGCACACGTACGCGACGTCGCCCTGCGGCGCACGTCCGCGCGCTTCCTCCAGTATTTCATCTGCTCCGCCAGCTTCCTGCTGGCGCTGGCCGTGCTGACGCTGCCCTGGTCGCTGTACACCGGCGACTTCCGCGAGCACCAGTACGGCATGTCCAACCAGACGCTCGGCGCCTTTCTCGGCGAATGGTCGATCGGGCTCGGGCTGTTCGTGGCGTTCGGCGGCCTGATGATCGCGGGACTCTACCTGCTGGTGCGTCGCGTGCGCGAGCGCTGGGTCTGGTGGGCGATGGGCTTCACGGCGATCGCGATCCTGTTCGTCATCCTGGTCGAGCCGGTATTCGTGGCGCCGCTATTCAATGACTACAAGAGCCTGCCCGAAGGCGAGACGCGCCAGTCGATCCTGGCGCTCGCCGAAGCGTCGGCGATCCCGGCCGGGGACGTCTACTGGTTCGACGCCTCGCGGCAGACCAAGCGCATCAGCGCCAATGTCTCGGGCGTCGGCGGCACGACGCGCATCGCGCTCAACGACAACCTGCTGAACGACACCTCGCTGCCCGAGATCCGCGCGGTCATGGGCCACGAAATGGGCCATTACGCGCTCAATCACTCGCTCTGGCTGACGGTTGCCTTCACGCTCGCCTTCGGCGTCGGCTACTGGTTCGTCAACCGCCTGTTCGGCTACTTCCAGCGACGCTACGGGGAGCGCTGGGGCGTGCGCGAGCTGGCCGATGCCGCGGGGCTGCCGCTGGCCTTCGCGATCTTCACCGCCGTGATGCTGCTGCTGTCGCCGGTGACCAACACGATCTCGCGCACCGCGGAGAGCCAGGCCGATGCGTCCGGGCTGGAGGCAGCGCGGGAGCCGCACGGGTTCGCGAGCGTTGCCATGCGATTGGCGAGCTACCGGAAGATCGAGCCGGGGCCGGTCGAGGAAATCCTATTCTTCGGTCATCCGAGCGGACGCGCGAGAGTCGAGCGCGCGATGACTTGGCTCGTGCAGCATCCGCCGTCGCCCTAGCGCGGACTTCGCACCGGGCGGGGGCCCTCGCGAGCTCAGAAGAAAGAGAAAATTCGCTCGCTCGGGAACCCGCCCTGCACTCGTCCGCGCTGGCGGCGTCGGACGGTGATGCGCGGACCAGGCGCGCGGGAACCCTGCGAGCGAGCGCGTAAGTTCCGGCGGCGCAAGCGAGCAGGGTTCCCGGGCGCCGCAGACCGCGCGATCAGCGACTGGCGGTGAGACCGGGAGGAACGAGGTTGAGGAGTTCGTCGCTGGCGACTACGGATTTCGCTGCCGCGATGTCGGGGGCGAAGTGCCGGTCGTGGTCGTAGAAGGCGACTTGCGCGCGCAACAGCGCGTGGGCTTTCTCCAGCGTCGGGCTCGACTTCAGCGGGCGGCGGAAGTCGATGCCCTGCGCGGCAGCCAGGAGCTCGATCGCGAGCACACCGCGCGTATTCTCCGCCATCGGCAGGAGTCTTCGCGCGGCAAAAGTCGCCATGCTGACGTGATCCTCCTGGTTGGCCGAAGTCGGCAGGCTGTCCACCGATGCCGGATGCGCGAGCGACTTGTTCTCCGACGCGAGCGCCGCGGCCGTCACCTGCGCAATCATGAAACCCGAGTTCAACCCGCCCTGCCGCACCAGGAAGGCGGGCAACTGGCTCAGGCTGTCGTCGATCAGCATCGCGATGCGACGCTCGGCGAGCGCGCCGATCTCGGCGAGGGCGAGCGACAGGTTGTCCGCGGCGAAAGCCACCGGCTCGCCGTGGAAGTTGCCGCCGGACAGCACCTCGCCCTGGAACACCAGCGGATTGTCGGAGACGCCATTCGCCTCGAGCATCAGCGTGCGCGACGCGTCCTGGATCTGTTGCAGGCAGGCGCCGGCGACTTGCGGCTGGCAGCGCAACGAATAGGGGTCCTGCACCCGGTCGCAATTCTCGTGCGAGCGGCCGATCTCGCTGTCGCCGAGCACTTCGCGAAACGCCGCCGCGACGGCGATCTGCGCCGGCTGGCCGCGCGCGTTGTGGATGCGCGCGTCGAAGGGGACACGGCTGCCGAGCGCGGCATCGACCGCCATCGCGCCGCTCACGATCGAGCCGATGAGCAGGTCCTCCGCCGCGAACAGCCCCGCGAGCGCGAGTGCAGTCGAGACCTGCGTGCCATTCAGGAGCGCGAGCCCTTCCTTCGGCCCGAGCTCCAGCGGCTCGATACCGGCGGACTTCAATGCCGCCTTGCAATCCTGTTCGTGGCCGCCGACCCGCACGCGCCCTTCGCCGACCAGTGCGAGCGACAGATGCGCCAGCGGTGCGAGGTCGCCGGACGCGCCGACCGAGCCCTGCCCCGGCACCAGCGGCAGGATGCCCGCGTTCGCGAACGCGAGCAGGCGCTCGATCACCACCGGACGCACGCCGGAAAAACCGCGCGCGAGGCTTGCGGCCTTCAGCACCAGCGTGAGCCGGACCGTCGAATCCGCGAGCGGCGATCCGACGCCCGCCGCATGCGAGCGCACGAGGTAGAGCTGCAGCGTCGCCAGTTCGTCGTCGGAAATGCGCGTCTTCGCGAGCTTGCCGAAGCCGGTATTGATGCCGTAGAGCGACTCGCCTACGGCGAGGCGAGTGCGAACCGCGGCCAGGGATTGCTCGACCGGGTCGCGCCAGCCCGCGGCCAGCGCGACGTCGTCGCGGCCTGCGGCGGCACGACGCAATTGCGCCAGGGAGATCGCGCCCGGCTTCAGGTTCAGCGATGGCATGTCAGTCGAGCGATGGCAGGTCCAGCCTCTGCTCGCGCGCGCAGACGATGGCGCGCTCGTAGCCCGCGTCGGCGTGACGCATCACGCCGGTGCCGGGATCGTTCCTGAGCACCCGCGCGATGCGCGTGGCCGCAGCCGGCGTGCCATCGCAGACGATCACGAGACCGGCGTGCTGCGAAAAGCCCATGCCCACGCCGCCGCCGTGATGGATCGAGACCCAGGTGGCACCGCCCGCGGTGGACAGTAGCGCGTTCAGGAAGGCCCAGTCGGAGACCGCGTCCGAGCCATCCTTCATCGCCTCGGTCTCGCGGTTCGGGCTTGCGACCGATCCCGAATCGAGATGATCGCGGCCGATGACGACCGGCGCCGCTAGCTCTCCCTTCGCGACCATCTCGTTGAACGCGAGCCCGAGCCGCGCACGGTCCTTCAACCCCACCCAGCAGATGCGTGCCGGCAGCCCCTGGAAGCGGATGCGCTCGCGCGCCATGTCGAGCCAGCGATGCAGGTGCCGGTCATCCGGAATCAGCTCCTTCACCTTCGCATCGGTGCGATAGATGTCTTCGGGATCGCCGGAGAGCGCGACCCAGCGGAACGGCCCGATACCCTCGCAGAAAAGCGGCCGGATATAGGCCGGCACGAAACCCGGGAAGTCGAAGGCGTTCTTGAGGCCCGCTTCGAATGCAACCTGGCGGATGTTGTTGCCGTAATCGAAGACGACAGCACCTTTCGCTTTCAGGTCGAGCATCGCCTGCACGTGGAGCTTCATCGAGGCGCGGGCCTCGCGTTCGATGCGCGCGGGATCCTCGCGACGCGCGCTGGCCGCCTCTGCCACCGTCCAGCCGCGCGGCAGGTAACCGTTGCGCGGATCGTGCGCCGAGGTCTGGTCGGTCACCGCGTCGGGCACGATGCCGCGCCGCGCGAGCTCCGGATAAATGTCGGCGGCATTGCCGAGCAGGCCGACCGACAGCGCGCGCTTCGCGCGGCGCGCCTCGTCGATCAGCGCGAGTGCCGCGTCGAGCGTGGTTGCCTTACGGTCCACATAGCCGGTGCGCAAGCGGAAATCGATGCGCGACTCGTCGCATTCGACGGCAAGCATCGCGAATCCCGCCATCGTCGCCGCGAGCGGCTGCGCGCCTCCCATGCCGCCAAGGCCCGCAGTCAGAATCCAGCGTCCGCGCGCGTCGCCGCCAAAGTGTTCGCGCGCGCAGGCGCCGAAGGTCTCGTAAGTGCCCTGCACGATGCCCTGCGAGCCGATGTAGATCCACGAGCCTGCGGTCATCTGCCCGTACATCATCAGGCCCTTGCGGTCGAGCTCGTGGAAATGCTCCCAGGTCGCCCAGTGCGGGACGAGGTTGGAATTCGCGATCAGCACGCGCGGCGCATCCGGATGCGTCCTGAACACGCCGACCGGCTTGCCCGATTGCACCAGCAGCGACTCGTCGTCCTTCAGGCGCCGCAGCACGGCGAGGATGCGATCGAACGCTTCCCAATCGCGCGCCGCCTTGCCGATGCCGCCGTAGACGACCAGGCGGTCCGGGTGCTCGGCGACTTCCGGGTCCAGGTTGTTCTGGATCATCCGGTAGGGCGCCTCGGTCAGCCAGCTCCCGCAGCTCAAATTGCTGCCGCGCGGCGCGCGGACGACGCGGGCACCGGTGGCTCGGGCGGCGGGTTCGGCATTCATGGGCCGGCAGGATACCGCGTCGCGCGATACGGCCCAAACCTCCGGCCGTCGATACCTCCCGGCCCGGTTTCAGGCATCATGTGCGCCGCCCGGCCGCCCTCCACATGGATCAATCCCGGTCAATCTCCCACGCCACGCTCGGCGCCCTCGGCGTCGTGTACGGCGACATCGGCACGAGCCCGCTGTACGCGCTGCGCGAGGCGACCGCCGCGGCCGGCGGCGCGTCGGACGTCAACGCCATGCTGGGCGTCCTGTCGCTGATCTTCTGGAGCCTGTTGATCGTCATCTCGCTGAAGTACGTAGTGTTCATCCTGCGCGCGGACAACGATGGCGAAGGCGGCGTTCTATCGCTGTTCGCGCTGGTGCAGCAGCGCATGAACGGCGCTGCCGTCACGGCGAAATGGCTGCTGCTGCTGGCTGCACTGGGAACGGCTTTCTTTTATTGCGACGCCCTGATCACTCCCGCGATCTCGGTGCTGGGCGCGGTGGAAGGCCTCGAGATGATCGACCCGGCGATGCAACGGGCGATCGTCCCGGTCACGCTCGTGATCATCGTCGCCCTGTTCGCGCTGCAGCGGCGCGGCACCGAGCGGATCGGAAGGCTGTTCGGCCCGATCATGGTCGTCTGGTTCGCGTCGATCGGACTGCTGGGGCTCCGCTCGATCCTGCATGCGCCCGGGATACTCGTCGCCCTGAACCCGGCCTATGCCTTTGCCGTGCTGCTCGGCCACCCCGGAGTCGCCCTCGTCATCCTGGGGGCCGTTTTCCTGGTGTTGACCGGCGGCGAGGCGCTGTACATCGACATGGGGCATTTCGGCCGCAAGCCGGTGCGACTCGCCTGGTTCCTGATCGTCTGGCCGGCGCTGCTGCTCAGCTATTTCGGCCAGGGCGCGTTGCTCCTTTCCGCACCGGCGGCGGTCGCGAATCCGTTCTTCGCACTCGCCTCTCCGGCCGGCATGCCATACCTGGTTGCGATAGCGACCGCGGCCGCGATCATCGCGTCGCAAGCCACGATATCCGGCGCATTCTCGGTCACGCGCCAGGCGGTCCAGCTCGACCTGCTGCCGCGCGTCAAGATTCTGCAAACTTCGGCCGACGAGCGCGGCCAGATCTACGTGCCGGCGTCGAACGGCATGATGATGGTCGCGGTCTGTGGCTTCGTGCTCATCTTCGGCTCCTCGAGCGCCCTGTCCGGCGCCTATGGCGCGGCGGTGAACGGAACCATGGTGATCACGACGCTCCTGGGTGCCGTCGCAGCCCGCATCGCCTGGAAGTGGCCGGCGTGGCGCGTCGCCCTGGTGTTCGGCGTGTTCGTCATCGTCGATCTCGCGTTCGTCCTCGGCAACGCAACCAAGATCCCGACCGGTGGCTGGGTGCCGCTGGTGCTGGCCGCAGCCATATTCGGCCTGTTCGTGACCTGGCGCGACGGCCGCGCGTTGCTCCGCGCCGAACTGCAGCGGCGCGCGGTGCCGATGGCCGAACTCCCCGCACTGCTGAAGGACGTCACCCGCGTGCCGGGCACGGCGGTGTTCCTGGTCAGCCACCACGGCTTCGTGCCGACCGCGATGCTGCGCAATCTCGAGCACAACCGGGTCCGCCACGAGAACATCGTGATCCTGCATCTCTCGATCCAGCGCGCGCCGCGCCAGGACGTGCTCTCGCGCGCCTATCCGGAAGAAGTGCTGCCGGGCGTGCACGTGGTGCATGCGCGCTTCGGATTCATGGAGACGCCGGACGTCAAGGCCGCGCTCGCCGGCGCCGCCCGGCGGGGCCTGCGGATCGACGAGGACTGCACTTTCTTCCTGGGCTGGCACCTGGTGCGCGCCCGGGCCCGGTCAGGGATCGCCGGCATGAAGATGCGGCTGTTCGCCTACATGCAACGGAGAAGCGCCCAGGCGGCGGAGTTCTTCCGCATGCCGACCCGGCGCGTCGTAGTGCTCGCGACCGAAGTCGAGATCTGAGCCCTCAGCGCGCGGCGGCGATCCCGGTCGCGCTGTCGAACTGCCGCTCGACCGCTTCGTAGTGGTCGATGATCTGGCGCACATACTGCCGCTTGTTCAGGTAGCTGCCCGGATAGAAGCTGCGCTTGAATCCGTAGATCACGATCGAGCGCAGGTCGTGACGGTCGAGGCCGAGGTGCTTGACCGCGAGTGCCAGCTCGTTGGTCACCGTCGTATTGCTCATCAGGCGGTTGTCGGTGCAAAGCGTGGTCGAGATCCGCTGTGCGCGGAGCTTGCGGAACGTATGCTCGTCGAGCCATTTCAGGTGAGGGTTGGTCTGCAGGTTGCTCGTCAGGCAGACCTCGAGCGTGATGCGCCGGTCCGCGATGTAGTTGCCGAGCCGGTCCACGTAATGCTCGCGATCCTCGATCTCGGGGTCGCGGATCTGGTCGGCCTCGAGCAAGTAAGTGCCGTGACCGATGCGGTCTGCGTGCAGGTCGGTGATCGCCTGGAAGATGGACTCCGGACCATAGGCTTCGCCCGCATGGACCGTGCGCTTCAGGAAGTGCTTGTGCGCATACTCGAATGCCTCCTTGTGCGCGCCGGCCGGATAGCCCGCCTCCTCGCCTGCCAGGTCGAAGCCGACCACCTGCAGGCCCTGGCTGTCGCGCGCGAGCACCGCGGCACGCGCCAGATCGAGCGAGGCCATCGCGTAGAGATCCTTCGGCCGCGTGTAGGGATGGGCCGCAAACAGCGTGTCGTAATAGCGGCTGAAGCCGGCGGTGAACATGCGAAGCGCGCAGCAGATGATGCCGTACTCGAACGGCGGCCCGCGGCCCGCGACGATTTCGGATTGCTGGTTGTACCGGTCGCGCGCGCGCCGCAGGCCGCGATCGACCGCCGCGATCACCGCGACCTGGTCGAGCCCGGGCCGGACATGCAGTTGCGGCGCGAAGCGCACCTCGAGATAGCGCACGCCCTCGGCCTGGTTGTCCTCCGCCAGCTCCGCCGCGATGCGCTCCAGCGATTCGGCGCTCTGCATCACGGCGACCGTGAACTTGAAACCCTTCAGATAGTCGCCGAGGCTGGTGTAGCGCTCCTTATATACAGTCTCGCGCAGCCCGCCCTCGGTGTAGCTCGGCAACTCCACGCGCTCCTCGCGCGCGAGCTCGATCAGCGTCGGTATCCGGAGCGACCCGTCCAGATGCACGTGCAGGTCGGTCTTCGGCAGCGCCGCGATGAAGGCATTGGTAATCGGCAGTTCCGGCACGTGGGCTCCGGCGTCGGCATTCACGGGCTCGCAGCATAACGCGTGCACGGGCGCCTCCGGTAAACTGCGCGAATGGCCGCAATCGACACGCAGAACTGGACCCGGGTCATCCGCAAAGCGACCGTCGCGACCTGCGCGGAAGGCAAGCCCTACGGCTTGATACCCAAAGGCGCGATCGCACTCGCCGGCAATCGCATCGCCTGGGTCGGCGCGACCCGCGAACTGCCGGTCCAGCTCCCGAAGGGCGTTGCGGTCACGGAAGCGCGCGGCGCCCTCGTCACGCCCGGGCTCATCGATTGCCACACGCACCTGGTCTGGGCGGGCAGCCGCTTTCGCGAATTCGAGCAGCGACTGCAGGGAGCAAGCTACGAAGACATCGCGCGCGAGGGCGGCGGCATCGCCTCGACCGTCACCGCAACGCGGGCCGCGAGCGAGCAGGATCTCCTGACGCTCGCGCTCGCGCGCACCGCGCGGCTGGTCGCCGAGGGCGTCACCACGATCGAGATCAAGTCCGGCTACGGACTCGATCGCGACAACGAGCTCAAGATCCTCCGCGTCGCACGCACCCTCGGCCAGAGGCTTTCGCTGACTGTGCGCACCACCCTCCTCGCCGCCCATGCCGTGCCGCCCGAATTCAAGGACCGCAGTGACGACTATATTAGATGCGTCTGCGACGAGATCCTGCCGGCCGCGGCGGCCGAAGGCCTGGCCGACGCCGTCGACGCCTACTGCGAGAAGATCGCCTTCACGGCTGAGCAGGTGGAACTCGTGTTCGCCAAGGCGCGCGAGCTGAAGCTCGCAGTCAAGCTGCATGCCGACCAGTTCTCGAACCAGAAAGGCGCCTGGCTAGCAGCCCGCTATCGCGCGCTGTCCGCGGACCATCTCGAGTACGTGGACAAGGAAGGCGTGCGCGCCCTCGCCGCCGCACGCTCCGTTGCCGTCCTGTTGCCGGCCGCATTCAGCTACCTGCGCGAGACGCAGCTGCCGCCGATCGAACTGCTGCGCGTCAGCCGCGTGCCGATCGCAATCGCGAGCGACTTGAATCCCGGCAGTGCGCCGATCGCCTCGCTGCTGCTCAACATGAACCTCGCCTGCACGATTTTCGGGCTGACGCCCGAGGAGGCGCTGCTCGGCGTGACCCGCAATGCGGCACGGGCTCTCGGGATCGGCGAGGAGCGCGGCACCTTGGAGGCCGGCAAGTACGCGGATCTCGTAATCTGGAACGCCGAGCACCCCGCCGAGCTCGCAGCCCAGTTCGGACTGGTGCGACCGGCGGCGATCGTCCGCGAAGGCGCATGACGATCACGCTCGAACAACTGAACCAGCGCGGCACCGGGTTTCTGCCCGGCTACCTCGGCATTGCCTTCACGAAAATAGCAACGAACGAGCTGCACGCCGAACTCGAGGTCAGGCCGCACCACATCGCCCCCAATGGCTACCTGCATGCGGGCACGATCGTGGCGCTCGCGGACACCGCCTGCGGCTACGGTTGCATCATGCGACTGCCGGAAGGGGGCACCGGCTTCACGACCATCGAATTGAAATCGAACTTTCTCGGCACTGCACGCGAGGGAAAAATCGCCTGCATCGCCACGCCGGTGCATCTCGGGCGCACGACGCAACTCTGGGACGCCGTCGTCACGCATGCGGATTCCGGCAAGACGATTGCGCTCTTCCGCTGCACCCAGCTCGTGATCTACGCCAAGGCCGGCTGCGCGTGAGCGCGCCGGTGCGGCGCGCGGCTTTTCTGACGCTGGCAGACCCGACCGGGTTCGTCATGGACGACGATCTCGCGATCGAGCCGCTCGCACTGCGCGGCTGGGCGGTCGAGACGGTTCCCTGGAACCGGAGCGCCGTCGACTGGGCCCGCTACGACCTGGCGGTGATCCGGTCGACGTGGGACTACCAGCATCACACTGCCGACTTTCTCGTGACATTGGCGGCAATCGAGAAGGCCGGCGTGCGGCTGGAGAACGGCATCGACATCGTGCGCTGGAACATCGGCAAGACCTACCTGCGCGAGCTCGAAACGAAAGGCGTGCCCACCGTACCCACGCTCTGGCGCGACCGCCTGAATCGTGGCGGACTGCTACCGCTCTTCGACGAGCTGCAAAGCGAGTTGGCCGTGATCAAGCCGGTGGTGAGCGGCAATGCCGAAGGCGCCTGGCGTCTGGATCGCGCCAGGGTGCAAGCACTCGCGCCGGAGATCGAGACGTACTACGCGGGGCGCGCATTGATGATGCAGCCATTCGAACGCGGCATCCTGGACGAGGGCGAATACTCGCTAGTGTACTTCTGCGGCGTGCTCAGTCACGGCATCCTGAAGGTGCCGAAGTCCGGCGACTTCCGCGTGCAGGAGGAGCATGGTGCGGACATCCGCGCGATCCGGGTCGAGCCTGAACTGCGCGCCGCAGGCGATGCCGCCATTGCCGCAATTGGCCGACAGCTTCTCTATGCGCGCGCCGACCTCGTGCGAAGCGCCCATGGCTTTCGTGTCATGGAACTGGAACTGGTCGAACCGGCACTTTACTTGCGCATGGATGTCGGCGCGCCGGAGCGATTCGCCCTTGCGGTCGATTCACTGTTCGTGTGAGCCGCGGCCTGCATCAAGCGGGCTCCGCACCGCCCGTCCGCCCTTGTTGAGCACATGCGTGTAGATCATGGTGGTCTTCACATCGGCGTGCCCGAGCAGCTCCTGCACCGTGCGGATGTCGTAGCCATCTTCCAGCAAGTGCGTGGCAAAGCAGTGACGAAAAGTGTGACACCCCGCGGGCTTGGCAATGCCCGCTGCATGAGTGGCCGACGCGACCGCGCGCTGCATCGTCTGCGGGTGCAGGTGATGACGCACGAGTTCCCGCGTATACGGATCCCGGCAATAGAAGCGCGACGGGAAGACAAATTGCCAGCCCCAGCCGGTGGCAGCCTGCGGATACTTGCGCTGTAGCGCGTATGGCAGAGACACGCCGGGCCGTCCTTCGCGACGGCCCGAATCGAACACCATTCTTGCGCGCATGAGATGTGCTTCGAGTTCGGGAGCCAGTTTTCGTGGCAGTACCGTGACGCGGTCCTTCGAACCCTTGCCGTCGCGAACGAGGACCTCGCCGCGTGAGAATTCCAGGTCCTTGACGCGCAACTGGAGGCATTCCTGCACCCGCATGCCTGTTCCGTAAAGCAGACTCGCAATCAGGCGAGGCGTACCCGACATCTGGGCGAGGATCCTGCCAACCTCGTCGCGGGTCAAAACCACCGGCAAGTGTGCCGGTTGCTTGGCCCGGACGATCGAGCCCAGCCACGGCAGCGGCGATTCGAGGACTTCCCGGTAGAGAAACAGGATTGCCGCAAGTGCCTGGTTCTGCGTGCTCGCCGACACCTTGGCTGCAACCGCCAGATGCGTCAGGAACGACTCGACGTCGGCGGCCCCCAACTCGCGCGGGTGGCGCAGACCACAGAATCTGACAAATCGGCGAACCCAGTGGACATAGGTCTTTTCTGTGCGCAAGCTGTAATGACGGGCGCGAATCCTTTCCCGGACTTGGTCCAAAAGACGGGGTCTATCAGTGTCCATTTCCTTGTGCGACGCAGCAAGCTGCTGCTACCCCGCAAGGGCATTGGATTGGAGTTGCCCCGATTTCGTGGACGGGTAGTTTCCTAAATTCTCACTGCCTGTCCTGCCAGTAATCTCCTCTCAAAGTTGTTCGGTGACAAGCGGCCGATCGAGGAGTGACGCCGGTGCGGGTTGTACCAGCCCTCGATCCATTCGAACAGGGCCATTCTGGCCTCGGCTTTCGACTTGAAGCGCCGATGCTTGAGCAGCTCCTTCTCGAGCGAGGCGAACACGCTCTCGGCCATGGCATTGTCGTAGGCATCGCCCACGGTCCCCATGGAGGGCATCACGTTCATCTCCTGGCAGCGTTTGCCGAACGCGTAGCTCGTATATTGGGTGATTTCCAGCGGTCGTCGCAACATCTCGTCAATGGAGGTGTTGTATGGGACGGCCACCAGGGTGGGTTAAGGAACGGACGGGCCGGGCGCCGATGCGGTCGCCGGGTCGGCCAGGTGTCAAC
>JBOHZL010000053.1:0-20513 GCA_050738495.1 Steroidobacteraceae bacterium | reverse complement strand
CCCTCTACCTCCGCGCTGGCACCAGCAGCACGGGAATTTTCGACGACCGCACGACGCCTTCCGCGACGCTGCCGACCAGCATGCTGTAGATAGCGCCGTGACCGTGACTGCCGAGCACGATGAGCGCGGCCTCCAGGCGCTCCGCCTCCGCGATCAGGGTCGCGACGGTCGGTCCCTGCACCAGGAGCGCCGTCGTCTCGACGCCGTCCGCCCGCAGCCCTTCGGCGAGCTGCTGCAATTCCCGGTGCCGTGCATGGTGCTCGCCGGCGACCTGGTTGCGCACCGTCTCCGGGCCCGCTGAGTAGCCGACGAAGGCCGGATCCGGCGGCGCCACGTGCAGCAGCCAGATCTGCACGGGAGAAATCGCTGCAATCTGCCGGATCGTCGCCAGCATCTGCGCTGTCACCGGCGAAAAATCGACGCCCGCCAGGATGTTCATGGTGCGGATTCCGAAGCTGGGCGCGTCCTGAGCCAGGGATACTGCTGCACCAGCACCTCGACATAGGCGCGCGTGAAGCGCGTCGCCGATTCGGCGTTCAAGTGCGACATCTCCGGGATGTCGAGGCCCTGCATCTCCGGGTAGTCCTCGAAATGGATGCCGAAGGTGCCGGTTTCGCGCAGCAGCCGGTCCCAGGTCGGCGCGCGCGGAACCTTGCCCTGTTCCCGTGCGTAATAGGCGCCGGCCGATGGCGGGCGCACGAACACGACGTCGCCGCCGCGCGCCCGGATCTTTGCCACATCGCGGCGGATTTCCGCGTTGATCCGGGCGAGCAGCGCTCCTTCGGGCGGCGGCCGCGCCTGTGCCCGCCCCGCCATCCAGACCTGCATCGCGTGCTGGCGCAGGCGCTCGTCGGTTTCGATCCGCGGCCAAAGGCGATACTGACGGTCGTCGAAGGACTCCGAGATCTTCCAGACTTCGAGGAATGGCCGGCGTATGCCTTCCCGGTCCGGGATTTCGATGTGCTCGATCAGCTTGGGCAGGTTGTAGGAGTCGTCGAGGAATGCGAGCCGGCGCGACAGCAGGAGTCCGACCTGGTGCCCGAAGCGCCGCGATGGCGACTCCTCGCGCCAGAGGTCGTTCAGTCCGAGGTATTCCGGAAACGCGGTGGCGAAGTCGGCGAAGAAGATTTCCGGCGTCACGTCCACGACGACGAGACCGTCGAAATCGGCGTCCTCGGCGAAACGCTCCAGGAATGGCCGCGGGCTGGAGCCGACCAGCGCCAGCTGGATCGGCCGGCGACCGGTGATCTCTTCCCAGACGTCGAGGTCGGTATCGAACAGGATGCGGGACGAGCCGAAGATCACGACATCGTCGTGATCGCCCGCGGCCAGCTTGCGCCGCTCGACCGTCCAGTGCGACAGGCCATCGTCGAGGTCCCCTGCCCTCAATTCGAGCGAGCGCATGCGCCACTCCCAGGCCGCGGTGGCGGCAACGACCAGCACGAGCGTCATCCAGCCGATCGCCGCGAAGCGCGCGGACGGGATCGCCCTCACCGTCATGTCATCCTGTTCATGCCTGGGTTTCATGGGCATCGCCTAGAACTGGAAGTAGATGAACGCCTCGCCCGAACCCTGGGCGATGATCACCGCGAACAGCATCGCTGCGCACACGAGGCCGGTCAGCCACCAGGGCGTGCGCGATACGACGTCCTCTAGCTCGCGCTGGCGCATCAGCCATTGGACCATGATGATGCCGGCGACGATCACGCTCGCCTTGATCATGTAGATCGTCGGCAGCACCGGCGGCGCCACCCCGCCGAGTCCGAACATGCCCGCCAGCACGCGGGAGGCGACCCCGAATGTCTCCGCGCGGAAGAACACCCAGGTGATATTGACCAGGAAGTAGGTGACGAGTGCCAGCGCGAGCCGGTTCCACGCGCCCGCCGGGTCGCCGGCGAGGCCGGTCCGCGAGCGGATCCAGCGCTCCCCGGCGAGGTAGATGCCGTGCAGGCCGCCCCAGACCACGAAAGTCCAGTTGGCGCCGTGCCAGAGGCCGCCGAGCAGCATGGTGAGCATCAGGTTGACGTAGGTGCGCGCCTCGCTGCCCCGATTGCCGCCGAGCGGGATATACAGGTAGTCCCGCAGCCAGGTCGACAGGGAAATGTGCCAGCGGCGCCAGAAATCGGAGAAGCCGATCGCCGCATAGGGCATCCGGAAGTTGTCGGGCAGCGCGAAGCCGAGACAGAGCGAAACGCCGACCGCGATGGTCGAATAGCCGGCGAAGTCGCAGAAAATCTGGCCCGAGAAGGCGAGCGTCCCCAGCCAGGCATCGGCGAAGCCGATCGCGTGCTCGGCGCCGAACACGCGGTCCGAGACATTCGCGAGCCCGGCGTCCGCGAGCACGACCTTCATGAACGGCCCGAGCACCGTCAGGCCGAGTCCCCACAGCATCTGGTCGCGCGTCGCCTGCCGCGGTGTCGTGAACTGCGGCACGAGCTGTGTCGGGCGCACGATCGGGCCCGCGACCAGGTGCGGGAAGTAGGTGACGAACAACGCGTAGTCGAGGAAGGACGCGATCGGCTTCAGCCGGCCGAGGTAGACGTCGAGCGTGTAGGACAGCGTGACGAACGTATAGAACGAGATGCCGACCGGCAGCACGATGTCCCATTCCGGCGCGACCCAGATGACGCCCATCGAGGCCATGAGCGCCTGCCAGTTCTGCAGCAGGAACTCGCCGTACTTGAAGAAGCCGATGAAGCCGATGTTGACCGCGACCGAGATCACGAGCCAGGAGCGGCGGGTCGCGCGGCTCTTGTCGCGAGACGCATAGATGCCGCGCGCGATGAACCAGTCGACGATCGTCGATGCCCACAGCAGGACGATGAACGGCGGATTCCAGGCCGCATAGAACACGTAGCTCGCGATCAGCAGGTTGAACTTCTTCGTGGTCCACGAGAATGGCAGCCGGTGCAGCACCAGCAGCACGGCGAAGAACACGAGGAAGGTCAGCGAATTGAATACCAAGCGGGCGCTTTTCTTGATTCTTGGGGTCTGGCGCGGGAGAGTATGCTCGCGCGCCAGCGGATCCACAGCCACCAGGCCGCGGGCCGCGCGCGCCATGGCCCCTATTCAGGCCGTGTAACGCTTGACAATCAACAACCTGCGAGGGGGCACGAACATGCGCGGATTCTCATGGGCCAGTCTCCTGCTGGCCGCCGGCTTGCTGGCCGCTTGCGCCAGGCCTGCGTCGGACAGCACTTCCGACCTGGCCGCGGACGAGCAATCGATCCGCGATCGCTCGGCCGAATGGCTGAAGCTGGCCCAGGCCAAGGACGCCGCCGGCATCGCGAACAACATCTATGCAGCCGACGCGGCGACGCTCTTCGATGGCAACATCCGCAAGGGCCGCGCCGAGATCCAGTCGGGCCTGGAGATCGAAGTTGCCGAGATGCCCGATGCGACCATCAGCTGGACCACGACCGACGTGAAAGTGTCGGGCTCCGGCGACCTGGCCTACGAGCGCGGCCGGTTCGCCTTCGATCCCGATGGCGCCGGTGCGGCGCCCGAGGTGAACGGCGAGTTCGTCACGGTATGGTCGAAGGTCGACGGCAAGTGGCATGCGGTAGTCGATGCCGGCACGGCGGCGAAAACAGAGGCGGCACCCGCGACGCCACCGGCAACCGGGTGAAGCCGGGTGACTGCGCGGCCAGGCGGTACCGGGAGCAGTCCGGAACTGGCCGCGGCTGATCGTCCCGGGCTCCTGCGGGGCCTCGGGCGATTCGACGCCATCTCGCTCACGGTCAACTCCATCGTCGGCGCGGGCGTATTTGCACTCCCCGCAGGTCTCGCGATCGACGCCGGACGCTGGAGTCTCGCCGTCATCCTCGTGGCCTTCGCCGTGGTCGCGGTGCTCGCACTGTCGCTGGCGGAAGTCGCGAGCCGCTACGACGTCACCGGCGGGCCGCAGGTCTATGCCGGCCTGGCGCTCGGCCCGCTCACGGGCTTCACCGTCGGCTGGCTGTTCACGGTTTCGCGCTTCGCGTCCTACGCGCTCATCGCGCACGTCATGCTGGATTACGCTGCGGCGCTGTGGCCGGCGTTCGCGGAACCCTGGCCGCGGGCAGTCGCGATCACGCTGTTCACGTCGTTCCTGACCGTCATCAACCTGCGCGGGGTCACGCACGGCGCCTGGGTCGGCAACCTGCTCACGATCGCCAAGATGCTGCCGCTGGTCGCGATCGCGCTCGCCGGCCTGTGGTTCGCGGGCTGGAACAACCTGCCCGTGACCGAGCCACGGCAGCCGGAGGGCATCGCCGATGCCCTGCAGCTCGCCCTGTTCGCCTGCATTGGATTCGACGCGATCGCGATCGTGGCCGGCGAAATGCGCAATCCGCGCCGCGACCTCGCTGTCAGCATCCTGGGTGGTCTCGGCATCTCCTGCCTCCTCTACCTGCTGCTGATGCTCGCCTGTTTCGGTGTGCTTGCGGACACCGCCGCCTACGAACGGCCGCTGGTCGACGTCTCCAGGGCCTTCGTCGGCCCGGCCGGCAGCGTGCTGATGGCCATCGCCGCCGTCGTGTCCTGTGCCGGCGGACTCGCGCTGCAGATGCTGGTCTCGCCGCGCAACATCTTCGCGCTCGGCGAGAGCGGCGACCTGCCGCGCGCGTTCGTCGCCGTGCACCCGAAGTGGCGCACGCCCCACGTCGACGTCATGGTCTACGCGGCGGTCTCGTGGATTCTCGCCGTGACCGGCACCTTCAAGTACCTGCTCGAGGTGTTCGTGATCGCGCGGATGCTGGCTTACGGCTCCAGCAGCCTCGCGCTGATCGTGCTGCGGCGGCGCGAGGGTCCGGCGCCGGTGCCGATTCCCGGCGGCACGGTGATTGCGGTTATCGCGCTCGCCGCCACCGCCGTCATCATCGGGACTTCGACCCTCGAGTCGATGCGCGACGTAGTCATCGTCCTCGCCGTCGGCCTCGCGATCCGCGCCGCGGTGCGCCGCTTCAGTCCGGCCACAGGCGGCCAGTAAGCGAGCAGGCTGCCTCGGCCGACGCCGTCGCGAGTTTCGCGCGCAATTCGCCGACGGTCGCGGCGAGCGGCGTCCCCGCGGCCAGTTCTTCCGCTCGCGCCGACTGGCGGCGGGCCTCCGCGATGCAATTCGCGTCCGCGAGCACCTGTGCGAGATTGTTGCGCGGTGCTGCATCGCCCGGCGCGAGTTCGATTGCGCGCGCGTATGCGCTCGCCGCGGCCGGCAGATCGCCTTGGCCATAGGCGACATTCCCGCGCCCGAGCCAGGCATGGGACGACTGCGGCCAGCGCGCGAGCGCGGCGTCATAAGACGCCGCTGCGGCCTCGAGCTTGCCGGCCGCTTCGAGCCCGGCCACCGCCTCCACGTAGCGGTCGGGATCGGCGTGCGGGGGAATCAAGCCGGGCTCGAGCGTCGTGATGGCCCAGCGCCCGCCGCGATGCCAGGTTCCGGCGAAGCGCTGCCAGCGCATCTCGAGCCGTTCCTTTCGCCCCGAGCGCAGGATCGCGACGTTCTTCCCGGCGTCGTAGCCGATCAGCACCGCGTAGTGCCAGCGCGGCAGGCGCATCGCGCCCAGATTCTGCAGCACCAGCACCGGCCGCCCGGCGACGAGTTCCGCGATCATCTCGTCGGCGGTGCTGGCGAGGACATACGGCAGTCTTCCGTGCCGCCGAGCGGCTCCCACCAGTTCGGCTTGCAGGCTGCCGCGCCGGCCCGGAATATAGACCTGCGGCGTGAGCGCGTCGGAGGTCACTTCCACGCCGCTCGCCACGAGCAGGGTCGCGAGCGCGGCCGGGCCACATTGGAAATCCTGCTGCGGAAAGTACGGCGTTGCACCGAGCTCGATGGAGCGCGGCGCCGCCGGCGACAGGCCGTCCGCCAGCGGTGGGGAGCCGGCGCAGCCCGCGACTGAGAAAGCGAGCGCCGCGACGAGCGGCGCTGCGCGGGTCACGTCTTCTTGAAGATGTCGATGACGCCGGTGATCTCGAGGATCAGCAGCACCAGGAACACGGCGCCGATCACCGCGAGCGCGTCGCCGCCGGCGGGCGCTGCGGCGATGTGCTGCGCCAGCGACGTCAGTTCCGCATCCGACAGAGCCGCGAGCCGGCCCTCGATCTCTGCGGCATCGACGCCGAGCGCCGTCAACTCCGAGCGCACTTCGTCTCGCGCGAGCGCGGCGTGCACGGTTTCGAGCGAGTCCTGCTTCTGGCCGGCCGCGATGGCCTCGGCCGTGCCGACGACAGCTGCGAATGCCGGCGCCTGCATCCCGAGACTGACGAGACTCAGGCTGACGACCGCGACGCAGGCGCGGCGAAAACGTTCAATGCGCATCGAACACCTCCGGTCCAAGCCATTAGACCGGAGGCCAAAATAGCACGGCCCACCGACAGGCGCAGTCAGCGGACGCTGACTCCCCGTGACGGGGGTCCTAGAAGCGGTAGGCGAAGTCCACCTTTCCCGTCAAACCATGATTCTGTTCAAGCACATCCACCCCGCCCTGCTCGATGACGGTGTCCTCCTCGAGCAGGTTCTGCAATCGCAGCTTCACGCTCATCCGCTCGGTCGGGTGAAAGCCGTAGACCAGGTCCAGCGAGTCGAACGGCTGTTCCGTCGCGTCGTCCGCGCCACCGCGGCCGGCGAAGAAGATCCGCTCGCTGTACATGTTGTACGCGAGCGAGACACTGTGCATCTCGTTCGGCGAGTCGTAGCCGAGCTGGAAGTTCACGACCAGGTCGGAGTGTTGCGTCATCGGACGCACGGCGTTGGTCAGGTCGACCGCCGCAGCGCCGATCCTGATCTCCGAGTCGCTCGCCGTCACGTTGCCCGCGACGAAGAACGGCTCGGTCCAGCCGCCGCCGCTCAGGAAGCCGAGCCCTTTCAGTCCTTCGACCTCGAGGCCGTAGATCTCGGCGGACTCGGCATTGATGAAGGTCAGCGAGATGTTGTCGTCGGTGCCGGCGGCCTCGACCGTCTCGATCGGGTTGTCGATATCCTTGTAGAACAACGAGAGTGTCAGGTTGTCGCCACTCTCGAAGAACCACTCGGCGCGCAGGTCGAGGTTGCTCAGGTCGGAGTTCAGGAGCGCCGGATTGCCGCGCACCCGCGCCTCGGTCAGCGGATCGATAAAGGTCGAACCCGACACCTCGCGCAGGTCGGGGCGCGCGACGGTCTCGCTCCAGCCGAAACGGAGCTGAAAGTCGTCGGCCCAGAATCCCGGCTTCATCCAGGTGACCGAGAGCGACGAGTAGTAGTCGTCGCCGGTGGTCGCGAGCTCGTCGAGCTCGTCCAGCGGCACCGCGATGATGCCGATGTCGGGGTCGAACTCCAGCGGGTCGATCGGCACGGAGAGCCTGAGGAAATCCTCCCAGCGCAGGCCGCCGCTGACCCGCCAGCGGTCATTGAAGTTGAGATCCACTTTGCCCCACATGGCCTCGACGGTTTCCCCGGCCAGGTAGCTCTCGGTCCCGATGCCGCCGATCGACAATGCGAACTGGTTCGCCGGATCGAGGATGTGCTCGTCGGTGAACACCGACCCCGGCGCGCCGGCCAGGATCGGCGCGGCGGCGACCGACGTGGTGCCGAACTGCATCTGCGTCTGCAGGTAGCCACGGCCCTTCTCGTAGTAGTCGTAACCGCCGCTGACCTGGATCAGGGTGCTGCCCCAGATGTACGGCTTCATGAGCTTGCTGCCGTAGCTGGTGGCCGAATCCTCGAGATCCGAGAAGCGGTACTCCGCCGAGCTTTGCGATCCGCGGATCGACGTTCCCAGGAATGCGCCGGTATCGAGGTCGAAAGTGTCCCGGGCCGAGAACAAAATCTCGCTCGGGATATCGGTCTTCGCGGTCGCATCCGAGTAGTACCAGTCGAAGGTGACGCCTTCCGCGAAGCCCAGGTTGATCAATCCGTCGAACATTTCGATGGTCGCCGCACCGATCGTGTGCGAGCCACGCAACTGGAACAGCTCCAGCTCGCGCTCCTCGTAACGGATGCGGTAGTTGCGCAGTCCCAGTCCCGAGTCGAGCCGGAAATTGAGGTTGTGGCCCAGCGTCAGCGAGGCCTCGTCCTCGGTGTTGCGCAGGAATATGCCGGTCGCCTCGAGCCGGTGCTCCTCGGCGAACTCGAATCCCACGCCCAGCGAGCCGGTCAGCACCACCTGGTTGGTGGTGCGGCTGGTCACGTCGAAATCCACGTCGGGCGTCGCCGCGGAACGGATGATGCGCTCCCGGTTGCGCCAGGTATCGCTGTAATCGCCGAGCGCAAGCATGCCGAGCTTCCACTGCTCGCCGCCGCCCAGGTACCAGCTGTTGCCGACCGAAGCTTCGACCGACTTGTCCGGATCCATCGAAGTCCGGCGGAAGTCCACGTTGCGATTGAGGCTGGTCGCAAGCTGGCGGTTGATCTGCTGCGCCTCCTCGAAGGTATGGTCCTCCCCGTCCAGCAGCAGCGTGTTGAAGATGCCGGCCTGGCTCAGGTCGCCGCGGTATTCCTGGATCGCGTCGCGGATCGCCGTCGGCAGCGCGCGCGTGCCGTCGTCGGTGCCGATGTCGTCGTCGCCGCCGCCGGGGTAGGTGAGACCGTCGTCCGAGCTCTCCGAGTTCGTGCCGGTGCCGACCTGGATGTTGAACGTGAAATCCTCCGGCAGGCTGCGCGTCCGTATGTCGACATTGCCGCCGCCGAATGCCGCCGGCTGGTCGGCCGAATAACCCTTCTGGATCGAGATCGACTCGACGATCTCGGCCGGAAACAGGTCCATCGGGATCACGTTGCGGGTCAGGTCCGGCGAAGGCACGTAGGCGCCGTTCACCGTCGTGCTCGAATAGCGCTCGCCGAGGCCGCGGATATAGATGAACTGGTCGCCTACCAGGGTCACGCCCGGCAGCCTCCGCAGCGCCAGCGACACCGTGCTGTCGCCGACGCGGCTGATCTGCTCGATGCTCACGAGGTCGGAGACGACCTCGGACTCGATGCGCTCCTGGAGGATGTCGTCTGCGGCCGACCGCTGCCGGCCCACCACCACGACCTCCTCGATGGCGGTCGGCGATTCCCCGGCGGCGGCCGCTTGCTCCTGGGCCAGCGCCGGCGGCGCCAGCGCGCCCGCCGTGGCCGAGGTCAATCCGAGCAGTGCGCGACGCACCGCGACCGGCAGCAGTTTCCTGTTCATCGGCGACCTCGCGGGCGAATCAGGGCACGAACCAGAGCGGCACGTCGGCATTCGACTCCCGCAGGCCGAAAGCCCAGGGGTTGGTCCAGTCGTCGCTCGCGAGGACCGCGCCGTATCCGCTCGCGTCGGCGACAAGGGTCGCGCCCGCCTCGTCGATGAAGGCAGGCTCCGTGAAGAATGTGCCCGCGGCCAGCACTCGCGTATTCGCATTGCTGGCGTCCGCGATGATGAAGTTGCCCGTATTGAAGGAGTAATCGGCGCCGTTGGTGCTCGGATTGGCGCCCAGGAACCACTCGGTCAGCGCATCGCCGTTCGCGAGCGCGCCCTTGATGGCCTCGGCACAGGCGACCATCACGTTGGTTGCATTGAACTGGCCGTCCGAGTTGGCGGAGGCTGCGGCGAGCGACTCATCGCTCTCGGTCTCGTAACACTCGTTCGAGGTGACCGCGTTCACGGTGTCGCCGTAGCCGGCGTAGATGATGCTGTCGGTGAGCGTCAGTCGTGCGCCGAACCGCGCAACGGGCCCTTCGGAATCGCCGTGGGTGTTGACGTCGGTGTTGGAGGTGATGCAGGTCATGTTGCTGACCACCGGCGCGGAAATCGGCGCGGTGTCGAGCGGCACGCCGGCGATGCTGCGCGCCTCGCCGATGTTGTCGCCCTCGATGCAGCGGTTGCCATCGCTCTGCCACTGGATCACCAGCGCGTTCTGGATCGTGCCCGAGTAGCCGTCCGAGTAGTCGAGCGCGTCGTCGCGCACGTACAGCAGGATGGCGTTCGTCACGTTGACGGCGCCGCCGAAGAATTCCAGGCCGTCGTCGTAAGTGCTGTAGACCTGCACGTTCTCGACCACGGTGCCGCTGCCGACGGCATTGAAGGTGATGCCGTTCAGCTCGTCGTCCGGCGCCACTTCAAAACCGGTGTGCTTGACGATCACGTAGCGCAGGCTGCCCGAGCTCTCGTCATTGTTGTTGCCGCCGTAGAAGGACGGCTGTCCTTCCGATTCGACGTGGCAGTCGCCGGCGTCGCGCTGGGCGTCGGTGCAGTTATTGGTGATGCCGTTGCCGTTGATCACGATGCCGCCCCACTGCTGCACGTCATTCGCGCTGGCGGTGCCGTTGATGGCGTCCGTGGCCGAGGTGAAGGTGATCGGCGAGGTCGGCGAGCCGTTCGCGGCGATCTGCGAGCCGCGGTTGATCAGCACGTAGTTGGAGGCGTCCTGGAACACCAGCGTATTGCCGGCGGCGATCGTCAGCACGGGGCCTTCGCCCTCGGCCGGCGCGACGCCGCTGCTGACGTCCTGCCCGACGAACAGGCTGTCCTGGAAGATGTGCACGCCAGAGATGAAGGGAATCGTCAGGTCGACCAGCAGCGGGTTCGAGGCGCCGACGAAGCTCGCCGAGTAGATGCAGTTGGTGCCGTCGAAGCTGCCCTGCACCGCCTGGGTCGAGCCCTCCGGCGTGTACGACGCACAGGGATTGTCATTGTCCCCCGGCGGGTTGTTCGTGCTGTTGTCGGTCGAGTTGTCGTTGTTGCTCACGTCGAGGTCGACGCCACCGCCCTCGCATGCCGCGAGGCCCACCAGCGCGAAAGCCGCCAAGACAAGCCGAATGATCTTCATCGTCCGTATCTCCAGTTAGTGGCGTGCAACCTGCCGACCGCCCTTTGTCGTTTGCGTGGGCAGTGCCGGACTCGGGTCTCGCGACAAGATAGGACGTGCTCGTGTCAGCGGGGTGACACGAAGATGACGGAACCGTGACAGTGCGCGCCCGGTTCGGCGGCAGGAATCGCTATTCGGTGATGCTGGCCCTGGCGCGGCGGATGCCGCCGCGAACCCGCGCTGCCGTCTTGCTGCCGCCGTAGCGGCCCTTGTGCACGTGCCGGATGCGGTGCACGCCGGGCACGTCCAGCCCGACGCCGTCGGTGCCGAGCAGCCAGCGGAAGGCGGCGTCCTCGTAGGTCTTCGCCCAGCGCGAAGCCGGGCGCTGGAACACCGGAATCTGCTCGCAGTAGCCGCACTGCCGCGCCGCGTCGCCGTGCACGATGTGATACGCGCCCTTGGCCTTCGGCGGATTGGCCATCGGCGTGAACAGCGTCGGATCGATATCGACGACCCGCGGCCGGTCGCGCTCCCGGGCCAGCACCGGGTCCGTCTCCGCCAGCATCGCGGTGACCCGCTCCTCCTTCGGATAGGTCAGCAGATCCTGCCGCCCCTGCAGCCGCCCGGCGAGCGTGTCGATGCAGTCGCGATGGAAGACGATGTCGCAGTCGGTGAACCAGACCCAGTCGGCCTCCGTCGCGCGTGCGACGCGATTGCGGCCGATCGAGCGGCGGAACAGCTCGGGCGGCGGCAGCGCCTGCCAGTTCCAGGCGACATTCGGCACCTCGATGCCGCCGAAGAACTCGAGCAGCGCGCGCGTCGCCGCGTCCTCGCGTGCGTGGAAGACCGTCATCCGGATGCGCGCCCGCGTCGGGAGGTAGTTCACCAGCGAGCTCAGCTGGTAGGCGAGCATGTGCGCGTACCGCCAGCAATGGCTGACGATCTCGATGTCGAGCATGCCGGTGCGCGAGGCAAGCGCCGCCGGGTCAGGCGGCTTCACGAAGTAGCGCCCGGGCACGAGGCGGCTCATCGCGATGCGGATGAGCGTCTCTTCGATGCCGTTGCGGATACCCACACGCCCGCTCAGTCGGCGGGCCGCCGCTCGCCGGTCCAGGGATACCGGTCGACGATCGCACCGCAATCGCGCCAGCTCACGTAATGCGGATTCGGCTTGCGCCAGTCGCCATAGATGCGGGACAGCACCTCGTCGGCATTGCCGGGGATCTGCCAGCGCAGGCCATAGAGCTCGAACGCTGCCAGTCCGTGCGCCGGCACTTCCGCAGCCATCTCGAGCGGCGGCGGCCGGCGTCGATGGAAGAACCAGCGCAGGTTCGAGCCCTGCCTCTCGAACTGGAAGAATTCGTACTTGGCCGCCTGGAACCTGAGCGTCCAGAGCGTCACGCGACCGTCGTTGTTGACCTGCGGGGCACGCAGTTCGTAGCCCTGCTCGCGCAACCGGCGGATGCCCTTGACGAACTGCGGCAGGTCGTCCTCGAGGAAGCCGAAATCGGAATCGCGGTCCCAGGCGATCGGCCCGCCATCACGCATGCAGCCGAGCAGCAATCCCATCGTCATCCAGTACTTGCCGCGGAGGCCGGCGTCGGAAAGGACTTGATGGAGCAGAACCAGCCCACGCCGGCGGCGGTCCTCGAGCGGGCCCCAGCGGGCGCGCCACAGGTACTCGTTCAGGGTCCGCACGGGGCGCAGTATAGCCGCCGGCCGGGCACCGCCCTTGCGCGCGGAATGCCATTGCATCAGACTTGGTTGAATGATCAATCAAGGGCCGACCGACACCCGCTGGCGGATCCTCGAAGCGGCGATGCACCTGTTCTGGGAGAAAGGCTATGGCTCGACCTCGGTCGCCGACATCCTCGGCCGCGCCGGCGTCAACAGCGGCAGCCTCTACCACTTCTTCCCCGGCAAGCAGGACGTGCTGATCGCGGTGCTCGACACCTACATCGGCGGCATCCACCAGATGCTGCTCGAGCCGGCCTGGCGCGGGGTCGATGACCCGGTCGACCGCATCTGGAAGCTGCTCGACGGTTATCGCGATGCGCTGTTGCAGACCGATTGCACCTATGGCTGCCCGATCGGCAGCCTCGCCCTCGAGATCCACGAGCCCGATCCGCCGGTGCGGGAACGCCTGGCGGCGAATTTTTCCAACTGGACCACCGCCATCGAGGGCTGCCTGAAGGCGGCCGGCGACCGGCTGCCCGCGGGCACCGACCGACGCGCGCTGGCGGAGTTCGTGCTGACGACGATGGAAGGCGGCGTGATGCTCGCGCGCAGTTACCGCGACGTCGGCTACTTCGACCGCTCGGTGCAACAGCTCAGGGAATATTTCAACCGCCTGCTGCGGCCGGCCAGGGTGTCGGCTGGTCGCGGGTCACCACGACGCAAAAAGGGGAAGTCACATGCCTGAAGTCAACTGGCTCGCCGTGATCGCCGCGGCGGTATCGACCTTCGTCCTCGGCGGACTCTGGTATTCGCCGGCGATGTTCTTCAAGGCCTGGCAGCGCGGATCCGGCCTGTCCGACGACCAGATCCAGAAAGGCGGCCATCCGGCGAAGATTTACGGCGGGGCGCTGGTCCTGTCGCTGATTGCGGCAGCGGTATTCGCGATGTTCCTGGGGCCCGCGCCGGAAGTCGGCTTCGCCACGGCGGCCGGTTTCGCGGCCGGACTCTGCTGGGTTGCGGCCAGCTTCGGCATCAACTACCTGTTCGAGCGCAAGAGCCTGACGCTCTTCCTGGTGAACGGCGGCTACCACACCGTGCAGTTCACGCTGTTCGGACTGATCCTGGGCCTGTGGCACTGAGGTCGTCATGAAATCCGGAACCATCCTTGCGGCGGCTGCCGCACTCCTCGTCTCCTTTTCCGCCGGATCGGCGGATTCGCCGCTCGCGCCGCTCGCTTTCCTGGCCGGCAAGTGCTGGACCACGCAGATCGACGGCGGCCGCGAGACCGACACGCATTGCTACGAATGGATGCACGGCGGGCAGCAGCTTCGCGACCGGCACGTGGTGCGCGGCGACAAGCCGGATTACGCCGGCGAGGCGATCTATGCGTACAACGGCGAGCGCAAGCGCGTCGAGTTCCGCTACTGGAATTCCCTCGGCGGCCAGAGCGACGGCTACCTCGAGGTCGCGGCCGACGGCAGCTTGCGTTTCCTCGACGACCGCTATGTCGGTCCCGACAGCGTCGCCTACACCTTCGCGAGCGAGATCACGCGGCCGGCCGAATCCCAGTACCGGATCGTCTCGCGCTTCAAGGAAGGCGATGCCTGGCGCGAGATGTGGACGCGCGTCTTCGAGCAGAGCGAGTCCCGGCCCGCGGCCGCGCCATGAGGCGCTAGACCGTGGCAGCCGGTTGCGCCGTGTCAATATCCGGAGCCGGCGCCCCGTAGAGCGGGGGCAGCGGACAATGCAGCACCGCGCAGATGGCGCGCAGGAGCTCTGACTCCGCGGCGGTCATGCGCAGGTCGTGGGAGATGGTGCGCACCAGCGCCCCGACCAGCATCTCCTTCCCCGCCGGTTGCAGACGATCGAGGCGGGTCAATGCGAGATCGAGCTTCGGCGGCCAGTGTCCGGGCCGGGCAAATGGCGGGCGGATGCCGGAAAAAAGGCTCTTCATGCCGATCTCGTAGGCGCGCCGCGCTTCCTGCTCGTCCTCGCTGCCCTGCATCGCGAGCACCGAGAACAGGAGCTGCAACTGCTCGCGCGCGCCCGACAGCGTCAGGTTGCCGTCGAACCGGCGGCGGGGGTCGAGCTCGTCCTGGAGCTGGACTTGCGAGAGCTTGCGCAGCGCATAGGGAAACACCGAGGCGCGGCCCTCGCGCGCCAGCAGGCCGTTCAGGCACTTCAGCAGGTCCATGCGTTCGGTGCGACTGAGCTGCCTGAGCGCCGTGAATACCTGGAGCAGCGCCGGCATGCGCTGCATCGCGGTCAGCGAATCGACCAGCGGCAGCATCGTCCCGACCGTATCGTGGAACTCGTCGCCGAGCTGGTGCTTCAGGAAGGCGAGCTGCCGTCCGCGCGTCTCCGCCGCCAGATCCAGCGCGAGCGCGATGAACAGCGCCGCGGCGTCCTCGGGCTTGCTCGCCGCCCGCCGGACTCCCTCCGGAATCGTCGCGAGCAGTTCCTGCGCCTGCTGGACATGGCTGGTGCCGGGATTGCCGACGAGTTGCGCGACCATGGCGGGTGCGAGCACGATCGCGCCCTGGAGCAGGTCGCCCAGCCGCTTGGCTGCGGGCGGCTGGTCGCGCGCCGCCTCCTGCTCGGCGCGCTGGCGCTCCTCGTTCATCTTCTGCCGCATCACCTCGAATTCCTGCGGATCGAAGCGCGGGTCGAGCTCGCGGATGCGCTCGACCAGCGGCGGATGCGTCGTGAAGGCACGCCGCATGCCCTCGGCGAACAGCAGATGGGCGATCTGCTCCACGTCCGTGTCCGAGAAACGCGAACCGGCGCCGAGCGCGCCGATCTTGACCAGCGCGCCGCGCAGGCCCTGCGGATTGCGCGTGAACTGGATCGCGGATGCGTCGGCCAGCGCTTCGCGCTTGCGTGACACCGCGGCCTGGATCAGGCGTCCGAAGAAGAGCCCGATCCATCCGAGCATCAGCACGATCAGCGCCGCCACGAAGATGACGGCGATCGCGGCGCCGCCCTTGCGGCCGCCGCCGCCGCGCGGCGCGTGCCGCAGCACGAATCGCGCGACTATCGCGACGACCGTGAGGCCGAACAGCCAGCCGATCAGGCGCGTGCTGAGACGCATGTCGCCATTCAGCACGTGGCTGAACTCGTGGGCGATGACGCCCTGGAGCTCTTCCCGGTTCAGGTTCTGGAGCGCGCCGCGCGTCACCGCGACCGCGGCATTCGCCGGGTTGTGGCCGGCGGCGAAGGCGTTGATGCCCGCCTCCCGTTCCAGCACGTAGACCTGTGGAACCGGCACGCCCGAGGCGATCGCCATCTCTTCGACCACATTCAGCAGGCGGCGGCGCAAGGGGTCGCTGGCATCGGCCGTGACGCGCGTGCCGCCGACCGATTGCGCCACGGAGCTGCCGCCGGCCGACAGCGACGCGGTGCGCACCAGGCTCGAGATGCCGATCGTGCCGACCACCACCAGCGAGCTCACCGCGACGGCGACCGGATAGCGGGCGAACGACATGTCCTGCGACGCCAGCAGTCCCCCGTCCTCGACCGAGAGGATCGCGACCGCGACGATCACGACCAGGTCGATCGCGAGTACGATCGCAATCACCGCGACGATGAACAGGACGATCATCCAGCGCGACAGCCGCCTGGTTGCGGCCTGCCGCGCGAAGAAGTCCATGATGGCTCAGCCTTCGGCGGGCTTCAGGTGAATGCGACCTTCGGCACTTCGCGCTTCTGCGGCGACTCGATCTCCAGCAGTTCCGCCGGCGAGAAGGCGAACATGCCCGCGACGATGCTGCCCGGGAACATTTCGCGGCGGTTGTTGTAGCCCATCACCGAGTCATTGAACGACTGGCGCGCGAACGCCACCTTGTTCTCGGTCGTGGTCAGCTCCTCGGAAAGCTGCATCATGTTCTGGTTCGCCTTGAGGTCCGGGTACGCCTCGGCGAGCGCGAACAGCCGGCCGAGCGCACCGGTCAGCGCGTTCTCGGCGCCGGCCAGTTGCTTGGTCGCCGCCGGATCGCCCGGGTTCGCGGATGCGGCCTTCAGCCCGCTGACCGCGGCATTGCGCGCCTGGATCACCGCCTCGAGCGTGCCGCGCTCGTGGGCGAGGTAGCCCTTCGCGGTCTCCACCAGGTTGGGGATCAGGTCGTGCCGGCGGGTCAGCTGCACATCGATTTGCGCGAATGCGTTCTTGAATGCGTTGCGCGCCGTGACCAGGCCGTTGTAGATGCTGACCACGAACACGACCAGCAGGACGATGATGCCGAGAACGATCCAGGTCATGGCGGGACTCCCCTATTATTGGTGCCGGGTCGTACATTCGAACATTCGCATGATACCGGTGCCAGACTGCGATTTCGTCGTTTCTTGATGCTGTCATGCCATTTGGCCACGGTGGGCTCCTGCCGGGTTGTCTAGGCTCGCATGTCCATCCTTTGCGCCGAGGTCCAATGGCTCGCCATTTGCGCCTGCACGTTCCCGGCGGCTTCTATCACGTGACACTGCGCGGCAATCATCGACAACCGATATTCTTTTCCGAAGAGGATCGGGACTTGCTGGACAGGATTGTCGCCGACGTTATTTCACGACTGGGGTCCGGGTACATGCCTACTGTTGGATGACCAATCACATCCACCTGCTGATGCAGGTATCCGATGTTGCGCTCGGCCGTGTGATTCTTTGCATCGCGAGCCGCTACGCCCGGACCGTCCAGGAGCGCTTCAGCACTACCGGCCACCTTTTCGAGCGGCGCCACTATGCAGTGCCCGTAGATGCCGACATTTACCTGCTCACATTGCTGCGTTACATCCATCTCAATCTAGTGCGCGCCGGACTTGCGGCGGACCCTTCGGGGTATCGCTGGTCGAGCCATGGCGCGTACCTCGACAGGCGCAGGCATGCATGGATCACGACGGAATTCGCACTAAGGATGCTTGCTGCGGATGCGGACACAGCACGAGCGCGCTACTGCAAGTTGATTGGCGATCGGGAACCTTGTCGTTGGGGCTCCGGGGCGCTAACCCCACATCGTGAACATCCCCATATCCTGGGTGACGATGATTTTGTTTCCCGCGTTGTCGGGATCAGTTGGAAACCCAGGCTCAGGAAAAGCATCGATGAACTGCTGGTTGAGTGCACTCAACGATTTGGAGTCTCGACCGAGTCGATCATGTCGCCGAGTCGGGCGCGCCATCTGAGTGCGGCCCGAGCCTGGCTTTCACACGAAGCGGTCACGGGCCGGGTGGCAACGATCAGTGCCATGGCAAGGTACTTTGGGCGAAGCGAAACCGCGATTCGCCGACTAATGGCGCGACACCCGCCCCGCGTTGGCGATCAATAAGTTCGAATGTTCGACCCGGCACCAAGCAGTGCCCGCAGCCATGCGGCGATGTCGGCGATTTCGGGCATGCAGACCTGGTGCTGCATCGGATACTCCTTCCAGTCGACGCTGTAGCCACCGGCGCGGAGCCAGTCGCGCGCCATGACACCGAGCTCGCACGGCAGTACCGGGTCGAATTGCCCGTGACACATCAATATGGGTGTCTGTCGGTTGGCCACCGCGAGTTCGGCAGCCAGCGCCGACTGCAACGGCAGGTAGACCGAGAGCGCCAGGATCCCGGCGAGCCGCACCGGGTGACGTAGCCCGGCGTGCAAGGCAATGGCGCCGCCCTGCGAGAAGCCGGCGACCACGATGCGCTCCGCCGCGATTCCGGCCGCGCGCTCCGCGGCGATGTAACGCCCGACCGTCGCCACGGATTCCCGCATGCCGGTCTCGTCGGCCCGCCCTTCCGCCGTCAGCGTCTTGATGTCGTACCAGGCGCGCATGCGCATGCCCATGTTGAGCGTGACCGGGCGCACCGGCGCGTGCGGAAACACGAAGCGCACCGCGAGCGAAGCCGGCAGTTTCAACTCCGGCACGATCGGCACGAAGTCGTGGCCATCGGCGCCGAGCCCGTGCAGCCAGATCACGCTGGCCGCGGCCGGCCCCGCGGGCGCCAGGACGACGGCGTCCGCCGATTCCTCGAGTCGGTGGCTCATCGGCTCAGCAGTTCTCGTACTTCCAGTGCCGCGCCTTGCCCTGCGCCATCCACTCAATCGCGGTTGCCAGCCGGCGCCTGCGCGTCGCTTCCTGCTTCGCTTCGGTGATCCAGTCCACGTAGTCGCGCTTCTTCGACTGCGGGAAGGCGTCGAACGTCGCCTTCGCCTTCGCGTTCTTCCTGAGCCCGGCAAGCAGGTCCGCCGGCGGCTTCACCGGCGGCTTCTTCGCCCGCCCCGTGTTCGGCAGCTTGATGTCCTGGTCGTTGAGCTCGACCGCCGCCTTGATCGCGCGCAGCAGTTCCGCGTCGGTCGGCAGGTCCGCCGGCGAGACGATCTTGCGCCCGCCCATCGCGGCGTCGCCGCGCTTCAGCGTGAAACCGGTCTGCTCTTCCAGCAGCCGCTGCTTCCAGAACCCGAAGGCGGCGTGCTGCTTGAAGGCCGCCATGCTGGCGACGATGCCCTTGTACTCGAAGTGCGGGACGCCCCACTTCATCGTCTCCTCGATACGCGGGCAGGCCCGGTGCATCAGCGCGCGGACACGCGTCAGGATCGGCCGCGCGAACTCGGCGGACTTGGCGATATAGGCATCGACGGCGGGATTCTTCATGGCGCCATTCTAGCTTGGCCTGCGCAGCGGCCTGATCGGACTGTTCGTCGGCCTGGTGTTGTACTTCGGACTGCGCGAGGTCGCCGCCGAAGAAGTCGCGCTGTTCGGCCTGATTCCGGCCGCGGTCGGCCTCGCCAACCTGCTGTTCCATTTCCTGGAAGGCCGCAAGGCGGCCGGCAACGGCCAGTCGCTCATGCGCGAGGAGTGACTGGCCTCGGGTCGCGGAATCGGGGCTTCGATCCCGATCAGTCGGCCGTCCCGGAGGATTCGCCGATTCCCCGATGCGGCACCACGATCCGGGCGCGCGTGCCGCCGGATTCACGCGGCTCCAGGCTCAAGCGGCTCGCGTCGCCAAAGAAGAGCCGCAGCCGTTCGGCGACATTCGCAAGCCCGTGCCCGGCCGGCAACGACGCAGAGGTTTCCGGCCCGATGCCGCGGCCGTCGTCTTCGACCTCGATCACCGTCCTGTCGCCCTGTTCATAGGCGCGAATATCCACGTTGAGCGGCCGCAGCGGCTCCATGCCGTGACGGATCGCATTCTCGATCAGCGGCTGGACGATCAGCGCCGGCACGCGCCGCGCGCGCAGCGCCGCCGGCACCGACACGCAGTAGCGGAAGCGCGAATCGAAGCGCAGCTCGCAGAGACCCAGGTAGCGCTGGAGGAAATCCATCTCGTCGCCGAGCGTGACATTGAGGTCGCGGCCATTCTCCAGCGCCACCCGCAGCAGCTCGCCGAGCCGCCCGATCGCGTCGAAGGCGCGTTCGCGCTCGCCGATCTGCACGAGGCCGGCGATCGAGTTCAGGCTGTTCAGCAGAAAATGGGGATTGATCTGGGATTGCAGCACCATGAGGCGCGCATCCGACAGCTGCGCTTCGAGCCGGGCGCGGCGGAGCTCGGCCTTGGCCTTGCCCCAGAGCGCCTGATCGCGAAGCCTGAGACCACGCACCATCGCGAACCCGGCGAGCGCGAGCGCCAGGATGCTGACGTTCATGGCCAGGAATGCCGGTCCCGCCGGCGGCAGGATATAGATGTCTATGAGCTGACCCAGATCCAGGCCGAGGTCGTGGCGGACGATGTAGCTCAGGTAGGACATCGCCGTCGAGCCGGCCAGCGCGATGGCGCTCCAGCCGAGCAGCATCGAGAGCCACAGACCGCGGCGGCCGCCTTCGATGGTCTTGTGCAACGACCGGTAGATGGCCGGGCTCACCAGCACCCAGAAGCAGTAATGCGGAATCATCGCCATCAGCGCGTCGCCCAGGCTGACCTCGCGCCCCTGCGCCTGGAAATTCACGTACAGCCCGAAGCCCACCGAGAATGCGACGGCGAGCCAGATCCCGGCCAGCGTCCACCAGCGCGACAGCCGGGTCCCGATCAGCCGTTCGACGTCGGCTTCCTGCACCGATGCGCCAGCGGCCGGCATCGTGGCCTCAGCCGGGCCCGCGTCCGCGCCGGCGCCGGCGCCGGCGCCGCCGGGCGCGCCGCCTACGGCGG
>JBOHZL010000052.1:0-20727 GCA_050738495.1 Steroidobacteraceae bacterium | reverse complement strand
ATCGAGGTAGTAGCCAACCGTCGCCGTACCGGATGCGCCGCCTGGCGAGCCGACGCCACGCAATTGCTGCCGCGTCTGACCGGGACCGAACTCCGTGAGCGTCAGGCCAGGCACGGCGTACTGTGCCTCGAGCAGACTCGTGACGCCGCGCGCCTCAATCTCCGAACCGGTCATGGCCGTCACCGCCAAGGGCACCTCAAGCAGGAGCTCCTCGCGCTTGCGAGCCGTGACGAGGATCTCGCCGAGCGCCGCCACGTCCGTGGCACGATCGGGTTCTGAGGTCTCCTGCGCGTGCACCAATGGCAGAACGACGATTGAACCACCCATGAGGCACAACACCGGAAGCACCGTGGAGCAGGAACGCATCGAGTCGACGGGTCGCATAGAATTTGCCCTCCCCGGTCCACAGCGGACCTCTGCATGGAGAGCGTTGACGTTTCCCGTTGGGCCATGTCGGGCTGGCGTCAATCCGTTTCGGGCTTGCGTAACTTTTGAGTCGTGGCGAGTCGTGAAACGGTCTGATCCGATGTCAACTCGGACGGCAAGCAGCCGTAGCGCAGCTTGAATGCCTTGCTGAAACTTCCCGCGTCGCTATAACCCGCGATCGCCGCGACGCGACCGATGCGAACGCCCGGTTCTTCCAGCATTTTGCGCGCCAGCTCGAGGCGCAGTTCACGGTGATACTCCCCAACTGTGACGCCAAACACCCGTTTGAATCCCATGGCGAGCTTGGTCCGATTGAGGCCCGCGTACCGCGCGAGTTGCTCGAGCGACGGCGTTGCGCTGCGGTCGCGCAACAAGCGTCGTGCCGCCTGCAGGCATGTCACGTCGCGCTGACTCAATTTAAGAGGCTGGACTGCCGGAGATTCGGGTTTGCGCAGCCTATCCACTGCGAGACACATCAGCTCGACGACCTTGGCCCGGAGATAGATGGGCCGGACGCCGGCGTGAATCGCCGGGTACAGTAACGCCGTGACGACCGACTTCATGTCATTCGTCAGCTGGCCGGCATGCCAGAAATCGATGTCAGGATCACCGGCCTGGAAGCGGCGCAGCTCCGCCGGAAGATCCTCTCCGGAAACCTGTAGATCGCGCATGAAGAATGAAGGACGGCAGGCGATCGCCACTGTGCGCCAGGAGTCGCCGAGCAGCTCGCGCGCAAACGACGGCCGCTGCGTCGACGCCGACAGAAAGAAACTCTGCCGCCCCAGCATTCTGCGCCGGCCGTCCGGCGTCTCGTCTTCGCTCAACCCATCGAGTCGGAAGTGCAGAAAGAGCCATCCTCGATTGTCAAACTCCCAGCGCTCACCCCGCACCGCGTCCGCTGGAACAGCGTGGAAGTTCGACCGCGCCAGCAGCAGGTCGTCCGACAGGTTGAGGAGCTCCTGCGTTCCACGATGCGCCAATTCGCTCACCTGGGCGGTAGTTGATTCGACGAAATCCCACCCGCATTCCGGCGAGTAGGCAGGCAACCGCCCCCGGCTCGCGGCGGACGCCGTGTTCCGCAGATCCGCAATCGACAATGTGATGCGGCGCGCCGGCAGATTGCTGGTCGGGCCAATTCGTGATGCAGGGTTCATACCATCGCTCGCACGACCGGACAGGTGACCCGTCTGCAGTATAGCGCGGCGTGCCTGCCAGAAATCTCATCCTCGTGAGCCGCACCCCGGACGAATTGAAGGAGTGCAGGAAGCTGGGCGCCATCACGCGGTTTGGCGATTTCTCGAAACCGGAGTCTTTGCCCGAGGCATACGCGGGAGGCACCCGGATGCTGCTCATCGGCATAGGACGTGGCGCTGGACCGCGCCCGGAATCGCACAAGCGAGCCATTAATGCTGCGGTGGCCGCAGGCGTCAAACACATCGCGTACACCTCGTACATCGCGATCACTCATGGCGATACCACGGCGCGGATGGCCGCTGCATCAGTCGGAATGCAGCAAATCAAATCTGCGAAACAACGCCTTGGGATCGGGGTCGCGACCACGAAAATCGCGAAACGCTTCTTCCATCGGACGCGTATTGCCGGCCTCGAGAATCGTGCGCCGATAGCGCGCCGCGACTTCCTGGTCGTAGAGGCCGCCCGGAGCCTCGAGGAACGCCTCGGCAATATCCGCTGCGATGACGTCAGACCACAGATAGGTGTAGACGCCGGCAGCGTACTGCTCGGAGAACGTGTGAATTGCGTGCGAAGCGTGCAACGTCGGTGTCACGGCGGACGGCATCTTCAGCTTCTGCAGAATGCCCTGTTCCTCCTTGACGGCGTCGATGGTCCTGCCATCAGCGATCAGGTGCAGACGCATATCGACCAATGCGGTCGCAAGATAGTCGAGCGTCACGCTGAAGACCCGATCATGCCTGGCCGCGCGCTCCACTTTCTCGATGAGTTCTACAGGCATCGGCTCGCCGGTCTTGTAGTGGCGCGCGAAGCGCGAGAGAACCTGGCGATCGAGGAGCCAGCGTTCGTTCAGCAGCGAAGGAACCTCGATGAAATCCCAGGGCACCTTCAGGCTTCCGAGCGAGGGGTATCGAGCGCCGTTGCAGATCATGTGCAATGCATGGCCGAACTCATGGAAGATCACATTGGCGACTTCCCAGGCGAGCAGTGGCGGACTTGCGTCCCCTGGCCGCACGACGTTCGAGTGAAGCGCGACCACGGGCACGATTTCCGCCGTACCGCGCTCGGCCGATCGGTACTCAGACGCCCAGGACGACGGATTTTTTCCCGGCCGCTGGAACATGTCGACGTAGAGGACTCCAATGGGGCGCGCACCGCGCGCCACCTCGAACACACGAATGTCCGGAGACACGACCGGGATGCCGTGCAGCTCGCGAAACGATAGGCCGTAGACACGCTCCGCCGCCCAGGTCATTCCGTCAATGACGTTATCCAGCGTCAGATACGGCTTGACCGCGTCGGCGTCGAGACTGAAGTTCTTCTGGCGCAGCTTTTCGGCGTAGTAGAGCCGATCCCACGGCGCAATATCGAAGTCGGCACCTTCAGCGTCCGCGATCGATTGAAGATCGGCAATCTCGGCCTGCGTCCTCGCGAGCAGGAGATCCGACGCCTCGTCGAGCATAGCCGATGCGATTTCAGGCGTCCCGGCCATTCGGCCCGCCGCGGCAAGGTGCGCGTAGGTGGGATAACCCAGCAACACCGCCTTGTCGCGGCGAAGTCTCAGAATCTCCGTCATCAGGGGCGCATTGTCGAACGGGCCCCGATGGTCGCCACGCGTCGCCCAGAGCTGAAAGACCCTCTTGCGCAGAGCACGGGAGTCGGCCTTCATCAGCACCGGCCACACCGACGGACGTTGGATAGGAATAGCCCATTCATCGGGCCGTCCACGGGATTTCGCTGCGGCCTTGGCGGCATCGCGTCGTTCGTCGCTGAGGCCTTTGAGTTCAGTCTCCTGGTCGACGAAGACAACGAGAGATTCCTCTTCGCGCGCAATGTTCTGGCCGAACTGCGCGGTCAGCGCGGCGAGCTGCGCATTGATCTTCTGCAGGTGCGCCTTTTTTTCCGGTGCAAGCCCCGCGCCGCGACGGACCATGCCCTCGCGCAGGACCGCGACGAGCCGTCGCGCTTCCGGCGTCGGCGCTGCTTCCGGCAGTCCCTGGAATACCGCATCGACGCGCGCGAAGAGCATGTCATTGTGCGCAATCTCGTCTTCGAGGCCAGCACTGAGCGGCAGGATACGAGCGGCAATCGCGCGACTCTCATCGCTGCTGGAAGTATTCGTGAAGATTCCGAATAGCGCGGCGATGCGCGCGAGAGCCTTGCCGCTCGCCTCGAGTGCAGCGATCGAGTTGTCGAAGGTCGGCGGCTCGCTGTTCGCCGCGATGACGCGAATCTCCTCGCGTTTCGCCTCGATCGCCTTGCGGTACGCCGCCTCCATCGCCGCCGGTGTGGCCCGATCGACCGGCGGCAATCCACCATAGGGCCCGGGCCACGCGGTCGTAAGGCTTTCATAGGACAGCGCGTCGAGGTGTGCGCCGCTCTCGAAATCGGTGGCGACCGCGGCGACCGCGGCGCTCGCGATCAACTCCAGGCCAACTGTTACTGCCGCCAAGAAGCGAGCGGCGCGCGGTCTGGAAGTAGCCATGCTCAATCCCTCCTCGGTGAAGTTCTAAACTTGCTGCAAATCGGAGACGGGATGCATCCTCCGATTTGAACGTTTTGAGCGGCGTTCGGATCGAGCAACCGAAGGAGCATCCCGTGAGCCGGAGAATACCCGCGTCGAGGCGGACACGAAAGCGGATTGAGGAGTTGATGAACGGTACGGCGCAAGCAGCCGATACGAAGAACGAGTTTGTGAAGTTAGCGACGCGTTTGTTGCTCGAGGAAGCGGCCGAAGCCGAGGCGCGCGATGCGCTGGGGCGGGAATATTACCGTCATGGCGGGGGGTCGCGGGCATCGCAATGGCTATCGCCCCGCGCGGCTGAGAACCGCCGAAGGGTCGATCGAGTTTTCGGTGCCGCAGGTGCGCGCGCTGCGCGGCTGGAAGAGCCAGGTACGCGAGGCGCTGGCCGGGTCGGGCGAGGAGCTCGAGCGGCTCGCCATTGAGATGTACGCGCGCGGACTCTCGGTGCGCGACATCGAAGCGGCCTTCACCGACCGGCGTGGTCATTGCCGGCTGACGCGCACGGCGGTCAGCGAGCTCAGCGAGCTCAGCGACCGGCTGTGGAGCGATTACCAGGCCTTTGCCAGCCGTGACTTGTCGGCGAGCCCGATCCTCTACCTGTTTTTCGATGGACTGCCGAGCGCGTCCATCTCGGCCAGCCCCGGGAAGCGATGCTGGCCGCCTGGGGGATCACGCCGGGCGGGCAGAAAGTGCTGTTGGGGCTGGCCCCGGCGGCCAAGGAAGACACCGCCAGCTGCCAGGATTTCCTGCGCGAACTCAAGGCCCGCGGGCTGCGGGACCCGATCCTCGGCATCACCGACGGCGCGCCCGGGCTGATCCGCGCCTGCGACGAGGTGTTTCCCCGCGCGCTGCGGCAACGCTGTCTCGCCCACAAGATCCGCAACCTCGAACAAAAGGTCCCGCAGGAGCGCTGGCGCGAGCTCAAGGCGCAGGCCTTGGCCGTCTACACGGGCGGTTCGCCGGCGACCGCTCGCCTGCTGCGCGACGATCTCGTCACCTGCTTCGAGCGCGAGTTGCCGTCCGCGACTGCCTGCTTCCTCGACGACTTCGAGGCGGCCATCGCGCACCTGCGCGTGCCGATCGCGCATCGGCGGGTGGTGCGCACCGCCAATCTGCTCGAACGATTGTTCGGCGAAGAACGGCGCCGCACCAAAGTCATCCCGCATGCGTTTGGCGAACGTGCAGTGCTGAAGCTGATGTTCGCCTCGCTGCTGCGCGCCAGCGCCGGCTGGCGCCGCGTCGTCATCAGCGAGTTCGAGCTGCGACAACTCGAGGAACTGCGTACCGATCTCGATCAGGAGTTCAAGCAGCGCACCACCGCGTCCGCATCACCCGCATCCCGTCAGCGAATTTACAGCAAAGATCGGACTTGACCCCCATGTTCGCCGGCACCAAGCTGGCGCTGACCCGGTGAGCGGCAAACCGCTGACGCTGCGCATGGACCGGGTCAAGGGCTTTCGCCGCCGCGAGATCGGCCGCTGGAGCCGCAAGCACCTAGCGCCCGGCGCCCACGTCCGCACCGATGGCCTGCGCTGCTTTGCCGCAGCCGCGCAAGCCGGCTGCACCCATGAGCCGTTGGTAACCAGCGGCCCCCGGGGACGGCAGCGACGCCGGGCATTCGTCTGGGTCGATACCATGCTCGGCAACGTCAAGAACGCCATGCAAGGAACCTACCATGCGATTCGCGCCAAGCATCTGCCCCGCTACCTCGCCGAATTCACCTACCGCTTCAACGGACGCTTCGATCTCGCCGCCATGGTTGGGCGCCTGGGAGCAACCGCCGCGCTCATCCCACCCATGCCCTACCGCCTCGTAAAGTTGGCTGAGGCTCATTGGTAATCAGATTGGTGTTTGGTCCTTACCGATTCGACCAGCGATACAATCGCCCAGAGCAATCCGGAGACCTCTTCCATGGACCCATCAGCGCGGTATCTTGCGTTTCACGGAGCAATCGTTCTTCTAGTGGGCTTGCTCTGCGGCGCTCCCTATGGGCGTGCGGTAAATCGCAGCGCTCCTGCCCATATTGTTCACTCCTGGCGGGTCGCACACTCAGGTCTTCCGATTGGCGCCATACTCATGTTAGCCGTGGCTGCGTTGCTGCCATCATTCGGAGCAGCGGAGCCAGTCAAGTGGTTCATCGCAATCACGCTCATAGTCTCGTCCTATGCTTTCTGCTTCTCGCTGCCTCTCGCTGCCATCGTTGGACATCGAGGCCTGTCCACCCGAGGCCCGCTCTCTGCCAAACTCGTTTTCACTGGCAACATTGTCGGCGCTGCGGCATCAGTGGTGGCAGCGCTCACTCTCATCTATGCGGGGTTCGTCTCGCTATGAGCGGCGGGCCTGGCAACTCGTTCAGGCCGAACCCGCTCAAGCGTGCGATCGAGGACATCTCTCAGCGCATGACACCGACCGTTCCGGCCAGACTCGAACTTTGGGCGTCAAAGCATTGTCGCATCTCGACACAGGAGTGAACGTGATTTCACGCCACTGGCGGGGACTCGCCAAGTCGACGTATTCGGACGAGTATGTGGAACACCTCCGTAGCGAGACATTTCCGCAGCTCTCGAAGATCGCCGGCTTTGTCAATGCCTTAATCCTGAAGCGCAGCGGCGGATAGTACTTTCAAAGGCCCTGCTCGCGGCGACCGAGCGCCTGCCCCACGGCCCGAACGGCTGCATGGGACTTGATGCTCGCCGCTGCGAGGCCCTGATCAGCCCGTGAGCCCCGCACCCCGTGGTACCGGGTCAGGTGCATCCGCGGCGGCGGAACCAGGGCGGCGAGGCGGGCCATCCGGTGCAGCGGCTCGAGCACGATAGGCGTCGTGCCGTCGCGGTACGGGTTCTTGAGCGCGCAGCGCACCGGCCCTGACCGCGTCAGCACCAGGCGTTGCGCCGCCACCGGCGGGCGGCTGGCGTAGCGCCACCGTCGTTCCCGCTTCGCGCCTGGCCCCGGCTGAATGTCCAGGCTCGCGTGCAGTGAGAATCCGCCCGCCGGCACGGTCTGCAACGTGAAGACCTGCTGACCGGCTCGCGGGCCGACGGCGATCCGGCCCGCCCGGGATCACCACTCAACCACGCGCTGTCGTCATCGCGCTCGATCAGGCCGCGCCGCTCCAGCAGCCGACCGATGCGCTCGGCGATACGCTGAACCAGTGCCTACAGCTCGCTCGTGCCCGGCGCTGGCACATGACAGAACGCCGGCGGACCGACGCCGTCGGTCCGATACGCGCCAGCGACGAACATCATGTGCAGGTGCACGTTGAGGTTCAGCGCCGAGCCGAAACGCTGGATCAGGATCCCTACGCCATCATCACCTGGACGACGCCCTAAGGGGGTTCCGGACCGAACTATCAGGGGCTCTGAGTGAGCGTCGAACAGCCGATCTGGACGCCATCGCTGTTTCGCATCGCCGATGCGAACCTCACGCGATTCATGAGCCTTGCCGGCGATCGGGGCGCAGCCGTGACGGATTGCAGCGCGCTCCACGGCTGGTCGGTTTCCGAGCCCGCCGCATTCTGGCAGTCGCCCTGGGATTTTTCCGGGTTCATCGGCGAGCGGGGAGCAGGCGCGGCGCTCGAGAACGGAGACCGCATGCCTGGCGCGCGCTGGTTCCCAGAGGCGCGACTGAACTTCGCCGAGAATCTCCTGCGCGGCCCGGGTGCGGAGCCCGCGATCGTCTTCCACAATGAGCGCGGCGATCGGCGCGAGATCGACTGGAGCACGCTCCGCGCCGAAGTCGCGCGCGTGGCGGCCGGGCTTCGGGCCGACGGCGTCGCGCCGGGCGACGTCGTCGCCGGCTTCCTGCCCAATCTCCCCGAAGCCGTGATCGCGATGCTCGCCACCGCAAGTATCGGCGCGATCTGGACATCCTCTTCGCCGGATTTCGGCATCCAGGGTGTGCTCGACCGGTTCGGACAGGTGAAGCCCAAGGTTCTCTTCACGGCCGATGGCTATTTCTATGCCGGCAGGACGATTGATTCGCTCGCGCCGGTCGCGAGTGTGCTCAGAGAGCTGCCCTCGATCACAAGGGTCGTCGTCGTGACTTACGTGCAATCGAAGGATGGAGCCGCGGTCCATCCGCGATCGGCCCGATTCGCCGATTACGGCGAGCGCGGGGCGCACGCCGCTTTCACACGCCTTCCCTTCGACTATCCGCTCTACGTGCTCTGTTCGAGCGGCACGACGGGCGTGCTGAAGTGCATCGTGCACGGCGCCGGCGGAACGCTGCTCCAGCACCTGAAGGAACACCTGCTGCACACAGACCTGAAGTCCGGCGACCGCCTGTTCTTCTTCACGACCTGCGGCTGGATGATGTGGAACTGGCTCGCGAGCGCGCTCGCATCCCGGGCGACGATCGTGCTGTACGACGGCTCACCGCTGCATCCCGGCCCCGAGGTGCTCTGGACGATGGCCGCGGACGAGGCCGTGACCGTCTTCGGCACGAGCCCGAGGTATCTCGCGGCGATCGAGAAGGCCGGTTACAGGCCGTGCGAGCGCCACGGCCTCGTGGTGCTGCGTACGGTGCTGTCTACCGGATCCCCGCTTGGGCCGGAGCAGTACGATTTCGTCGTCGGCGCCATCGGACCGGACATCCAGCTCGCGTCGATCTCGGGAGGCACGGACATCGTGTCCTGCTTCGCACTCGGCAATCCGCTCCTGCCCGTTTACCGCGGAGAGCTGCAGTGCCGCGGGCTCGGCATGAAAGTCGAGGTTTGGGACGACGCCGGCCGGCCGGTGACCGGTGAGAAAGGCGGGCTGGTCTGCACCGCGCCGTTTCCGTCGATGCCGGTGGAATTCTGGAACGACGCGGGTGGCGCGCGCTATCACGCGGCCTATTTCGAGCGGTTCCCGGGCATCTGGCACCACGGCGATTACGCGCTGCTGACGCCGCGGGGCGGGCTCGTGATCCTCGGGCGCTCGGACGCCGTGCTGGACCCCGGTGGCGTGCGCATCGGCACCGCCGAGATCTACCGCCAGGTCGAGGCGCTCGACGACGTGCTCGGGAGCGTCGTCGTCGGCCAGGACATCGGACACGACGTCCGGGTGGTCCTCTTCGTGCGCCTCCGCGAGGGCCTGACGCTCAACGAGGCACTCCGCGAGCGCATCCGCCGGCAGATCCGCGCCAACACGACGCCGCGTCACGTGCCCGCGAAGATCGTGCGGGTGCCGGAGATCCCGCGCACGATCAGCGGCAAGGTGGTCGAGCTTGCCGTGCGCGAGACGATCCACGGGCGGCCCGTGAAGAATACGGATGCGCTCGCGAATCCCGCGGCGCTTGCACACTTCTGCGACCTGCCGGACCTCCGCGTCTGAAGCAGGCGCCCGACAAGCCGACGCTCACCACCCGCGCCGGCGCTCTGCTCGCAGCCCATGGCCAGTCGCTGGACGAGTCGCAGCGCGCCGCGCTCTCGCGCTTCGAAGACCTGCGCCGGCGGATTCTTGCGCGAAACTCCGTCATTGCGCGTGGCCTCGACCTGATTCCGCGGGCACGCGCACCGCTGCGCGGCCTTTACCTCTGGGGCGGCGTGGGCCGCGGCAAGACCTTCTTGGCAGACGAGTTCTTCGCCGAGCTGCCGATCCGCGACAAGCGGCGCGAGCATTTTCACCGCTTCATGCAAGATATGCACGCACGACTCAAGCGCCACCGTAATCTCCCCTCGCCGCTGGAAAAGATCGCTGCCGACTTCGCGGCGAAGGCACGCGTCCTCTGTATCGACGAGTTCGTGGTCGGCGGCGTCGCCGACGCGATGATCCTCGGCACGCTGCTTGGAGCGCTGTTCAGGCGCGGGGTCACGCTCGTCGCGACGTCGAACCTGCCGCCGGTCGATCTGTACCGCGGGGGCCTGCAGCGCGACCGGTTCCTGCCCGCCATCGCGCTGATCGAGAAGAACTGCCGTGTCATGGCGCTCGATGGCGGCGTCGACTACAGACTCCGCCAGCTCGAGCGCGCCACGCTCTACCTGGGGCCGTCCGCCGGAGATGCGGAGGGCCGCCTCGCGGCGGAATTCGAGCGGCGCGCGGACGGCCGCGGGAGTCGCGACGCACGGGTCCAGGTCGAGGGGCGTGCCGTGCGTGCGCGGCGCGAAGCCGAGGACGTCGTGTGGTTTGATTTCCGCGAACTCTGCGAGCGCCCGCGCTCGGCGGCCGACTACATCGAGATCGCACGCTGCTACCAGACGGTCTTCCTGAGCGGTGTCCCGGTGATGGATGCCCCACGACGTTTCATCGCACTCGTCGACGAATTCTACGACCGAGCGGTCAAGCTCTTTCTGTCCGCCGCAGTGGACTCGCCGGACAGCCTTTATCGCGGCGAGCCGCCTGCACCAGATGCAGGGCAGGATCTACCTGGCAAAGCCGCATCGGCCGTAACAGGATCAGCCGTTCCGGTCGAGATCATCGCTGGCTGCGCAGCCGCTTCAAATCGCGAGAGCGACTTGACAACTACGTCGTAGGGTGATCGCAGAGCTGGCGCGCCAGATATTTGTGGAACTCCCAGAGCGGGCGCTCAAGGGGCGCCAGCGGCCCGGACCGGGCAAGCGATGATTTCAATCCGGCGCACAGGCGGGCGACGATGGCCTTGTCTTCGGCGTTGAACCGGTCGAAATAGGCTCTCGCGCTGTTCGCAGCGGCGTCGAGGCTTTGGCCGGTGGCACGCACGTACTCGGAGTTGATGAGATAAACGACTGATGCACGCAGCCGGTCCACTCCAAACGGCTGAACCGAGAGCGATAGGGTGTTGTGCGGCGTGATCGAGAGGAGGTGGCTCGGAAAGACGCAGGTGAGAATTTCCTTGTCGCGGGTCTCGGCCGGAACGGATTCCTCGAAGGACGTTGGATGATCATCCTTCCGCGCGATCTGCAGCGTATGGTAGGCGAATCCTTCGCCCCCCGGCCAGCAGTCCACGCCGGAGACCGGAGAGCCCCGATTGACCGTCCTCGGGTGCACGACGGGCAGGTGGTAGCTTTCCATGAAATTCTCGGCCAGCATCTTCCAGTTGGCGGGCCATTCCTCCTCCATTGCGAACAGCACCGACTTTTTTTCCTCGCGGTAAGGCGTCACCAGTTCCGACAAGCCAGCCAGGCGGGGCAGCAGAGCTCGGGCGTCGGGCTGGAGGTTGACGTAGATCCAGCCGTTCCATACTTCATGCCGCACTTGGGCGAGGCGGCACTTGGCCAGCCGAGCAGAGTCCTCGCCTGACATGCCAGGCGCGCTCGTGAGCTCGCCGGTCAGGTCGTAGGACCAGGAATGATACGGACAGACGAGAAACTTCACGCGACCGGTGCCGTTCAAGATTTTGGTGCCGCGATGAACGCAGCTATTCGCCAGAACCGATAGAGACTGGTCTTTCGCTCGAACGACTGCAATGGGCGTACCTATGATCTCCGCCGTGAGATAGCTGCCCGCCTGTGGGACTTGCGAGATATGCCCGACGCAGAGCCATTCGCGGCGGAAGATCCGATCGATTTCGAGAGCGTGCAAGTCCTCGGAGAAATAGGCGCGCGGCGGAAGCGAGACGGCGTCCGGCCAGGGACGTCGCGCCATATTACCGATCTCAGCGACCAGATCGTTGCATCTCATGGTCTGCGCCGTCCGCCCCAAAAGCTCCTGGGGACCAGTGATACTTCCGCTCTCGCAACGGAGCGGTAGGGCGAGCCGCCAAAGAGTTGCGCGCGCACGGCATCCGTCCTGTCATCAATGCTCATTCCGCGCTTGCTCTTGCGCGATGAACCATTCGATGTGCTCGGCGAGTACGTCGAGCGGCATGGCGCCGCTGCCGACCGCCGCCGCATGAAACCTCCGGATATCGAAGCGATCGCCCAGCGCGGCCTCGGCTCGGTGCCGCAGGGCCCAAAACTGATCGAAACCCAGACGGTAGTCGAGCGCCTGCGCAAAGAGGTCGGTCGAATAGCGCAGACTCTCGGTGGCGATCTGCGAATCGGACTCAAAACTATGGTCTTGCATGTACAGCCGCGCTCGCTCGAGCGGCCAGCCGAGATAATTCATGCCGGTGTCGACAACCAGCCGCGTCGCGAGAAACGTCTGGCTCAGCAACTGCCCGTAGCGGTCATACGGGTCATCGAGTACGCTCATCTCTACGGCAAGGCTTGCGGCATATTCCGCCCAGCCTTCAGCGAACGCACCGTAGTAAAGAAATTCGCGCACCGGATGGACGTTCTCATTCTCCGCCTGTAACGCAAGTTGGAAGTGATGGCCCGGCGCGAGCTCGTGATAGATGAGGTGTGCGGCCGTCACCAGCGAGCGCTCGCCAGGCCGCGAGCCGTTGTAACGATAGTAGCCGACGGGGTCGGCTGGGCTGGGCTGCTGGTAGTAGCCGTAAGTCATGCCCGATTCGGCGGCGAGCTCGACTCGCTTGACGCCATAACGCGCCTGCGGCAAACGCGAAAAATACTTCGGAATTTGCGGCTCGATGCGTTCCATGTATTTCAGGTAGCGCTGCTCGATCTCCAGCGGGGTCTTCGCGAGGAAGCGCGGATCCTTACGCAGCATGTCATGAAACGCCGCGCGATCGCCCTGAAAACCGAGTTCAATACGGATCCTCTGCATTTTCCGCTCGAGCTCGACGACGTCGGCGAGGCCGCGCTCGTGGATCTGCTGTGGCGTAAGTTTTAGGCCCGTGCCGTAGGTGATTCGACGACGATAGTTTTCCTCACCACCCGGAAACCGGCCGAGGCCAACCTCTGCGGGCGCTTTCGAGACGTAGTCCTCGTCGAAGATCGCCAGGATGCGGTCGTAGCCAGGCACGATTCGTTTTGCGATCTGCACCGCAACCACGGCGTCGAAGGTGGAACGTTCTACCGGCGTCGACTCCGCGAGTCGCTCGGGTGCGACCTCGAACACCTGCAATGCTGAAGTCTTCATGCCGGCGAAAGTCGCTCGCACACCGGCAATCGCCGCTCGCGGAACACGAATACCGCGCTCGGCCTGGGCCCGCGTCTTCGCGGCGATCTGATCCAGCATCGCAACGTACTCACCGAGCAGGTGCAGATAGCTTTCCCTATCCGCCGCGCTCCTGAGCGGCTGCGCGGCGAGAATATGGTGCACACCCAGGAGGACGAATCCACCGGAATAGGGGGTGACGGCGAAATTCAGCCAGTAGTCTTCCTCGGCATTCGCGCCGCTCGCGAACGTGTGACGGAGCATGCGCGCGAGCAGCCACTGCTCGTGCGGCAGCTCTGCCAGGGCGATTCCGTCGAGCCTCGCGAGCCTCTCGCGGCAGAATTCGCTCTCACGGCGCGCTTGCTCGGGCGTGAGGTCATCCAGCCGGGTGATCGGCAGACCACTCCGCAGACGTATATCTGCGTTCGTATCGCGCAGATGCGCCAACAGTTCGTCAGCCAACGCATCAACCTGGGCCGTTGCCGAGGCAGCACCAGCATTCGTTGCCGAAACGTCGCTCATCTCCGACGAGGCCTGACCGTTGGCACAAGCAGCGAGCACGAGTGCCAGTACCTGGGCCGGGTGCGCAAGCGCGGCAATGTGTGATCTATCCATGCACGGTTTACCATTTCATCGCATCGAGGAACTTGCGTACGACAGGCACGATGGTTAGAGGGTCAATCATGACGGAATTGTCGCGACCGGGGATCTCGGTCACCCGCCAGCCCAGCGCCTCAAGTTCCGCCCGCCGTTCGCGGATCGTCGCGCCAAAGGGTAAGGGAATGCCTGCGACATCGCCTTCGGCCTCGGAGCCGAAGACCGCCATCCGGGGACATTGGATGCGCGCGACCGCCTGAGCCTCGGGCCAGTCCTGAATACTCTCGTAGAAACTGACCCACTGCGCATACTGGCTCGGATCGCGCAAGATCACCCTCGCGTGCGGAGGAGGATTCGCCACGTTTGCACGTACGCCCCGCAGCATGTCCGTGTACGGCGCTCCGATTGGCGGCCAGCCGCTACAGACGAGCGCGGACACGCGTTCGCTGCGGGAGGCGAGCTGCAGTCCGACCACGGCGCCCCAGGTACCTCCCCACCACGCGAAGTCATCGAACCCGGCCGCGTCGGCCACCGCCAACATATCGGCGCTGACGCGTTCGCCCGTGAGCTCGGTTGGAGGAATCGACACACTCTTGCCGATGCTCGGGTAATCAACGACCAGTACCCGGTACCGATCCGTGAGCCGGTCGAGGAAGCCGCTCAGGACGGATGCATTGGCCTCACCAAAGATCCCGCCGTATGACGCCATGATCGGGAAGCCGAGAAACAGCGGGATGCCGCTGCCGTGGACTTCGTAGTAGATGCCTTGCGAAAGGCTCCCTGGATGCTCGCCTTTCACGGATGCACTCCTGTCGCCTGCCGGCTCAGCCAGTCATCGACTAGTTCCTCCAGGACTGGCAGAGTCACCGGGCCAGCCGCCATCATTTCGTCGTGGAAAGTGCGGAAACTGAACTGGTCGCCGAGCGTCTGCTCCGCGCGCTGGCGAAGTGCACGAAACTTGAGATTTCCGATCTGGTAGGCGAGCGCCTGTCCCGGCAGCGCGACGTAACGGTCCACTTCGGCCTCGATCATTTCACGCGCCAACGTCACGTGTTGCGCCATGTACTCGACGGCGCGGTCTCGACTCCAGCCGTGCCAGTGGATCCCCGTGTCAACGACCATACGCACGGCACGCCATATCTCCATGTTCAATCGGCCATAGTGCTGATGCGGCGTCTCGAAGAGACCCATGTCGACACCGAGACGCTCGCAGTAGAGTGCCCAGCCCTCTACGCACGCGGTGTACTTGACCGCACCATGACGGCGAAATTTCGGCAACCCTTCCATCTCCTGCATCAGTGCGATGTGCATCAGGTGCCCCGGCCAGGCTTCGTGCAGCGCGAGCGGCAGGTGCATGTAGCTCGGACACTTTTTCGGATCACTCGTGACCCAGAAGATTCCCGGCGCCGATCCATCGGCGGGGTTCGGCTGCGCATAGGCCGGCGGCATGCTCGCCGACATCGCCTCCGGCATGGTCTCGATCCCGTAGGTGATACGCGGGATGCGCCCGAAAAAGGCCGGAATGCGCTTATCGATGCGCTTGCAAAGGCTTTCCAGCTTGTCGCGCAGTTCCTCCTTGGAAGCGACGATGAATTGCGCGTCGCTCGACAGGAGTCGTCGGTGCGCTGTCGCGTCGCCGGCAAAACCTGCATCGTTGGCAACGGCTTCGATTTCCCCGTTGAGACGCGCGACCTCTGCAAGTCCAAGTTCGTGGATCTCCTCGGGACCGAGATCAGTCGTCGTAAAGTTCCGTGCGAGAACCAGATAGAACTCGCGACCGAGCGGAGCGTCGGTGCAGGCGAGCGTGCTGCGCGCGCCCCTGGCAAGCGGCCCTTCCAGGAGATCCGCGTAGGCCTGGAGTGCGGGCAGAAGCTCGCCGCGAATCAGCGCGAGCGCACCATCTCCGGCACGTCGGACCGCAGCTCGCCCCGCCGCAGTGGATCGCTTGAAAGGGCCGCACCACGGCGAGCTTTCGACTGCACCCGCTATCATGCCGCGCGTATTGGCGATCGCGCGATCGAGCACGGGACGCGGATAACGGATTCCGTAGGTGTAACCGGCCTGCAGACCTTCCATGACGTCGCGAATAAACGCCGGCACAGTCGCCAGCCGCTCGAGGTAGCGTTCGGCTGATTCGACACTGTCCGCGCTCGCTGTATTCGCGAAGTACACGGTCGTGAAATCCGGCCCCGCCGGAAAGAGCGATGGCCGGTAGTGCGCCACGACCTCGTGGAAACTGCGAATGCCCTCAAGCGCGCGGTGCAGCAGCCGGTGCGTTGCCCGGTCCTGCGCCGTCAAGCTGTCGACTGCAATATGGTGCAGTTCGGCCAGCATTTCGCCCGCGGCAAGGTGACGACGATCGCAATCTGCGACTGCTTCCCGGAAGACCGTTGCGTCGCGCGTGGCCTCACCCGCCAGGATCGCGGTCAGCGGGAACTCGTGGCACTCAAAGCGCCAGAACCGTTCAGCGAGGTCGGCCAATCGAGCTGCCGTCGTAAGGCCGTTCATCGCCTAGACTCCTCCTGCATTCTGCGGACCACGTCAGCGACGAATTCAGGCGTCTCGAAGGGGAAGAGGTGCCCGGTGCCCTCGGGCGCAATGATTCGCTCCGACCGGCTGGAAGTTGCCAGATATCGTTCCCGCGTGCGGGCGTAGAACCGCTGCAGTCTCGTTGCGTCGATGGTACCCGGACCACCGCCTTCGCCTGCGATGGTCTCCATTGCTTTCGCCACAGGTAGCACTTCTTCCATGGGCACGTGGCCCGGTGCGACCAGGAAAACGGGTAGGTCGCCCAGATCACCATCGTAGACCGTCGTTTCCCAGCCCAGGCCACCATGATCCAGCTCTGCAAAGATTGAGGCGCCGGCACAGGCCGACCGCGACGCGGCTTGGAGAGCTTGGACCTTCTCAAACATTTCTCCCATGCTCTTCTCGATGACATCGATTGTTTGTTTCGTGTTCGGATCCTGTCCCCGTCGCCGCTGCGCGACATCCGGGTGAATTCCAAACAGGCGCTGAATCGCGCTCAGCATTGCGTCGCGGCGCATTTGTCTCAGTATTGGATTCAATGGAGAGTAATTGATGGCGTCCGGGGGCGTCGCATCCAGCAGCACGACGCCAGCAATGTTCTCGGGATAACGCCGCGCGATATTGGCGACAAGCAGTCCGCCGAAGGAATGACCGACGAGCACGAATGGACCGTTCTCGCCCGAGTTCTCTAGCGCCGCAACGACTTCGCTCGCTTCGAGGGTCGTCGTGCGGGGAAAGGGACCGATGTCGCTCCAGCCGGAGCCCGGCCGATCGATCAGGATCGAGCGCGACTCGTCGCGAAGCATCTTGTGCAGCTGATAGAGTTCCACGCCTGGGCTATGTCCGCCCGGTATCCAGACGATTGTCGGCTTTCCCCTTGCCTTCCCCTCTGCGAGGATATGCAGCGCATATCCGCCGATGTCCACCATTTCGCCGGGCGGCGGATATTGCGCACGCACGCGCGCCATATGGACCAGGTGATATATGGACCCAAGCGCCAACATGCCTGCGATGCCGAGCACCAGATAGCCGACTCCTGTGGCCCACGTTGCGCCCCTGGCCCGAGCTACGCTGATGCACCAGACACCGAGCACCGCAACGACCAAGGCAAGCGCCAAGCCCGCCCAGTCGCGACTGAGGAAAGACAAGACCAGGTTCCACGCCCAGGACGTCATCTGGAACCCTCCCGTACCGAGGCATCGCCGAACCCGGGTCTCTCTGAAAGCTGTGCCTGTCTGCGCTCCAGGCGCCGGACGATGGCGCGCTGGCGTCGCGCATTGATCGGGAAGCGCCAAATCAACGGAACGGAGATCAGCAGCAATAACGCCGGCAGCACGCAGAACATAAGCAACAACCCGAACCTGCCGCTGGAGGTCTGCTCGGCGAGCTGCGGGTTGAAACCAAAAAAATCCACCATCGCAAGGCTGATTGCGGCACCCACGCCGGGCACCGCCTTGTACATCACGTTGTAGATAGCGTAGTACGTGCCGGCATAGTCGACGCCGAAGCGCAAACGCCCATAGTCGACGATATCTGCGAGAATCGCGGGTGCGGCCACGGTATAGGAAACGAAAAGCGCGACCACCAGCAAGAAAACAATCCCCAATAGCCACAACGTGGCGGGCTCTCCGGGTGGAATGAGCCCGTACGCCAATACTGCGAGTGCGCCGCCAGCGGTCCCTGCCGCCCACGCTCGCTGCTTACTGAACCGGCGACACAGATAGCCCCAGAGCGGCACCGCCAGAGCGCCCACCGGCAGAGTCAGGAGGAATAGACCCGCCAACGCGTGGCCCTGCCGCAGGTAAGCGTCGACGTAGAAGAACAACACGCCGTAAGAAGCGCCGCTGGCCAGTCCGATGAGCGCGAACATCAGTGCGAAGACCAGCAGCGGCCGATTGCTGAGAATGCCGCGCCAGGCATTCTGCGATTTCTGTGTGCGTCGCGGCGCCGACGCCGCACCGTTCGGGACGATCACTACAGCGATCGCCGCGAAGGTGGGCAATGCGATCGCCGCCAGGATTGCGGTCCAGCGCAGGCTTTCAGCCGTGAATTCCGTGGAGGTGAAAAAAGGAAGGAAGGGAATCGCGAAAAAGGCCATGGTACCGAGGTAAGTGCTGACGCCTCGCCAGGTCGTGAGGCGCGTGCGCTCGTCGTAGTCGGTGGAAATCTCCGCGATCCAGGCACCGTAAGGGACTTCCGTCACGGCCCAGCTGGCATAGGCCAGCAAAAGCCAGAGCAGAAAATATGCGGTGGTGACGGGTGGCGTGGGGGCGTAGAGAAACCAGCAAGCGACGACCGCATTCAGGGAGCCGGCGATCAGCCAGGGTTTGCGGGAGCCAAAGCGTACCCGGTAGCGATCCGACGAATAGCCGATCAGAGGATTGAATGCGGCATCGAAGACGCTCGCAACAAACAGCACCAGTGCAATCGACTGCAGCGAGAGTCCGAACTGCTTCGCGTACACTCCCTGGATGACGGCTCCGGTCGGGCCGTGGATCAGCGCTTGCGAGAACGCCGGTGCGGCATACGCCGCGAGCACCCCGCGTGTGAGACTTACCTGGCCGTCGCGCAAGTTGTTGTGTCCCCAGCGTCAATGCTCAAGCCTGGACCCGTAGTCCAGACTCACGCTACGGCGTCAAGAAATTCACTGACAACCAGCACCACGGCTGCCAAAGCTAGAACTTGACGGTCATCTCGATCCCCAGGGTGCGTGGCCTAGCCAAAATAGGCTCCGGCAGCGAGGCTACCTGGGGGTAGAGACTGCCGTTGTCGTCGGTTACGTTCTCCGCGAAAAGATAGGCCTCGTACATCCCGAAATCGGCACCGAGGCGCAAGTTGACGACGTTACGCTCATCGCTCCTGGTGATCGGCTGCGCGGGAAAGAAGTCCCGCAAAGTAAGCGTATAGCCGCTGGTGTACTGATAATCGGCGCGGGCGCGGATCTGGGTGCCACTGGCGAGCGGGCGGCGATAGTCCAGCGCCAATGAAGCCGTCCGTGCCGACACCAGATCGAGCGGATCGCCCTTGCGCCGGTCGGGCGAATTGACGTCATACTGCATGTCGTTGTATCCGAACGTTCCCGACACCGTCAGGTGCTCCGTCGCGCGAGCCGTCAGCGAAAGATCGATCCCCGGCCCGGACGCCGCGCCGGTGTTGGTGAAGATCACGACCGGAACGAAACCCGACGTAGCAACCTGCAGGTCCTTCCAGTCGTTGTAGTAAACCGCCAATTCCGTGGTCAGCCGCCGGTCCAGCCATTGCTTCTTTGCCCCGAGCTCATAGCTGAACAGTTCTTCAGGCTGGTAGTTCGGAGGGACGACGGGGAACGGCGGGGAAGGCAGTGGCAGGTTGAAGCCGCCGCTGCGAAATCCTTTGGCGGCGTTGAAGTAGAGCAGTCCGTCTTCGGAGATCTTGAACGACAGGTTGATCCGGGGGTTGATCGTATCGAACGTCCTTGGAGCGTGGTTGCTGTCGGACCGCTTGTCCTCAAAATAACGCACGCCGATCAGAGCTTCGAAGCGGTCGGTGAAGGCGTAACTCGCGTCGCCGAACACCGCCCAGGCCTCCGATACATCGCGGGAACTACCGCCAAACGGATCGAACGGCAGGGTTCCAGGCGAGGTGACCGTTGTCGACACCTGGGAGCTCTTCGGGTCACGATAGTAAGCGCCAAGGGTGTAATTCAGCGGGCCGCCGCCGTTGGAGCTCAGGCGCAGCTCCTGGGCCCACATGCGAGTTTGTGCCGCAACAGCGATGCCGGCCAAGGTGATCGAGCCCGGCGGGACTCCGAGAACCTGCTCGAAGAAGTCAATGATGAATGGTGAGGTAATGTCAAACGCGGACTCGGCTTCGCGGTCGAAATAGCCGACAGTTCCGAGTAACGTTACCGGGCCGAAGTCATAGCTTCCCACCAGGTTGACAAGGTCGTAGCGGCCGTCGTTGGCTGTCGGGAACTGCGTGACCGTCGTACGGTCCTTCGCGGTGAAGTTCTGATAGTCCTGCTCCTGCTTCTGGTGCAGCGCAAGCAGCGAGATCGACAAAGCATCGGTAGGCTCAAAGAGCAGCTTGCCGCGATAAGTCGTCAGGCGAGCATCGTTGACGTCTTTTCTGCCGCTCGCAGGAGCATCGATCCAGCCGCCCAGATTCTCGTAACCAGCGACAACGCGCACACCCAGCTTGTCTTCAATCAACGGCGCATTGATCGTGCCCGAGACCCGGTAGGCGGAGCTGCCGTCTTCGACGGCGCCCCATCGACCGGCGAAGGTGCTGCCAAATTCCCTCAGGTCCGGCGAGGCGGTGATGTAGCGGATTGTGCCGCCCATCGAGCCTTCGCCGTACAACGTCGGCTGCGGGCCGCGCAACACCTCGATGCGCTCGATGTCGAGCAGGCGTATGTCCGGAGGGGAGCCGCCGAGAGTAACGTTGAGCGGCATCTCATCGAGGTAGTAGCCAACCGTCGCCGTACCGGATGCGCCGCCTGGCGAGCCGACGCCACGCAATTGCTGCCGCGTCTGACCGGGACCGAACTCCGTGAGCGTCAGGCCAGGCACGGCGTACTGTGCC